>CAVQGD010000011.1:0-27289 GCA_963711935.1 uncultured Actinomycetota bacterium
CAGGTCGAGCAACCCGGCGCCGTGCAGTTCCTCAAGGGCTTCCTCGCATGCCTCCTGGCCCAGCCCCAGCAGCGCGGTGGCGGACTCCACGGTGAAGGCCGCTCCGGGATGGTGCGGCAGCAAACGGTAGAGCAACCTCCCCGGGCGGGACAGACTGCCGTACACGGTGTCCCAGACCCGCTCCACCTCAGGCACACCCTTCTCCTCCAGCTCACCCCGCAGCTGCGGGATCAGCCGGGAGAGCGGGCGCAGCCGGTGCCCGCGCACCCACCGCCCGGCGACATGCAGGGCCGCCGGCAAGCCCTCGCACAACCGCACCAGCATCCGCACCGCCTCCGGATCGGCGGCCGGCCGGGAGTCCTGGACAATGAGCCCCAGCAGTTCCGTGGCCTCCCGCTCCTGAAGTGGCGGCAGCGTCAGGCCGACGGCGGCACCGTCCTCCACCTCGTGAAGAGGACCGTGACTGGTGACAATCACCAGGCACTCCCCGGACGCGGGAAGAAGCGGGACGACCTCCGAGGCATACCGCGCGTTGTCCACGACCAGGATCAGCTTCGCTTCGGACGTCATGTTCCAGTACTGCCGGCACCGAGCCTTGAACTGGGCCGCGACAAGTTGCGGCTCCACGTCAAAGGACTCCAGCAGCTGCGCCAGGGTTTCCCGGACACGGACGGACCGGAGTCAGTACGGGAAGCGGCCGTGCAGGCGCTACGGGACGAGCGGGGCAACCAGCCGCCTGCAACGCCTCGCGTCCTGAACTCCCCTCTTGAGTCCCGAATACGGTTCAGGCAGATGGGGGCTTGATCTGGGCCAAACTTGCGCCCTCAAGGCTGGTTGAGTGAATTGTCGCGTTTGGGATATGGTAGTTACTGCGAGTTCGCCGTGAGGACGCCGCCGTGTCGGTGAACGGGGTGGGTATGGGGGTCGGTCGGGGGCTAGTGTCGAGAACGTGCTGCAGGAAGGAGTGGTTGCGGAGTCGGCTCTCCGGTTCAGGCCGGGCCTGTCGCCTCCGACGACGGCACCGTCGGCGAGGTGGATCCGACCTCGTCGGAGGTGACCAGATTGCTGTGCCAAGCCGTCTACACGCGCCCTGACCGGGTCAAAGCCGTCAAGGCGTGGTGGCGCACGATCCGGGGCAGGGACAAGAAGCCGAACAAACCCCGGCGCAGTACCCGTAGACGCATCTACCTGGAGGGCAGTGACGACTGCCCTCCCCTGGGCGAGCCTATGGCGCAGTGGGTTCGGGATCACGTCCTGCACGGGCCGCCGTTGCCTGTCCCGTCCTACGGTTTCGACCTCGTACCCGTGGTCGCGCACAGTCTGCGCGCCCGGCGACGGCGGTGGCTGCGGAGAGTGCTGGTACTGCTCCTGGCCGCTGCTGTCGCGTACGCCGTCCCTCGGGCCGCCGCCGTGTGGGGCGCGGCCGTCCTACTGGCTTGCCTGATGCGGTGGGTCGCGCTCCGGGCATCCCGGAAGGGGAAGAAGTCGAAGCTGGCGCCCTCGCCCCGTGTGGCGTATCTCATTCTGTGTGTGCCATGGCTTCTTGCGGTAGTGCCGTACGAGCCGGTACATGGCGAGGCAGTTACCCTGCGGTCCGGGCTTCTTCTGCTGCCATTCGTCTTGCTGGTCGGTGCCGCACTGGTCTGTATGGGAGACCGGCTCACAGCGCGGGCGGCGTTGTCCCGGATCGTCCGGGAAGGTATTGCGGCCGACCGTCTGCCGTGGGTGGCGGCGAAGGCCGGGCGCGGGATGGCGCCCATCAGCAGCGAGCAGACGCGGCGCGAACTGCCCTACGACCACTCGGAAGGCTTTGTCGGAGCCGGGCGTGATGTATGGGGCGTGGCCGACATCGGTATCCCGCTCAAACACAAGGATCCGGAGGAGTCGGTCGAGTCTTTCGGCGAGGCGGAACTGCTGCGGCGGATGGGCGAGGCCCTCAGGGAACTGGGGCGTGGCGCACGGGAGATCACTGATCCATTGCCCGGTTTCTCCGTCAGGGAGATTGTCGGTCTGCCGTCCGAGTTGTGGCTGCGACGTACCCGTGCGGCGAAGCTGGAGCTGCCGGACCTGCGTGGCCGAGGCCGTCGATCGCCGTCCAGCGTGCCGGACCGGCTGTACCTGCGCGCGCAGTGCATCAGTTGGGACGGCCAGGTCGTCGTCAACGTGTTCGCGCACGCCGCGCTGGAGGCCGGCGAACTGCGGCTGACCCTGCGCCCCCACGTGATGACGCCCCTGTACAACGAACTGAGGGTGACTGACGCACCCGTGGCCAAGCGTGGGACGAGACTGTTCGGCTGGATCGCGGTGCAGGCCCTGCTGGACTCCGTCGACGGGCCGCTCGCGCTGTGGCGGTTCGTGACCCGGCTCGGGCTCGGCGAGCAGGTGGACGACGGCCGGGCTGAAGAAAAGGATCCGGTCAGCCTTCGCGATCGGTACTCCACCGAAGAAGTCACCGACATGCACCAGAGCGACGATGCCAAACGGCACGTCGTACTGATGCAGACCTGCATCTTCCGGACCGTCTCCGAGTACCTCGAAGAGCTGGGCGTCGACACCGCTCCGTACGAGCGCCAAGTGGCCGCGGTCATCACCAACATCCAGGTCTACGGCGACAACAACGCGCCCATCCAGAACGTCGCCGGCAACGGCAACAGCAATGTCGGACAGGACAATAAGGCCCAAGGAGGAAGTTGATGGTGGGACGACGCCGCCCCGAACCGGAACAGGGGCACGGCTCGGGCATCAGTATCGGCGGCAACAACACCGCCCCGCTACAGAACGTGGTAGGGCAGAACATCTCGCACGTCCACCAGTCCGCCTCCGTCGAGGGCACCACCGTCGGCCTCGAAACCGTGCGCGACCTCCTTGCCGCGTTCCGCACCGAGGTGGATCGGAACGGGGCGGGCTTGGCGAACGCGCAGGTGCTGTGTGCCATGGCGGACTCAATCGACACCTCGCTGGCGGCGCCAGACGCGCAGACGGTGGGGACACTACACGGGGTCGTGCAAGCGCTGCCGGCCCTGGTGGCGGGAACCGTGGTGCAGCAAGGGGGCGAGGCACTCGCCCACGCCATCGCCGGATGGCTGGGCTGAGGCGGGGGCTGGCTCCTGGGAGTTCCTGAAGGGCTTCGGTCAGTAAGTTCGGCCAGCCCGCTCTTGAGGCGGCTGCAGCGGCATCGAGCAGCATCTGGAGCTGGCGAGAAGTTGCGGCCTGCTGCAGTCGCGGCACAGACGGTCTGGAGCGCGCCTGGTCGGCGCCCTCCAGATCCTGGGCACGAAGAAGTACAGACGGGGCTCCGACCCTCCGGCGTCGAGGACCACCGGACCGAACACCGCAGCCCACTCGGCCAGCCCGGGGACTGCCCTGAAGGCCGGGGCGGATCACAGAGCTGACCCTCGCGCATTAGGGTGCGGGATGTGCAGCGCCTCCTGGTCCTCTTCAACCTCGACAACACCCTCGTGGACCGGCGGGGAACGCTCGCTGACTGGGCCGCCGAGTTCACCGCCCGGCACGGTCTGGAGGACGAGGAGCAGGTGTACGTCCTGGACATGGTGGCCGAGCGGGCCTATCCGTCCACCTTTGACGCGAATGGACAACCTGTCCGCCCACAAGGGCACCGCCATCCGCCGCTGGGCGAACAAGCACAAGGTCGAGCTGTGCTTCACCCCGACCTACGCCTCGTGGGCGAACCCGATCGAGGCGCACTTCGGACCGCTGAGGCAGTTCGCCATCGCCAACTCCAACTACCCCAACCACACGGTGCAGACCCGGGTCCTGCACGCCTACCTGCGCTGGCGCAACGCCAACGCCCGCCACCGCGACGTCCTGGCCGCCGAACGCAAGGAACGCGCCCGCATCCTCCCCCACTCTCGGCTTCGCTCGAGCGGGGGGGACCCCCATCGAGAAAGGCATCCGCCAGGGCGGACGCCCCCTCGCCGCTGTGGCCTGAACAACCTGGCGGACCTATGCGGTCAGAGCCCTAACCGAGACCGTATCCACCCCGTTACCAACGGTGATCGCTGACGCCCTCGACGATGAGGGAGATGCCGATGCCCAGCATCCAGACATCCTTGGCCAGCGCGGTTCCCTGCTCAGTGGGTCGCAGGCTGCCCTCCTTGCGCATGCCCGGCGCGCGCAGGTATAGCCCGAGCGTGCCGGCAGAGAACGCGGTCAGCGCGGCACCGGCAACAGCGGCAGGGACCACCGGCAGGAGCAGCGCGGCGGCAATGGCCGTCTCCCCGGCAGAGAGCAACCGGACGAACTGCTGGGCATCGAGCTTGCCCAAGAAGGGATAGGCGGTGGTGGCGAACTGCTGCAGTCCCTCAGCGGTGGCCTGGTCCGCGCCGCGTTTCGACAGCGCGGAGTTGAGGAAGAACGTGCCGACTGGGAGCCTGAGCGGCAACTGCCGCGCTGCGGATCGCCAGATGGAATCGGATGCCATGCCGAGCCTCCCAAAGGGGGCAGTTGGCCCCTGGAGAACGACCGTCGGCCTACGAAGCACCGACCGAGGTCACGGAACGTCACAGATCAACGCGGAGCAACACCACTTCTCAGCGCGTCGCGCAGCACTGCGACGGCCTGGGCAACGGCCGCACGGGTGGCATGGGTGTCGCTGAGAGGGTTGAGCATCATGAAGTCGTGGGTGATGCCGTCGTAACGGACGGTGGTGATGTCGACGCCCGCGGCGCGGAGCTTGGCCGCGTACGCCTCGCCCTCGTCGCGTAGGACATCTGCCTCGTCGACAAGGAGGAAGGCCGGTGGCAGACCGGCGAGCTGATCGATATCGGCCTTCAGGGGAGAGGCGGTGATCTCGCTACGCTGCGCGCGGTCGGGAATGTAGGCGTTCCAGAGCCACTCCATGGCCTTGGAGGTGAGGAAGTAGCCGGTGGCGAGATCGGCGTAGGACTTGGTGTTTATTTCGGCGTCGGTGACCGGGTAATACATGGACTGATGCACGAAACGGACATCGCCGCGCTCCTTGGCCATCAGGGCGAGAGCAGCCGTCATGTTTCCGCCGACCGAGTCGCCCGCCACCGCCATGCGCTCCGGATCGAGGCCATGGGCAGCGCCTTCTCGGACGATCCACTGAGCGGTGGCGTAGCCCTGCTCGATCGCCACCGGGTAGTGCGCCTCGGGAGAGCGGGTGTACTCGACGAACACGACCGCAGCCTGCGCCCCGTCCGCGAACTCGCGCACCAGTCGATCATGGCTGTCGGCGTTGCCCAGAATCCAGCCACCGCCATGCATATAGAGAACCACGGGGAGAGGCGGCGCGGCGCCTCGCGGCCGGACGATGCGGACACGTACATCGCCGACATCGGCAGGAACAGTGATCCACTCTGAGTCGACATCGAGCTTCTCGATCGGTTCCGCTTGAAGGTCATCCAGCACCCTGCGGGCCTTCTCGGGCCCCAGTTCGTACAAGAACGGCGGCTGGGACGTGGCATCTGCGAACTGCTGGGCTGCGGGCTCCAGAACGATGGAGCCAGAGGGAGCGCTCATGACGAGCTCCGTGAGGTCTGGGGGTCCGCTGAGTGGTTCCGCTACATGAAGGTGACCGCGCTGCACCCGCAGTTCGAGATCGTCTTCCACCTTGAGGACGGCAAGACCCTCACCGCAGCCGAGGTGTGGATTCCCCGTCCCGACCCCGAGGAGATCACGGTCCGTTACCGCGGCCTTGATGTCTTCCGCACTCCGGCTCTCCAACTCATCGCGCAACTTGAGCAGATGGGCCTGAACGTTCTGCATGACGAGCCCAGCTACTGGACTGTGCCACGGCTGTCCCTCGGCTCCACCCGCGTCGCCGGACACGAGGTTCCCCTGGACAGCGACGGCGAGCCGCTGTACTTCCAGGCCGTCTTGACCGGCCCGGCCGACTACTACGACTACAAGCTCACGACCTGACGCTGCCGGGGGCCTGCCGGTGGCCGCCGCGGAACGTGGACCGAGGTGTGTCCTGTCCTTTCTCCCCCGTGGTGACGGGCCACACCTCGGTCCCCACTCCCCATTGCCGTACTGCCGTTGCCGGCGCAGGAGGGGCTAGGGGCTAGTCAGATCGATGTCTGCTGCCTGGCTCAGCCGTGGTAGCGGATGTAGCCATCGCCGTCGCGGTCGGATCCGCTCTTGGTGTAGGAGTGCACGTCTGCCCGGCTGCCGGAGGGCTTGTACAGGTAGATGGTGTCGCGGTCGTTGTTCCACAGGAAGTTGCAGTTGTCGCGGTAGACCACGTTGTGCGTGTCGGAGTCGGTGCCGTGGCCGCCGCGCAGTTTCACGTAGTCGCCGGGCTGCAGGTAGTGGTTGGCGGTGAAGGTGAAGCGGTTGCCGGTGGCGTCCTTGACGACGTAGCCCTTGAGGTTGACGGTCGCCGTGGCCGAGTAGTTCTTGACCGTCAGGTATTCGGCGTGGGTGTTGCCGGAGGAGCAGCTGTTGGAGTCCCGGCCGGGCGCGTCGTACTGAACCCCGCGGACCTTGAGTGCCGAGCTGTACTCGGCGGCCTGCGCTGACACGGCGGGTATCAGGGCGGCAAGAGCGCCCGCGGTGACGGTTGCGGCCAGGATGGAAAGCTTACGCAAGAGGATGCTCCTCCATAGTTGGATGAATGGTGTTGCACGTGGAGGACCGGTGAGAGTCCGTGAAGGTTGTACGGCAAACGAACCGCCACCCATTCGAGTGATCTTCGCTTCCCCTGCGTCACTCATGCCAGGTTCCCGCGGTAAGGGGGCGGGATACGGTGCGGGCTATGGGACCACAGGGCGAGATACGGCGATGCGCGAGGTTCGGCTGGAAGGGCGAGACGCTCCATGCTCTGGGCAGGGGCCAGGAGGGCGCGGAAGTGCTGGAGGTGCTGAGCGGCGATCCCGTACGCGGATCCGCGGTGCTCTCAGGCCGCAGCGTGGCGGTGGCCGACGTGCGGCTGCTGGCCCCCGTTGAGCCGGGGAAGATCGTCGCTGTGGGCAGGAACTACGCCGACCATGTGGCCGAGAGGCACAGGGAAACGCCGACGATGCCCCCCTGGTCGAACACGACCGCAAGGGGCTGACAGTTGAACCGCATAGGCCCGGCCTCGGGCTGCACGGCTTCTCCGCCGGTCGCCTCGACCTCGATCGCGTACGAGTACCCGAGGCCAACGTGCTCGGCGACATCGGTCAGGGCATGGGCGTGGGCCAGAGCAGCAGCATCCTGTGCGGCCGGCCCAACCTCTGCGCGGTCAGCCTCGGTCTCCACGAGGCCTTCATGGAGACGACCGTCCTCTATGTCAACTTCTCGGCCCTCAAAGGACCGAGCTTGTTGACTCGGCCCGAAAGGCGTTGATTGCAAGTGGAGCGTGACTGGGTGCCACGTGATCCCCTGCGTCCGGTGCGGCAAGCCGCACTGGGGCGATTGACTGCGCCCCGCTACCACACGTTCCGAAGGATGAGGGAGTCGCCGCGAGCCGCCTATGGGCGACTCAAGTCTGTTCGGGCTGGTCCTGGCGTGGAAACCGTGTCCCCACCGACGTGTGGTTCGTGCCTTCTCGCTCGCAGTCCCGTGCGGGGAACGTTACCGCATCCGGGTGGGGCGGTGTTTCGCCTTGGAGGCGAAATCCCGTTCCTTGCCCTGCTCCGCAGGGAGTTCGATTCCTCCCGGGCGTGAACGACCCCGTTGGTAAAAGGACAAGGCGGGCCGCGCAGCTCGCCTGCCGGTCGGAGGCGGATCCCTCGACCTGCGAGTCCGCGACCGAGGGTGACCACCTCGTCCGGCGGTTCGTCCCTTTCCCAACGGAGTCGTGAACGCCCGGGGTTCCTCGAAGGATCACGCTGAAGAACCGACGCCGCTACGACGGCACGCTGTCCGACCTGGCAGTCCTCCGGGACCGCCCTGGGGAGATGGAATCCCGGCTGCGGGCCGCCCGCGGCCTCGCCTACCAGGCGGTCCACCTGCTCGACTGCGGCCTGGGCTGCGACGCCGAGCTGATCAACTCCAAGTACCTCGGCCACAAGTGGGCCATCGCGTCAGGGCAGGACGCCATGACGCCGGCTATCCGCTCCAGCGCCTGTGGCGGGACGTCCAGCACACCTACTCGCCTGCCGGCACGGGCGAGTTCCAACGGATACGTCTCGCCGAGACCGCCCTTCAGGAGGAAACCGTCCAGTGGTCCGAGCGGCTGGCCAGCAAAGCCTCGTGGACGCGGCCCGACCCGACTGCCGCATAACACCCGCGTGCGGCACCCCGTTTCGTCCACTGCCGCGCGCAGCTTCAAGGACAAGTACTTCACCCCGCACCTCGGACACATCAAGCTCCGCGAACTTCGGCCCCGGCACATAGAGGAGATGTTCACCGCCCTCCAGGCCGAGAACAAAATCAAGGAGAAAAATCAGGAATCCGCACAACTGGCCCGTGAGGCCGAGCAGAAGGCGCACGCCGCATGGCGCGACCTCATCGCCCCGCGCGATCCCCAACTGCGCAAGACCTGGAACGAGGCCAAAGCCGAACTGAAGGCCGTCCTCGCCCACCCACGCCGCCAGACCGGCCCCGCCACGCAGCACCGCATCAAGATGACGCTCAGCTCCGCCCTCGAAGACGCCCGCAAGCTCCGGATGATCACCGACAACTGGGCGTCCATGATCCAGACACCCCGCAGATCCAGACACCCCGCATACGCAAGGCCAAGGCCCTGGAGTGGACCGCCGCCCGCGTCGACGCCTGGCGCAACACCGGCAGGAAGCCGTCCCTGGTCATGGTCTGGACTCCGGAACAGACCGGCACGTTCCTCGACTCGGTGGTCTACGACAGGCTTTATCCCCTGTGGGTCGTCATCGCCTTCCTCGGCCTGCGCCGCGGCGAAGCCTGCGCCCTGTCCTGGGCGGAAGCAGACCTCGACGCCGGCGTCCTCCACATCACCGAGGAGATCGTCACCATCGCGTACGAGCCGCACCAGGACACCCCCAAGTCCGACAACATCCGCGACATCTCCCTGGACGAGGACACGACCACCCTGCTGCGCTGGTGGCGCGAGCGCCAGCAGACCGAGAAGAAGGAATGGCTCGAATCCACCGGGGAGTGGACCGACACCGGCCGGGTCTTCACCCTTGAGGACGGCACCGAATACCACCCCCAGTACTTCTCCGACCGCTTCGAACGCCTCTCCAAGAAGGCCGGCCTGCCGCCGATCCGGCTGCACGACCTCCGCCACGGGTCAGCGACACTCGCTCTGCGCGCAGGCGTGGCCATGGTCACCGTCCAGCGCAGGCTCGGCCATTCCTCGATCCGCGTCACCTCCGACATCTACACCACCGTGCTCGCGGAGGTGGAGCGCGAAGCCGCCGAGGCGACCGTCTCCGTCGTGCCCCGCTCCCGCAGACGCGTCATCCCGCAGTCCAAAGCCGACAGCGAGTCCGCACAGGAAGAACAGGAAGAACAGGGCGGCCCGGACGTCGGGGAAACCCGGGATGTTCCCACCGAGGACGCTGCCTGACGGCATGTTCCCAGGATGTTCCCATCCGCTCACGCAGAAGGCCCCCGCGATCTTCGCGGGGGCCTTCTGTTCGAACTGTTTTCCCTGTTCAGAGGGTGGATCCGCCTTCGGGATTCGAACCCGAGACCTACGCATTACGAGACCGTGAGGGATCGTGACGGCTCGTTCCGGCTCGTGCTCTCAGGTGCTGTTCTGCCTGATCAGAGCGCGCACTGCGTGGTGAGCCGTGATGCCTCGTAGCGCACCGTCCAAAGGCGTCCGGCCACCGGGCGTCGATGGCCGCGGCACTGTTGCTGCGGCGAGACGGCTGCCGGGCACCGTTGAGCGCGGCGAGTTGAGTGGCGAAGAGACGGACACCACCTTGGCGCGATGGCGTACAGCCGCTGCGGTGGCATAAACCCCTGTGGCCACGTTCCGGGGGTCACCTCAGCTGCCGCTTCACCCGTACGAGGAATCATGTCGGGTAGTGGCCGGGCTGCAGCGGCTCGGGTCAGTGTCGGCGGTGGCCTTTGTCCGGATGATCCGGCCCGGGACTCGTCGTGAAAGGATCCACCCTGGGGCACGTCATCCGCCCGCGGCGTCCTCGGCCTCCCAGCGCAGCAGGTCACCCGGCTGGCACTTGAGCACCTCGCAGAGCGCGGCGAGCGTCGCGAAGCGCACCGCCTTGGCGCGGCCGTTCTTGAGTACCGCCAGGTTGGCAGGCGTGATCCCTACGCGGTCCGCGAGCTCGCCCACGGACATCTTCCGCCTGGCCAGCATCACGTCGATGTCGACGGCGATCGGCATCAGATCACCTCGTCCAACTCGGCCTGCATCCGCGCCGCTTCGACGTCGCGCGCGACGGCCTGGGCGAGCAGCATCCGCAGCACGAGCACGATGAGCGCGACCCCCAGGATGGCCACGCCAACCCCGCCCATGATGACGGTGACGCCCGGGTCGGCCCGCTGGCCCGGCGCATTGAGAGCCGTGACCGCGAACCACACGAGGGCAGCCGTCACGATCGCGCCGATCACGCCGTCCACGTACCGGAAGGCGGCGTGGGAGAACACGGTTCCGCGTCGCACCATCGTCACCAGCCGCCCTACGCAGACCAGGGCGACCTGGACCGACGCCATGCCCAGGATCGTGATCACGCGCAGCGAAGTCAGCGGGAGCGACCCGTCCTCCGGCTTGGTGGCCAACGCCCACACCATCAATGCCTGTACGAACACGGTGCCGGCGAGCACCATGACGAGCACGGCGCGCAGCGCCCCCACTGTCAGCTTTCCCATGTCCCCATCTCCCATCGAGTTGCGATGGGAATCTATCGAATTTCGATAGATCAAGCAAGGACCGGTGCGGGTGAGGCGCTCGCTGATCCTCGCCGGCACCCGCAGGCGGCTGGGTACGTCGGCGAACACCTCGACCTGCTCCTGGAAGTGGTCCTCCGCGGAGAGTCCGTAGCCCACCAGGGCGCCCACGCGCAGCACCGGCCGCAGAGCCCGCTCGGGCATGGTGTCGGCGCGCGGATCCAGGCGGCCGTGGTCGACCGGCAGATGCTCGCGGGTCTTGGACAGCAGCGTGGCGGCATCGGGCGGCACGGAACGCGGCGCGGCCAGGGTGAGAATGCCGGTGTCACCAGGGCAACCAGAACCCCGGCGAATGTTTGAACGGGACCCCCGGCGGCCTGGGGCGCTTCACCGATGATGCCGATGGGACTGCACCCACCGTCCCCATAGTGTGGCACACTGCATTACGTTGCATTACAATCGCCTCATGAAGACCATTACCCAGCGCGAGCTCGCCGCCCGCTCCAAGGCGGTGCTCGATGATGTGGAAGCCGGGGAGACCTACCACATCACCCGAAACGGCACAGAGATCGCCGAGGTACGACCGCTCAGCAGCCGACGGCGGTTCGTCCCGGTCGAGGAGCTTCAGCTCAAGTGGCGCAACGCTCCGACGATTGATTACGCCCGGATGCGCGCCGAGGCGGACGAGTTCTTCGACAGCGAGGACCGGGTCGGCGACGACAACCCCTGGGAGCGCCCGTGACGAAGCGCCGCCCGCGAGGTCTGCTGGACACCTGCGTGGTGATCGATCTACCCAAGATCGATCCGGCACTGCTGCCGGTGGAGGCGGCAGTCTCCTCGGTCGTGCTGGCGGAACTGGCCCAGGGCGTTGCCATGACCACGGACCCGGTGGAAGTACTGGCTCGAGCGCAGCGGTTGGCGGATGTGGAGGCGGAGTTCGCGGCCATCCCCTTCGACCGTGAAGCGGCCCGCCGTTTCGGCACACTGGTAGCCCTGACGGTCAAGGCGAAGCGCGATCCGCGCCCCCGCCGGATGGATCTGATGATCGCCGCCACCGCTGCCGCGCAGGAACTCCCCCTCTACACGCGAAACGCCAGCGACTTCAAGGGACTTGAGCAAGGGGTCGAGGTGCTCTCGATCTGAGCCGGCGGTATCTGCCATGTCACTTCAATCCCGTCCACGCCGGCATCCGAATGACTCCCCCGCATGCATGGCCTCCCGGATGACCGTCTCATAGAGCCTCCGCAGGTCCACGTCGTCCGACAGGTCATAGACACGCTTCAGCGTCCAGTCCAGCACAGTCGGCAGAACCACCCCGGCTGCCGGACCGGCCAGCTCCTCCAGCGTCTCCGGAACCGTGTACGGCCGGATCTCCGCATACCGCACCCGAGACTCCATACGCCCCATATGCCCAGCCTCAGCCCCGGACAGCCACAGCCATCTACTCAGAGGGCGCCGTCGATCAGGGCCTGCAGGAGGCTGAGCCCGCGGATCCGTCCGGGTCAGGCCAGTGGGTAGCCCTGAGCGAGCAGGGCTTTGCGGAACGCGGGGAGCTTCTCGGCGGGGACGGCCAGCTGCCACTCACCGAGGCGGGTGCAGAGGGCACGCAGGCGGCGGTCGCCCGCAAGGAGAGTAGCCAGGGCGTCGTCGGCGCACTCGATGAGGTGGACCGGGCCGGTGTAACGGACCTTGCCGAGGCGGCGTTCGGTGTCGTCCAGCAGGGTGGCGATGGTTTGCGGCAGCGGCTGCGCGGACGTCTGGGCAAGGTAACAGCGGAGCTCCTTCAGGATGTGTTTGGTGTGCAGGGCCCTCAGGAGGGAGCCGGAGCTCAGGGTCCACGCCCGGTCGGAGGTCTTGTCGGCGAAGGCGTCCAGGAGCAGGGCATCGGCAGGACGCAGTCCGTCGAGGGCGACGATCTGCGACGATCTGCTCCGGGTCAGCCGCACCTGGATCTGCGCGTACATCGCCAGCGCCGTCCTGGCCACCTGCGTCGGCATCCTCCTGGCCGGCTGCGAACCTCTTGGCCGCTGTGATCACTTCGGCCGGCCTCGGAGCCGGTTTCAGCGGGGGCTGTGGGCAGGGCCAATGCGCCGCCGACCGCAATGATGTTTGATTTCGTCCGCTAGGGTTCGCGCATCACAGATGGCCGTCGTCGGCCGCCTGATCACCCCGCGCTCACTCAGGCGAAAGCTGAGGAAGACAGCAGATGACAGCCGAAGAGCTTGACTCCGACGACTCCGTCCATGACTTCCGTCCCCTCTGGGTACGGCCGTACTTCACTGGTGGGAAGGATGAGCCGGAGGGGAATCCGCCACCGGGCTCGCCCGGGGTGATGTCCGGGATGATGTCCACTGACGCGGAGCCGGGGGTGCGGCCGGCGGGCCCGCTCGCCTTCCCGGGCCCCCGGCCCAGTGATGAGCGGACCTCCGCCGCCGGGCCTGCCGATGCGGGCCCCAGCACGGCGACGCCCCGGTCTTCGGCCACGACCTTCCAGCAGCGCGATCTCCGTGCTGGGGCCCGCATCGGCAGGCCCGGCGGCGGAGGTCCGCTCATCACTGGGCCGGGGGCCCGGGAAGGCGAGCGGGCCCGCCGGCCGCACCCCCGGCTCCGCGTCAGTGGACATCATCCCGGACATCACCCCGGGCGAGCCCGGTGGCGGATTCCCCTCCGGCTCATCCTTCCCACCAGTGAAGTACGGCCGTACCCAGAGGGGACGGAAGTCATGGACGGAGTCGTCGGAGTCAAGCTCTTCGGCTGTCATCTGCTGTCTTCCTCAGCTTTCGCCTGAGTGAGCGCGGGGTGATCAGGCGGCCGACGACGGCCATCTGTGATGCGCGAACCCTAGCGGACGAAATCAAACATCATTGCGGTCGGCGGCGCATTGGCCCTGCCCACAGCCCCCGCTGAAACCGGCTCCGAGGCCGGCCGAAGTGATCACAGCGGCCAAGAGGTTCGCAGCCGGCCAGGAGGATGCCGACGCAGGTGGCCAGGACGGCGCTGGCGATGTACGCGCAGATCCAGGTGCGGCTGACCCGGAGCAAGATCGTCGCAGATCGTCGCCCTCGACGGACTGCGTCCTGCCGATGCCCTGCTCCTGGACGCCTTCGCCGACAAGACCTCCGACCGGGCGTGGACCCTGAGCTCCGGCTCCCTCCTGAGGGCCCTGCACACCAAACACATCCTGAAGGAGCTCCGCTGTTACCTTGCCCAGACGTCCGCGCAGCCGCTGCCGCAAACCATCGCCACCCTGCTGGACGACACCGAACGCCGCCTCGGCAAGGTCCGTTACACCGGCCCGGTCCACCTCATCGAGTGCGCCGACGACGCCCTGGCTATTCTCCTTGCGGGCGACCGCCGCCTGCGTGCCCTCTGCACCCGCCTCGGTGAGTGGCAGCTGGCCGTCCCCGCCGAGAAGCTCCCCGCGTTCCGCAAAGCCCTGCTCGCTCAGGGCTACCCACTGGCCTGACCCGGACGGATCCGCGGGCTCAGCCTCCTGCAGGCCCTGATCGACGGCGCCCTCTGAGTAGATGGCTGTGGCTGTCCGGGGCTGAGGCTGGGCATATGGGGCGTATGGAGTCTCGGGTGCGGTATGCGGAGATCCGGCCGTACACGGTTCCGGAGACGCTGGAGGAGCTGGCCGGTCCGGCAGCCGGGGTGGTTCTGCCGACTGTGCTGGACTGGACGCTGAAGCGTGTCTATGACCTGTCGGACGACGTGGACCTGCGGAGGCTCTATGAGACGGTCATCCGGGAGGCCATGCATGCGGGGGAGTCATTCGGATGCCGGCGTGGACGGGATTGAAGTGACATGGCAGATACCGCCGGCTCAGATCGAGAGCACCTCGACCCCTTGCTCAAGTCCCTTGAAGTCGCTGGCGTTTCGCGTGTAGAGGGGGAGTTCCTGCGCGGCAGCGGTGGCGGCGATCATCAGATCCATCCGGCGGGGGCGCGGATCGCGCTTCGCCTTGACCGTCAGGGCTACCAGTGTGCCGAAACGGCGGGCCGCTTCACGGTCGAAGGGGATGGCCGCGAACTCCGCCTCCACATCCGCCAACCGCTGCGCTCGAGCCAGTACTTCCACCGGGTCCGTGGTCATGGCAACGCCCTGGGCCAGTTCCGCCAGCACGACCGAGGAGACTGCCGCCTCCACCGGCAGCAGTGCCGGATCGATCTTGGGTAGATCGATCACCACGCAGGTGTCCAGCAGACCTCGCGGGCGGCGCTTCGTCACGGGCGCTCCCAGGGGTTGTCGTCGCCGACCCGGTCCTCGCTGTCGAAGAACTCGTCCGCCTCGGCGCGCATCCGGGCGTAATCAATCGTCGGAGCGTTGCGCCACTTGAGCTGAAGCTCCTCGACCGGGACGAACCGCCGTCGGCTGCTGAGCGGTCGTACCTCGGCGATCTCTGTGCCGTTTCGGGTGATGTGGTAGGTCTCCCCGGCTTCCACATCATCGAGCACCGCCTTGGAGCGGCGGCGAGCTCGCGCTGGGTAATGGTCTTCATGAGGCGATTGTAATGCAACGTAATGCAGTGTGCCACACTATGGGGACGGTGGGTGCGGTCCCATCGGCATCATCGGTGAAGCGCCCCAGGCCGCCGGGGGTCCCGTTCAGACATTCGCCGGGGTTCTGGTTGCCCTGGTGACACCGGCATTCTCACCCTGGCCGCGCCGCGTTCCGTGCCGCCCGATGCCGCCACGCTGCTGTCCAAGACCCGCGAGCATCTGCCGGTCGACCACGGCCGCCTGGATCCGCGCGCCGACACCATGCCGAGCGGGCTCTGCGGCCGGTGCTGCGCGTGGGCGCCCTGGTGGGCTACGGACTCTCCGCGGAGGACCACTTCCAGGAGCAGGTCGAGGTGTTCGCCGACGTACCCAGCCGCCTGCGGGTGCCGGCGAGGATCAGCGACCGCCTCACCCGCCCCGGCCCTTGCTTCACCTATCGAAATTCGATAGATTCCCATCGCAACTCGATGGAAGGATGGGCCATGGGAAAGCTGACAGTGCGTGCGCTGCGCGCCGTGCTCGTGGTGGTGCTCGCCGGCACCGTGTTCGTACAGGCATTGATGGTGTGGGCGTTGGCCACCGACCCGGAGGACGGGTCGCTCCCGCTGACCCCGCTGCGCGTGATCACGATCCTGGGCATGGTGTCGGTCCAGGTCGCCCTGGTCTGCGTATGGCGGCTGGTGACGATGGTGCGACGCGGAACCGTGTTCTCCCACGCCGCCTTCCGGTACGTGGACGTCGTGATCGGCGCGATCGTGGCGGCTGCCCTCGTGTGGTTCGCGGTCACGGCCCTCAATGCGCCGGGCCAGCGGGACGACCCGGGCGTCACCGTCATCATGGGCGGGGTCGGCGTGGCCATCCTGGGGGTCGCGCTCATCGTGCTCGTGCTGCGGATGCTGCTCGCCCAGGCCGTCGCGCGCGACGTCGAAGCGGCGCAGATGCAGGCCGAGTTGGACGAGGTGATCTGATGCCGATCGCCGTCGACATCGACGTGATGCTGGCCAGGCGGAAGATGTCCGTGGGCGAGCTCGCGGACCGCGTAGGGATCACGCCCGCCAACCTGGCGGTACTCAAGAACGGCCGCGCCAAGGCGGTGCGCTTCGCGACGCTCGCCGCGCTCTGCGAGGTGCTCAAGTGCCAGCCGGGCGACCTGCTGCGCTGGGAGGCCGAGGACGCCGCGGGCGGATGACGTGCCCCAGGGTGGATCCTTTCACGACGAGTCCCGGGCCGGATCATCCGGACAAAGGCCACCGCCGACACTGACCCGAGCCGTGGCAGCCCGGCCACTACCCGACATGATTCCTCGTACGGGTGAAGCGGCAGCTGAGGTGACCCCCGGAACGTGGCCACAGGGGTTTATGCGCCACCGCAGCGGCTGTACGCCATCGCGCCAAGGTGGTGTCCGTCTCTTCGCCACTCAACTCGCCGCGCTCAACGGTGCCCGGCAGCCGTCTCGCCGCAGCAACAGTGCCGCGGCCATCGACGCCCGGTGGCCGGACGCCTTTGGACGGTGCGCTACGAGGCATCACGGCTCACCACGCAGTGCGCGCTCTGATCAGGCAGAACAGCACCTGAGAGCACGAGCCGGAACGAGCCGTCACGATCCCTCACGGTCTCGTAAAACGCGTAGGTCTCGGGTTCGAATCCCGAAGGCGGATCCACCCTCTGAACAGGGAAAACAGTTCGAACACACCCGCGCCGCGCGGATCGCGGAGGCTCTCTGCGTGACCGGATGGGAACATCCTGGGAACATGCCGTCAGGCAGCGTCCTCGGTGGGAACATCCCGGGTTTCCCCGACGTCCGGGCCTGAGGCCCTGTTCTTCCTGTTCTTCCTGTGCGGACTCGCTGTCGGCTTTGGACTGCGGGATGACGCGTCTGCGGGAGCGGGGCACGACGGAGACGGTCGCCTCGGCGGCTTCGCGCTCCACCTCCGCGAGCACGGTGGTGTAGATGTCGGAGGTGACGCGGATCGAGGAATGGCCGAGCCTGCGCTGGACGGTGACCATGGCCACGCCTGCGCGCAGAGCGAGTGTCGCTGACCCGTGGCGGAGGTCGTGCAGCCGGATCGGCGGCAGGCCGGCCTTCTTGGAGAGGCGTTCGAAGCGGTCGGAGAAGTACTGGGGGTGGTATTCGGTGCCGTCCTCAAGGGTGAAGACCCGGCCGGTGTCGGTCCACTCCCCGGTGGATTCGAGCCATTCCTTCTTCTCGGTCTGCTGGCGCTCGCGCCACCAGCGCAGCAGGGTGGTCGTGTCCTCGTCCAGGGAGATGTCGCGGATGTTGTCGGACTTGGGGGTGTCCTGGTGCGGCTCGTACGCGATGGTGACGATCTCCTCGGTGATGTGGAGGACGCCGGCGTCGAGGTCTGCTTCCGCCCAGGACAGGGCGCAGGCTTCGCCGCGGCGCAGGCCGAGGAAGGCGATGACGACCCACAGGGGATAAAGCCTGTCGTAGACCACCGAGTCGAGGAACGTGCCGGTCTGTTCCGGAGTCCAGACCATGACCGGGACGGCTTCCTGCCGGTGTTGCGCCAGGCGTCGACGCGGGCGGCGGTCCACTCCAGGGCCTTGGCCTTGCGTATGCGGGGTGTCTGGATCTGCGGGGTGTCTGGATCATGGACGCCCAGTTGTCGGTGATCATCCGGAGCTTGCGGGCGTCTTCGAGGGCGGAGCTGAGCGTCATCTTGATGCGGTGCTGCGTGGCGGGGCCGGTCTGGCGGCGTGGGTGGGCGAGGACGGCCTTCAGTTCGGCTTTGGCCTCGTTCCAGGTCTTGCGCAGTTGGGGATCGCGCGGGGCGAGAGTGTCGCGCCATGCTGCGTGCGCCTTCTGCTCGGCCTCACAGGCCAGTTGTGCGGATTCCTGATTTTTCTCCTTGATTTTGTTCTCGGCCTGGAGGGCGGTGAACATCTCCTCTATGTGCCGGGGCCGAAGTTCGCGGAGCTTGATGTGTCCGAGGTGCGGGGTGAAGTACTTGTCCTTGAAGCTGCGCGCGGCAGTGGACGAAACGGGGTGCCGCACGCGGGTGTTATGCGGCAGTCGGGTCGGGCCGCGTCCACGAGGCTTTGCTGGCCAGCCGCTCGGACCACTGGACGGTTTCCTCCTGAAGGGCGGTCTCGGCGAGACGTATCCGTTGGAACTCGCCCGTGCCGGCAGGCGAGTAGGTGTGCTGGACGTCCCGCCACAGGCGCTGGAGCGGATAGCCGGCGTCATGGCGTCCTGCCCTGACGCGATGGCCCACTTGTGGCCGAGGTACTTGGAGTTGATCAGCTCGGCGTCGCAGCCCAGGCCGCAGTCGAGCAGGTGGACCGCCTGGTAGGCGAGGCCGCGGGCGGCCCGCAGCCGGGATTCCATCTCCCCAGGGCGGTCCCGGAGGACTGCCAGGTTGGACAGCGTGCCGTCGTAGCGGCGTCGGTTCTTCAGCGTGATCCTTCGAGGAACCCCGGGCGTTCACGACTCCGTTGGGAAAGGGACGAACCGCCGGACGAGGTGGTCACCCTCGGTCGCGGACTCGCAGGTCGAGGGATCCGCCTCCGACCGGCAGGCGAGCTGCGCGGCCCGCCTTGTCCTTTTACCAACGGGGTCGTTCACGCCCGGGAGGAATCGAACTCCCTGCGGAGCAGGGCAAGGAACGGGATTTCGCCTCCAAGGCGAAACACCGCCCCACCCGGATGCGGTAACGTTCCCCGCACGGGACTGCGAGCGAGAAGGCACGAACCACACGTCGGTGGGGACACGGTTTCCACGCCAGGACCAGCCCGAACAGACTTGAGTCGCCCATAGGCGGCTCGCGGCGACTCCCTCATCCTTCGGAACGTGTGGTAGCGGGGCGCAGTCAATCGCCCCAGTGCGGCTTGCCGCACCGGACGCAGGGGATCACGTGGCACCCAGTCACGCTCCACTTGCAATCAACGCCTTTCGGGCCGAGTCAACAAGCTCGGTCCTTTGAGGGCCGAGAAGTTGACATAGAGGACGGTCGTCTCCATGAAGGCCTCGTGGAGACCGAGGCTGACCGCGCAGAGGTTGGGCCGGCCGCACAGGATGCTGCTGCTCTGGCCCACGCCCATGCCCTGACCGATGTCGCCGAGCACGTTGGCCTCGGGTACTCGTACGCGATCGAGGTCGAGGCGACCGGCGGAGAAGCCGTGCAGCCCGAGGCCGGGCCTATGCGGTTCAACTGTCAGCCCCTTGCGGTCGTGTTCGACCAGGGGGGCATCGTCGGCGTTTCCCTGTGCCTCTCGGCCACATGGTCGGCGTAGTTCCTGCCCACAGCGACGATCTTCCCCGGCTCAACGGGGGCCAGCAGCCGCACGTCGGCCACCGCCACGCTGCGGCCTGAGAGCACCGCGGATCCGCGTACGGGATCGCCGCTCAGCACCTCCAGCACTTCCGCGCCCTCCTGGCCCCTGCCCAGAGCATGGAGCGTCTCGCCCTTCCAGCCGAACCTCGCGCATCGCCGTATCTCGCCCTGTGGTCCCATAGCCCGCACCGTATCCCGCCCCCTTACCGCGGGAACCTGGCATGAGTGACGCAGGGGAAGCGAAGATCACTCGAATGGGTGGCGGTTCGTTTGCCGTACAACCTTCACGGACTCTCACCGGTCCTCCACGTGCAACACCATTCATCCAACTATGGAGGAGCATCCTCTTGCGTAAGCTTTCCATCCTGGCCGCAACCGTCACCGCGGGCGCTCTTGCCGCCCTGATACCCGCCGTGTCAGCGCAGGCCGCCGAGTACAGCTCGGCACTCAAGGTCCGCGGGGTTCAGTACGACGCGCCCGGCCGGGACTCCAACAGCTGCTCCTCCGGCAACACCCACGCCGAATACCTGACGGTCAAGAACTACTCGGCCACGGCGACCGTCAACCTCAAGGGCTACGTCGTCAAGGACGCCACCGGCAACCGCTTCACCTTCACCGCCAACCACTACCTGCAGCCCGGCGACTACGTGAAACTGCGCGGCGGCCACGGCACCGACTCCGACACGCACAACGTGGTCTACCGCGACAACTGCAACTTCCTGTGGAACAACGACCGCGACACCATCTACCTGTACAAGCCCTCCGGCAGCCGGGCAGACGTGCACTCCTACACCAAGAGCGGATCCGACCGCGACGGCGATGGCTACATCCGCTACCACGGCTGAGCCAGGCAGCAGACATCGATCTGACTAGCCCCTAGCCCCTCCTGCGCCGGCAACGGCAGTACGGCAATGGGGAGTGGGGACCGAGGTGTGGCCCGTCACCACGGGGGAGAAAGGACAGGACACACCTCGGTCCACGTTCCGCGGCGGCCACCGGCAGGCCCCCGGCAGCGTCAGGTCGTGAGCTTGTAGTCGTAGTAGTCGGCCGGGCCGGTCAGGACGGCCTGGAAGTACAGCGGCTCGCCGTCGCTGTCCAGGGGAACCTCGTGTCCGGCGACGCGGGTGGAGCCGAGGGACAGCCGTGGCACAGTCCAGTAGCTGGGCTCGTCATGCAGAACGTTCAGGCCCATCTGCTCAAGTTGCGCGATGAGTTGGAGAGCCGGAGTGCGGAAGACATCAAGGCCGCGGTAACGGACCGTGATCTCCTCGGGGTCGGGACGGGGAATCCACACCTCGGCTGCGGTGAGGGTCTTGCCGTCCTCAAGGTGGAAGACGATCTCGAACTGCGGGTGCAGCGCGGTCACCTTCATGTAGCGGAACCACTCAGCGGACCCCCAGACCTCACGGAGCTCGTCATGAGCGCTCCCTCTGGCTCCATCGTTCTGGAGCCCGCAGCCCAGCAGTTCGCAGATGCCACGTCCCAGCCGCCGTTCTTGTACGAACTGGGGCCCGAGAAGGCCCGCAGGGTGCTGGATGACCTTCAAGCGGAACCGATCGAGAAGCTCGATGTCGACTCAGAGTGGATCACTGTTCCTGCCGATGTCGGCGATGTACGTGTCCGCATCGTCCGGCCGCGAGGCGCCGCGCCGCCTCTCCCCGTGGTTCTCTATATGCATGGCGGTGGCTGGATTCTGGGCAACGCCGACAGCCATGATCGACTGGTGCGCGAGTTCGCGGACGGGGCGCAGGCTGCGGTCGTGTTCGTCGAGTACACCCGCTCTCCCGAGGCGCACTACCCGGTGGCGATCGAGCAGGGCTACGCCACCGCTCAGTGGATCGTCCGAGAAGGCGCTGCCCATGGCCTCGATCCGGAGCGCATGGCGGTGGCGGGCGACTCGGTCGGCGGAAACATGACGGCTGCTCTCGCCCTGATGGCCAAGGAGCGCGGCGATGTCCGTTTCGTGCATCA
The DNA here is from genome assembly GCA_963711935.1 of uncultured Actinomycetota bacterium. Classification (GTDB taxonomy): domain Bacteria; phylum Actinomycetota; class Actinomycetes; order Streptomycetales; family Streptomycetaceae; genus Streptomyces. Next base: position 21,512 of record CAVQGD010000011.1, read on the forward strand.
GTCCATGTATTACCCGGTCACCGACGCCGAAATAAACACCAAGTCCTACGCCGATCTCGCCACCGGCTACTTCCTCACCTCCAAGGCCATGGAGTGGCTCTGGAACGCCTACATTCCCGACCGCGCGCAGCGTAGCGAGATCACCGCCTCTCCCCTGAAGGCCGATATCGATCAGCTCGCCGGTCTGCCACCGGCCTTCCTCCTTGTCGACGAGGCAGATGTCCTACGCGACGAGGGCGAGGCGTACGCGGCCAAGCTCCGCGCCGCGGGCGTCGACATCACCACCGTCCGTTACGACGGCATCACCCACGACTTCATGATGCTCAACCCTCTCAGCGACACCCATGCCACCCGTGCGGCCGTTGCCCAGGCCGTCGCAGTGCTGCGCGACGCGCTGAGAAGTGGTGTTGCTCCGCGTTGATCTGTGACGTTCCGTGACCTCGGTCGGTGCTTCGTAGGCCGACGGTCGTTCTCCAGGGGCCAACTGCCCCCTTTGGGAGGCTCGGCATGGCATCCGATTCCATCTGGCGATCCGCAGCGCGGCAGTTGCCGCTCAGGCTCCCAGTCGGCACGTTCTTCCTCAACTCCGCGCTGTCGAAACGCGGCGCGGACCAGGCCACCGTTGAGGGACTGCAGCAGTTCGCCACCACCGCCTATCCCTTCTTGGGCAAGCTCGATGCCCAGCAGTTCGTCCGGTTGCTCTCTGCCGGGGAGACGGCCATTGCCGCCGCGCTGCTCCTGCCGGTGGTCCCTGCCGCTGTTGCCGGTGCCGCGCTGACCGCGTTCTCTGCCGGCACGCTCGGGCTATACCTGCGCGCGCCGGGCATGCGCAAGGAGGGCGGCCTGCGACCCACTGAGCAGGGAACCGCGCTGGCCAAGGATGTCTGGATGCTGGGCATCGGCATCTCCCTCATCGTCGAGGGCGTCAGCGATCACCGTTGGTAACGGGGTGGATACGGTCTCGGTTAGGGCTCTGACCGCATAGGTCCGCCAGGTTGTTCAGGCCACAGCGGCGAGGGGGCGTCCGCCCTGGCGGATGCCTTTCTCGATGGGGGTCCCCCCCGCTTGAGCGAAGCCGAGAGTGGGGGAGGATGCGGGCGCGTTCCTTGCGTTCGGCGGCCAGGACGTCGCGGTGGCGGGCGTTGGCGTTGCGCCAGCGCAGGTAGGCGTGCAGGACCCGGGTCTGCACCGTGTGGTTGGGGTAGTTGGAGTTGGCGATGGCGAACTGCCTCAGCGGTCCGAAGTGCGCCTCGATCGGGTTCGCCCACGAGGCGTAGGTCGGGGTGAAGCACAGCTCGACCTTGTGCTTGTTCGCCCAGCGGCGGATGGCGGTGCCCTTGTGGGCGGACAGGTTGTCCATTCGCGTCAAAGGTGGACGGATAGGCCCGCTCGGCCACCATGTCCAGGACGTACACCTGCTCCTCGTCCTCCAGACCGTGCCGGGCGGTGAACTCGGCGGCCCAGTCAGCGAGCGTTCCCCGCCGGTCCACGAGGGTGTTGTCGAGGTCGAAGAGGACCAGGAGGCGCTGCACATCCCGCACCCTAATGCGCGAGGGTCAGCTCTGTGATCCGCCCCGGCCTTCAGGGCAGTCCCCGGGCTGGCCGAGTGGGCTGCGGTGTTCGGTCCGGTGGTCCTCGACGCCGGAGGGTCGGAGCCCCGTCTGTACTTCTTCGTGCCCAGGATCTGGAGGGCGCCGACCAGGCGCGCTCCAGACCGTCTGTGCCGCGACTGCAGCAGGCCGCAACTTCTCGCCAGCTCCAGATGCTGCTCGATGCCGCTGCAGCCGCCTCAAGAGCGGGCTGGCCGAACTTACTGACCGAAGCCCTTCAGGAACTCCCAGGAGCCAGCCCCCGCCTCAGCCCAGCCATCCGGCGATGGCGTGGGCGAGTGCCTCGCCCCCTTGCTGCACCACGGTTCCCGCCACCAGGGCCGGCAGCGCTTGCACGACCCCGTGTAGTGTCCCCACCGTCTGCGCGTCTGGCGCCGCCAGCGAGGTGTCGATTGAGTCCGCCATGGCACACAGCACCTGCGCGTTCGCCAAGCCCGCCCCGTTCCGATCCACCTCGGTGCGGAACGCGGCAAGGAGGTCGCGCACGGTTTCGAGGCTGACGGTGGTGCCCTCGACGGAGGCGGACTGGTGGACGTGCGAGATGTTCTGCCCTACCACGTTCTGTAGCGGGGCGGTGTTGTTGCCGCCGATACTGATGCCCGAGCCGTGCCCCTGTTCCGGTTCGGGGCGGCGTCGTCCCACCATCAACTTCCTCCTTGGGCCTTATTGTCCTGTCCGACATTGCTGTTGCCGTTGCCGGCGACGTTCTGGATGGGCGCGTTGTTGTCGCCGTAGACCTGGATGTTGGTGATGACCGCGGCCACTTGGCGCTCGTACGGAGCGGTGTCGACGCCCAGCTCTTCGAGGTACTCGGAGACGGTCCGGAAGATGCAGGTCTGCATCAGTACGACGTGCCGTTTGGCATCGTCGCTCTGGTGCATGTCGGTGACTTCTTCGGTGGAGTACCGATCGCGAAGGCTGACCGGATCCTTTTCTTCAGCCCGGCCGTCGTCCACCTGCTCGCCGAGCCCGAGCCGGGTCACGAACCGCCACAGCGCGAGCGGCCCGTCGACGGAGTCCAGCAGGGCCTGCACCGCGATCCAGCCGAACAGTCTCGTCCCACGCTTGGCCACGGGTGCGTCAGTCACCCTCAGTTCGTTGTACAGGGGCGTCATCACGTGGGGGCGCAGGGTCAGCCGCAGTTCGCCGGCCTCCAGCGCGGCGTGCGCGAACACGTTGACGACGACCTGGCCGTCCCAACTGATGCACTGCGCGCGCAGGTACAGCCGGTCCGGCACGCTGGACGGCGATCGACGGCCTCGGCCACGCAGGTCCGGCAGCTCCAGCTTCGCCGCACGGGTACGTCGCAGCCACAACTCGGACGGCAGACCGACAATCTCCCTGACGGAGAAACCGGGCAATGGATCAGTGATCTCCCGTGCGCCACGCCCCAGTTCCCTGAGGGCCTCGCCCATCCGCCGCAGCAGTTCCGCCTCGCCGAAAGACTCGACCGACTCCTCCGGATCCTTGTGTTTGAGCGGGATACCGATGTCGGCCACGCCCCATACATCACGCCCGGCTCCGACAAAGCCTTCCGAGTGGTCGTAGGGCAGTTCGCGCCGCGTCTGCTCGCTGCTGATGGGCGCCATCCCGCGCCCGGCCTTCGCCGCCACCCACGGCAGACGGTCGGCCGCAATACCTTCCCGGACGATCCGGGACAACGCCGCCCGCGCTGTGAGCCGGTCTCCCATACAGACCAGTGCGGCTCCGACCAGCAAGACGAATGGCAGCAGAAGCAGCCCGGACCGCAGGGTAACTGCCTCGCCATGTACCGGCTCGTACGGCACTACCGCGAGGAGCCATGGCACGCACAGAATGAGATACGCCACACGGGGCGAGGGCGCCAGCTTCGACTTCTTCCCCTTCCGGGATGCCCGGAGCGCGGCCCACCGCATCAGGCAAGCCAGTAGGACGGCCGCGCCCCACACGGCGGCGGCCCGGGGGACCGCGTACGCGACAGCAGCGGCCAGGAGCAGTACCAGCACTCTCCGCAGCCACCGCCGTCGCCGGGCGCGCAGACTGTGCGCGACCACGGGTACGAGGTCGAAACCGTAGGACGGGACGGGCAACGGCGGCCCGTGCAGGACGTGATCCCGAACCCACTGCGCCATAGGCTCGCCCAGGGGAGGGCAGTCGTCACTGCCCTCCAGGTAGATGCGTCTACGGGTACTGCGCCGGGGTTTGTTCGGCTTCTTGTCCTTGCCCCGGATCGTGCGCCACCACGCCTTGACGGCTTTGACCCGGTCAGGGCGCGTGTAGACGGCTTGGCACAGCAGTCTGGTCACCTCCGACGAGGTCGGATCCACCTCGCCGGAGCGGCCGTCGTCGGAGGCGACAGGCCCGGCCTGAACCGGCACCGCCGGCTCATCAACCATCCCTCCCGCAGCACGTTCTCGAACACGTAGCCCCCGACCGAACCCCATACCCGCCCCCGTTCACCGACACGGCGGGCATCCTCACGGCGAACTCGCAGAACCACCAGATCGCAAACGCGACAATTCACTCAACCAGCCTGGATGGTGCAAGGTTTGGCCGAATACCGCCCCCATCTGCCCGAACCGTATTCGGGACGAAGGGGGGAGTTCAGGACACGAGGCGTTGCAGGCGGCTGGTTGCCCCGCCCGTCCCGTAGCGCCTGCACGGCCGCTTCCCGTACTGACTCCGGTCCGTCCGTGTCCGGGAAACCCTGGCGCAGCTGCTGGAGTCCTTTGACGTGGAGCCGCAACTTGTCGCGGCCCAGTTCAAGGCTCGGTGCCGGCAGTACTGGAACATGACGTCCGAAGCGAAGCTGATCCTGGTCGTGGACAACGCGCGGTATGCCTCGGAGGTCGTCCCGCTTCTTCCCGCGTCCGGGGAGTGCCTGGTGATCGTCACCAGTCACGGTCCTCTTCACGAGGTGGAGGACGGTGCCGCCGTCGGCCTGACGCTGCCGCCACTTCAGGAGCGGGAGGCCACGGAACTGCTGGGGCTCATTGTCCAGGACTCCCGGCCGGCCGCCGATCCGGAGGCGGTGCGGATGCTGGTGCGGTTGTGCGAGGGCTTGCCGGCGGCCCTGCATGTCGCCGGGCGGTGGGTGCGCGGGACCGGCTGCGCCCGCTCTCCCGGCTGATCCCGCAGCTGCGGGGTGAGCTGGAGGAGAAGGGTGTGCCTGAGGTGGAGCGGGTCTGGGACACCGTGTACGGCAGTCTGTCCCGCCCGGGGAGGTTGCTCTACCGTTTGCTGCCGCACCATCCCGGAGCGGCCTTCACCGTGGAGTCCGCCACCGCGCTGCTGGGGCTGGGCCAGGAGGCATGCGAGGAAGCACTTGAGGAACTGCACGGCGCCGGGTTGCTCGACCTGCGCTCCCTGACCGCAGTGGGGGACGGGCGGATTCGGCTGCCGGGGCCGTTGCGCGGGCACGCGCTGCGCCGGTCACGTCAGGACGCGGCGGAAGACGAGGTGGGCCAAGCCCAGACGCGAGTGCTGCGCTGGATGGTTCGGCAGGCCCAGCGGGCGGACCGGTTCTCCGCCGGCCGACGACTGATCGTCTCAGAGGAGTTCTCAGAGGAGTACGGTGCCGTGCCCGATACACCGGACGTGCCACATGGCGATCCCGAACCCTTATGGAGCCATGCTCCAGACCTACCGGCTGGGGGAGGCCAGGGCGGCGCTCGGCGAGCTGGAGACGGCGTACACCCTGCTGTCCGAGGCACATGCCAAGGCTGTGGAGCTGCGCCGCGAGCGGATGACGCGGCGTACGGGCTTCGCGCTTGCCGGAGTTCTGTGCGGGCTCGGCCGTGGGGAAGAGGCATGGCCGCTGTACGAACAATCGCTGCAGGGCGCTCGCGGCCGGGGTTCCGGCTTCGACCAGGCACGCGTCCACGACGCGATGACCGCACTGGCCGAGACCGAGGGACGGATGCCGAAGCCGCGGAACACCGTGAGGCATCCCGTGACATCCGGCGACGTAACGGGCTTGACGACGAGGAACTTGACGACGAGGAGGGCGGGACAGCCTGACCGCCCTGGGCGACTCAGGTGGTGATCCAAAGGGCGGGCGGTGGTATTCAGACCAGCTGCGTGGTTTCCCCGTCGGAGACCGGGCGGATCAGGACAGGGAAGTCCCGGGCTCCGATGTGGCAGGCCAGGTGCACCGGAAGGGAAGGGCGCGTGGCCTGGGCAAGCAGCC
>CAVQGD010000012.1:0-58739 GCA_963711935.1 uncultured Actinomycetota bacterium
CTCGCTCAAGGCGGAATGCAACTCGTCGATCTTGACGAGGATGCCGCGTTCGCGGCAAGTATTGTGGACGGGCAAGGGGGCATTTGCTTCCAGCTGAATCGTCTGTTTTTCCGGCTTCTCGACGAGCTTGGTTTTGATGTTACGCCGCTGGCAGGCTTCACGGCTGAGGGGCGACAGATCGGAACCGAAGCGGACCACATGTTCACTCGCGTTGCCGTGAGTGGCGATGAATGGCTTGTGGACGTGGGATACCCGGGGCCGTCCTACATTGAGCCGCTGCTGGTCTCCGGCGCGGCGCAGGAGCAGTACGGTTGCCAGTATCAATTGGTCGACCACGCTGGTGAGATCACACTGAAACGCCGAGGAAGAGTGACCCCGTGGAGTGACGTCTACACCTTCACCATGAAGGCCCGGCAGTGGAGTGACTGGAAGGAATTCGAAACCCGCGTCCGGGAAATATCGTCAAACGTGAAGTCTCACCAAGCCCAAAGTGTCCTGTGCGGGAGAGCCGTCGAGGACGGGCAGGTCGTACTGAAAGGGCGGCGGTATCTGACGGTCCGTGATGGCAAGGAGCAGGTGCGATCGATCACGAAAAATGATGAACACCAGACGTTGATCTCCCGAATTCTGACCGGAGCACTCGACTGATTTCAGGTTTGTCACATTCCGGCGCCTCATGGTTATTCTGTTGGGAACCAAGGTTGCATTTCGAGAGTGGCGGCCCACGCCGGGCGGACCACTTCCCGCGAGGCACCGGAGCGGTACCTGATCCGGCTGATCGGCGGCGACTTCTGGAGCGAGCACAACGCGGTCGCGCAGGAGATGCGGCGGCGCCCGGAGTGGGACACCTTCGCGCCGTTCCAGCGGGTCTTCGGCTGCCCGGCCTACCCCCAGCTCGACGAGCAGGACCGCAAGGAGCGCGCGGAGGCCCGCATCCGGCGGGTGACCTCCGGCCAGTAGCAGCCTCGGTCGTGCCCGGGGGGTTCCTGCTGCGCCGGCTGCCGGCACCCCCCCCCGGTGGGATGGCCGACCCGGTGTATGACCGGCTTCGACACGACAGGGTGAGGCGGCGTGAGAGAACAGATACTGGTAGACATCGGCGAGCGTTCGTACGACGTGCTGATCGGTCCGGGGGTGCGTTCCTCGCTGGCCGAAGTGATCCAGGGCCTCGGCGCCCGGCGGGTCGCTGTCGTGTCGGCCCGGCCCGCGGAGTGGGTGCCCGACACCGGGGTGGAGACCCTGCTTCTGCCCGCCCGGGACGGCGAGCCGGACAAGAACCTCGCCACCGTCGAGGCGCTGTGCGCGGAGTTCGTACGCTTCGGGCTCACCCGCGACGACGCCGTAGTCTCCTGCGGGGGTGGCACCACCACCGACGTCGTTGGTCTGGCCGCCGCCCTGTACCACCGGGGTGTGCCGGTGGTACATCTGCCGACCACGCTGCTGGCCCAGGTCGACGCGAGCGTCGGCGGCAAGACGGCGGTCAACCTGCCCTCTGGTAAGAACCTGGTGGGCGCCTACTGGCAGCCCGCCGCCGTACTGTGCGACACCGACTACCTGGCCACCCTGCCTCGGCGCGAGATGCTCAACGGCCTGGGCGAGATCGCACGCTGCCACTTCATCGGCGCCGGCGACCTGCGCGGGCTCGGCCTCGCGGAGCGGATCGCGGCCAGTGTGACGCTCAAGGCCGGCATCGTCTCCGCCGACGAACGGGACACCGGTCTGCGGCACATCCTCAACTACGGCCACACCCTCGGCCACGCCCTGGAGGTGGCAGGCGGCTTCGCGCTCCGGCACGGCGAGGCCGTCGCGATCGGCACGGTCTTCGCGGGTCTGCTCGCCGGCGCCCTGGATCGGATCGGTCCCGGGCGGGTGGCGGAGCACCGGGAGGTCGTCGAGTTCTACGGCCTGCCCACCGCTCTGCCCGAGGAGGTCGGGGCGGCCGAGCTGATCCGCCTGATGTGCCGGGACAAGAAGGCGCTGAGAGGCCTCGCGTTCGTCCTCGACGGCCCGGGGGGTGCGGAGCTGGTCCACGACGTGCCCGAACAGGTCGTCGCCGAGGTCCTGGAGCGCATGCCGCGGCAGCCGCTCGGCCAGCTCGTCGAGCTGGCTGGCCTCCACGGAACGGGAGCCCCGGTGGCATGACGCACTCATCAGGGGGAGTGCCCGGCGAGACCCGGGTCAGGGCCGCGCGGGAGCAGCGGCTCGCGGACCGTCTCGCCGCGGCGCTGGCCAGACCCGTGGCGCAGCAGCCCGAATGGCCGGACCCGGCCCGGGCCCGGACGGTGGTGGCCCGGCTGCGTACCGCGCCCCCGATCGTGGCCGAGGCCGAGACGGTACGGCTTGCCGAGCGGCTCGCGGCGGTCGCCCGCGGCGAGGCGTTCCTGCTGCAGAGTGGGGACTGCGCGGAGACCTTCGCCGAGGCCACCGAACCGCACCTGCGGGCCAACCTCGGACTCCTGACGCGAATGGCGCCGGTCCTGGCCCACGCCGCCGGGCTGCCGGTGGTTCCGCTCGCCCGCATGGCCGGTCAGTACGCGAAGCCGCGCTCACAGCCCGTCGACGCGGACGGCCTGCCGGTCTACCGGGGCGACATCGTCAACTCCGCCGCACCCACCCTCGCCGCCCGCACTCCCGTCGCGCACTTCCTCTGGATCGGCGAGCGCACGCGAGGCCTCGGCGACGCGCACCTCGCCGTGGCCGAACTGCTCGCCAACCCCGTCGGGGTGAAGATCGGCCCGGGCACCACCCCCGAGCAGGCAGTCGAGTACGTCCGCAGGCTCGACCCCCACGGCACGCCCGGGCGGCTGACGCTGATCAGCAGGATGGGCCACGCCCGGGTCCGCGAGGTGCTGCCGCCGATCGTGGAGAAGGTCACAGCCACCGGCCACCAGGTGGTATGGCAGTGCGACCCGATGCACGGCAACTCCCGTACGGCGGCGGACGGTCGCAAGACCCGCCGCTTCGACGACATCGTCGCGGAGATCAGCGGCTTCTTCGAGATTCACCGCGCCCTCGGCACCCACCCCGGCGGCCTGCACTTGGAGGCGACCGGGGAGGACGTCACCGAGTGCCTGGGCGGGCCCAGTGGCCTTGGTGAGGACGACCTGTCGGCCCGCTACCGCACCGCCTGCGACCCCCGCCTGAATGCCGAACAGTCGATGGAACTCGCCTTCATCGTCGCCGAATTGCTCACCGCGGCCGTCCGGCAAGCCGCCCTCCACCGCCCCGGAGCCCGAGATGACCGACACCGACACTGACACCGACACCCATGCCGATACCGGCACCCCGCCCCAAGCCCCGATCAGCGGCACCACCCGCCTGTACGTCGTCGTCGGCGATCCGGTCGCACAGGTCCAGTCACCCGGGCTGCTCAACCCGCTCTTCCCCGAACAGGGCGTCGACGCCGTGCTGGTGCCGGTGGAGGTCCGCCCGGACGACCTGGAGCGGGTCGTCCGCGGCCTGCAGCGGATCCGTAACCTCGACGGCATCTTCGTCACCGTCCCGCACAAGGCGGACGCAACCCGGCTCGCCGACAGGTGCAGCCGTACCGTCGAGATCGCCGGCACCGCCAACGTGCTGCGCCGCGAGGCCGACGGCAGCTGGCTCGCCGAGAACTTCGACGGCTCCGGCTTCGTGGCGGGCCTCGCCCGCGCCGGGCACGAGGTACGAGGCAGGCGGGTCGCGCTGGCCGGGGCCGGCGGGGCGGGCAGCGCCATCGCGGCGGCGCTGTTGACGGCCGGCGCGGACCGGCTGGCCGTCACCGACCCGGACCGGCCCAAGCTGGACGCGCTCGTCGACCGGCTCGCCGCGTACTGGCCCGGCCGGGTCCACGCCGTCGCCGAACTGCCCCTGCACGACAGCGACCTCGCGGTCAACGCGACCCCACTCGGGCTGCGGCCCGGCGACCCGCTGCCGTTCCCGCCCGAAGCCCTCGCTCCCGGCGCGGTGGTGGCCGACATCATCATGAAGCCCCGCGAGACGACCCTGTTGCGGCAGGCCGCCGCCCTCGGACATCACATCCACGAGGGCATCCACATGCTGACCGGTCAAGTGGAGTCCTACTGCGAGTTCTTCGGCCTGCGCGCACCCACGATCGGCTGACGCACGCACCCGAAACACACCCACACCCGACAGGCCCATACCCGGTCGGCGGCGACTACCAGACTGGGGGATGCGGGCTCGCAAGGGCGGTGCCTACGGTGAAAGTCGCACTTTCCTGTGTGTGATCCTCGGGGTGAAACGTTCCGTCGGCCACGTGCCCCGCCCGCTTTATGTCGTCCGTCGGCCATCGGCCGAGAAATGTCCGAAGCGGAGATTTGGAGATACATGAACGCGCGACCGGCACCGGAGTTCCCTTCCTGGCCGCAGTACGACGACGACGAGCGCACCGGTCTGATCCGGGCCCTGGAACAGGGCCAGTGGTGGCGCATGGGCGGGTCGGAGGTGGACTCCTTCGAGAGCGAGTTCGCCGACTTCCACGGCGCCCCCCACGCCCTGGCCGTCACCAACGGCACCCACGCCCTGGAGCTGGCGCTGCAGTGTCTGGGCGTTGGCCCGGGCACCGAGGTCATCGTCCCGGCCTTCACCTTTATCTCCTCGTCGCAGGCCGCTCAGCGGCTCGGCGCGGTCGCCGTCCCCGTCGACGTCGACCTCGGCACGTACAACATCGACGTGGCCGCCGCGGCCGCCGCCGTCACCCCCCGCACCAAGGTGATCATGCCGGTGCACATGGCCGGGCTCATCGCCGACATGGATGCGCTGGACAAGCTCTCCGCCGACACCGGCGTGACCCTGCTGCAGGACGCCGCCCACGCACACGGCGCCCGCTGGCAGGGCAAACGGGTCGGCGAGTTCGGCACGGTCGCCGCGCTCAGCTTCCAGAACGGCAAACTGATGACCGCCGGCGAGGGCGGTGCGGTGCTCTTCCCCGACGAGGAGACCTACGAGGCCGCCTTTCTGCGGCACAGCTGCGGCCGGCCGCGTACCGACCGCCGCTACATGCACCAGACCGCCGGCACCAACATGCGGCTCAACGAGTTCTCCGCGTCCGTGCTCCGTGCCCAACTGGGCCGCCTCGACGCCCAGATCGCGCTGCGCGAGCAGCGCTGGACACTGCTGGCCCGACTGCTCGGCGAGATCGACGGCGTCGTGCCCCAGGGCGAGGACCCGCGCGCCGACCGGAACTCCCACTACATGGCCATGTTCCGGATCCCCGGCATCTCCGAGGAGGGCCGCAACGCCCTCGTCGACACGCTGGTCGACGCCGGCCTGCCCGCCTTCGCCGCCTTCCGGGCGATCTACCGCACCAACGCCTTCTGGGAGACCGCCGCGCCCGACACCACCGTCGACAAGCTCGCCGAAAGCTGCCCGCACACCGAGGCGATCAGCACCGACTGCATCTGGTTGCACCACCGGGTCCTGCTTGCCTCCGAGGAGGCCCTCCACGCCACGGCCGAGATCATCGCCGACGCCGTGGCCGCCCGGTGAGGGTCCGGGCCGCCGTCGTCGGGCTCGGCTGGGCGGGCCGCGAGCTGTGGCTCAGACTGCTGCGCGAGCACCAGGACTTCGAGGTGGTCGCCGTCGTCGACCCCGACCCGCGCTCTCGGGCGGCCACCGCCGCAGCGACCAGCCTGCCCGCCCACGCCACCGTGGACGCCCTCGACCTCCGTACGGTCGACGTCGCCGTCGTCGCGGTGCCCAACCATCTGCACGCCGAGGTGGCGGCGGCTCTGCTCCGACGGGGGATCTCCGTCTTCCTGGAGAAGCCGGTCTGCCTGACCACCGCCGAGGCCGACGCCCTCGCCGCGGCCGAACGGGACGGCGGGACGCTGCTCGCCGGCAGTGCCGCCGCCCACCGCGGCGACGTGCGGGAGCTCGCCGGGCTGCTGCCCGAGCTCGGCCGGATCCGCCATGTCGGCCTTGCCTGGGTCAGGGCGCGCGGAGTGCCGCAGCCCGGCGGCTGGTTCACCCAGCGCAGCAAGGCCGGCGGTGGCGTGCTCGTCGACCTCGGCTGGCACCTGCTCGACGTCCTTACCTCCCTCCTCGGCCCCGCCCCCGTCGCCCAGGTGATCGGCTCGGTCTCCGACGACTTCGTCAACAGCGGTGCCTGGTCCGCCGCCTGGCGCGAGGACCGGAACACCGACGCCCCGGCCGGCGACGTCGAGGACACCGCCCGCGGTTTCCTGGTCCGCGAGGACGGCATCTCGGTCTCACTGCGGGCCAGTTGGGCCTCGCACGAGGCGCTGGACGCCTCCGTCATCACCATCGAGGGCAGCGCCGGAACAGCCCGGCTGCACTGCACCTTCGGCTTCAGCCCCAACCGGGACCCCGAACCGGTACTCACCCTCACCCGGGAAGGCACCACACAACGCATCCCGCTGCCCGCCGAGCCCATCGGCATCGAGTACGGACGCCAGCTCGACGGCCTCGCCGGGCTCCTGGCCGACCCGGGCCGGCGTGGCCTGGCCGTCGCCCAGGCCCGCGACACCGTCCGGCTGGTCGAAAGCTTCTACGCATCGGCGCGCGCCGCCCGACCGGCGGACCGCGCCTCCGACTCCACCACCTACAAGGAGGTGCGGACCGCATGACCACAGCGTCGGAACACCACGCGGAACCGAGCACCGAGCAGCAGCCCACGGTCCCCAGGCAGGCCGTCGTCTTCGACCTCGACGGGGTCGTCGTCGACAGCTTCGCGGTGATGGGCGAGGCGTTCGCCCTCGCCCATGCCGAGGTCGTCGGCGACGGCCAGGCGCCCTTCGAGGAGTACCAGCGGCATCAGGGTCGCTACTTCCCCGACATCATGCGGATCATGGGCCTCCCGCTGGAGATGGAGGAGCCCTTCGTCCGCGAGAGCTACCGGCTCGCCGACCGCGTCCAGGTGTACGACGGTGTCGTCGACGTGCTGCGGACCCTGAACGAGCGCGGCCTCAAGCTTGCCATCGCCACCGGCAAGGCAGGCGAGCGCGCCCGGTCCCTGCTCGACGTCCTCGGCCTGCCCCCGTACTTCGCCCACGTCATCGGTTCCGACGAGGTGCCCCGGCCCAAGCCCGCCCCCGACATCGTCAGACGCGCGCTCGAACTCCTCGATGTCCCCGCGGACCGGGCCATCATGATCGGCGACGCCCCCACCGACCTGGCCAGTGCCCAGGGCGCCGGCGTCACCGCCGCAGCCGCACTGTGGGGCTGCCACGACGGGGCCGAACTGCTCGCCGCCGGCCCTGACGTCGTCCTGCGACGGCCCGCCGACCTGCTCGCCCTCTGCCCGACCCTGCCCGGCCACTGAACCGAATGGCAGCCGCACCGCCATCTTGGCACCTAGGCATCGACATAGGGGGCACAAAGGTCGCCCTGCGCGCCGAGTTGGCGGACGGACGCACCGAGGAGCACACGTTCGCCTGGCCGCACAACGAAGACGGACCGGACCGCGACCTGGCCCTGCTGTCGGACGGCGTCGCCACCCTAGCGGCCCGTACCGGTGACGGTTTCCAGGCCGCCGGGGTCGCTGTCCCCGCCACGGTCGGCCCGGACGAGCGGGTCACCTCCTGGCCCAGCCGACCGTCCTGGACCGGCCTCGCCCTGGGCCCCGCGCTGCGCGCCCTCGTGCCCGGCGCGGCCGTCGCATGGGCGGACGACGGCGACGTGGCCGCCCTCGCCGAGGCCGCGGCGGCCGACTGCGCCAACCTGCTCTACGTCGGCGTCGGTACCGGCATCGGCGGCGGCCTGGTCCTGGGCGGCCGCCTCTGCCCCGGCCCGGGCCGCGGCTCCTTCGAACTGGGCCATCTGGTCGTCGCGTTGGGCGGCCCCGTGTGCGTCTGCGGCCGCCAGGGCTGCCTCCAGGCGATCGCCTCGGGCCCGGCCACCCTGGCCCGGGCCGGCGAGCTCCACGGCGAGCCGGTCGCCTTCGAAGAGCTGCGCGAAGCCCTCCGTACCGCCCGCCCATGGGCTACAGCCGCGATCGACGGCACCTGCCACGCCCTGGCCACCGCCATCATGGGGGTCACCGAACTGCTCCACCCCAGCCTCGCTGTGATCGGAGGCGGATTCACGGCAGGCATCGACAACCTGGTCGACCGCATAGCCACCCACCTGACACCCCTGTCGCGCCTAGGCCGCCCCGCCCCACCCGTCGCTCCGGCGCGCCTGGGCGGCCTTTCCTCCCTACGAGGCGCGGTCCTCCTTGCCCAAACCGTCACTGACGGAGCCGTACCGCTGCTGTAGCTGCCCTGACCTCGGCTCTGCGGGGACACGCGCGGCGCCGCAGCCGTCCATGGAGCCGAACCGGCTGGTCCCGTGCCCCAACTGGGCCCCATCAGGACCCGTAAAGCACTAAACGGCATCGGGAGACGATATGCCTACTTCCGGCAACGCTCCCCCGCCCAGATGCTGACCACCGCCGCACCCTGGGCCTCGCCCTGGCTACCCAAGAGTTACGCGCAGAACTTCAGGTCCCCCGCTTAGTACTCCAGTTGCGGTTCTCCATTTCCGCTGGTAACGGTGCCTGTTTTGAGCGTAGTGGCCTGACGGTCCGCCAGGGTGACGGTGGTTCGTGACTCACCCGATCGGGCCGTGTGCGGCGCTGGTAGTGGAAGTGGCGGGCGACGGCCTGGTGGAGGCGTCTCCAGCGGGACCGGCGGAGCCCGTGTTCGTGGCGCGGGAGTTCGAGCCGGTGATCACCGCGTGGAAGAACCGGCACCGCTCGGTCAGCGGCCACCAGGGCGCCTACGACATGCGGGAGATCGTGAACGCGATCCTCTACCAGGGGCGGACCGGCTGCCAGTGGGCCCATCTCCCGCACGACCTGCCGCAGAAGAGCGCGACCTACCACCACTTCGCCGCCTGGCGGGACGACGGAACCGACCGGGTCATCCATGAATTCCTGCGCTGCCAGGTCCATGAACGCGCTCGCCGATGAGAGGACCCGACCCTGGTGGTGCTGGACACCCAGAGTGTCCATTAGGAGGGAGCAGTTATTATCTCCCCGCCCCCGCCGGAACGCCCGCACCCATGCGGGCCCGCAGGTCGTCCACCAGGACCGCTGCCGCCCCCAGGCCCGAGGCCGCCCCATACACGTGGTAGTCCGGGCGGACCAACACCGCGTCGGCCCCGTGGCGAGCCAGGAAAGCGCGGTAGACGCCGCCCACGTCGGCCACCGACATGTTCTGCGGCGTCCCGTCCTCGGGGAGCAGCGCCACCACGTGCGTGCCCAGGTCCGTCAGGAATGCCGACTGCTCCGCGTTGAGGCCGGCGTCCGCGCCCTCTGCCAGCAGCAGGACGAAGCCGCGGCCGACCACGTCGTCGAACAGGCCAGTGCCCCTAAGGCCGCGTACCTGGCCCTGAGGGACCACCTCCCCGGCCGGGGACACGGGCGAGCCGTCCGCTCCGCGGTGAAGGAGCCCCTCCGTGAGGGGCAACGCCGGGTCCGGGACCGCCGGACCGCGGCCGCGGCGGCCCGCCAGGACCGTGGCGTCGCGCTCGGCCGCGGCCGCGGCGTTCGTTACGCAGATCACCCGGCCCAGCTGGACCGAGGACAGAATCGACTCGTGTACCTGCGCGCGGCGTTCCTCCGTGTAGGTGTCGAGGAGCGACTCAGGGGCGAGGCCGCCCAGCACCAGGTCCAGCTTCCATGCCAGGTTGACGACGTCGCGGATGCCCGAGCACATGCCTTGCCCGGCGAACGGCGGCATCAGGTGGGCCGCGTCCCCGGCCAGCAGTACCCGGCCCACCTGCCACTGCTTGGCCCAGCGGGCCTGAAAGATGTACGTGGTGCTGCGCAGCAGCGTCGCGGTGTCGGGGGTCACCCCGTAGGGGGCGAGGAGCCGCCAGGCGGTCTCCTCCCGGTTCAGCTCCGCGGCCCGCTCGCCGGGCAGCCGCATGAACTCCCAGCGCCGATGCCCCGGACCGCTGCCGACCAGGGTGGTCGGCCTGGCCGGGTCACAGATCTGGACGTTGGTCGGGAGGAACCGGCCCGGCTCGCGCAGCTTCACGTCGCACAGCAGCCACTCGTAGGAAAAGCCGAGGTCGGTGACCGGCACGTCCAGGTGGTCCCGGACGAAGCTGTTGGCGCCGTCGCAGCCCACCACCCAGCGTGCGGTGTACGTCTGGGCTGCGCCGTCCTCGTCCTCGGCCGTCACCGCGACCCGATCGTCCTGCTCCTCGACTCCCACGACCTGGCGGCCCCGGACCACCGTGACCCCGGGCAGCCCGGCCTCCCGCACGGCTAGCAGTTCCTCAAGGGCGGGCTGGTGCATGGTATTGGCGTCCGGCCACCCGTACGGGCCCTCTGTGCGAAAGACGATGTCGAGGAGGATCTCACCGCCGGCGGAGCGCCACTGGTAACCGGTGGCGGGCTCGGTGATCCGGCTGAGGCTCGGGCCCGTCCCGCAGCCGGCGAGCAGCCGCGCCGTCTCGCCGTCGAAGCTGGTCGCCCGGGGCAGGGTGTAGGGGCGTCGGCGCCGTTCCAGGACCGTGGTCCGTCGGCCGCGCTGGGCCAGCAGGACCCCGAGAGTGGCCCCGACTGGCCCGTTGCCGACGACGATCACGTCCGTGTCCGTTTCGGGGCTCGCACTGGCGGGCGGCTTGTACGGTGACGTCTCGGGCACGGGAAACCCCTCATCGCAGGGTGGCTGGCGCAGGCACAACTGCCGTACTGGGAACAGCGCGAGACTAACCATCCGTACCGGCGTTCGGGCCGTTCGAAGGCCTGGACTATCAGATCTGGGGATACTCGGCGCCGCCCGCACGAACCTAGGCTTCCGGCATTCCCTCACCAACCACGAGGAGCTCGTCCAGCATGCCTCAAGCAACGGCGCACTTCGAGAAGTGGGTGAGTGTCTCGCACCCCGCGCCGCAGAGCACCGTGCGGCTTGCCTGCCTGCCGTACGCGGGCGGCTCTGCAAGCTTCTTCTTCCCGGTATCCCGGGCCCTGCACCCGTCAGTGGAGGTGTTGGCCCTCCAGTACCCAGGTCGGCAGACCCGGCTCCACGAGTCGATGATCGACAACATACCCGAGTTCGCGGACCAGATCTTCGCCGCGCTGCAGCACCTGGACGACAAGCCACTGGCCCTGTTCGGCCACAGCATGGGCGCCGTCCTCGCGTACGAGGTGGCGCTGCGCATGCAGGACGCCGGGCTGCCCACGCCGGTACGGCTGTTCGCGTCCGGTCGGCGGGCCCCGTCCCGCTATCGCGACGAGCGGGTGCATACGGCGAGCGACGCTGAACTCGTGGCCGAGATCAGGGCGCTCAGCGGCACCAACGAGATGCTGCTCGGCGACCCGGAGGTGCTGGCCATGATCTTGCCGGCCATCCGCAGCGACTACACCGCCATCGAACGGTACCGGCACGAGCCCGGCCGTCGCCTCGACTGCCCGGTAACCGTGCTCACCGGCGACAGCGACCCCCGGGTCTCCCTCGACGAGGCCGAGGACTGGGCGGCGCACACCACCGGGGCGAGCGAAGTGAAGGTCTTCCGGGGCGGCCACTTCTTCCTCGCCGGCCGGGCTTCCGACGTCATCGACCTGGTGGCCCGGCGACTGGGGCCCTTCTGACGGACCTCCGCGGCGGCGCGGCGTCCGGCACGCCCACTCATCGCACCGCGCGAAAGCCCTGGTAGCTCCGCCACAAGGACACCGCCACACGGCACGCCGAGAGCACGCACCGAAGGCCGCTCCTTCACCCACGGAGATCCCGCAGAAGGACCCTGGGCCCGCAGGACCGCGCGACCGACCGCTGACCCTCCACGTGAGAGGAGTTGAAATGCCCCTCGCCGCCGCCGTGCCGACGATCGGCCAGCACGCCCTCCTGGTGTTCCTGCTCCAGGTCGCGTTCCTCTTGCTGCTCCCCTGGTGCTCGGCCAGCTGGCGATGCGCTTCCGTCTGCCCGCGGTCGCCGGCGAGCTCAGTGCGGGCGTCCTTGTCGGCCCGTCGCTCCTGCAGCCGCTGCTGCCCGGCTTCTCCGACTGGTTGCTGCCCCAACAGGCCGAGCAGATGAACCTGCTGGACGCGGTCGGCCAACTGGGCGTGCTGTTGCTGGTCGGCGTCACCGGCGCCGAGATGAATGTCGCCCTGGTCCGGCGGCGCGGCCTCACCGCGGCCAGGGTCAGCATCGCGGGCCTGCTGCTGCCGCTGGGCCTCGGCATCGCCACCGGCTTCCTGCTGCCGAGGTCGTTCGTGCCTGCCGGCACCGCCCCGACCGTGTTCGCCCTGTTCCTGGGCGTGGCGATGTGCGTGAGTGCACTCCCAGTGATCGCCAAGACCCTGCTCGACATGAAACTGCTGCACCGCGACATCGGCCAGCTGATCCTCTCGGCCGGAGTGGTGGACGCCGTGGCGGGCTGGTTCTTGTTGTCCGTGGTCTCGGCGATGGCCACCGTCGGACTGACCGCCGGTGTCGTCGCCACCTCCGTCCTCTGCCCGGTGGGGGTAGTGCTGTTCGCGGCGGTGATCGGCCGTCCGCTGGTGCGGGTCGCGCTGCGTTGGGCCGGACGTTCCGAGAGCGCCATGCCGACGGTCGCCACGGTCGTCGTCCTGGTCCTGTTCAGCTCGGCGGCCCACCCAGGCGATGCACCTGGAGGCCATCTTCGGCGCCTTCGTCTGCGGCGTGCTGATCGCCACGAGTGGCGTCGCGGACCCGGAGAAACTGGAACCGCTGCGGCCCTTGCTCCTCGCCGCCCTCGCCCCGCTCTTCTTCGCCACCGCCGGCCTGCGCATGGACCTCACCGCGCTGGCCCGACCGGCCGTCCTGGGCGCGGCCGTCGCGGTCCTGGCCGTGGCCGTGGTCGGCAAGTTCGGTGGCGCGTTCATCGGGGCCCGGCTCAGCCAGCTCAACCGGTGGGAGGCGCTGGCCCTCGGCGTCGGCATGAACTCGCGCGGTGTCGTCGAGGTGATCGTGGCGATGGCCGGGCTTCGCCTCGGGGACCTGAACACCGAGACGTACACGATCGTCGTCCTGGTTGCCATCGTCACCTCCCTGATGGCGCCGCCCATCCTGCGGTACGCGATGGCCCACGTCGAGGAGACCGCCGGGACCAGGCTCGGCATGGACTCCCAGACGGCCGCCCCCAAGGAACCCCAGACCACGGACCGGATGCTGTCCGGACCCTCGAACACCGAGGTGACGCATGAGCACGATGCTCCTACTGAACGGTCCCAACCTCGGCATCCTGGGCCGCCGTGAGCCGGAGATCTACGGCACCGACACCCTGGCCGACATCCAGCGGGCGGTCGCCGACGAGGTGAGCGAGCAGGGCTGGAAGGTCCTCTCCATCCAGCGGGAGTCGGAGGGCGAACTGGTGAGTGCCATCCACGAGCACGGGCCCGACAGCGTCGGCGCCGTGGTCAACCCGGGCGCCCTGATGATTGCCGGCTGGAGCCTGCGGGACGCGCTCGCGAGCTACGAGCACCCGTGGATCGAGGTGCACCTGAGCAACGTGTGGGCGCGGGAGCAGTTCCGGCACGAGTCGGTCATCGCCCCGCTGGCCTCCGGCGTCGTGGTCGGCCTGGGCGCGTTCGGCTACCGCCTTGCGGCCCGCGCCCTGCTGCATGTGACCGGCGCGGGCCGATGACCGAGCCACGTGAAGAAGTCGGGAAAGGAAGCCCTGGGCGATGAGGCTCACGCTCCACGAGGTCGGCGACAGTGACAAGGTCGCTCTGTCCGTCCACAGATCACCTCGTCGGCGGACACATGGAGCCGGGTGCGCCACGGCTCGCCGAGCGCGGCTACCGGGCGATCATGCTGGACCTGCGCGGTCACGGCGACAGCCCGCACGCCGAGAAGTACACGCCCGAGCTCCTCGCCGGCGACCTGGTGGAGTCGCTGCCGGCCGGTGCCGATTTCGTGATCGGCCACTCCTTCGGCGTGTCGGTGCTCTCCCTGTCGGTGGCCGATTTGACTCCCTCTCGGGTGGTCTACAGCGACCTGGCTGGCGGTTCACCGACAAAGCGGTGGCCGAGATCAAGGAGTGGGCGGGCATGAACTCCGGTCGCGAGCGGGAGAGATGGGCGTGGTTGGTCCGCTCGTCTCGTTCGTTGGAGTGGCTGGTGGCGTCGGTGCTCGGTCGGCAAGAGGCTCCGCTGCGCCGCCCGTGCGTATTCGTCGCGTTCACTCTCCGGTATGCCCAGCAGCTCGCAGATGTGACCGGCGGCCATCCGAGCCGCGAAGTCGTCGTACATCTCAAAGGATTCCCGGTCGGAGAGCTCGTCGATGAGGTCGTCCGTGAAGCGCTCGCTGAAAGCGCGCATGTCCTGGATGCGGGACGCCGACAACGCCTTGACCAGCAGATTCCGCTGGCGAGTGTGGTGCGACGGGTCGGTCAGCCGAGCCCTGCTCCTCAGGCGGCAGCGGCTCCTTCAGCGGCCAGATGTTTCCGAGCCGACCTGCACCGCGTCCAGCTCGGCGTTGCGGGCGATGGGCCAGCGAGCACAGTCATGTGCGAGCTCCTCCCAGGGCTCACTGGTCTTGGCCGTGTACGGCCTGTACCGCGGCTGGACGTCCTCGACCGCTGCGTCCGCGGGCCGACGGGTCATGTCGCTCTTCCTCTCAGTCGTCTTCGCTCGGGTGAAGGTGATCGCCAACGGCGGGCAGGTGGCGTGAACCCCACCGCATGAGAGAGCCAGTTGCGGAAAAGTGACCCTGCCCGCCCACGCTCCGCCTCTCCCTGTGCCGCTCGACGGCACGAGGCGATGACAGGGGAACTTCCAAGTCAGCGGGTCCTACGGCCCACGCGGAGCACGGACGCCGCCGACCGTCCTGTAGATCCGAGCCGGCTGAGTCCTCCAGCCGTCGGCACCTTTTCAAAGACCGCCGCTCGAAACAACAACACGTTACAGGATGACCTATGAACGAGATCATCGACGCTCTCCTCTCCGAGGACGTCACATCGCGAGATGTGGCGGGTCTGCGCCTGCCGGAGTACTACCGGGGCAATGTGGTGCGCCGGGAGGAAACCTCGATGTTCGAGGGGATGGACTCGAAGGAGAAGGACCCCCGCAAGTCCCTGCGGGTGCAGGAGGTCCCGACACCGCAGCCGGGACCGGGCGAGGCTCTGATCGCCGTGATGGCGAGCGCGATCAACTACAACACGGTGTGGTCCTCGATCTTCGAACCCCTGCCGACCTTCGGCTTCCTCGAGCGCTACGGACGCCTCAGCGAGCAGGCCAGGCGCCACGACCTGCCGTACCACGTGCTGGGCTCGGACCTTACGGGGGTGGTGCTGCGCACCGGACCCGGCGTGAACCGGTGGCGCCCGGGCGACCGGGTCGTGGCGCACTGCCTCTCCGTCGAGCTGGAAAGCTCCGACGGTCACGACGACACGATGCTCGATCCCGAGCAGCGTATCTGGGGCTTCGAGACCAACTTCGGCGGCCTCGCCGAGCTGGCGCTCGTGAAGTCCAACCAGCTGATGCCCAAGCCGGAACACCTGACCTGGGAGGAAGCCGCCTCCCCGGGGCTGGTGAACTCGACCGCCTACCGGCAGTTGGTCTCCCGCAACGGCGCGCAGCTCAAGCAGGGCGACAACGTGCTCATCTGGGGCGCGAGCGGCGGACTCGGCTCGTACGCCACCCAGCTGGCGCTCGCCGGGGGAGCGAACCCCATCTGTGTGGTCTCGTCGCCGCAGAAGGCGGCCGTCTGCCACGCCTTGGGAGCCGAAGCGGTCATCGACCGCAGCGCCGAGGGCTACCGGTTCTGGAAGGACGAGAACACCTAGGACCCGCGCGAGTGGAAGCGGTTCGGCAAGCGCATCCGCGAGCTGACCGGCGGCGAGGATGTCGACATCGTCTTCGAGCACCCGGGCCGGGAGACATTCGGCGCGTCGGTGTACGTGGCGAGGAAGGGCGGCACCGTGGTCACCTGCGCGTCCACGTCCGGGTTCATGCATGAGTTCGACAACCGCTACCTGTGGATGTCGCTGAAGCGGATCGTCGGCTCGCACTTCGCCAACTACCGCGAGGCGTGGGAGGCTAACCGCCTCGTCGCCAAGGGCAGGATCCACCCGACGCTGTCGAAGGTCTACCCGCTGGAACAGGCCGGGCAGGCCGCGTACGAGGTCCGTGCCAACCTCCACCAGGGCAAGGTCGGCATTCTCTGCCTGACCCCGCAGGAGGGCCTAGGTGTGCGCGACCACGCACTGCGTGCGAAGCACATCGACGCCATCAACCGCTTCCGCGAGCAGAAGGTTTGAGGAACGTCATGACGACCGATCCACGACCCCTCACCGGCATCGTCGGCCTCGGCACGGTCGGCGAGGCGTTCCTGCGCCTGGCTCACCAGGCCGGCCATCGCATCGTGGCCGTTGACACCGACCCTGACGCACTCGTCCGGGTCGGTGACCGCATAAAGGCGCTCACCGAGGGCGCTGGGGAGTCCGTCGTTTTCACGCACGAGGTGATCCTGATGGCTAATTCGGGTTGGGCCGTATGGGATTCTCGCTGGTACAGCGGCCGGCTCTGCTGTCCCCGGCTGCGGGTGAGGTGCGCGGTGTCCTTACGGTCACAGGCATGGCCGGAGCCGGACCCGGAGGTCAGCCGGGCGATCCGGTCTATGTACCAAGACAAGCGGAATCCACCGCTGCCGGTGCAGGTCCGGGACCGACTCGGTGAGCTGTTCCCTGATGCCGAGTTCGCGACCTCTTTCGCAGTACGCGGGAAGCCGGGCTGGGCGCCTGGGCGCCTGGGCGCCTGGGCGCCTGGCGATGATGCTCGAAGCCGGCGAGTCGATCGTCTCGCTCGCGAAGTGGCTGGGGCACTCCGACCCGGCGTTTACGCTGCGGACGTACACGCACTTCATGCCGCAGGCCGACGCGCGTGGGCTCTCCGCCATCGAGGCGTGGTTCACCGACCTCGGCTAAAAGTCCCTGAGAAGTCCCAGAAGGCTGGACCAGCCGCCGGATCGCCGCAAACATGCAGGTCAGAGCCTGATCGCTCCCTGAGCGGGGCAGAACCCAGGCGCTTCTGTCCGACCTGTCGCGCATCGAGGAACCCGCCCAGGCGCATAACGTACTCACCGTCGGGGCGTGCACGCATATGGACGCCGTCCCTGATTCCGCCTTGTTCCGGGGGTACCGTGCGCTGGCGGCGCCGGGCGCTCTGTCCCCCTTCAGCCGTACCTCGGTGGCGCTGACCAACGCGGCCATCACCAAGCCCGACATCGTTCTGGAGGGCGGCAACATGCTCGTCGCTCCTGACGACAGCATCCTGGACGCACACGAGCTGGTGAGCGTGGCTACCACCCACCATGACCCTGCGCGTCAGCTGACCTGGACGAACGCCACGAGCGCTGCCACGGCCCAGGCGGCTGCGCTCGCCGCCACGGCGATGAGCGCCTACCCCGGACTGCGACCGGAGACGGTTCGCGCCCTTCTCGTGCACGAAGCCCAGTGGACCCCGGCCATGGTCGAGCAGGGCCTGTTCAAGAAGACCGGCGCCCCCAAACTCGCCAAGGGCGACGTGATGCGACAGGTGATCCGCCGGTACGGATGGGGCATGCCCACCGCCGAACGTATCCGCAGCAGCGCCTCGAACGCCGTCACAATGATCGTCCAGAACACCCTGGTGCCGTACAAGCAGGTCAAGGGCGGACAGGTTCGCCTGGCCGAACTCAAGCTGCACGAGCTGCCGTGGCCCCTGGAACAACTGCGCGATCTGGCCGAAACCACCGTCGACCTGCGCGTAACGCTCGCCTACATGATCGAGCCCAATCCCGGCCGGCGCGGCATGCTCGGCCACTACAGCTACGCCTCACACGGCCTTCGCTTCGCCATCAAAGGCTCCACCGAATCCAGCGACTCCTTCCAGAGGCGACTGGCCGAACAAGCCGAACACGAGAGCGACGGCCTCGGCAACCCCAGGGCATTCGAGTCCCACAGCAGGTGGCTGGTCGGCCCCCGAGCCCGCAACCTCGGCTCCCTGCACGCCGACATCTGGCGCGGATCGGCGGCCGAACTCGCCGACTGCGGCATGCTCGCTGTCTACCCCGTCGGAGGCTGGTGGAAGGCGAACAGGCGCAACGACCGCATCGGTCTGCCCGTCAGCTACGCCCTCCTGATCTCCCTGCGCACACCAGAGGTCTCCACCGATCTGTATACGCCCATCGCCACCCAGCTCGGCTTGTCGATCGGTGTAACTCCACACGCCCAGACCGAAATCGTGGACGGCATCCCTATTCAGATGGAATTCGGCTGGTAGTTTCCCGGGCGGGTTCGGTCGAGGCCGAACTTGATCCGGCTGCCCGCGCCGACCTCTTCGGCCTGCCCTATCGAGTAATGGTGCGATTACGAAGCCCAGGGCGGTGGCCATCACCGGGCTCATCGACCACATCCAGCAGTCATCTCACGAAATTCCGGGCTGACCAGGCCGGCCGAAACCGCGCCGGCGATGCTGCGCCCAGCGCCTCCGAACGCGACGACGCGTAGGCGCGGCTCCCCCAGGCGGCGCCACAGCGCTGCCCGGGGGGCCGTTCAGCCGCACCGCGTCCTTCGGTGAAAGGCGCTCACTCACGGAGCGCCAAGCGACCCGGCTTGGCCAACAGAGGCTCTACATAGCCCAGTTCACCGAGGTGGTGGAATTCATAGACTGAACCGGAACTCCACCACATCCCCGTCCTGCATCATGTAGTCCTTGCCCTCCATACGGGCCTTCCCCTTGGCGCGGGCTTCGGCGACCGAGCCCGCTGCGACGAGGGCCTCGAAGGAGATGACCTCCGCCTTGATGAAGCCCTTCTGGAAGTCGGTGTGGATGACACCGGCCGCCTCGGGGGCGGTGGCGCCCTTCTTGATGGTCCAGGCGCGGGACTCCTTGGGGCCGGCCGTCAGGTAGGTCTGCAGGCCGAGGGTGGTGAAGCCGACACGGGCGAGGGTGGCGAGGCCGGGCTCGTCGGCGCCGACGGACTGGAGGAGCTCCAGGGCGTCCTCCTCGTCGAGCTCGGCGAGGTCCGCCTCCAGCTTGGCGTTGAGGAAGATCGCCTCGGCGGGGGCGACCAGGGCGCGCTGCTCGTCCTTGAAGGCCTCGTCGACCAGTTCGTCCTCGTCGACGTTGAAGACGTACAGGAACGGCTTGGTGGTGAGCAGGTGCAGATCGTGAAGGAGCTCCGCGCGCTCGCTGCCCTGGACGATGCCGTGCGCGAACAGTGTGTCGCCCTTGTCCAGGATCTCCTTGGCCTCCTCGACGGCCTTCACCTTCGGAGCGACGTCCTTCTTGATACGCGACTCCTTCGTCAGGCGCGGCAGGACCTTCTCGATGGTCTGGAGATCGGCGAGGATCAGCTCGGTGTTGATCGTCTCGATGTCGTCCTTGGGCGAGACCTTGCCGTCCACGTGCACGACGTTCTCGTCCTTGAAAGCGCGGATGACCTGGCAGATCGCGTCCGACTCACGGATGTTCGCCAGGAACTTGTTGCCGAGGCCCTCGCCTTCGCTGGCGCCGCGCACGATGCCCGCGATGTCGACGAAGTCGACGGTCGCCGGGAGGGTGCGCTGGGAACCGAAGATCCCGGCCAGCCTCTCCAGGCGCGCGTCCGGGACGCCCACGACGCCGATGTTCGGCTCGATCGTGGCGAACGGGTAGTTGGCCGCCAGCACGTCGTTCTTGGTCAGGGCGTTGAACAGGGTCGACTTGCCGACGTTGGGCAGACCGACGATTCCGATCGTGAGCGACACGTTGCGACTTCCCGTACATGAGGACTGAGCAGCTGACTTGTCGGGCCCGTGTCTTTCTTCGTTCAGCGTGGTGCGTGTGCGTGTCCGAGTGCGCGGGCCGATCCACCAGTCTACGGCGTGCGGGCGCCCGCCCCGGCTGCCGTATCGAACGCTTGGCCAAGCTCTGCCCAACCGCGTGTCAGAGGGCCAATTCGCCACATAAACCGACCTACCGTGGCCCGGTGGAGCAACACAGGACGCGCCCCCCTCAGCCCCGGCAGCGCCCCGGCCCCCTGTCCGGCGCGGACGGAACCGGACCCAGCGCGAGGGAGCGGGGATCCGGCGCGGGCGGCGGGCGATGGCCAGGCACAGACGGAACCGGCCCCCGTGCGCAAAGACGCGGACCCGGCACGGACAGGACGGACAGGACGGACAGGACGGACAGGACGGACAGGACGGACAGGCGAGAGTCTGGCACGGACAAGCGGGAACCCGGCACGGACAGGCGAGAGTCCGGCACGGACAAGTGGGCGCCTCGTGTCGGTGTGCCGAGTCAGGCTCCGGATGTGCGGCAGGCTCCCGGTGTGCGCAGGCCCGCGGGCAGGACTGCGGCTCCTGCGGTCCGGCCCCTGCGGAGATTGCCGAACCCCCGGCTCACCGGGCTCGGGGGCGGGCTGTTCTGCGGGGCGGTGATGTTCCTGCTCGGCTGCCTCGAGCTCCTGCTGTCCGGGGGCTCGTTGACCGTGTACGGCGTGCTGTTTCTGCCGGTCAGCGCGTTGACCGCGGTGTGGGTGCGGCAAAGTGACCTGGTCACCCCGCCCATCGTCGTACCGATCGCTTTCGTCGTCGGGCTGCTCCCCGTCGCCGAGAGCGCCGACGGCCCCACCGGACGCCTGGTCGGCCTGGTCACCGCCCTCGCCACGCAGGCGGGCTGGCTGTACGGCGGCACACTCGTCGCCGGTCTCATCGCGACCGTACGCAAGGTCCGTGTGAGAAACCGCAAGGCCGCGCGGCAACGGGCGCGGGCACCCCGTCCTCCGGCCCGGCCACGACGCCGTACGGCCTGAGGGGGAGCGCCCCGGAGGAGACCGGGAGAAGACCGGAAGGAGACCGGAAGAGACACGCACCCCGGAACCGGCACAGCCCCGAAGAGCCCCTCCCCACCCGAGCGGTTACGCCTTCACCGCCCGCATCGCCGCCCCCACGATCCCCGCGTTGTTCTGCAGCTGCGCCGGGACGATCTCCGCCTTGAGGCCCTCGAGGAGCGGCAGGAACTTGGGAGACTTACGGCTCACGCCACCACCGAGGATGAAGAGCTCGGGCGAGAAGAGCATCTCGACATGGGCGAGGTACTTCGTGACGCGCTGGGACCAGTGCTCCCAGGTCAGCTCGTAGTCGTCCTTGGCCTTGGTGGACGCCTTCTTCTCCGCGTCGTGACCGTCCAGCTCCAGGTGGCCCAGCTCCGTGTTCGGCACAAGGACGCCGTCCGTGAACACGGCGCTGCCGATACCGGTGCCGAAGGTGAGCAGGATGACCGTGCCCCGGCGGTCCCGGCCCGCGCCGAACCGCATCTCGGCGACGCCCGCCGCGTCCGCGTCGTTGATCACCGTCACCGGCAGTCCGCCGAGCCGCTCGCCGAGCAGGGCACGCGCGTCGACGTCGATCCAGGCCTTGTCGACATTGGCGGCCGTACGGACCGTGGCGCCGCCCGTGACCACCCCGGGGAACGTGACACCGACCGGGCCCGTCCACCCGAAGTGCTCGACGACCTCCTTCACGCCGTCCGCCACCGCGTCGGGCCTCGACGGCTGCGGAGTCAGCACCTTGAACCGCTCGTCCGCCAGGGCGCCCAGGTCCAGGTCCACAGGAGCACCCTTGATCCCGGATCCACCGATGTCCACGCCGAAGATCTGCATGGCCCCACGTTACGTCGTACGACTGACAGTGACCCACCGAGCAGGGTCGCAG
The DNA here is from genome assembly GCA_963711935.1 of uncultured Actinomycetota bacterium. GTDB lineage: Bacteria > Actinomycetota > Actinomycetes > Streptomycetales > Streptomycetaceae > Streptomyces. The sequence continues at coordinate 21,595 of CAVQGD010000012.1, forward strand.
ACCCGCAGCCGCGCAGCACCCCACTTCTCACCGAGAGCAGGGAGCAGGGAGCCCGCCCCTGCGCCGCTGAAACCGCGCCACTGAAACCGCGCCACTGAAACGGGACAACCGCTCCCTACTGCTCGGCGGAATCCCGTCCCGTACGCTCCGCGACCAGGGCCTCCGCCTCCACGCGCAGGTCCCGGCGCAGCTCCTTCGGGAGCGAGAAGATGATCGACTCCTCGGTGACCCTGACGAGTTCGACGTCCCCGAAGCCGCGCTGGGAGAGCCACTCCAGGACCTGCTCGACGAGGACCTCCGGCACCGAGGCACCGGAGGTCACGCCGACCGTCGAGACGCCCTCCAGCCAGGCCTCGTCGATCTCGTCGGCGAAGTCCACGAGGTACGCCTCGCGCGCGCCCGCGAGCTTGGCGACCTCGACGAGCCTCTTGGAGTTCGAAGAGTTCCTGGAGCCGACCACGATCACCAGGTCAGCATCCGCGCCCATCTGCTTCACGGCGAGCTGACGGTTCTGCGTGGCGTAGCAGATGTCGTCGCTCGGCGGTGAGACGAGCAGCGGGAACTTCTCCTTGAGCGCATCGACCGTCTCCATGGTCTCGTCCACGGAGAGCGTGGTCTGGGAGAGCCACACGACCTTGGACGGGTCGCGGACCTCGACCTTGGCGACGTCCCGGGGGCCGTCGACCAGGGTGATGTGGTCCGGCGCCTCACCGGAGGTGCCGATGACCTCCTCGTGGCCCTCGTGCCCGATCAGGAGGATGTCGAAGTCCTCCGTGGCGTACCGGATCGCTTCCTTGTGGACCTTGGTGACCAGGGGGCAGGTCGCGTCGATGGTGGCGAGCCGGCCCCGCTCGGCCTCTTCGTGGACGGTCGGGGCGACGCCGTGCGCGGAGAACATGACGATGTTCCCCGGGGGTACCTCCTCCGTCTGTTCGACGAAGATCGCGCCCTTTTTCTCCAGGGTCTGTACGACGTACTTGTTGTGGACGATCTCATGGCGGACGTAGATCGGGGCCCCGTACTGCTCCAGGGCCTTCTCGACGGCGATCACCGCACGGTCGACACCCGCGCAGTAGCCGCGCGGAGCGGCGAGGAGGACACGGCGGCCAGGCGAAGCAGTCATGCGGACCATCGTAAGGCCGCCCCCGGCGGGTCAAAGAGGCGTCCGGCGGCACCGTAAGTCCCGATGTCGGTGCCGCCCATTACTCTCGGGCGCATGACACTGACTACGTCCGTGGACGCCCCCCTGCCCGTCGGCGAGGTGTCGCGGCTCATCGGGGGATGGATCGACCGGCTCGGCGCGGTGTGGGTCGAGGGGCAGATCACCCAGTTGTCGCGGCGCCCGGGCGCGGGCGTCGTTTTCCTGACGCTGCGCGACCCGTCGTACGACATCTCGGTGCGCGTCACCTGCTACCGGCAGGTGTTCGACGCGATCGCCGACGTGGTGAGCGAGGGCGCCCGGGTCGTGGTGTACGCGAAGCCGGAGTGGTATGCGCCGCGGGGGCAGCTGTCCCTGCGCGCCGCCGAGATAAGGCCCGTCGGTGTCGGTGAACTCCTGGCCCGGCTGGAGCAGTTGAAGAAGTCCCTTGCCACGGAAGGGCTGTTCGCACCCGAGCGCAAGAAGCCGCTGCCCTTCCTGCCCCAGCTCATCGGCCTGGTCTGTGGCCGTGCCTCGGCAGCCGAGCGCGATGTCCTGGAGAACGCCCGCCACCGCTGGCCGGCCGTCCGCTTCGAGGTGCGCAACGTCGCGGTGCAGGGCGTGCACGCGGTGCCGCAGGTCGTGCAGGCGGTCAAGGAGCTGGACGCGCTCGACGACGTGGACGTGATCGTCGTGGCGCGGGGCGGCGGCAGCGTGGAGGACCTGCTGCCGTTCTCCGACGAGCAGCTCGTCAGGGCGGTGGCGTCGTGCCGTACGCCGGTGGTGTCGGCCATCGGGCATGAGCCGGACAACCCGCTGCTCGACCATGTGGCCGACCTGCGCGCGTCCACACCGACGGATGCCGCGAAGAAGGTCGTGCCGGATGTCGGCGAGGAGTACGAGCGGGTGCGCTGGTTGCGGGACCGCGCGCGGCGTTGCATCGAAGCATTCATGGAGCGCGAGGAGCGCGGGCTGGCGCATGCGCTGGCCCGCCCGTCGATAGAGGACCCGCACCGCATGGTCGACGAGCGCGCGGACCATGTCGCCTCGCTCCTCGACCGTAGCCGCCGCTGCTTCCGCCATCAGCGGGACCGCGCCGAGTCGGAGCTGACGCACACCCACGCGCGCGTGGTGGCCCTCTCCCCCGCCGCGACCCTGAAGCGGGGCTACGCGGTCCTGCAGAAGGCCGACGGCCATGTCGTCCGCGCCCCCGAGGAGGTCACAGCTGAGGAGCCCCTGCGGGCGCGCGTGGCGGAGGGCGAGTTCACCGTGGCCCGGGCCGACTGAGCGGCATGGGCCGCTTCTGACGTCCGGTTCTGACGTCCGGCCGGGGTCCAGGGGATACCCGGGGAAAACACAGCGCTGTACAAGCCGACACATAGGGTGGGGAGCATGACCAGCAACGCGAGCGGGGCCGCCGAGGCGCTCGGGTACGAGCAGGCGCGGGACGAGCTGATCGATGTGGTACGGCGCTTGGAGGCGGGCGGTACGACCCTGGAGGAGTCCCTCGCTCTGTGGGAGCGCGGCGAGGAGCTGGCCAAGGTGTGCCGACGGTGGCTGGACGGGGCACGGCAGCGGCTGGATGCCGCGCTGGCCGAGGAGGAGACATCACCCTCGGAGTGATCGGTACGGGGCCCTGGGTCATTCCCGCCGCCTGCCCCTCGGCCCTTTCCCGCCGCCTGCCCCTCGGCCCCCTTCCCGCCGCCTGCCGCGGCCTCACTTGCCGCGGCCTCACTCCGTTTTCAGCGCCGCCGCCATCTTCGTCAGCTGCGCGAACGGCGCCGACCCCGTCACCACCGTCGTCCACCCCTTGCCCTCGAGGACGAGCGCGTCGTAGCGGTCGCCCTCGTACCGTCGCCAGAGCTGGCCGCCGATCTTCCGGGTGGAGCCGGTTTCCTCGGCATCCTGGGTGGCGTCCTCGATGAAGGAGTACGGCTTCCCGGCGGACTGCTCGACCGCCACATACCGACCTTCGGGGTCGTGGAAACCGAGGTGCCAGGCGTCGGACTCCTCACCCCGGAAGTGGACCGAGGTCGCCTTCCATGCCGCGGGCAGCCCCTCGGGCGCGGCCACCGGATAGGACGCCGCACGGCGCGCCGTCAGCAACTCGACGCGATAGTCGACACGCTTGAGTTCGGGCGCGGAGTCATCGTGCGGAACGAAGAGATAGATGACGCCGGCCGCCAGACAGCTGACCCCGAGGGAGAGGGCCATGCTGCGGACCGACCGATTGCCTTTCATACCTGCCACGCCCTCATCGTCGCAGGTACACCGGCCCGCTCATCCGTGGGGTTGCCCGCTCATTTTGTCGAAGCTGACGATAGAGTCGAACCCGAACCCGGGACCAGAACCCGGACCAGAACCCGGACCAGAAGCCGGACCAGAAGCCGAACCAGAACCCGGACCCTCGTCCGGCAGCCCACCCGTCTCCCGCCCCCCCTTCCCGGGACGCCCTGCGGGCGCAGATTTTTCTCGTACTCGTATCAGCTCGTACTCGTATCAGAAAGGTGCGCTTCGATGACCGAGAACCATCACCATCTGCCGTCCGAACTCGAGGTCCCCTCCGAGGCCCCCGACCGCAACCTCGCCCTGGAACTGGTCCGCGTCACCGAGGCCGCCGCGATGGCAGCGGGCCGCTGGGTCGGCCGCGGGGACAAGAACGGCGCCGACGGAGCCGCCGTACGCGCCATGCGCACCCTTGTCTCCACCGTGTCGATGAACGGCGTCGTCGTCATCGGTGAGGGCGAGAAGGACGAGGCCCCGATGCTCTTCAACGGAGAGCGTGTCGGGGACGGGACCGGCGCCGAATGCGATATCGCCGTGGACCCGATCGACGGTACGACGCTGACGGCCAAGGGCATGCCGAACGCGATCGCCGTACTCGCCGCCGCCGACCGCGGCACGATGTTCGACCCGTCGGCCGTCTTCTACATGGACAAGCTGGTCACCGGTCCGGACGCGGCCGACTTCGTCGATATCGACGCGCCCGTGTCGGTGAACATCCGCCGGGTCGCCAAGGCCAAGCACTCCACACCCGAGGACGTCACGGTCGTCATCCTCGACCGGCCGCGCCACGAGGGCCTCATCGACGAGATCCGGGAGACCGGCGCGCGTATCAAGCTGATCTCCGACGGCGATGTCGCGGGCTCGATCCTGGCGCTGCGCGAGAACACCGGCATCGACCTGCTGCTCGGCATCGGCGGCACGCCCGAGGGCATCATCTCGGCCTGTGCGGTCAAGTGCCTGGGCGGCACCATCCAGGGCAAGCTGTGGCCGAAGGACGACGAGGAGCGGCAGCGGGCGATCGACGCGGGTCACGCTCTCGACCGCGTGCTGACCACCGACGACCTGGTCTCCGGTGAGAACGTCTTCTTCGTGGCCACCGGTATCACCGACGGCGAACTGCTGCGTGGCGTGCGCTATCGGGCCGAGACCGCCACGACCGACTCGATCGTCATGCGGTCGAAGTCCGGCACGGTCCGCCGTATCGACTCCGTCCACCGGCTGAGCAAGCTGCGCGCGTACAGCTCGATCGACTTCGAGCGGGCGAAGTAGCTCCGCGGTACGCACGGCGAAGGGACGCCCCCCGCGTGGAGGGGGCGTCCCTTCGCCGTGCGTACCGGTCAGCCGGCGGCTGCGATCGTCCCCCGCGCGGCCTTCTTGAGCTCCAGATCGCGGCGGCGGCGCCGGGCCAGGATCACGCGGCGCTCGGCGGCGGTGAGGCCGCCCCAGACGCCGTACGGCTCGGGTTGCAGCAGCGCGTGCTCGCGGCATTCGATCATGACGGGGCATTGGGCACAGACCTGCTTCGCCGCCTCCTCACGGGAAAGCCGCGCCGCGGTGGGCTCCTTCGAGGGGGCGAAGAACAGTCCGGCCTCGTCACGCCGGCACACCGCCTCCGTGTGCCACGGGGCGTCCTGATCCCTCTCCCGCGCCGGCACCCGCTGAGGCGGAACGGCAGCGACCTGTAGGGACGAATGCGGCGGTTGCAGCACGGTCTACTCCTGACGACAGCTTCGCGAGCGAGAGACGATGCAGCAAAGATTACCCGTTGCGCGCGGGCCTATGCACTGAGTTCTGAACCGCTGATTTTTGGGCGCTATACCATGTGACCGCGATCACACTCCTCCGCTTCAAGCGTGAGAAATAACAATCGCTAACGATCTAGGTGTTTGCGCAAACTGACGAACTAAGTCTTACCTCACCAGCCCGCTGTCCGAGGCGGGTTCTACGCTGGTGGGCGCTGCCAACGGAGGCCAGCCGCTGCCTGTCGGCTGTCTGTCGAGTGAGGAATGGGCGAGATGCCTGAGTTCGCGTACACCGATCTGCTCCCCCTCGGAGAGGACACCACCCCGTACCGGCTGGTGACCTCCGAGGGTGTCTCCACCTTCGAGGCCGACGGGCGAACGTTCCTCAAGGTCGGGCCGGAGGCGCTGCGCAAGCTCGCCGAGGAGGCCATCCACGACATCCAGCACTACCTGCGGCCCGCGCACCTGGCCCAGCTGCGCCGGATCATCGACGACCCGGAGGCGTCGGGCAACGACAAGTTCGTGGCGCTCGACCTCCTCAAGAACGCGAACATCGCCGCTGCGGGCGTCCTCCCCATGTGCCAGGACACCGGCACAGCGATCGTGATGGGCAAGCGCGGTCAGAACGTCCTCACCGAAGGGGAGGACGAGAAGGCCCTCTCCCGCGGCATCTACGACGCGTACACCAGGCTCAACCTGCGCTACTCCCAGATGGCCCCGCTCACCATGTGGGAGGAGAAGAACACCGGGTCGAACCTCCCGGCGCAGATCGAGCTGTACGCCACCGACGGCGGCGCGTACAAGTTCCTGTTCATGGCGAAGGGCGGCGGCAGCGCCAACAAGTCGTTCCTGTACCAGGAGACGAAGGCCGTCCTGAACGAGGCCTCCATGATGAGGTTCCTGGAGGAGAAGATCCGCTCACTCGGTACGGCCGCCTGCCCGCCGTACCACCTGGCGATCGTCGTGGGCGGTACGAGCGCCGAGTACGCGCTGAAGACGGCCAAGTACGCCTCCGCGCACTACCTGGACGAGATCCCGGCCGCGGGCTCGCCGCTCGGCCACGGCTTCCGGGACAAGGAGCTGGAGGAGAAGGTCTTCGAGCTGACGCAGAAGATCGGGATCGGGGCGCAGTTCGGCGGCAAGTACTTCTGCCACGACGTCCGTGTGATCCGCCTCCCCCGCCACGGCGCGTCCTGCCCGGTGGCGCTCGCGGTGTCGTGCTCGGCGGACCGTCAGGCGGTCGCGAAGATCACGGCGGAGGGCGTCTTCCTGGAGCAGCTGGAGACGGACCCGGCGCGGTTCCTGCCGGAGACGACGGACGAGCACCTCGCCGCATCCCACAGCGGCTCCGCCGCGGGCGACGGCGACGTGGTCCGCATCGACCTCAGCCAGCCGATGGACGACATCCTCACCGAGCTGGCCAAGTACCCGGTGAAGACCCGGCTTTCCCTCACCGGCCCGCTCGTCGTGGCCCGCGACATCGCGCACGCCAAGATCAAGGAGCGGCTGGACGCGGGCGAGGAGATGCCGCGGTACCTGAAGGACCACCCGGTGTACTACGCGGGCCCGGCCAAGACCCCCGAGGGCTACGCCTCCGGCTCCTTCGGCCCGACGACGGCCGGCCGCATGGACTCCTACGTCGAGCAGTTCCAGGCGGCGGGCGGCTCCAAGGTGATGCTGGCCAAGGGCAACCGCAGCAAGCAGGTCACGGACGCGTGCGCCGCCCACCGCGGGTTCTACCTCGGCTCGATCGGCGGCCCGGCGGCCCGCCTCGCCCAGGACTGCATCAAGAAGGTCGAGGTCGTCGAGTACGAGGAGCTCGGCATGGAGGCCGTCTGGAAGATCGAGGTCGAGGACTTCCCGGCGTTCATCGTGGTCGACGACAAGGGGAACGACTTCTTCAGCCCGCAGCAGCTCTCTCAGCCCACTTTCACCACCATCCCGGTACGGGGGCCCGGCCTGGCGTAGTGCCCTCGGGGCGGCGGGGACGAAATCCCCTGGGGGCGGGCCACGGACGGCCCAGGCCCCGGAACAACCGCGCCGCCCCTCACGCTGTACCCGCCATGACCGACTACCGCACCAGCTACCGCACCGAGCACGACTCCATGGGCGAGGTACGCGTCCCCGCGCACGCCAAGTGGCGCGCCCAGACCCAGCGCGCCCTGGAGAACTTCCCCATCTCGGGGCAGCGCATCGAGCGCGCCCACATCGAGGCCCTCGCCCGCGTCAAGGGCGCCGCCGCCAAGGTGAACGCCCGGCTCGGGGTGCTCGACCAGGACCTCGCCGAGGCGATCCAGGAGGCCGCCGCCGAGGTCGCCGAGGGGCGGTGGGACGAGCACTTCCCCGTCGACGTGTTCCAGACCGGCTCCGGCACCTCGTCCAACATGAACACCAACGAGGTCATCGCCACCCTCGCGAGCGAGCGGCTCGGCCGGGACGTACATCCGAACGACCACGTGAACGCCTCGCAGTCGTCCAACGACGTCTTCCCGTCCTCCCTCCACATCGCCGCCACCGCCGCCGTCACCCGCGACCTGATCCCGGCCCTGGAGCACCTCGCGCGTTCCCTCAGCCGCAAGTCGGAAGAGTTCGCCGACGTCGTCAAGTCCGGGCGGACCCACCTCATGGACGCCACGCCCGTGACCCTGGGCCAGGAGTTCGGCGGGTACGCCGCCCAAGTGCGGTACGGCATCGAGCGGCTCAGCGCCTCGCTCCCCCGGCTCGCCGAACTCCCCCTCGGGGGCACCGCCGTGGGCACCGGCATCAACACCCCGCCCGGCTTCTCCGCCGCCGTCATCGCCGAGCTCGCGCACGCCACCGGGCTGCCTCTCACCGAGGCCCGCGACCACTTCGAGGCGCAGGGCGCGCGGGACGGGATCGTGGAGAGCAGCGGTCAGCTCCGTACGATCGCCGTCTCCCTCACCAAGATCGCCAACGATCTGCGCTGGATGGCCTCCGGGCCGCGGACCGGGCTCGCCGAGATCTCCCTGCCCGACCTCCAGCCGGGGTCGTCGATCATGCCGGGGAAGGTCAATCCCGTCATCCCCGAGGCCGTCCTCATGGTCGCCGCGCAGGTCATCGGCAACGACGCCACCGTCGCCACCGCCGGGGCCGCGGGCAACTTCGAGCTCAATGTCATGCTGCCGGTCATCGCCAGGAACGTACTCGAATCCATCCGCCTGCTCGCCAATGTCTCGCGGCTCCTCGCCGACCGCACCGTCGACGGGATCGTCGCCCACCGCGAACGCGCCCGCGAGTACGCCGAGTCGTCGCCGTCCGTCGTGACGCCGCTGAACAAGTACCTCGGATACGAGGAGGCCGCGAAGGTCGCCAAGAAGGCGCTGGCCGAGCGGAAGACGATCCGGCAGGCCGTGATCGAGAGCGGGTACGTGGAGCGCGGCGCTCTCACCGTCGAGCAGCTCGACCAGGCGCTGGATGTCCTGCGGATGACGCGGCTGTAACCGTTTTGTCGCCCTGCCGTGAAGCGTGACGCCCGCCGCAGCGTCGTATTCCTGTGCCACCTAATATCTGCGCATGACGGATGACGGAGCATGACGGATGACGGAGCGGTGAGACGCGTGGAACCTGGGGAAAAGGCCCAATCGGTGGCGTACTGGACGCCCGGGACCCAGATCCTGTGGCGCTACCGGGAGAACGCCGGCGAGCGCTTCCACATCGTGCGTCCCGTCACCGTCGCCCGGGACGATGACGAGATGCTCGCGGTGTGGCTGGCGCCCGGCACCGAGTGCGTCAAGCCCGTGATCGCCGACGGCACCCCCGTGCACGGGGAGCCGCTGGAGTCCCGCTACACCAAGCCACGGACCGTGCGGCGCGGTCGCTGGTCCGGTACGGGCGTGCTGAAGCTGGCGCGGCCCGGTGAGCCCTGGTCGGTATGGCTGTTCTGGGATCTGAAGTGGCAGTTCAAGAACTGGTACGTGAACCTGGAGGCGCCACGGACCCGCTGGAACGGCGGCGTGGACTCCGAGGACCATTTCCTGGACCTCTCGGTGCGCCCGGACCGGAGTTGGCGCTGGCACGACGAGGACGAGTTCGCGCAGGCTCAGCGGGACGGGCTGATGAACGCCGAACTCGCCGAGCGGGTACGGGTGGCGGGACGCTCCGCCCTGGCGATGATCCGCGCCTGGGACCCGCCGTTCTCGGCCGGCTGGCAGCACTGGCGCCCGAATCCCGAATGGGGCGTACCCTCCCTTCCGGACGACTGGGACCGCGCTCCGGCGCACACGGCGTCATGAGATCCTTGATACACACCCGGCCCGCAACCGTAGGATCGTCTTCCACAGAGGACTTCCAGCAGAGCTTCCAACGGGGCAACTCCCCTAGGAGGCACAGTGCTTGACCATATGTCACCGAGGGGCGGCAGGACGTGAGCAAGGGGTACGAAAGCCACATCGACACGGGTCCGACCCCGGAGGCACCGCCGATGCCGGCCACCGAACCGCTCCACCTGCTGCCCGCCGCCGCTCTGCCCGCTCAGGCACGCACGGGCGACGCCCCCGTCGAGCCCGTCGAGCCGGGCACGACGATGCCCGGACCGACGGGCACCCAGGGCGCGCCCTATGGCCCGGACACCTCCACGACCAGTGGCCCGGACACCTCCGCGACCAATAGTCCGGGCACCTCCGCGACGAGTGGTCCGGGTACCTCCGCGACCAGTAATCCGGAGCTCTCCCAGCCCGCGGCCACCGAGCCCGACCCGTACCGCCCGCGCCCCGTTCCGGAAGGCATCCCGGCCCAGCCGGGCTCCGAGCAGGAGCGGACCTCGGCCTCGCCGGACGGCCAGGAGCGGCGCAAGGGCGAGGCAGTGCCGCCGGGCAGCCCCATGCCGATGCGGCGCGACGGGGACCGGCTGCGGTTCGTGGGCGCGGCGACGCGGCGGATCGCCCGGGGCATCGACCTGGACGAGATCGTGATGGGTCTGTGCCGGGCCACCGTGCCGACGTTCTCGGACGCGATCCTGGTCTATCTGCGTGAGCCGCTGCCGGTCGGCGACGAGCGGCCGGTCGGCCCTCTCGTGCTGCGGCTGCGCCGCACCGACCGGATCCCGGCGGAGCGCGACACCGAGGCCGGTTTCATGCCCGCGGTCCAGCCGGAGCCCGCTGATCTGTCGGCGGTCACGGCGTCGTTGTGCGAGGTACGGCAGGGGGGCGCGCTCGCCGAGGTACTGCGCGGCGTACGGCCGGTGTTCGCGGACGCCCCCGCGGCCCGTGCCGCGCTGCCCGAACTCATCGGGGAAGACAGCGAGTTCATGGTGCCTACGGGGCAGCGGGCGATCCTGGCGCCGCTGCGCGGCCGCCGCCGGGTGATCGGCGCGGCGCTGTTCCTGCGCCGCCCGGAGCATGTGGCGTTCGAGCAGGACGACCTGCTGGTCGCCGCCCAGCTCGCCACACACAGCGCGCTCGGCGTCGACAAGGCGGTGCTGTACGGCCGCGAGGCGTACATCGCGGACGAGCTGCAGCGCACGATGCTGCCCGAGAAGCTGCCGCGCCCCACCGGCGTACGGCTCGCGCACCGGTATCTGCCGGCCGCCGAGACCGCCCGGGTCGGCGGTGACTGGTACGACGCGATCCCGCTGCCGGGCAGCCGGGTCGCCCTGGTCGTCGGCGACGTCATGGGCCACTCCATGACCTCGGCCGCGATCATGGGCCAGCTGCGCACCACGGCACAGACTCTGGCCGGGCTGGACCTGCCCCCGCAGGAGGTGCTGCACCACCTCGACGAGCAGGCGCAGCGCCTGGGCACCGACCGCATGGCGACGTGCCTGTACGCGGTGTACGACCCGGTCACGCACCGGATCACCATCGCCAACGCCGGCCATCCACCGCCGGTACTGCTGCACCTGGGCGGCCAGGCCGAGGTGCTGCGGGTGCCGTCGGGCGCGCCGATCGGCGTGGGCGGGGTGGACTTCGAGGCGGTCGAACTGGACGCGCCCGCCGGAGCCACACTGCTGCTGTACACCGACGGCCTGGTCGAGTCGCGTCTGCGTGACGTATGGACCGGCATAGAGCAGTTGCGCGAGAAGCTGGCCGCCACGGCGCAGCTGACCGGCCCGGACCATCCGCCGCCGCTGGAGGCGCTGTGCGAGGAGGTGCTCGACATGCTCGGCCCGGGCGACCGGGACGACGACATCGCGCTGCTCGCCGCCCGCTTCGACGGGATCGCCCCCCATGACGTCGCGTGCTGGCACCTCGATCCGGAGGAGACTGCTCCGGGCCGTGCCCGGCGTCTGGCCCGGCACGAGCTGTCCCGCTGGGGCCTGGAGGAGCTGACGGATTCGGTGGAGCTGCTGATCAGCGAGGTCGTGACCAACGCGGTGCGGTACACCTCCCGCCCGGTCACCATACGGCTGCTCCGCACGGACGTCCTGCGCTGCGAGGTCACCGACGATGTGCCCCAGCTGCCGCGGCTGCGTCAGGCGCGGGCCACGGACGAGGGCGGGCGAGGGCTGTTCCTGGTGAACAAGGTGGCCAGGAGGTGGGGGGCGACCCGGCTCTCCGCCGGCAAGGTGGTCTGGTTCGAGCTCGGGGTGCCTTCCGCTTCGTAGGGACGAGTTCGTAGGGACGAGTTCGTAGGGACGAGTTCGTAGGGACGAGTTCGTAGGGACGAGTTCGTAGGGACGAGTTCGTAGGGACGAGTTCGTAGGGACGAGTTCGTAGGGACGAGCGTGCGGTCCCCCGGAGGGGGGCAGGGGGATGCGGCACGGACTGCGGCCCTGCGGCCCGGCATGCGGCGCCGCCCGTTCCCCTGTTCGAGTGGCAGTTGCGGCCCGCCGCGGCACGGCGCGTTGCGCGGCGGGGTTCCGGCGCCTGGAATGACGCCTGGTGCTCAGGTTCGGGCACCCGCAGTCAGACCCCTGGGAGAATGCATGCCTTCTGCCATTGTCCGCCGCGCCGTGACCGCCGGTGCCCTGACCGCCGTATTCGCTTTGTCGCTGTCCGTGCCCGCCTCGGCAGAGCCGGGGGACGAGGACATCGTGCGGATGAAGTTCACGGGCTACACCACGATCAACACGGCTCCCCCGTTCATTGATCCCGGCGATAACTGGATCACCTACCTGGACCTGTACACCCCCAAGAAGAAGTTCGCCGGCGACGCCAGCTCGCGGTGCACCGCGGTCGAAGCCGACAACAGCCTGCTGACCACTCACTGCTCACGGGTGCTGCGCCTGAAGGACGGGAATATCACCCTTCACGACATGATCACCCACGAGAAGGGCAAGCCCGTCACCGCCAAGACCGCCATCGTGGGCGGCACGGGCCTCTACAACGACGCAGAGGGAGAGGGCTACATCACCCTGGAGGGCGACCGCGTCCACTTCGACCTTTACGTCGATGACTGACTGGTGCGTCTCCCCTGACCGCGAGTCGGCCGTTCCGCTGTCCGGGTGGTACGAGCGGCCCGGGTGGTACGAGCGCTCCGGCGGTTCGCGGCGGGAACGACCTGTGTGGAATGACTCGCCCCTGCTCCGGAGTGCCTGGGGCACTCTCTTCGGCCTGGAGGTTCCGTGATCAAATCGGCTGTCCGCGGTGTCGTCGTCACCGCTCTCACCACCACGCTCACCCTTCTTCCGGCGCTTGCGCAGGCCGAGGTGGAGGGCAAGGACAACGACAACGAGACGGTTGAGCTGACAGGCGTCAACTGGCTCGACACAACGCCCGAGAGAATCGCGGTCGGTGACAGCTGGGGGACTCGTCTCCAGCTGTACATCGAGAAGAAGGCGAAGAAGCCGGACAAGAAGCAGCAGGACCAGCAGCAACAGGACCAGCAGCAGTCGAACGAGAAGCAGCAGCCGGGCAAGCAGCCCAAGCAGCCGTCGAGCAAGCAACCGTCGAGCAAGCAGCAGCCGGTCAAGAAGCAGCTGGAGTACGTCGGTGACGGTGAGTCGGAGTGCAGCGCGGTCCGGGTTCATGACGACCACGTGACCACGCAGTGCACTCGCACTCTGCGTCTGAAGAAGGGGACGCTGACGCTCAGCGACATGATCACCTATAACCCGGAGAAGGGCGTGACGGCCAGGACCGGCATCATCGGCGGCACCGGCCATTACCGCTCCGCCTATGGCGACGGCTCCCTCACCATGGACGGCCGATACGTCTACCTGAAGCTCTACGTCGAAGAATGACGCGGGGCATATCTAGAAAACCTGGAACACCTGGAACACCTGGAACACCCCACCGGTGCGGGAGACGCTGTGCGCGTCCCCGCACCGGCGCCTTTCCGCCACCTTCCTTCGCTTACTTTCCTTCGCTTACTTTCCTTCACTTTCCTTCGTTCACTTCTCTCTATTCGCTTTCCTTCATTCGCTTATCCCGGAGGTTTTCTCAATGAGCCGGGTGAACACTATGAGCACCCCCAGTGCGGGAAGAAGGCTGGCCAGCGTCCACAGGACAAAGAATCCCGCTGCCCCTCCGGCCATCATGCGCAGGGGTATCGGGGCATCCTCGGGAACTCCGGCCACCACCAGGAGGCAGATGATGGACAGGATACCCATGGCAATCACCGTGAAGAACGGCCACAGGTAATTAGTGATGGGCAGGATGCGCGCTTTTCTTGCCTTTCTCAGGAAGGTGTTGTCACAGGCGCGCGTGATCATCGCCAGAATGGCGAACACAGACCCGATGATGACACCCACCATGGAGACGGCGACTCCCAGCGCCTCCTCTATCGGCAGGTCGTCGTCATGCCCGAGCCAGGCGCCTCCCGCCCCGCCGAAGGCCGCGAACAGCGGCTCCCCCCACCACCAGCTCCTCAGGCTCACGTGCACGAGCTTCGTGAATTCCTTGAAGTACTTGTCCCCCAAGGTGCGCCCGCTGGGTTCTCCCGGGTGCGAGTCAAGATCTCTCTGATTTTCCCTGCCCATGAAAGCCCCCACCCACTGGCGGTCGCTCTCGCTGAGCCGCGTTTTCGCGGCCCAGTTCCTCGTTGAATTCAGCCTCCTCACGGGCGGCGGAAGATTCCGTCGTCGCCGCCCCCGCGTTTTTCCGCTTCCCTTGCCGAGCCGTACGAACTCATATCCCGTATGGCGTCGTACAACGAGGCGCAGCGTTCAGTGGGAGATATTGCCTCCGATTCCGCTCCGGAAACCCCAGTGGCGTGGTCGAGACGGGTCAGAGTGATCTTCGGTTCGCGCGCGAGGCCGACGTTGAAGTCCTGCGTGCCGACGACCTTGCGTTCGGCGAACTCTCGAAGAGAACTATCCATTGCTCGTCCCACCTTTCGTCTGCGTGCCGGATGGCGCCGCTGGGGAATGGGGCTAACACGCGATCAACCATATGCCGATGCCGCCGATCGGGCCCGTTCTGGCGACATTTGGGTGAATATCGGGTGAACGCCTTGATTCTCGCGGCCCACCGCCGGACTCATCCTCCGCGTTGCCGACAGTCTCCCCATGCTGCCGACAGTCACTCCCGTGTTGCCGACAGTCACTGGTCAGCATTGACTGCTGGGGTGGACACAGCAACCCGCTCCCCACGGGGGAACCGGACAACGTCACAGCCCCGTGCCCCTACCAGGGGCGCGCCGGCTGCCCCGCCTCCGGATCGCCCGGTTCCTCGGGGAACTCGAACTCCGGTGTCATCGGCGGAGTCGTCACGGGTTCCGTCGGCGGCTCCTCCTTCGGCGGCTTCTCGGGCTTCGTCTCCGGTGTGGTCGTCGGCGGCTTTGAGGTCGGTTCCTCGGGGGTCGGCTCCTTTGACGGAGTCGGCGACGGCGCCGGGGTGACCTCCGGCGGCTCGGGGGGCTCGACCGCCGCGCCCTGGTTGGTCTCCAGGTCGAACTCGGTGACCTTGCCCCTCGCGCCGAAGGTGTACCCGGCCCAGATCTGCGCCGGGTAGCCACCACCGTTGACGCGGCCCTTGCCCGGGAGGAGGCCGGTGGCGCCTTGCAGGGAGACCTGCTTGTGCGGCGGCTCGTTGTCCTCGCCGAACAGGCCGACCGAGGTGACCAGGTTCGGGGTGTAGCCGGTGAACCACGCCGACCTGTTGAAGTCGGAGGTGCCCGTCTTGCCGGCGACCTGCTGCCCGTCACGGGCCTGGCTGTCCCGCACCGACACCCGGGCCGTACCGTCGTCGACCACACCGGTGAGCACCGAGGTGACCGTGTCGGCGGCCTCCCGGCTGATGACCTGCCCGCCGATCGGGTCGGGGAAGGTGACCCTGGTGTCCTTGTGCGTGGCCGACGCGAGGAGGGCCGGGGTGACCTTCCTGCCGTGGTTGTCGAGCGTGGCGTACACGCCGGCCATCCGCAGCGGGCTCGCGCCCATCGTGCCGAGCGTCTGGGCGGGCACCGCCTGCTCGTTCTCGACGTCCATGCCGAGCTCGCCGGCGACCTTCATCACCGCCTCCATGCCGACGTCGACGCCCATCTGCGCGAAGACGGAGTTGATGGACTTGTTCATGGCGGTCTGCACGGTGACGTCGCCGTAGTCGACGTCGTCCTCGTTCGGCGGGGCGAACCCGACCTTGTTGCCGCTCGCGTCCACGACGGGCCGCTTGCTGTCGCCGTCGTAGAGCGTGTTCGCCATGATCGGGTCGCCGTCCTGCGTCTCGGCGCCCTCCTCCACGGCCGCGGCCAGGATCACCGGCTTGAAGGTGGAGGCGGGCTGGTAGTCGGTGCGTGTGGCGTTGTTGACGTAGTGCTCCACGTAGTCCACACCGCCGTACATGGCGAGGACCCTGCCCGTCTTCGGATCGACGGAGACGGCGCCCGCCTGCACATCGGCGTCGACGTTCCGCTTCTTCGGGTCCAGTTTGCTGGTGAGCGTGTCCTTGACAGCCTTCTCCAGCCGCTCCTGCTTCTTCTTGTCGATGTTCAGCGTGAGGGTCCAGCCGCCGGCGTCGACCTGCGCCCTGGCTTCGTCCAGGTCGGAGGCCTTGCCTTCGGTGACGAGCTGCTTGGCCAGTTCGTTGTTGGCCTCGTTCACCAGGTAGCCGGCCTGCCCCTTCAGGCTGGGTGCGCCCTGGGGCGCCTTCGGCACGGGGAACTTCAGGGTGTCGCGCTCGCCCGCGTCCAGCCAGTTCTTCCCGACCATGTTGTCCAGTACGTACTTCCAGCGCTGCTGGACCAGCTTCTTGCTCGCGTCACTGGCGACCGCCCAGTCGTACTGGCTGGGTGCCTGGAGCAGCGCGGCGAGGTAGGCGCCCTGCGCGACCGTGAGCTCGCTGGCGTCCACGCGGTAGTACGCCTGGGCGGCGGCCTGGATGCCGTACGCGCCGCGGCCGTAGTAGCTGGTGTTGATATAGCCCGCGAGGATGTAGTCCTTGGACTTCTGACGGTCCACCTTCATCGAGATGACGAGCTCTTTGAGCTTGCGGGTGACCGTCTGCTCCTGGCTGAGGTAGTAGTTCTTGACGTACTGCTGGGTGATCGTCGAGCCGCCTTGCTTGCCCTTGCCGGACAGTGTGTTGAACAGGCCGCGGGCCGTGCCCTTGAAGTCGACGCCGCCGTCGTCGTAGAAGGACTTGTTCTCGGCTGCGACGAAGGCGTACTGGACGTCCTCGGGGACCTCGGCGAGGTCGACGATCTCGCGGTTGACGTCACCGTCGCGGGCGAGGGTCTTGCCGTCGGCGTACTTGTAGATGTTGCTCTGCTTCTGCGCGGCGGCGTTCCCCGCGGGGATGTCGATCACCAGGTAGAGCACGATGAAGGCGCCCATGCCGAGCAGACAGAGACCGAAGAACGTGCCGAGGAGTTTCCTCCAGGTGAAGAAGCGGCGTATGCCGCCCTTACCGGAGGGCGGGGAGGGGGCCGCTCTTCTGGCCGCTCCTGGTCCGGACGTGCCGGTGCCGGGCATGCCGACCGACCTGGAACCGGCCCTGCCCGTACCAGCCGTGCCCGCCCTGCTCGTACCGGCCGCTCCGGAACCTGCCACTGTGGACGAGCTCTTGGGCGCCGCGCGGCGCCCACCACGCTGTCGCGCTCGTCGTTCTTCCGCTCGTCCCATGGGTCCGATCCGCTCCGCTTCCTTCTCGTACATCACTCGCGTGTGCCATCGGCTCGAACTGGCAAGCTAACATCGCGGGCTGTGACAGAGGACCGCCGATCCCGGCTTTTCGGGAGGTGACAATCAGCACGCGTCCCGTCGGAACGAGGTGCGAACGGCGCGGAAGGTTGCCTCATCGGGCCCGGAAACACGGGCCACCGCAGGAGCGAAACCGGGGCAATCGCCCGGGACCTGCGAGGTCGCGCCGCGAACCACGCTCTCTTCAGCCGTACGGCGTGGGGCTCCTCTCCGCCCTGGAGGGGCCCCACGCCCGCGTCCGGAGCTCACCGGGAGTCCCTCCCCGCACCACGCACCTCACCGTCGCTCCTCGTCACCGTTGCTCTCCTTCACCGTTGCTCTCCCTCCCCATCGCTCCCCGTCACCGTCGCTCCCCGTCACCGTCGTTCCCCGCCCGGCCCCTCCGAGGGCGGTCCCTCCGACGGCGGCGCCCCCGACGCCCCGCCCACCGCCGTGGCCCCTCGCGGTTCAGGCGCGTACCGAAGCGCCGCCTCGCGGGAATGGGCCCACAGGTAGCCCACCACCGTGTTGGTCACCGCGACCAGCGGCACCGCGACCACCGCACCGCCGATGCCCGCGACCAGGCCGCCGACCGCGACGGACAGGACGACCGCCAGCGGGTGGACGCGGACCGCGCGGCCAAGGATGAACGGCTGGAGGATGTGGCCCTCGATCTGCTGGACGGCCAGGACGACCAGCAGCGTCATGACCGCGGTGAAGACCCCTTGGGTCACCAGCGCGACCACCACCGCCAGCGCACCCGACACCACCGCGCCGACCAGCGGAATGAAGGCGAACAGGAAGATGAAGACGGCCAGCGGGACCGCCATGGGCACATCGAGGAAGTAAATACCCAGGCCGATGAAGATCGCGTCGATCAGGGCCACCACCACAGTGCCGCGCACATACGCCGTCAGTGTCCGCCAGGCCCGCGGGCCCGCGCCGGCCACTCCCGGGCGCGCCGCCGCGGGGACCAGCTTCAGCGTCCACTTCCAGATGTGCTCGCCGTCGTACAGCAGGAAGAGGGTGCAGAACATCGTGAGGAGAATGCCCGTCAGGGCCTCCACGACGACCGTCACGCCCGCCAGGCCGGCCGAGGTGATCTCCTCGGTGTTCTCGCTGATCGCATCGCGCAGGTTTCGCGCGAGGTCGTTGATCTGGTCCTCGGTGACGTGGAAGGGGCTGTTGAGCAGCCAGCGGCGCAGCTCGTCGATGCCGTCCTGGATCTGGCCGGAGAGGTTGTCGATGTTCTCCATGACCTGCCAGGTCACGAACCAGCCGATCAGGCCCATGATGACGAAGCCGAGGATCGCGGTGAGGGCCGTCGCCAGGCCGCGCGGTACGCCGTGGCGCCGCAGCCGGGATACCGCCGGCTGGAGCAGGGCCGTGATGAGCAACGCCGCGACGAACGCCAGCACGACCAGCTGGACGGCGCTGATGACCCGCATCAGCACCCAGAGGGTGCCCGCGAGGACGAGCAGTCGCCACCCGGCCTCGGCCGCGACCCGCATCCCCCACGGGACGGCCCCGGCCGGATGGGGACGGGCGGCGACGGCGGGAGCGTACGGAGGAGGGGGCGGGACATGCTCGGGCGGCTGGTCCTCCGGCCCGGGGGGCTCCTCGGCATCGCGGGCCTCCGCCTCCGCGCGGCGCCGCTCCAGCCACTCATTCCATCCGCTCAGTCCGGCGCCGAACCGGTCGAGCCACTCTGGCACTCGCGACATGATCCGTCCTCTTCCCCCACTGCCCCGCTGCGCGCGTTGAGCCCGTCGCTCCCCACCACTCCCCCTGGAGTCGTCGGCTCGACCGTACATGGCCGGAGCCCCCCACCAAAGGACAGTGAGGGGCTCACGAGGGGCTCACGAGGGTTGAGCGCCGCGGTACGAGCCGCAGTACGGGCCGGGGTACGGACCGCGGTCCGGGCCGAGGTCAGTACCAGTGGTTGGACTGCCAGAATTCCCAGGCTCCGCAGGGGCTGTCGTAGCGCTCGTTCATATAGCTCAGGCCCCACTTGATCTGGGTGGCCGGGTTCGTCATCCAGTCGGCGGAGACGGAGCTCATCTTGGAGCCCGGCAGCGCCTGCACGAGGCCGTACGCGTCGGAGGTGGGGTTGTCGGCCTGGTAGTTCCAGCTCGACTCGCGCTCCACGATCTCGCTGAAGCAGGAGAACTGGCCCGCCGGGACGATCTGCCGCGCCATCGCCTGGACTTCCCCGACGGTGTACGACGCCTGGACCGGGAAGCTGACCGGGTCCCGTACGGCGGAGCGGCTGGCGGCTTCTTTCTTGGCCCTGCGCTCGGCCTCGGCCTTCTTCGCGGCTTCCTGCTTGGCGACCGCGTCCGCGGCGGCCTTCTTACGGGCCGTCTCCTCAGCGTCCTTCCGGGCGCTGTTGTCCGCGGCGATGGCCTGGGAGTCGGCCTGCTGCGTCAGGGACGCGGTGTGTACCTGGGCATGCTGGCCCGTGGGTATGTCCGAGAGGAGGGTCGCGTCGCTTGCTGTCGCCTCGACGTCGGCGTCGGCCTCCTGAACGGTGTTGCCCGTGGCAACACCAGTGACGCATCCGACAGCGGTGACCGCACTGGCCGAAGCCACTGCGAATCCCCGGACCGAAATCCGGCTCACACGGTTTCCTTCCAGCATCGCCCGCTTCGGTGACCCTGGCGGACGCAATCGTGCCCCTGGCACTGGCCTCCCAACTGCGGGGTCACGGAAGCACGGGCCCGGTGAGCAACTCCCTTGCGGGAGCGCCGCGTAGTGCTCGGGCGGCATACGACGACGTTATGGAGTTGGTTGTGGTGCTTCAGCTGTGCCGTACCGCTGGGGGTACAGATGTGTCGTATGCGGGGCCTGACAGGAGTGAGACTCTGCCGCAACCCGCCACCGCAAGGCAATTATCCGACGCGTGCGGTATCTCACACCCCGTTTGCCCCAGGGGATTTCAAGAAACCCCTACACGCCAAGGCGCCGCCCAGCTAGGCTCATGGCCTTTGCTGGACGGCGCCAACCGGCGAGTAGCTACCCGAAGTTGAGCACTCCGGTCACCGAAGGTCAGATCTGCCCGTCCTCCAGCATTTCGGTCACAAGGGCCGCGATCCGGGATCGTTCGGACCGCGTCAGCGTGACGTGGGCGAAGAGCGGATGCCCCTTCAGCTTCTCGATGACGGCGACGACACCGTCGTACCGGCCGACCCGCAGATTGTCCCGCTGGGCCACGTCATGGGTGAGAACCACCCGCGAATTCGCGCCGATTCGGGACAGAACAGTCAGCAGGACGTTCCGTTCCAGGGACTGCGCCTCGTCCACGATCACGAACGCGTCGTGCAGGGAGCGGCCGCGGATGTGGGTGAGCGGAAGCACCTCCAGCATGCCGCGCGCGATGACCTCCTCCATGACCTCACGCGAGGTGACCGCCGAGAGCGTGTCGAAGACCGCCTGTGCCCAGGGGCTCATCTTCTCGGCCTCGCTGCCCGGTAGATAGCCGAGCTCCTGCCCGCCCACCGCGTACAGCGGCCGGAAGACCATCACCTTCTGGTGCTGGCGCCGCTCCAGGACAGCCTCAAGTCCCGCGCACAGGGCGAGCGCCGACTTGCCGGTGCCGGCCCTGCCGCCCATCGACACGATGCCCACGTCCGGGTCGAGGAGGAGGTCCAGCGCGATGCGCTGCTCCGCACTCCGCCCCTTGATGCCGAACGCCTCCCGGTCGCCGCGTACGAGACGGACGTTGCCCTCGGGACTCACCCGGCCCAGTGCCTTGCCGCGCTCGGACTGGATCGTCAGGCCTGTGTGCACGGGGAGCTCGGCGAGGTCGGGGACGAAGACGGTTCCTTCCTCGAAGAGGATGTCCACCTGCTCGCCCGGCAGGGTCAGTTCGGACATTCCGGTCCAGCCGGAGGAGTCCGTGATGGCGAGCTCCGCGCGGTACTCCTCGGCGAGGAGACCGACGGAGGACGCCTTGATCCTGAGGGGGAGATCCTTCGATACGACGGTGACGTCGTACCCCTCGGCCTGCAGATTGCGGGCGACCGCGAGGATGCGGGAGTCGTTGTCCCCCAGGCGGTAGCCGGTCGGCAGGACACTGGGATCCGAGTGGTTGAGCTCGACACGGACTGTGCCGCCGAGGTCCCCTATGGGGATCGGGGCATCCAGGCGGCCGTGCCTCACCCGGTAGTCGTCGAGCAGGCGGAGGGCCTGCCTGGCGAAATAGCCGAGCTCGGGATGGTGCCGCTTGGCCTCCAGCTCCGTCACCACGACGATCGGGAGCACGACCTCGTGCTCGTCGAAGCGGTTCAGGGCGTTCGGGTCGGCCAGCAGGACGCTGGTGTCGAGAACGTAGGTGCGCCGGTCTGGCTTATGGCGCTTTGTGCTGGTCACCACGGAAGGACGTACCCCCTCGGATGAGGTCGGGGAGCGACGAAGAGGAGCTGGGCCGGTCGACGGCCGCGATGCACGGGCCGGTGACCGGCCCTCCACGTCTTCGTCCGTGCGCTGACCACACGGTCGAGCTGGTGCAAAGGGCCTCCCGGGCGAACGGCCCCGTGCCGTCCGCTGAGATACGACACCCGTGGTTCGGGTGTCGACCTGACTGGCTTATGCCCTCGAACATGCGCCACCATGCCAAGCCGTGCAACAGCGCTCCGGTGAACTCCTCGTTACTTCCGCCCCAGACGAGGTGTTCCGCACTGGAGAGAGGACACGGAACGTCAGCTGCCGTACCGCCGATGTCGCGCCGCGTAGTCACGCAGGGCGCGCAGGAAGTCGACTTTGCGGAAGGCCGGCCAGAAGACCTCGCAGAAGTAGTACTCGGAATGAGCCGTCTGCCACATCATGAATCCCGACAGGCGCTGTTCGCCGCTGGTGCGGATCACGAGGTCCGGGTCGGGCTGGTCGCCGGTGTAGAGGTGCCGGCCGATCATGTCGATGTCGACGGACTCGGCGAGTTCCTCCATCGAGGTGCCCTGCTCGTGGGCGTCGAGGAGCATCGCGCGCACCGCGTCGGCGATCTCCTGACGGCCGCCGTAGCCGATGGCGACGTTGACCAGCATCCCGTCGACGCGCGCGGTGGCGGCCTCGGCTTCCTTCAGGGTGCTCTGCATCTGCGGGGGCAGCAGGTCGACGGTGCCCACATGGTGTACGCGCCAGCGGCCGTCGGCGGCGAGGGAGCGGACGGTGTCCTCGATGATCCCGAAGAGCGGGACGAGCTCCTCCTGCGGCCGGCCGAAGTTGTCGGTGGAGAACAGCCAGAGGGTGACGACCTTGACGTCCGTCTCGGTACACCAGCCGAGGAACTCCTCGATCTTGTCGGCACCGGCCCGGTGGCCGTGGGCGGTGCTGGACCCCGAGGCCTTCGCCCAGCGCCGGTTGCCGTCCACGATGACGCCGATGTGCTTGGGCACCCGGTCGTGGTCGAGGTGGCCTTCCACCCTGCGTGCGTAGACCTTGACCAGCAGGCTCCGCAGCTTGTCGCGCAGGTTCACGTGTCAGTCAGCCCCTCCGTGGCGGATGCGGTCTCCTCCCTCGAAGCGTAGCGCTGCCGCGAGGGGCGGGGGGTGAGGGAGCAGGGGGAGCAAGGGGGCGGGGAGCGAGGGGGCGAGGGGCGTGGGGCGTGGGGCAAAGGGCGGGGGTGCGGGGCAAAGGGCGGGGGATAAGGGGGCGCCCTTCACCCCACAAAAACCCCCACAAAAAACGGGCCGGTCCGTGGGGGGGAGACGGACCGGCCCGAGGGGGGGCTTCCACCATAACCCTTCGTGAGTGATGCTGCGTACATCAAGGCGGAATAACTACTCTCCGAAATCATCTGGCGACGCGTAGAGGGGTGCGGGAGCGTTCATTCACAGGGTGTTCACGGCCGGATCATGGCTGATTCCAAGGCAATCGGGCGGTATCCAGAGGAATCCTGGGGGTTTGGGCCTTCTTGCGCGACATGCGGCGACATGTCCCGGCAGGCACCCGCACGGGTGAACCGCGTCGGAAACGCGCGCTTGACGCCGCCGCTAACTTCGCAGCCATGGCCACGCTTACGCGCCGACTTCGCAGTCTCCGCGCCCGGTACGCCCTTGAGGCGGAGGCCGGAGAGCTGGAACGGGGGGGTGTGCGGCGTGGGGTACAGGTCCTCGTACGCGACGGGTGGCGTACCGCCAGTCGGGTGGGCGCGGCGCCGCGCAGCCCCCTCCACTGCGCGATGCCGTCCGCGCAGCTTTGCTCACGCGAATTACCTTGGGCTGAACTTAACGCGAGTGGGTGAACGGACGCGAGTCGCTCCCGATAACAATGTGGATACTGCGCGGGGGCGCGCAGTACGAAACGGGGCATATCAGGTGGATGTCAGGTGGATGGCGTCCTTGCGGCGGCGGGCTCGTACAACAGGTTTACGCGTCTGCGCAGCCGGTACGGGGGCGGCACCTTTACGCGTCCGTGGAGTCGGCGGGCTCGTAGCGCAGCATGACGACCCCGTTGCTGAATCTCCAGTTCTCGACCAGCCGCAGAAACCTCCGGGTGTCGGACTCCGCGAACAGGGGTTTGCCCCCGCCGAGGACGACCGGGTGGACGTAGATCCGGTACTCGTCGATCAGGTCGTGCCGCATGAACTCGGCCGCGAGGTCGGCGCCGCCGAGCACCAGGTCGCCGCCGTCCTGTGCCTTGAGCGCCTTGATGTCCTCGACGACCACGTCCCGCACGATCGTGGTGTGCCACTGGGCGTGCTGCAGCGTCCGCGAGAACACGATCTTCGGCATGTTCCGCCAGATCATCGCGAAGTCGGCCATCGGTCCGGTGCAGTTCGGATCACGGTCGGCGGTCGGCCAGAAGTCCGCCATCAGCTCGTACGTCACCCGCCCGTCGAGGAAGGCGCCCATCTCCTTGAGCTCGTTGTTGAAGTGTGTGTGCAGCTCGTCGTCGACCATGTGCCAGTCGATCTCGCGGTTGGGCCCCTCGATGTAGCCGTCGAGGGACACGGACATCATCAGGATGATCTTTCGCATGGCGGCTCCCGATTTGTATGGCGGACCGGCGGTGACCGGTGGCGATCGGTGGTGTCCGGTTCCGGTGGTGATCGGTAGTGATCGGTAGTGAGAGCATCGCGCGGCCTCGCCGGAGAGGCACGGATGCCACTCTCGGCTCGCGGTCCCGACGCGGCCGTCCAGGGCCATCCGGGTGACGGACGCCCTCAGGCGTCATTGCCGCCCTGCTCCCCCGTCCTCCCGTCCCCCTGTTCCCTCGTTGTTGGCCTCGCGCGAGCCCGCATGATCAACTCTCGTGCGCTACAAGAGAGATGGGAACGATGGGAACGAAAAGACATCCCTGGGAGGCCGACTGCGGGGCCGGGTTCGCCCGGCGGCTGGGCCGGTCGCCTCGGGGTGAGCGAGGTATACGCCAGATGGGGTGGGTGGTGCGGGACGGGACCGCTCAGGCTGTGTGCCCGCCGAAGCGGAACTCAGGAGTGGTGCGGGGATCGATCCGTGCGCCCGATTCGAGGTCCGTGCGCCCGATTCGAGGGCGGTGGCCAGTCGCTCGATGAGTTCGAGGGTCGGGTCGACCCCACTCTCTTCGATGGACTCGATGTCCTCCTCGGCCATGCCGGCCCTGCGTGCCAGTTCGGCCATGCTCCAGCCGAGGGCCGAGCGCCGGTCGTGGACCGCCTGGGCGAAGTCCATCCGCCGCCCCGCAGCACGGTAAGCCGGGTCCTCGCGGTGCTCGGGCGGGATCTTCCAGCTGGTGTGATATCCGCTGCTCATCGGGCCTCCTCGGGGTTACCCGGTCTTAGAAGCGTCAACCACCCACCCGGCCGCACTGTGGCACGGAGGGGATTCCGCCCCGTTCACGGGACGGAGGATGTCAACCTGACGACATGAATGCCATTGAGCAGTACGGCAAGGACGAGGGGCCCGCCCAGAAGGTCAGCGTGTCCATGCCCGCGAGCCTCGTCGCCGCCGTCAAGGCCCGCGTGATCACAAGGGGTTTCTCGGCGTACGTCAGCGCAGCCGTGGCACGGCAGCTGCAACGCGATCTGGTGGAGGAGGAGTTTCGGAAGATCTCCAAGAAGTCGCCCGAGCTCTGACGCACGCTGCGTCCGGCTCACACTCGCGGATTACGCCGCCTCGGTTCGGTGCGCGGCAAAGTGGACTTGGGTGTCGTCGTTGTCGAGGGCGATGTTCAAGGTGGCGTCCAGGGCTGCGGCCAGCCTGGCCAGGAGCGGCAGTGTGGGGACCGTGTCGGAGCCTTCGATCCGGGAGATCTTCGCCTGGGTGAGGCCTGCGCGGGCAGCCAGTTCGGTCTGGGTGAGGCCGAGCTCGGTGCGCCGGTCGTACACGGCTTTCGCCAGGGCCATGGACATACGGATCTCGCGGCGGGCCTCGGTCACGTCCTTCGGCTCGGTGAACCCCTCGGCGAGCTTGCGCTCACGCAGGGTCTTCCAGCGACTGTGGTTCATTGCTCCGCCTCTCCTTGCGTGATGACGCGAACGAACTCGTCATGGGCCGGGCCATGCTCGGCCTCGCAGGTCTTCTGCGCGAGTTTGGCACGCCTGACCTCCGTGTCCTCGCGCATCCTCGTCTTTCGGAAGACAGTCAGCAGGACGGCGGTGCGCTTCGGCGTGAGCCAGTACGTGATGCGTATGGCCGCTCCATCAAGTGTTGGGCGCAGCTCTCGGACTCCGTCGCCGAGATAGCGGGCGTACGGCTCGCCGAGCTCGGCTGCGTATTCCGCGAGCAGCCCGACGTATTCGTCGATCTTGAGGAAGTGCTTGGCCGGCAGTGTCTCCAGCCAGTCCCGCACCTCGGGCTCAAGCTCAATGGTGAAGAGCGCATCCACTCAGCAAGGCTATATGTCGTCTACGACATACTCAAGCTGGCGGCTGGATCACGCCCCCGGAGAAGATGCTCGCGACCATTCGGCGGGCTCTTGGGGGAGCCCCTATGTGGTCTATGCGGTGACCCCTATGTCGTGCTCTCGCTGGAGCCGGTACCGCTCTCCGCGCTCCTCGGGAACGACACCTCCACGCGGCGGTTCTTGCGGCGGCCCTCCTCGGAGGAGTTGTCGGCGAGGGGGTAGTCCTCGCTGTAGCCGCGCACCTCGAAGGTGAGGTCCGGGCCGAGGGAGCCGGCCAGTTGGTCGTGGACGGCGTCGGCGCGCTGCTTGGACAGGGTCCGGCCGTGGGCGTACGAGCCGAGGTCGTCCGTGAAGCCGAAGACACGGACCGTGGAGGGGTTCTGTGCCTTGATCTCGTCCGCGATCGCCTGGATACGGGACCGTGCCCGCGGGTTCAGCTTCGCGCTGTCCTTGGGGAACAGCACCTCCGCCTGGAGCGCGAACGTCACGTTCTGGTTCGTGTCCTCCCGGCGCTCCTCACCGCCCAGGTCTTCCACGACCGACTTGATGTCCAGCGTCTTCGCGGGCGCGAGCGTGGCGCCTTCGGCGAGCTTGAGCCCGGGGCTGTTCGCGTCCACTTGCGGGGGTGGGGGCGTGGTGACGGTGCCCGGGGGGTCGCTGGGGTGGTCTTCGGCGTGGGCGGGGAGGGGGGTTACGAGGATGAGTGCCGTCAGTACGGCCAGTGCTGTGAGGGTGGTGAGGGTGCTGGTGGCGGTACGGGGGGTGAGCGCGGCCATGGTCACTCACCCTCGGAGAGTTGGAGGGGGGCGGGGGGCATGGAGCCGACCTGGAAGTCGACGTGTGTGGTGCCGTCGGGTGGGGCGGGGAACTGGGCGAACCAGTTGGTGGTTTCGCCCGCTCTGACGCCGCCGACGAACCGCGTGCAGAGGCAACGCCCCTCCGTGTCACGGAGGATGAGGTACTTCTTCTTGCCCTCCTGGTCCACCAGGCCGGCCCCGGCGACGGACGACGCGTTCCCCCTCAGTTCGTTCTCGTCACCACGCCAGTCCGCCGCCGTCCACAACCGCGACCCACCGTTGGTCACTGTTCCGGACACCGTCACATAGCCCCCGGCGCCCCGTACGGCTGAGGTGATCGTGAGTGAGATGTCGCCCTGCTGGGACTTTGCGAGCACCTCGTTCTCTTCCTGGCCTTGCGATTCCTGGTCTTGTGAGTCCTGGCCTTGTGATTCCTTGTCCCCTGAGGGGTGGGCGGGGGCTTCGGCTGTCGCCGACGAGGGCGCGTCCTTGGCAGAGCTGTCGTCGTCCCCTCCCTCACCGCAACCGGCCACCGTGAGGAGTAATCCGGTCGCGATCGCCACCGTGGTCACTGCTCTGCGGCCCTTCATGGTGTGCCGAAAGTTCATCTGTACGGCTTCCTCTCACTCGGCCAGATGTACAGAGAACATCACGGACGCGTCGGGAAGGTCGTCCGGATCGAAATCTTCGGGGTCGATGTTCACGGTTTCGTCGTCGCAGACCAGTTCCACGGGCTTCTTGGGATCCGTGTCCGCGTCCGTGTCGATATCGCAGCGCGGCCGGACGACGGCGACGGCATGGGCCTGGGCCCGCATGTCCTCCGTGGTGGGGATGATCGAGTCGCCAACGGTGTAGTTCGTCCGGACGCCGACCCGGAACCCGGGATGGCCGTCCACCTGGGCACTACCGAAGTCCTGGACAGTCGAGTCGTTCTCGGCGGCCAACCGCTGGGCCGCGTCATAGGCCCCGTCATAGGACCCGTTGCCGGGGAGCCCTTCGTCACCCGGGAGGTCCAGCCGGTCCAGCCAGTTGTCGTCCGTACCGATGGCATCCTCCAGGTCGAGCACCAGCTCGTCCCGGGCTTCCTGTGCCGCCGCCAAGGCTGCGGCGTCCGCGGCGGATTGAGCACCATTGCGGGCGGACGCCGCCTGGGCGAACACGAAGAAGGCGAGAGCGGCGAAGAGCAGAATCCCCGTCAGCCAGATGTAGATCGGGAGAGTCTGCCCTCGGTCGCTCCCCAGGTGTCTCCCCAGGTGTGCGGAGATCAGCTGCTGATGACGTCCTCGACCGCCTGACCGATCGCTTCCGAGATCCGGCCGTCCAGCCCCAGCCCATCGATCAACACGAAGATCCCCGCCACGATGATCATGATCCCCGCGTACTCCACGAACCCGGCCCCCGCGTCCCGTCGCTCCCCCCGCATCCGGGAGACAACGCTCCGCCTCCACCTCTGGAACCTGCTCATCGCCCCTACCCTCCAGGCCGGTACCGGTGACACTGCTGCCACGGTCATCAACGTAAGCACCGTAAGCACCGTACGTGAGAAACTGCCTACCCAGGGTGGGTTCAAGGGTCCAACCTCCCCCGTTTTCCCGGCTTTCCCCGCTTTCCCGGGTTCTCCCGCTTTCCCGGGTTCTCCCGACAACCGGGCTCATCGAGTCCACCCTTCCCGAATCTTTGGCATCTGCGGTGTTATCCACGTCCTCGGCGTCCGTCGGCGTCGTCTGCGTCGTCTGCGTCGTCCGCGTCATCGGCCCAGGATGTCGCCGAAGTTCGTGCCCGAGCCGAGGAACATGCCCGTCGCGATCAGGATCATCGTCGCCGGGAGCATGAAGACCAGCGTCACCAGTGTGGCCTTGGGGATGGTTTTCGCGGCGCGGCGCCTCGCGTTCTGGGCGTCGGTGCGGCGCATGTCCGTGGCGAGCTGGATGAGGGTCTCGGCGATCGGGGAGCCCAGCTCCTCGCCCTGCTGCAGTGCCGAGACGAACTGGGCGACCTGTTCGGAGGAGTTGCGCTTGCGGAGCGCGTCGAAGGCCTGGCGGCGGCTGACGCCCATGTCCATCTGGCGCAGGGTGATGCGGAGTTCGTCGGCCCAGGGGCCCTCGTACTTCTCCGCGACGCGGTCGAGGGCCTGACGGAAGCCGAGGCCCGCCGAGACCACGACCGCCAGCACGTCGAGGAAGTCGGGGAGGGTGCGGTCGATGACGTCCTTGCGTTCGCGGAGGGCCTGCCAGATCAGCGCGTCGGCGGCCAGCAGGCCGAAGGCGAAGGCGCCGAGGGCGAGGAAGAGCCGACCGTTGGTGAGGAAGACCAGGCCCATGACGGTGCCGAAGACGCCGTAGACGGCCCGGCGGGCGGCGTAGCGGTTCAGGGTCAGGCCGCCCGGGTTGCCCGCCATGTCGATGCGGCGGCGTTTGGCGTCGACGCGGCGCGGGCCCATCAGGCGCAGGACGAGAGGAGCGAAGCGTATGCCGAGGCGGTCCACGGCCGAGTCCGCCTGGGAGACGCGAGTCGCGCCCACCTCAAGGGCGAGGGCCAGGTCGCCGGGGAGTTTCGCCTCCGCACGGATCATGCGGATACCGAGGAGGACGCCCGCGACGGACACAGCCGTCAGGAGGGCGAGCAGCAGGGGCAGCAGGGATGGCAGAGACAGCACCGTGATCTCAACTCCCCTCTCATACTTCGATCTTGCCGAGGCGGCGGATGACGAAGAAGCCGACTGTGTAGAGGCCCAGCGAGAGCAGGACCAGGGCCTGGCCGAGCGGGGAGCCGGTGACGCGGGCGAGGGCGCCCTCGTTCGAGGAGTTGATCAGGACCAGCGACCCCAGGCCCAGGAACGGGACGGTGAACGCGGTCGCGTTGACCTCGGAGAGCATCGTGCGGACCTCGCGGCGGGTCTCCTTCCTGTCCTCCAGGGTCTGGGTGAGGTTGCGCAGGGAGCTGACCACCGAGCCGCCCGCCTTGTTGGACAGGACGAGGGTGGTGACGAGGACGATCAGTTCACGGGACGGGAGACGTTCGGCCAGCTCGCCCAGGGCGTCGTCGATCGAGCGGCCGAGGGTCAACTGGTCTGCTACGCGGGCCAGTTCCTCGCCTGCCGGGGCTTCCAGTTCCTCCGCCGCCATCGCCAGCGCCGTACGGAGGGCCAGGCCGGCGGCCGTGGCGTTGGCGATGAGCCGTGCCACGTCCGGTAGTTGGCTGATGAAGGCCTCGATGCGTTTCTGGCGCTGCCAGTTGAGGAAGACGGCCGCGCTCCATACGCCGACGAGGGCCGCGACCGGACCGAAGAAGGGCGCGAGGGTGGCGGCGGCGATCAGCCACAGGGCGACGACGGCCGCGGTGACGTACGTCGCGAACTCCCCCGCCGTCACGTCGAGTCCGGTGGCGGACAGGCGCAGGTGGAGGGTCCGGCCGAGGCGGGTACGGCGCAGGCGGCGGTCGATGCCCGTGAAGCGGCGGACGCGACCGCCCACCGCGGGGGGCGGGGCGCCACCCGCGAGGCGGTCGACGAGGGCCTGGTGCTGGGCGCGGCCGGAGGCGTACGCGTGCACGCCCACGGCGGCGAGCGTGCCGGTGAGGACGGTGGCGCCGAGGGCCAGCAGGGTGGGGGTCAGCAGGGTGGGATTGTTCATGCCGTGCACCTCTTCGAGGGCTCGTATGCCCTGGTCATCGCCCCGGTCGTCGCCCTGGTCATCGCCCTGGTCATCGCCCTGATCCTCATCCTGGTCATCCGGTGGCCTGCCTCGTGGTGAGTACGTCGAGGGCCTCGGCCACGCCGAACGCGGGCGGCAACGGCTCGTCGGCCACGTACAGCTTCTCCGCGACCGGGCGCGGCAGCGGCAGGTGCTCGAAGTGGCCGTGGACGACGCGGTCCGCGCCGAGGGGCTTCGCCACGAAGCGGGCGACCGGGGCGATACGGAACTGCTCGCGGCCGTGCGAGACGAGCAGCGCGATCTCCGTCACCTTGCGGGAGCCGTCCGCGAAGCGGGTGAGCTGGACGACCACGTCCACCGCCGAGTTGATCTGGTCCTTGAGCGCCTCGAAGGGGATCAGTACCTCGGACATGGAACCGAGGGTCTGGAGCCGCATCAGCGCGTCCTCGGCGGAGTTCGCGTGGACGGTGGCCAGCGAGCCGTCGTGGCCCGTCGACATCGCCTGGAGCATGTCGAGGGTCTCACCGCCGCGGACCTCACCGACGATGATGCGGTCGGGGCGCATACGGAGGGAGTTGCGGACCAGGTCGCGGATGGTGATCTGGCCCTTGCCCTCGATGTTCGGCGGGCGGGACTCGAGGCGGATCACATGCTCCTGCTGGAGCTGGAGTTCGGCGGAGTCCTCGATGGTGATGATGCGCTCCCGGGGCGGGATCAGCCCGGAGAGCGCGTTGAGGAGGGTCGTCTTTCCGGTGCCCGTACCGCCGCTGACGATCACGTTGAAGCGGGCGCGGACGAATGCGGCGAGCAGCATGAGCATCTGCTCGTCGAGGGAGCCGAGACCGATCAGCTCCGGGAGTGTGTACGCGCGCGGGAAGCGGCGGATGGTGAGCGTCGGGCCGGTGAGGGCGAGCGGGGGGATGATCACGTTGACGCGTTCGCCGGTGGGGAGGCGGGCGTCGACCATGGGGGTCGACTCGTCGACGCGGCGGTTGACGGTCGAGACGATGCGCTCGATGGTCTGCATGAGCTGCTCGTGGGAAGCGAACCGGAGCGGGAGCTGCTCAACCCGTCCGGCGCGCTCCACGAAGATCGAGTCCGGGCCGTTGACCATGATCTCGGTGATCGAGGCGTCGGCGAGGAGAGGTTCCAGGACGCCGAGGCCGAGCGCTTCGTCGACTACGCGGCGGATCAGCTGGGACCGCTCGGCGGACGAGAGGACCGGGCCCTCTCGGCTGATGAGGTGGCCGAGGACGCGCTCCAGGCGGGCCCGGCGTTCGGCCGCCGCCAGGCTCGACATCTCGGCGAGGTCGATCTCCTCGAGGAGCTTGGCACGGTAGACGGCCACGAGGTGCCCGTCCTCGCGCCCGGCTCCCCCGTCCTCGGGGGCGGCGATACGGGATCGGAGGCTCATCTTGTTCGTCAACTCCTCTCGGGGGTACGGGGGTTCAGTCGGCTTCGGCTTCGGCTTCGGCTTCGGCTTCGGTTTCTGTCGGTGTCGGTGTCGGTGTCGGTGTCGGTGTCGGTGTCGGTGTCGGTGTCGGTGGGCATGGTGGCGCTGCGTTCCACTTCGATGTCGTCGAACAGGGGGATGACGGCGGGGACGGTGACGATGACGGTGGCAGTGGTGGTGTCGGCGCCCTGTGCCGACTCGACCCGCGGGCTGAGCCAACCGCTCGCCGAAGCCGCTCCGGCTGCCGCTCCCGTGCCCACTTCCAGGGACTCGGCCCGAGCCGCCGCCCGCGCGGCCGTACCCGCCTGATTGATCCCGTACCCAATGAACCCGAGCTGAAGGGCCGCCATCCCGACCACGAGCAGAATCGGCAGGAACCCCGCGAACTCCAGCATGGAGACACCCCGGTCGTCCCGGAGCCGACGCCCCCACCCCAGCCGCACCCGCCCGCCCCGGAACCGACCCCCGCACGCCAGCCGCACCCGCCCGCCCCGGAACCGACGCCCGCACGCCAGCCGCCGCACCCGCCCGCCCCGGAACCGACGCCCGCACGCCAGCCGCCGCACCCGCCCGCCCCGGAACCGATGCCCGCACGCCAGCCGCCCCCGTTCGGCCAGGGCCCTCATCAGCGGTCCCCCTCCAGTGCCGCTCCCGCCTCACCCTCGACCTCCGGCCAGCCCGGGTCGAAGCCGGGGAAGAAGAGCGGGACCTCGACACTGATCTTGGCCCTCATGACCGTGCCGTCCGAGCCGCAGTCGAAGTCCGTGGCGCTCCAGGCCCCCGGCAGGTCCTCGCTCCCGGCCGCCTCGCACGCACCCTGCACGTCGCCCCCCTGGACGGCAGCCGCCGCGGTGGCCGCCCGGGCGGCCTCGTCCGCCGCGTTCCCCGCGAGGGAGTACGTGTACCCGTACAACACGCACTGCCACAGAATCGCCATCACCACGAGCACCAGCGGAAACATCCCGGCGAACTCCAGCGTCACCGACCCCTGGTCCCCGCCCTTCCCGCCGCCCTTCCCGCCGCCCTTCCGCCGCAGCATCAGCGCGCTCAGCTCCGAGGAGGCCTTACGCCGCCGACCGCCGCCCCCCTCCTCCTGGGCCACGACCAGGCCCAGTTCCCCCGCCAGCGCCCACAGCGCCTGCTTCACCGACGACCGCGTGTCGAGGTCCTGCAGCCGTCCCGCGTCGACGACGGACTGGAGTTCCTTGAAGGCGGCCGGGACGGCGACGCGCGAGACCCGCGTACCGGTGACCTTCTCCACCAGGGACGGCTGGATCTCCGTACCCCGGGAGTGCCGGTTGACGACGGTGAGGGTCTCCTCGGCCTTACGGATCTGGAGGCGGTCCCAGAGGCGGATCATCCGCTTCGCCGCACGGACCGCGACCACGTCCGGCGTCACCAGCAGCAGCGCGTGGTCGGCCCTCTCCACGGCCGCCGCGGTCGCCGCGGTCATCTGGGAGCCGCAGTCGACGATCACCACGTCGTACCGGGCGCGCAGGGCGCCGAGCACCTGGCGGGCCACCCGGTCGGTGACCTCCTCGCCGCGCTCGCCCTCCGCCGGGGCCAGCAGGAGCCCGAGGCCCGTGTCGTGGGCGTACACCGCCTCCCGCAGGACGCGCGGGTTGATGTCCGCGATCCCGGCCAGGTCGGCGACCGAGCGCCGGAACCGCACGTCCAGGTACGAGGCCACGTCCCCCGACTGCAGATCGAGGTCCAGCAGCGCCACCGTACGGCCCGACGCCTGTGTCGCGAGGGCCAGTTGGACCGATGTGACCGTGGCGCCGACTCCGCCCTTCGCCCCGGTCACCGTGACGACGGTGCCGCCCGGTCCCGCGTACGGCCCGGGCGTACCGCTGCCGAGGTGGCGCCGCATGCCGGCCGACCAGGAGGCGGCGGCCTGGACGCGTTCGGCGAGGGCTTCGTAGCCGAGGGGCAGGGTCACGATGCCGCGGGCACCGCAGTCCATGGCGGCCGTCAGCACGCCCGTACTCGTGTCGGCGGTGATGAGGACGACACCGACCGCCGGGAAGCGCATGACGAGATCCCGGATGAGGTCGAGCGCCGGGACCGGGCCTATCCATTCGTGGACCAGAACGACCTCGGGCAACTCCTCCAGGGAGTCCGCCGCCAGGCGCGCGAGCGTGTCCAGCAGGGCGGTCGAGTCCGCTACCGGGGCGGCTGGTTCGGCGTCCGGGAGCTGGCTCAGCAGGGTGCTCAGGGCGCAGGACGAGTCGATGTCCCCGACGGCGGGGAGGATACGGATGGTCATCGGCCGAACCTCATACCGGCGAACTCCATACCGGCGAACCTCATACCGGTGAACTCCATACCGGTGAACTCCATACCGGTGAACTCCATCTACTTGTCCTCGTCGAGGGTGTACGTACGGTCCGAGGGCGAGACACCGGTGGCGTCGCCGCCCGCGACCAGGGCCAGCCGGACGTGCTCGGCGAACGACTCGGCGTACGCGACGCGCTGGGAGTCCGCCGTGTCGAGCGCGAAGGTGATCGGGACCGCCTCGGTGGCCGTACGGCGGCGGTCGTTGCTGGACTGGTGGGGGTCGAGTGCGGTGAGCGTGCCGACGTCGAGGACGCGGGCGCCGGCGACGATCAGCTTGGACTGGGCGGCGCCGTTGTCGCTGTCGTCGCTCTTGTCGCCCTTGTCGCCGTTGCCGCCGTTGCCGCTGTCGTCGGCCTCGAAGGTGGCGTAGATGTTGACGCGCGCCCCCGGATCGATCTTCCCGGCCACACCGGTCGACGCATCGATCATGATCGCGATCTCCTGCTGCCCGGGCTCGAGTCCGGGCCGGTCGACGATCATGTCGGCCTGAAGGAGCGACCCCTTCTCCAACCGCGTGACGGCGATCTTCCCGCGGATGTCGCCGATGTCCGTGACGGCCGTGTCCGACAGCCACCGCTTCGGTATCGACACCTTCTCGAACTGGTCCGCCGACAGCTCCTTGTACGGCGCGATATCGCCCTTCAGGCGGTACGCCGTCACCTCCGGGCCGACCTTCGAGTTCACGTCGCGGATCACCGAGAGCACTCCGGCGAACGCGCCGAGGGCGCACAGGGCCGAGAGGACCAGCAGGATGACGCCGCGGCGCCGGCGTGAGTTCATGGGGCGGAACCTCGATCGGGGCGGGTGGGGCGGGTGAGGAGGGTGGGGCGGGGAATGGACGGGGTCGAGCGGCCGTACTGGCTCCGTACTGGCTGTGGAGTGGTACGTAGGTGAGTGG
Organism: uncultured Actinomycetota bacterium; assembly: GCA_963711935.1. Classification (GTDB taxonomy): domain Bacteria; phylum Actinomycetota; class Actinomycetes; order Streptomycetales; family Streptomycetaceae; genus Streptomyces. Next base: position 56,741 of record CAVQGD010000012.1, read on the forward strand.
TACGTAGGTGAGTTGTACGTAGGTGAGTTGTACGTAGGTGAGTTGTACGTAGGTGACTCACGTGGCACCTCGGGGCGGCGCCTGTGCGGTCGACGGTGCCTGTGCGGTCGACGGTGAAAGCCCGGGGGAAGCCGCCGGTAACAGTGCCGCACAGAACCCGCAGCGGTCGCCAAGGAGTTCGAGCCCGCACCAGGGGCATGTCTCCCGGCGTACGGACGAGACGAGTTGGTAGAGCACGGACACGTCGTACAGCCCAGCGGCGAACTCGACGAGCTTGCCGGTCCCCCACCAGCGCACGGACTCGGCGGGCAGCGGCACAGTGGCCACGCCCCGCACCCGCCAGGCGGGCGCGAGCGCCGAGGTCACCCAGTCGGAGGGCGGCTGCGGCCCGGCGGCGACGAGGAGCCGCGCCTCGAACTCGGGCCCGGCGAGCGCCTCTTGACCTTGACCTTGGCTCTGGCTCTGCCCCTGACTCCGGCCCCCGCCCTGCCCCTGCCCCTGCCCCTGCCCCTGCCCCTGGCCGAGGCGTACGAGCTGGGGCCGCGGATTGGCCAGTACGGCGAACTGGGTGCCCGTTACCCATGACTTGGCGTGGTCCTTCAAGGACACCGGCACCCGGTCGAGCTTGGCGACAGAGCCGAGGAGGGCGCCGGCGTAGATGTAGTGGGCGAGGAGCCGCGCGGAGGAGGCCAGCACCCCCGGGCTGAAGTCGCACACGGACAGCTGGCGCAACTGCTGGGCCAGCAGCGCGATTCCGAGCGGCGGCAGATCGATCCCGATCAGCGCGATCCGGTCACTCTCGAGCATGGAACGGACAGTGTGCAGCCGCCGGGCGACGGACTGCTCCGTGGCCGCCTCGGAGGCCGCGTAGACGGCGATCACATACCCGTACTGCTCAAGGAGCGCATGCATGCCGACAAGGGAGCCCTCCAGCGTGCCCTGCGGCTGGACGACGGCGGCCGGGATCTGCCGGTCGAGCGGAGGGAGCACCAGATCAGGACTGGTGACGGCTATCGCGGTCGGCACGCTGCACACCACCCGTTCTGACTGCGGCGAGGTGGTCGACCAACGCCTCAGCTCATCCCTGTGACGTCTCTGACGTCCTTACACATCGTCTTGCACAGCACCCTATCCAGGGCGTGTCCCCCTCAACACCGAAACTCCTACACCCAACGCGGCTCTTCGAGTTGAGCGGTGCTGAACGGTGCGGTGTCGAACGGTGTTGAACGGTGGAGCCTGCCGGACACGGCAGGGCCCCGACTCTTCGGAGGCGAGAATCGGGACCCTGGCGTTGCTTGCCTCACCTCGGTCTATGTGGTGTGCGGCCTATGTTGTGTGCGGCCTATCTTGTGTGCGGCTCGATGCCGGAGGCCCCGAAGGCCCCGTCCGGAAGCTGCGTCCCGTGGCCGTCGGCGCCATCCTCCTGGCCATCGGCTCCATCTTCCTGGCCGTCGTCGCTGTCGTCGGCGTCTTCGTCGGCGTCTTCGTCTTCGTCATCGTCCGGCTGGGGCAGGCGTGCACCCCGGCTGTCGGCAATGCGCAGCACGTCGCCGAGGGACTGCGTGGCCGCCCGCAGAGCGAGCCGCAGTGCGTACTCCCCGGCCTTGTCGTCGTTCATTACTGCCTGTGCGCCTTTGAGGACATCGGCTCCGTCGTGCAACTGGTCCGCCTCGATCTCGTCCGCGAGCCGGGACAGCCTGCTCCGGCTGCCGTTCGCGGACAGGAAGCACGGCTTGCCGCTGTCGTTCTCCCAGGGCAGCAACCGCAGGCCCGGAGGTGGCGCGGGAACGGCGTTCCGGTCGTAACCCATCAGACCGTCACCTCCACGCCGTGAATCCGGCGCGGGCCGGTGTCGATGCCGTACGTCGCGAGCACCAGCGCGCGCCGTCGTGCCTGTTGCCGCTGCTTCTCCTGTCGTCGCTCGTGCGCGACGACGCAGGGGCGCGCACGGCCGATGTCCTCACCCCGCAACGCGGGCACGCGCGGCGGGCAGGCGGGC
>CAVQGD010000013.1:0-100860 GCA_963711935.1 uncultured Actinomycetota bacterium
TCGGCCGCGGCCTGCGGGGCGGGACTGGCCGCGGCACGCGGTCTGGCCCGAGCACGGCATCCCCCGCACCGTCCTGGTCGACGTCAAGGGCGCCAACCGGGCCGGGGCTGGCCTCGCCGCCTTCTGGTTCCCGAGACGCTGGTCGTTGACCACGGCAAGGTCTACGTCTCGGAGCATCTGACGAGCGTCTGCCGACGGATGGGCATCTCGATTCAGCCCGCGCGGCTGCGAACGGGCCGTGACAAGGGGCCGGTTCAGCGGTATTTCCGCACCCTCCGTGAAGGGCTGCTGCAGGCCCTGCCCGGCTACAAGGGCCCTGATATCCACTCGCGGGGTGAGAGCCCGGAGGACGACGCGTTCTTCTTCCTCGACGAGCTTGAGGCGATCATCCGGGAGTGGACCGCGGCGGTCTATCACTGCCGGCCGCATTCCAGTCTGGTCGATCCGGGTCTGCCGGGTCTGCGGATGTCCCCGGCGAAGATGTTCGAGCACGGCATGGCGCGGGCGGGTTACATCGAAGCGCCCCGCGACCGGGACCTGGCTTACGAGTTCCTGCAGACCGAAGTGGCGCACGGTCCAGCACTACGGGGTCAAGATCGGCCGCCGCCGTTACAGCGGCCCCGGCATGCCGAGCCGGGAGTCCGTAGCCCCTACGACAGTCCGGTCAAGAACGGCTGGCCTTTCCAGGTGGACCCCGACGACATCACCCGGATCTACTTCCGCGATCCGGCTACTCGGGCCTGGCGCACGCTGGTCTGGGAGCACGCGCCGTCGGCCGAGATGCCGCTGAGCGAGGACGCGTTGACGTTCGCCCGGCAGCTGGCGGCCTCGAAGTATCGCCTTCCTGACGACCGGCTTGCCGTCGCTGATTTGTTGGAGCGGTGGAATCTCGGGCTGGGCACCACGATCGCCGAGCGGCGCATGGCCCTGCGGCTCTCGCGCGAGCAGGCCGCCATCGAGCTTCCGGAGAGTGAGGCGGAGACGGTCGTCTCGCTTCCGTCGTACCAAGGCCCTCGGCGAGGACGAGCAGACCGCGGAACTGCGGGAGCCCGACGTGGTGACGGAGACGGGGGATGACGACGAGGCCGATCTGGAGGACCTCGCCGGGGAGGACGACTTCTACGCCGATGCCCTGGAGGACGTGTGAACGACGGCAGCGTTCCGCATCCGGGCAGTCTTGCCTTGTCGCGGAAGGAGGACTTCAAGGCGTTCGCAGAGAGCCCTCGCCGCAGCCGGCCCGACCTGCTGACCCGCAAGCAGCTGAAGTCCCTGCCCACACAGGCGCGGGCGGACTACGACCGTCAGCGCCGGCAGTGGCACGCGAACATCGGCCCGGTCAAGACGCCGCAACTGACAGAGCTCCATGAAGACCTATGGGACATCGTCGACAGCAACGAGCAGGACGGCGACAAGGCCAAGGGGGCGGTGGCCGTCGACGCGTTCCCAGGGCTGGGTAAGACGACCTCGGTGCTTGCCTTCGCCCGCGACTTCCACCAGCGGGAGATCGAAGAGTCAGGAGCCTTCACCAGCCAGGGGCACGAGCGGATCCCGGTCTGCCGGGTCGGGCTAACCGGAACACCGGAATGAAGGATCTCAACCGGGCCATGCTGGAGTTCTTCGGCCACCCCGGACAGATGCGGGGGACCACCGCCCAGTTCGGGCGGCGGGTGCTGGACTGCGTGCTGTCCTGTGATGTCCGCCTGGTGGTTCTGGACGATCTGCACTTTTTGAAATGGGGACAGAAGAGCGGCATCGAGGTGAGCAACCACCTGAAGTGGATCGCCAACGAGTTTCCGGTGACGTTGCTGATGGTGGGGGTCGAGCTCGCGAAGAAGGGCCTGTTCGGCGAGGGAACGAACGGGCGCGACACCGCTCTGGCCCAGACCGGCCGCCGCACCACCCGCCTCGGGCTTCGTCCGTTCACCATCGATATGGAGGCCGGGCGCCGGGAGTGGCGGCAGATGCTGCTGGCCCTCGAACAGCGAGTCGTGCTCACCGACAAGCATCCCGGCATGCTCGCGGACGACCTGTCGGACTACCTCTTCGCCCGCAGCACCGGACACATCGGCTCGCTGATGACGCTGATCAACCGCAGCTGCCAGCGGGCGGTCCGCACCGGCGCCGAACGTCTTGACCAGGAGCTCATGGACCGGGTGAAGAACGACGAGGCATCCGAGGCCGCCCGCCTGGAACTTGCAGGCCGCGCTGGAGAAGAAACGGCTGACCAGCCGCCGCGGCCCCGGAGCCGGCGACCCGCATGAGAACGCCGGTCCGCACCCTGCCGATCCGGCTGCCTCCACTGCCCGGCGAGGCTCTGGACTCATGGCTGGAGGCGATGGCCAGGCGGATGGACACCGCGCTCGGTGATGTCCTGCTGCACTTCGGCTTCCCGGTCCGGCACCGGGCCGGAAACCAGTTCAGGGGCATCCCGGCAGACTGGACGATCGTCCTCGACGAGCAGCAGACCAATGCCGTCGCGCACGCCACCGGGACGTCCCCGGAGACAGTCGCTGCCCTGACCCTGGCTCATTACGACGGACGGGCCCTCCACCTGAGTGCCGGGGGCCGGGCCGTGTCACGGCACGTCCTTTGGGGCCGCGGAGGGGGATCCCGGTTCTGTCCGGAGTGCCTTCATGCCACTGGTGGGCGATGGCAATTGTCCTGGAGGCTCGGTTTCTCCTTCGCCTGCACCCGGCACCGCAGGCTGCTGGCGGACTGCTGCCCGCACTGCGGGAGGGTGCCGCGGCAGCGGCCCCGTTCCGACCGGTCCGTCCCCCGGCCTGAACTCTGCGGCAATCCACCGACCCGCCCCACCCGCCCGTTCTCGGCGGGCTGCGGCACCGATCTGACCCGCGCTTCGACGCTCCTCCTGCCTCCTGGCCATCCGGTTCTCACGGCGCAGGACCGAGTGATGGAGATCATCGACGGGGCAACGGCCCTTTCCGGCCCCTACCGAACCTCTCCCCAGCCGGCCTCGGCGGTGCTGGCCGACATCCGGGCCCTGGGCATACGCGTCCTGAGCGACCTGCCCGCAGCTGTCCTACGAGAACAGATCCCGGCTGCCATCGCAGAAGCTCACCTCAGCACCGATGCGGTCTCCCCGCACACCGGACAGGCCATGGAACGTCCGGGGTTCATGGCCCCGCCCCGAGCCGCGGACACGGCCGTCGCGGTCACCATGGCCCTGAGCATCCTGGAGCAACCAGGAATCCACCCCGGCCGGCGAGGCCCTGCGGAGCCTGCTGGCAGCGGTACGCGAGGAACTCACGCAGATCTCGGCGACCAGCATCGACAGCTGGGGCAGGGGCATCAGCCCGGTGTGGCGCAAGCTCCGTGCACCTGGCGGCCCTCGCCCCTTCCCTCCGCCCCAGCGAATACGTCCGCTACCGCATCATGACCGAGACCCCCCGCCGGCCGACCCGGACCACTCGGGACATCGAGCAGCGAGCCAGGAAGATCCCCACGATGTTCTGGCCGCCCTGGACGATCCGCCTCGCACCACCTGAAGGAATCCATGCGCGGGCTCTGGCTCCCGTTCTCGCCGCCCTGTTGCTGATTCCCGACAGCCGCACATCCCTGGACCAGGCAGCCGGGTTGATCGGTGACGTCATCGACGGCACTGAGGTGTCACGCCTCCTCCAGGAAGTCGACGACCTTCCGCAATGGCCGGACATCGCCACTGCTCTGGACCGGCTCGCGGACTACCTCGGTGCCAACAGCACCCCCATCGACTACGGTCGGCGCCGACTCCTCGACTACACCGGCCTGCTTCCTCATGACCGCTGGCTGGAGATCTGCCGCCACACCGGAACACCACCGGGAACCGGACGGTCCGAATGCATCGCACGCAGCCAGCTCTTCCAACGTCTCAGCGGCCGCCCGCCGAGTCTGCCCCCGACGACCTGGGCGGGCCCGACAGTGCAGAGTTCCGGGCGACGTCCCTGCGGTTCACCGCGCTTCAGACCCCTGAACTCGCGCACGCCCTCCAGCAGGAAGCCCTCAACTTCCTGGCCTCACACCACATCCACGACGAGCCCATGACCTGGCAGCCGCCCGCCACCCTGCTGGCAGGGCTCTCCCTTCCCGGCCCCGACCCGGCACACGTCGACCTACCCCGCCTGCACCAGCTTGTCCGCGAACGCCAGCACCCTGTTCAGCACGCCGCCCAGGTTCTGGGCACGACCGTCGAGGCCATCCGACATGTTCTCGACGAACATCCAGCCCCTGCACCCCCGCTGACGAAGAGCACCGCCAGGGCCGCCGGCCGCATCCGGCAGCAGGCCCGGCAAGCCATTCCGGCAGAGCGCTTCACCCGGCTCTACCTTGACGAACACCGGTCCCTCCAGCAGATCGCCACCCTCACCGGCTTCTCCCGCAGAGTGCTGAACGACCTTGCCAAGGAGTACGGCATCCCGCTCCGCGAGGGCCCCAAGGACTACAAGCGCCGCGGCACCGTCGAACGGGCCTGGCTCATCGAGCAGTACGTCCACCGCCGCCGGACCCTGCCGGACCTCGCCCGAGAAGCTGGCATGAGCACCGCGAACATGGCCCGCTGGGCCAAGACCCACAACGTTCCGCTGCGACCACGCGGAGGATCCAGTCACAGCCAGGTACTTCGGGCAATCGACCAGGCCAGCCGAGCACCAAGCATCCTTCGGCCGGCATCTTCTTCGGCGGCCAGGGGGCCAGCGAACGGTTGAGCCGATTCGCGGCTGCATCTGCCTACCCCAGCCTCGGTGCCGCAGCGAGCGGCCTCGGCCTCAACACGTTCACCCTCGTCGCACAGATCAACCGGATCGAACGAGAACTCGGTGGACCACTCCTGGTCCGGGCGGAACGCGGTAGGCCCATGACGCTCACTCCCCTGGGGAAGAAGGTGCTCAAGGCCATTCGAAAGATGCAGGACAACACGATGCCCTGAGACGCGGCATGATCATTCCGGGTCGGCAATGCGTCGAAACACCCCGTCGAACTCGCCGGATGCCACGAGCCCGGCAATCACGCGCACCATGCTGCCGATGCCGGGATTCCGCACGATCAGCCCGTCCGCGCAGAAGAAGCACTGCCCGGAGACCGCCTCCCCGCTCGCCTCCCAGCTCCGCATGAGCCGATCCACCTCGGCGAGAGTGAAGATCGTGGAACTCCAGCGCGACCCGTCGGCAAGATGAACCTCGGCATCGACGTTGCAGACCTCTTCGATCGCCTCGTCCGGTTCCACGAGGAAGAGCACCTGGAAGCCGGCGGCCCGAACCCGGTAGTAGGGAGCCTCCCAGTCGCATCAGAAGCCCGACCCTCGGACGCCGGGCCCGCCTGTTGCGGCATCGACCCGTCACTGAAGCTCCTCACCCGGCGGTATGAAGGCGTCGGCGCTGTCGGCGTCCTCCACATGCCCCTGAGCATCGACTGTGATGGCAGTCGCCCGGCCCTGCGAAGTGATCAACCAGGCCAGCACCTGCTCCGTGAGAGGTGATCCACCCGGCCCTTCATCCGTCCAGTGTGCCCGCCATCCCCCACCGGGTATCGCGGCGACCACCTGATCGGCCCGCTCCAAGTGGGAGAAGTCCACGTAGTCCGTGACCTGGCGCAGTGCCCCTCGTTGCGGGTCGACCACCAAGGCTGTCCCGGTTGCGGGATCCCATCCCTCCACGCGCACCATGCGACCGATCTCGGTCTTAGTGCCATTGAAGATGGCGGTCCATCCGGTCTGATTGAAGTATCGGAGTTGCATGGCGTCATGATCCCGGAGGTCCGGCGACCTGCTCGACCTCCGTGTCGTGGAAGCCGTGGTTATCAAGAAACCGGCAGGCCGGTGATACTGATGTCAAAGACCCGACGGACTGTGGAAGCGAACCCAGACATTCCTGTAGGGCTCACGGAGCTTGTGGCCGACCGGCGGGCAGCCGGGCCAGCGTTGCTGCCACAGATCCGTCAGAAGCACCCGCACATCTCCAGTCAGTGGAGCCGCGACTGGCTCCCCAAGCAGGGGAGGCCGCCGAGTAGGCGGGAGAGAGTGCGGTCAGTGGATCGCTGCTTTTCTATGCTGGTGCACACATTCACTCGTTGGGGGACTCCGTTGCCAGCGGGATACCGCACCGCCAGCAGTCGTTCGCGTGGTCGTCCTGGCAGACGTAGCCGATGGCACCATCCACGCACCATTCGGCGGCCTCCTCGGAAAGCAGGTCGGGCCCGGCAAGGAGCAGCCGACGAAATTCCGTGGTGTCCGCAATGTCGGCCGGCCGGTTGGTGAACCACTCGTCGAACCAAGGCTTGTCCCGGTATATGCGCCAGTGCGCATTCTCCCGGTCGTCGACAGCCGTAAGGAACCGATCGACGATGCGCCCCCAACTCGGTGCTCCGAACCAGCCGTTGTCGGACGCACAGAAGGATTCGATCAGGGTTCGCAGGCTGAACTCCTTCTCGTGAAGGCAGTACCTTCGCCCCCATGAGATCGCGACCTGCGCCATCTCCGCGAGTTCTTCTCGCGGATCAACCTCGTGCGCCGGGTCGTCAGGGTTGTGGCAGGCCAGCCCGAGCTGAGTACGGACTGCCCTGTCGGTAGAACCCGGGACGGGTTGGCGATCGCGAGACCGAGACCGATCCAGTCGACATGGTCGAACGACAGCATCGAGCGCACGAGTCGGGTGGTTGCCGTGTTGATCCGCATCATTGTGCCGTCGTGGAGCGGACTCTTCCCGGCATGCCAGTTCTCGACGGGTGTGTTGCGCCACACGGCGAGCGTGATGCGGGTGGCAGCGAGCCACAACAGGGCGTCGTCGTCGAGGTGCCCGAACCGCTTGGCACACTCCTGGGCGCCGTAGGTGATCAACTCTTCCGGTTTCGGCCACCTGTGGCTGTCGGGCCCTTCAGGCCCTTCAGGCGCGTACTCATAGTCGTCGGCGTACTCGTCGAGGATCGCACTCAACTCGGTTGCGCTGTAAGCCTCGCTGTACTCGGAGCTGTCCGGCTCCTCGACGGTGTACATGTCGTGGTCCCAGGAGACGTACACGTCGCCCCAGAGCACGACGTCGTCGCACTCGCTGGCGTTGTCCGTCACAACCGGCCTGATGGTGATCGGGGCAGTACGCCCGTCGGTTCGCTCGCCGTCCTTCTCGGCGGCCCATGCGGTGATTATCTCGAGTGGCTTCGGAAGGAGAGGGCCGACCTCGGTGATGCTGAAGGGTTCGTCGTCGTCATCGGTGTCGAACCGGCTGTTGACGAACGCGACCGTCTCGGAGGGCGTGCTGACGATGGACTGGGTGCCGCTCTCGTTGTCAACCACTCGCCACAACGGGCTGTTCTTCACGGTGCTCTCCGATCGCGGTGAGTGCACCCGGGGTGGGTGCGATGCGCCGGGTCGCTCGGCACTGACACCAACTTATGGGCTGATCAACCCATCCGTAGTCCCGAAGGTGCTTGTCGGCGATGACGTTCGGTACGTTCGCGTGCAACCTGCTTTTCGCGACCGCGGCGACACAGCACAGTCCAACAGCGGAGGAGGCGAAGATGGCGCTGAACAAGAAGGGTTCCCGGCGCATAACCGTTGACGGGATCGAGTACCGCTGGCGGATCCGCAGGAAGCCCTCCTACATGCAGGGACTCTGCTGGACACCGATGACCTATGCAGTTGAAGCGGCCAGCGGCAGCCAGTCGGGCGCGACCTTGATCGTCATCAGCGGCCAGGCCCATCCCAGCAACTGGGTGGGTGCCGAGGCAGTGCCCATCCGCCCAGCCCACGTTGCTGCCAGCATCCGAGAAGCACGGGACCGAGGCTGGGAACCAACCAAGGCCGGATCTCCCTTCCAGCTCGACCGATCCGCAGGGTTCATCGCCCAGCCATGAGACAAAGCGAACAAAAGCAGTCCATATCGGTCGAACTGCCGCAGAGGCTCCAGGCCTGGTTCTCCGAGCATGAGGAACGCCTGTAATCCTGCGGAATCACGGGTGCGGTCCAGCAGTCGCCCGAGGGCGGCCGAACCAAGAACAGCACCTGGATGACGCTCGAAAACGATGACTTCGTCGCCGTGCTCATCGTCTGGAGCAGCGGGGAAGCCGAGCTTGAGTACGGGGACATGGCAACAGGCTGGGTCCGACAACAGCACCGGGATCTCTGCACCTTCCAGGACCTCCTCGACGCCATCGAGACCATCCACGAATGGATCCGCATAAAGGGCGAGCCGTCCGTGGAAGGGTGACCTCCGGCGAGTTTGAGAAAGCCTGGGCCGAGCTCCTTGACAGATTGCAACCCGATCCCGCCGACCTCTCGGTGTTCCGAGGACTTCTTGGCATCATCGCGACATGACCCCGACCCTTCCCCGCACCATCCGAGCCGTCGACAGCGCTCAGCTGCTGGACCTGGCCCAGGAGGCCGCCATGCATGGCTTCAGCCAGCGGCTCCCGGTCGACTGGCTACGAGAGCACCTCGCCGCAGAAGCGACGCATTACCTGTTCCCGACGCTCGTGCAGCGGCTCACGCACCGTCCCGAGGTGCCGTGGCAGTGGAGGTGCCAGCAACTGCTGACCGTCAGCACCGGCGAGCAGATCTGGGGTCTCCTCGACGTCCTTCCCGACACCTTCGACAAGATCCCGGAGACCTTGGATACGGCGTCCAAGAAGGACATCGTCAACCGCATCGAGCAAGCAGTGAAGGTGCGGGAGTGGATGGAACGGACGGTCGCCGATGCAGGTTCATGAGGTCCGGCGCAGCCGGCTGGGCAGTCTGAGGAAATGACATCGATCTGAGACAGCCGCTTGCCGACACGTCGTGAGACTGGAGGGGAACGTCCAGGTCATAGCGTCGGCGCCTGACACCGAAAGTGAGAACCTACACCGTTTGTAGCGTCTCAAATTTCGTGGCACAGTCTCATTTGATCTTGGCACATGAAGGCATATACGTGAGACGCGCAGGTCAAGAGCCTGCGCTCTCTCGAAGCCGCCGAGGAAGTGCCATGTTTCGTGAGACTGAGCCGTGTGCCATCGCTGTGAGACAGCTTGAGAGCCGCTGGTCAGAGGCCCGGCCTGTGCCACGGGCCGCGAGATCCTACACCGTTTGTAGGGTCTCAAAACTCGTGGCCAATTCTCACGAATCGTGGCCACTCAGTGGCCACCGCTGAGACTTGGCAGGTCAGCGACCTGACCTCGGTGGGCACTGCCGAGATTTTGGACACGGCCGTGAGACTGAGCGGCTGGACATGCCATGAGACACCGCGAGAAGCACCAGGCCACAGCGCTCGACGCCCTGCGCGAGCGGCTCAACCTGACCGGCACGAAAAAGGGCCGTGACCTGGAACAGTGCGGCGCCTGCACGATTCTGCTCCCAGGGCACGAGGCCACCCTGCACTACGAAGTGCGCGGCCAAGGCCCGTTCCTGCTGCTGATCCCTGGAGGGGCGGGCGACGCGGCCTCCTTCGAGGGCATTGCCGACGACCTGGCCGTCCGCCGGGTCACCTCGCCGAGTTCGGTGAACTCCTGCAGAAGGCCCTTCGTGCCTCGATCTGAATCCCACTCGCCCTGGCCAACTCCGCCGAAGCTGGTCAAAGGAAATGACACGATCCTGAGACTGAACCAATCCGTCACTGTCTGAGACAACTCGAAGAACAGCAGGTCACAGAGTCGCCACATGACAGCGAACCGGAGAACCTGCACTCCGTTCGACTCCCGGTGCCGGGTCCGGTGGACTGGATCCATGACATCACCTCAAGAAGAGCTGTTGCCTGCCACGCGTCGCGCCCTGCTGCACCGCATCGCCGTGGCGCAGGCCGAAGGGCGGGCACCGTCGTTGGTCGCGGCGGTCGTACGGGGCGGTCGGACGGTGTGGACCGGGGCGCGGACCTCAGTGGAGGGACATGTTCCGGACGAGAACACGCAGTACCGGATCGGTTCGATCACCAAGACCTTCACGGCGGTCCTGGTACTGAGATTGCGCGACGAGGGTGTACTGGACCTTGGAGATCCGCTGGAGAGGCACTTGCCGGACACGCGTGCGGGGGAGGCCACGATTGCGGAACTACTCGCGCATATGGGTGGATTGGCGGCGGAGGCACCCTCGCCGTGGTGGGAGCGCACACCCGGCTCGCTGCGTCCGGAACTCGCCGATGTCCTGGGTGAGCAGCCGCACCGGCATCCCGTCGGCCGCCGCTTCCACTACTCCAACCCCGGCTATACCCTCCTGGGCGCGCTTGTCGAGGAGTTGCGGGGTGCCTCTTGGGAGGATGCGCTGCGGCGTGAGGTGCTTGACCCGCTGGGTCTGCACCGTACGAGCGGCGACCCGCAGCCACCCCACGCTGGTGGTTGGGCAGTACACCCCTGGGCAGACGTGATGTTGCCGGAGCCCATGGAGCACTTGGGACGCATGGCGCCTGCCGGACAACTCTGGTCCACCACCGGGGATCTGACCCGTTTCGCGACCTTCCTTACCCAGGGCGACGACCGGGTGCTGAGCATGGAGTCCCTCCTTGACATGCGGGCGCCCGCCGCGCCGGCCGAGGCGACGGATATAGCGGCGGGTGTGGCGTACGGGCTCGGTACGCAACTCCAGCAGTGGGATGGTCACTTCCTCATGGGGCACTCCGGATCCGTGCCGGGCTTCCTCGCGAACCTGACGATCAGCGTGGAGGACGACGCGGCGGCCGTTGTGCTGGCCAACTGCACCTCTGGCCCTCTTGTGTCGAACGTCGCCGTCGACCTCGTACGCATCGTGGCGGAGGCCGAGCCCCGGATTCCGGAGCCGTGGCGGCCGTTGCCCGAAGTCGACCAGGCTGTACTGGAGTTGGCGGGACAGTGGTACTGGGGCACACATGCCTTTGTACTGCGGCTCATGGCCGAAAGGGGAATTTCGCTGGATCCGCTGTCGGCCAACGGTCGAGGCTCACGGTTCCGGGTAAATGGCGACGGCACCTGGACCGGACTTGACGGCTACTTCGCGGGGGAGACCCTGCGGGTCGTACGGCAGCCCGATGGGTCCGTGGATCATCTGGATCTCGGGTCGTTTGTGTTCACGCGGCAGCCGTACGAGGAGAGGGCTTCGGTGCCGGGTGGGGTGGATCCTGAGGGGTGGCGGGGCATCGGCTGGACGCCAACGGTGTAGGAGTGTCCTGTTTCACGTGAAACACCGAGCGACGGCCGCAGCGACGGAACTAGGTCTCCCGCGCAGGCGCACGGCTGGCCTCGGCCTTCATGACCCGACTGCACCTCTTCGACCTGGACGGGACTCGTGTTGTACGGGACGGCGGCCTCTGTGGAGATTTCCTGGCGGCTCTGCCTGGGGGTGGGGTCGCCGAACTTGAACGGCCCTCGTGGCGCGGCGCATTGATATAGGGGGCAGGGGCTATGAGGGGTCTTCGAAGTTAGTGGGGGCGCGGCGTTTGGGGGCTGCTGCTGTGTGGCCACCCGATGTGGCGATCGGCCAGCCGCGGCAGGTGCAGGGCCGCCATCCGGCCGGGCAGCGCGAGGCAGCTGTGCCCCTCTGTCCCCACTAACTTCGAAGACCCGCTATGAGATGCCTGTGAATTGGTGTATTGCGTCCGGCAATCGAAGGAATTTGAAGGTTTACCCCGTCCCGGTCATGGTGGCGGAAGGGGGCTTGTGTGTGGGGCGCCTGCCGGTATGGTCGAGTCCGGTTCGTGTCCGGTTCGTGTCCGGGGGGGCACCCGTCTCGTGGAGGCATGAACGCAGGCCAATGTAGCCTAACGGGACGGAGAGACCGAAGAACCGCATTCTGTGTTAAGCGGCCAGGGCGTCGGCGTGTAGGGGGGACGCTGCGCTGTGGGTATTGCGGTCCATCTCACATTCTCTTGCCGACTTGTCCCTATGCAGCGGGAATCCGGGTTGAATGTGGCTGCTTGGCTGAGGGGGAGCGAACGGGGAGAGTGAGGCTGTCTATGGGGGAACGCAGGCACCTTCCGAAGGGGAAGTGCGCAGAACGACCGAAAGATGTTCGAGGCGAGGCACACCATGGACGCTCCGACCACCACGTCGGCTGACAATGGCACGTCCGGCGACGACGGCGTGGGTGGCTGGTTCACCCCGCGCAGGGAGCCGACACTTCTCGGTGGAGAACCGGAGACCGAGAGCAGCCGTCTGGCTGGGCTGCGCCCCGTGGGCCGGCCTGCGGAGGAGGAGCCTGCGGGGAGCTACGACCCTGATGCGGGGCGAAGCGCCGGTCCCGAGGAACGAATATCGGACGCGGACATACCGACGTCCGCAGACACGCCACCACCTGGTCCGATACGCCCGCAGGAACGCGCGGCCGACTCCCCGCTGACGGCCTCCGTGTCAGAGACCGGACTCAGGTTCGCCCACCCCGCTGCCCAGCCGCACCCCACCTTCGAAGAGCGGGGGCCTGCCCAACGGCCCGCCCCTGCTCCTGAGGCATCCCCCGACGCCGTGCTCATCCGGCGGACCATGGCCGAGGTCGGACCGATCGCCGACAAGGTCACCTCGTACTTCTACGCCCTGCTTTTCGTGCAGCACCCAGAGCTGCGCTCGCTCTTCCCGCCAGCGATGGACGCCCAGCGTGATCGCCTGCTCAAGGCACTGCTGACCGCAGCCGAGCACATCGACAACACGCCGGTACTGGTCGAGTACCTGCAGAACCTCGGCAGGGGGCACCGTAAGTACGGCACCCGGCCCGAGCACTACCCGGCCGTCGGTGAGTGCCTCCTCGGGGCGCTGAGTCGGTACGCCGACACCGTATGGGACGACGAGACCGAGGCGGCCTGGGTACGGGCTTACACCACCATCTCTCAAGTGATGATCGATGCCGCAGCCGCGGACGAGCTGCGGTCCCCGCCCTGGTGGATGGCCGAGGTCGTCTCGCGCGAGCTCAGGACGCCGGACATCGCGGTCATCACGGTCCGGCCCGACCAGCCGTACTCCTTCCTCGCCGGGCAGTACACGAGCCTGGAAACACCTTGGTGGCCACGAATCTGGCGGCACTACTCGTTCGCCTCGGCGCCCCGCTCCGACGGCCTGCTGTCGTTCCATGTGAAGGCGATCCCGGCGGGCTGGGTCTCCAACGCGCTGGTGCACCGTGCCAACCCCGGCGACGTCATACGGCTCGGCCCGCCGATGGGCTCGATGACGGTCGACCACACCACCGACAGCGGGCTGCTGTGCCTCGGTGGTGGCACCGGGATAGCGCCCATTAAAGCCCTGATTGAGGATGTCGCCGAGCACGGGGAGCGCCGTGCTGTCGAATTGTTCTACGGCGCCCGCACCGATCATGACCTGTACGACATCGACACGCTGCTGCGGATGCAGCAGCGCCACTCATGGCTGGCGGTCCGCCCGGTTGTAGACCGACAAGGGCTCCTTCAGCTCCCAGACGCTGTACGCGAGTACGGGCCGTGGTACGAGTACGACGTGTATCTTTCGGGCCCGCCCGGCATGATTCGCAGCGGTGTGGACACCCTGAGGGGCATCGGCGTCCCGTCGCACCGGATAAGGCACGACTCGGTGGAAGAACTGGTGGTGGTCGGAGACTGAAGCGCGTATGGATCACCCCAGGTCAGGAGCGTGCATTGCTCGGATGCCCTCGATGTTGCCGTCGAGGTAGTGCCGCAGGGACAGCGGGACGAGGTGCACGGAGGCGATGCCGACCCGGGTGAACGGTACACGGACGATCTCGTACTCGCCTTGCGGTTCCTCCACCTCGGGACCGTGCCGCTTGGAGGTGTCCATGGACTCCAGACGGCAGACGAAGAAGTGCTGGACCTTCACGCCGGTCGCGCCGCAGTCCTCGCCGATGTGCTCGACGGTGTCCACGAAGCAGGGCACCGCATCGGTGATCTTGGCGCCGAGTTCCTCATGCACCTCCCGATGGAGTGCATCGACGACGGTAGTGTCCCCCGGCTCGACACCGCCACCCGGTGTGAGCCAGTAGGGATCGACGCCTGGCTTGGTCCGCTTGATCAGGATCAGATCATCGCCATCGAGCAGGATGGCGCGAGCGGTGCGCTTGACCACGGGTCGGACGGTCATGGGAGAAATGTGGCCCGGCTGGTTCCACGTGAAACATCGCGAAACCCCGGAAGAGAAATGCCGTATCACCTGTTGGACACGTACGTGGCGACGCCCCGCTCTATGACCAGTCCGAGGCAGTCTGCAGCAGCCGCTCATGCGCTCGCGCGATATGCGGCATGGCCAGCGTTCCCCTACGGACCACCAGAAAGTACGTCCGCAGAGGCGGCACCGCCGGTTCGAGGAGTGCCACGACGTCACCTCGCTCCAGGGCGGACGCGCACAGATAGCGGGGCAGTACGGCGAGACCCGCACCGGTGGCGGCACAGGCGAGGACCGCGCGAAGGTCGGGGACGATGACGGTGCCCGAAGAAGCGGGACGGACGTCGAAGACGGAAGCCCAGTAGCGGGCGACGAACGGCAGTGACTCATGCACCTCGACCAGAGGAAGGTTCTCCAGCGCGTGCGCGCCCTTGCGGCGCAGCCTGGTCGCGCAGACCTGGGAGGCCCAGCGGGGAGCCGCGACCAGAACGTGCTCTTCGTCACAGAGCGGAGTCGCGGTGAGCAGGGCGCCGCGCGGCCGGGCGGTAGCGATGACCAGATCGTGGTGTCCTGCGGCAAGTCCCTCCAGCGTCTCTTCCGCGTTTCCGAACGAGGCCCGCAGCGCGAAGCCCTGCTCGTCCTTCCCGGTCAGCTCAATGAGGGCGGGCAGGGCTCGTTTGGCGGTGAACTCCGGAGGTCCGGCGAGATGCAGGGTGCGTAAGGAGGAATCCTCGTCCAGTTCGGTCTCGGCGATCTCGACCAGGGCGTCGAGATGGGGTGCCGCCTTGTGGGCGAGCTCGTCGCCGATTGTTGTGGGGGTCACTCCACGCGCCTGGCGCAGGAAGAGAGGGCGGCCCAGTTGCCGCTCCAAGGTGCGTATCTGTGAAGTGACGGCCGGTTGTGAGAGACCGAGCAGCGCGGCGGCGCGGGTGAAGGAGCCGGCCCGGTGCACAGTGACGAACGTGCGTAACAGGGCCAAGTCCATGGTGTTCCCTCTCCTCCCACTCCCGGAGCGCCCAACTATAAATAAGTCGATAGGTCTCTGTCGCTACTGTGATTGGACACTGACATAGAGTCAATTAGCCTTGTTCGCGCGGTTCTTCGCGCGCAGAACCGGGGCGGTCCGAGCCACGAGGGGGAGGCTCGGACCGCCCGATCTGCGGAGAGAGGCATGAGGCGGTGCGTGAGAGCCGCCGTAAACGGATCAGTCCGCTGGCTCGTCGAGCGCACGCAGGAGGACGCGGCGGGCCACCGGGGCAGACACGTCGGCCACCAGGTCCTCGGCCCCCCTGAGAAGCGAACAAAGCCGTCCGGAACCGCGTCTCAGCCCCCTCGTCCGCGCCGTTCGGCGGTGGACTGTACGCCGTCGAAGCTCGTCGCGTCGTCCACGAGGCGCAGCGCGTCCAGAAAACGGTCGGCAGGCGCGCGTGGGCCACGAAAACGGAACCACACACCCGTAGCGCCGCATCGGCGAGCCGCCGGAGGTCGCACACGCCGAGCCCTGGGTTCGACGGCGTCTCGATCCACAGCAGCTTGGCGCCGTCGAGGACGTCGAGCTGGGCGTCCCTGCGCTGTCGATCACGACGAGTTCGTCGAGGCCGGTCTCCTCCACCCGGGCACGGAACACGGACGCGGCCGTGGGGAACGGCAGATGTTGCCGGTGCAGACGAAACAGACGTGGTAGGTCATCGCAGGCACTCAGTCCCCGTCGGGCAGGACGACGTGGAGTGCCCAGGAGACGATCGAGACGATCAGGCCGCCCACGACGGCGGTCCAGAAGCCCTCAACGTGGAAGCTCAAGTCGAACTTGTCGGCCAGCCACGACGTGAGCAGCAGCATCAGGGCATTGACCACCAGCGTGAACAGGCCGAGTGTCAGGATGAACAAAGGGAGCGTGAACAGCTGCACGATCGGCTTGACCACGACGTTCACGAGGCCGAACACGAGGGCGACCAGCAGCAGTGTTCCGATCTTCTTGCCCGTGCTGTCCCCGGTCAGAGTGATCTTGTCGAGCAGCCATACGGCGACCGCCAGGGCGCCCGCGTTGGCGATCGTCTTGACTACGAAATTCTTCATGTGTCTGATCGTGGCAGACGAGATCAGACACGAGTACCGGGCAAGGGCGGACAAGAGCGATGAAGGCATTCCGGCTGGATGAACTGGAGGCGGAGCGTGCCGCCAATGACGGTGCCTACCTGCAGTTCCTGCGTGAGCGGAACATGTCGGTCGGTCTGTACGCGCTCAATGCCGGCGAGCTCGATCCGCAGAAGCCGCATCAGCAGGACGAGGTGTACTTCGTCGTGAGCGGTCGCGCCTCGCTCACGGTCGGCATGGAGACCACCCAGGTGGCGCGAGGCAGCGTCGTGTATGTGCCCGCCGGGGTCGCCCACAAGTTCCACCACATCACCGAGGACCTGCGGATCCTCGTGCTGTTCTCCCCGCCTGAGAGCTGAGGCCCGGCATCGGGGTTCCCCAGGGGAGCGATCAGGGACGGACAAGGGGCGCGAGGTTCCTGAACGCCCTCTGTACAGCCCTAGCATCAAAGGCAGAACATCACAGGACCCGGACACAGGCCCCGTACAGGGGGCGGCGGGCAGAAATAAGTAAGGACTAAGGGCGATGCGAGAGATCTTCGCGGGGTTGCCGTGGTGGGTGAAGCGGGTGGCGGTGCCGATCATCGCCCTGGTGGTGTTCGGCGGTCTGATACTGAGCGTGCTGCACTTCGTCGTGGCTCTGCTCTTCAAGGTGCTCGTCTTTGTTGCGTTGGTCTGGGGGCTGATCTATGTCGTCCGGAAGGTCAAGGACGGACCGTCGTCGCGCAGCGACTGGTGAGCCGTCAGCGTGGGGAGCGGGGTGACACGAAACCGGGTGAGCGATTGGTAACGGGTGGGCACCAATAGGAACCCGAGGTTCCCTCGGGGGAGGGAAGTTTCCCGACGAGGCCGTCTGTGTGCGGGAACGGGCCGTTAAAGTCCGGAACTCGTCGAGGGGGCGACCCCGCGGACGACGTACCTTCCCCCGTGTTCCTCGCACGGGTGGCCCCTCGAGCTTCGGGAGTGACCCTTGGCCACGGCTGACACCGCACCCGCATACCCACAGGTCCGAAACACAGCACCCACCAGGGCATCGTCTCCTCCTGTGCAGCCTCGTACCTCCCCAGGGGAGCCGCCCGTCCGGTCGGCGGAGCCACGTGCACCCCGCATCGAGACAGCCACGGTGGTGCGAGTCCCGTCACCAAAGCCTCCTCCGGCGTCGTCCGCGGAGTCGCCCCCCTCGACCCTCATCGGGTCGGTGCAGCGGGCGATGCGGCTGCTGGAGGCCGTGGCCGCGCGTGGGCACGGGGCGCCTGCCAAGCAGCTGGCCCGGGACACCGGGCTCGCGTTGCCCACGGCCTACCACCTGCTACGCACGCTCATGCACGAGGGCTATCTACGCCGGGACAAGGGACTGTTCTTCCTCGGTGAGGCGGCCGAGCGCCTGAGCAGTAGCGGGACGCAGCAGAAACGTCGCAGCACGGTGCGCGACATTCTCGCCCGCTGGCGGGACACGATCGGCGTCCCCGTCTACTACGCGGTCTACCGCGAGGGGGAGATCGAGCTCATGTGTATCGCCGACACCCCAGGAAATCCGGCGGTCGAGGAGTGGGCCGACTTCCGCGAGACCGGGCACGCCCACGCGATCGGGCAGTGTCTGCTGTCCCAGCTCGGTGAGAGGGCCCGGCGCGATCACCTCGACCGGTATCCCGTGCAGTCGATCACTCCGTACACGGTGCGCGATGATCAGACCCTGTTGCGGCGCCTGGACCGGATCGGGCGGATGGAACCGGTCGTCGAGCGGCAGGAGTACGTGCTCGGGACGGTCTGCGCTGCTCTGCCCATCACCATCGGGACGACAGCCGCGGCGATGGCCATTTCCCTGCCCTTTCACCAGGCCGACCGGCTGCTGCCCGCGGCACGGCAGTTGCAGGATGAGATCGGAAGGCTCCTGGGGACACTCGCCCTCTCTATCAGCATCTGAAAAATCACTCCTTGTGATCTCCCATATACGTTCAGCAAACTGCGTGCAGTGTCAGGGCTGATCCCTGGCCAGTCGACGGCAACTGACGAGGTAGACGAATGCGCGAGTCAGTACAGGCAGAGGTCATGATGAACTTTCTTGTGTCGGAGGAACTCTCCTTCCGGATCCCGGTGGAGCTGCGATATGAGACCTGTGATCCCTATGCCGTGCGGCTGACCTTCCATCTGCCCGGAGACGCCCCGGTCACCTGGGCCTTCGGGCGGGAACTGCTGATCGACGGCGTGGGGCGGCCGTGTGGTGAGGGCGACGTGCATATCGCGCCCGCTGATCCGGAAGCATTCGGCGAGGTGCTGATCCGGCTTCAGGTGGGGGGTGACCAGGCGCTGTTCCGGTGCGGGACGGCACCACTCGTGGCGTTCCTCGACCGTACGGACAAGCTGGTGCCGCTGGGGCAGGAGCGTTCCCTCGCCGATTTCGAGGCGCACCTCGACGAGGCGCTGGACCGCATCCTCGCGGAAGAGCAGAGCGCGGGCTGAGCCTGTACGCGCCTAGGGGTGCCGTAACGCTTCTGCGGGGCGCAGGGTTTCCGTATGGGGTGTCACCGCTTTCGGCGGCGCCCCCTTCCCACGCGTACCGGTGCGGCCGCCGCTGCCTCCTGCGGACCCGGGCGATCGGCCGAGACGACCAACGCGGCCAGCATCGTGGTCACCGGAACCGAGGCCACAAGGCCGATCGAACCGACGAACGTGCGGACGATCTCCTCGGCGACCAGTTCGCTGTTGGCGACCGTGCCGACGCTGCTCTGCGCGATGGAGAAGAGCAGCAACAGAGGCAGCGCGGCACCCGCGTAGGCGAGGACGAGCGTGTTGACGACCGACGCGATGTGATCGCGGCCGATGCGGATGCCAGCCCGGTACAGGCCGCGCCAGTCCATCGACGGATTGGCTTCATGCAGCTCCCAGACCGCCGAGGTCTGCGTCACCGTCACATCGTCGAGTACGCCGAGCGAACCGATGATGACGCCCGCGAGCAGCAGACCGCTCATATCGATCGACGGATACAACCCGTGGATCAGGCCGGTGTTGTCGTCCGTGTTACCGGTCAGCGAGGCCCAGCCGATGAACCCCGAGCCCAGCACCCCGATCAGCAGCAGCGAGATCAGGGTGCCGAGCACCGCGACCGACGTACGGGCCGAGAAGCCGTGGCACATGTAGAGCGCCATCAGCATGATGGCGCTCGCCCCGACCACCGCAACGACCAGCGGGTTCGAGCCCTGCAGGATGGCGGGCAGGATGAAGAAGGTCAGCACCAGGAAGCTGATGGCCAGCGCGATCAGTGCCATGACACCCCGCATGCGGCCCACCACCACGACGGCGAGTGCGAAGATCCCGGCAAGCAGAACCATGGGGAACTTCCGGTTCACATCGGTGACCGAATACTGCAGGTCCTTGGGCGCCGAGGGCTCGTACGTGACCACGACCCCCTGGTCCTGCTCCAACTGCCGTGACTGGTCCGGCTGGACGATCTCGGTGAACGTACGGCCCTTGTCCTTGCCGGTGTCGACCCGAACCGTTGCTTTCTTGCAGGTGCTGGTCGCCTGCTGCTGGGCGGAGGAGCCCTCGGCGGTCGACGTGTCGCCGGTCGGTGGGACCCCCGAGGCGTTCACGGACTTGCAGTCCACCTCGACCACCTTGGTGACCGTGGCCTGTTGCGTCTGCCGGTCGAAGCCGACCCCGGTGCGCTCGTGCGGCGGGGCGCCGCCTGGCCAGAGCACGACGAGGCCCACGATGGCCGCAGTCGCGAAGGGGATCAGCACCGCGGCGATGACCTTGCGCAGGTGCTGGGAGACGGGGGAGGCAGGACTGTGGCTGTGGCTGTGAGCGTGCCCATGGCCCCCGCCGGGACGCGGACCGCGGCCATGTCCGTCGTGGGGGCCGTGGCCGTCACCTGGGCCGTGGCCTCTGCCAGGTCCGTTCCAGTCACCAGGACCATAGCTGCCGCCGACGCCGTGCCCATGACCGTTTGGACCGGGTCCGTGGGGGGGCTCCGACGGCGGGCGAGAGGGCTGCTGCATCGTGGTCACCGACCGATCATCGCAAGAACAACGCGGGCCCACTGTTCACCGCGCCACATCAGACGCTAGCGTGGAGGCGCTTTTGCACACGCGGGAGCTCGGAGCACCGGGCTGAGAGGGCGCTGAACTCCGTAGAGGCGATGTTTCACGTGGAACATCGCCGGACGGAAATTGCTGCGTCGACCGCCGAACCTGTTACCGGGTAATGCCGGCGTAGGGAGTAGGTCTCATGACCAACAAGGACGCACACACGCCTGCCTCCAGTCAGACGAACGGGGCAAATGCCTCAGGTCAGGGTAAACAATCGCAGGAGGACGGGAACTCTATCGGCTGGCACAAGGCGTACGTCGGGGGATCGCGCCCGGACCTGCGGGTGCCGGTCCGTAAGGTGCACCTCACCAACGGGCAGTCGGTCACCCTGTACGACACCTCCGGCCCGTACACCGATCCGACCGTCGACACCGACGTCCGCAGGGGGCTCCTCCCTCTCCGGGAGAACTGGATCATCGCCCGCGGGGACACCGAGGAGTACGCGGGCCGTCCCGTCCGGCCCGAGGACGACGGGATCAAGCACACCTCACCGCGCGGAGGGCTGCGCAACCTCGACGCGGTCTTCCCCGGGAGGCCGCGTCAGCCGCGCCGAAGCCGGGACGGCAGGCCGGTGACCCAGCTCGCATACGCGCGCCGTGGGGAGATCACGCCCGAGATGGAGTTTGTTGCCGTCCGGGAGAGCGTCTCGCCCGAAGTCGTCCGTGAGGAGATCGCGGCGGGCCGGGCCGTGCTGCCCGCGAACGTGAATCACCCCGAGATCGAGCCGATGATCATCGGCAAGCGGTTCCTGGTGAAGGTCAACGCCAACATCGGCAACTCGGCGGTCACGTCCTCCATCGAGGAGGAGGTCGAGAAGATGACCTGGGCGACCCGTTGGGGCGCTGACACGGTCATGGACCTGTCCACGGGCCGCAACATCCACACCACCCGCGAGTGGGTGCTGCGCAACTCCCCCGTCCCCATCGGCACGGTGCCCCTCTACCAGGCCTTGGAGAAGGTCGACGGCAAGGCCGAGGAACTGACCTGGGAGATCTACAAGGACACGGTCATCGAGCAGGCCGAGCAGGGCGTGGACTACATGACGGTCCACGCGGGCGTGCGCCTGCCGTACGTTCCGCTGACGGCGAACCGCAAGACCGGCATCGTTTCACGGGGTGGCTCGATCATGGCGGCGTGGTGCCTGGCGCACCACAAGGAGTCGTTCCTGTACGAGAACTTCGAGGAACTGTGCGAGATCCTGGCCGCGTACGACGTCACGTACTCGCTCGGCGACGGCCTGCGGCCCGGCTCGATCGCAGATGCCAACGACGAGGCGCAGTTCGCGGAACTCCGCACGCTCGGGGAACTCAACCGGATCGCGAAGCGTTTTCACGTACAGACCATGATCGAGGGCCCGGGACACGTCCCGATGCACAAGATCAAGGAGAACATCGACCTGCAGCAGGAGGTCTGCGATGAAGCTCCGTTCTATACGCTCGGTCCGCTGACCACCGATGTCGCGCCGGCGTACGACCACATCACCTCAGGCATAGGTGCCGCGATGATCGCGTGGTGGGGTACGGCAATGCTCTGCTACGTCACGCCCAAGGAGCACTTGGGCCTGCCTAATCGTGATGACGTCAAGACGGGTGTCATCACCTACAAGATCGCGGCCCATGCGGCGGACCTCGCCAAGGGACACCCGGGCGCACAGGAGTGGGACGACGCGCTGTCGGACGCCCGCTTCGAGTTCCGCTGGGAGGACCAGTTCAACCTCGCCCTCGACCCCGACACGGCCCGCGAATTCCACGACGAGACACTTCCTGCGGAACCCGCCAAGACGGCCCATTTCTGCTCCATGTGCGGCCCGAAGTTCTGCTCGATGAAGATCAGCCAAAGCATCACCGAGCGGTTCGGTGGGGACGCGGTCGAGGGGGCTTCTCCCGAGGAGATCGCTGAGGGGATGCTCCAGAAGTCGAAGGAGTTCGCGGCGAGCGGGAGCCGGGTGTATCTGCCGATGGCGGACTGAGGACAGGGTTCGATGCCCCGGCTGTCCGGGGCATCGCTTCCCTGAGAGCAGGTGAGGAAGGCAGCCCTTCGGCTCGCTCGGCGGGCAGACTGATCCCATGACAGCGAGAGCACTGAGCAAGGGCGCCAACCTTCCCGTCGATTCTCCCGCAGTGCGCGTTGAGCTGGCTTGGTCCGAAGGACCTGGTGTGCCCGACGTCGACGCCTCGGCGTTGCTGCTCACTGCGGCCGGACGCGTTCGTGACGAGGGTGACTTCGTCTTCTACAACCAGCCGCGACACGCGTCGAGCGCCGTGACACACCTGGGAAAGCAGAGTGCCGCTGGTGTCCTGACCGAAACGGTCGAGGTCGATCTGCACTCTCTGGAACCGGCCGTCGAACGGGTCGTGCTGTGTGCGTCGACCGACGGTGGGACGTTCGGTCAGGTACCCGGGCTGATCTTGAGGTTGCTGGACGCCGGGACAGGGAACGAGCTCGCACGGTTCCCCATGGAGGCCGGGACGGAGACCGCGTTCATCGGCGGCGAGCTGTACCAACGGGCGGGGCAGTGGAAGTTCCGTGCCGTCGGACAGGGCTATGCCTCCGGGCTCGCCGGGCTGGCCACCGATTTCGGTATCACAGTGGACGAGGCCCCCTCAGGCCCGTCCACTGTGCCGGAGGCACCTGTTCCAGCGCCACCTGCCCCAGCCACGCCGCCTGCCGGCTCGCGCCTCAGCAAGGGCGAGGAACAGTTGCCCGTAGCCATGCGCAAGCGTCTGTCCCTGCGCAAGGAGCAGGTGGCGGTCAGTCTGAGAAAGCATGGAGCAGCTGGGATCACCGCGCGCGTCATCCTGGTGCTGGACGCTTCCGGCTCCATGTCCTTCCTCTACTCCAAAGGTGTCGTGGCCGATGTGGTGGAGCGTATGGCGGCGGTTGCCGCACAGCTTGACGATGACGGGGAGATGCAAGCCTGGACGTTCGCTTCGAACGCGGCGCGACTGCCTGATCTGCGTCTGGGCGAACTCCCCGAATGGCTGCGGCTACACGTCCGGGTGGGACAGTTGAGCCTCTTCCGCCGCAAGAAACCGGGCAAGGGGCTGGAAGCTGGTCAGGTCGACATGCGGATGGTCGGTATCCAGAACGAAGAACAGAAGGCGATCGCTCAAGTTCGCACGTATGTGCGGGAAAATCCGGCTGCTGCTCCCACCCTGGTGTTGTTCTTCTCCGATGGAGGCATCTACCGCAACGCCGCGATTGAGCGGGAGTTGCGGGAAGCGGTTGAGGAACCGGTCTTCTGGCAGTTCGTGGGGCTGGGACGGTCCAACTACGGAGTGCTGGAGCGGTTCGACACCCTGCCCGGCCGCCGCGTCGACAACGTGGGATTCTTCGCCGTCGACGACATCAGCACAGTCCCCGACCAGGAACTGTACGACCGGCTCCTGTCCGAGTTCCCGACTTGGAGGGCTGCCGCCGACCAGGCGGGCATCCTCTGAGCCGGTTCCGCCGACGCGGTTGCGGGAAACCGGGTGTGTCTGCTGTTGACCGACCGACGTGGGCGAGGACGTGGGCGCGGTGTGCATCACTTGTGCATCACTCCGGTTGGTGCTCCGGTCCCCCGAAGTCCGGACTCGTGAAATCCGGGCTGGAGAAGCTCGGGCGGGAGCCCGCTGGGGGTCCGCCCTCCGGACTGCTGAAGCCCGGGCGGTGGTAGCCGAGGTGCGGAATGCGGCTCGGCGGGGTTGACGGGACCGTACGTCCTACGGCGGCGGAGCCCGGGTCGGCGAGGACGTCGCGGAAGAACGGCACGATGCCGCGCTCCAGCAGGGCCTCACGCCAGGCTTCCCTGGCCCGGGCCACTTCTTCGTTCAGCTTGCCCTGGGACTCGGCGTCCAGCGAACTGGCACCGTTGCGCAGAGCGGTGAGCAGGAGACCGACCGCGGCGACGAGGATCGCGGCCGCCGTGACCGCGCCGAAGACCCACCCGGTGGTCGTGAGGGTCTGGGCGATGCCCGGCTCGGGGTCGAGCACCTTCAGCACGTAAGGACTCGTTACTAAATTATTTAGCTTCTTTTGAGTCAGCTGGGCGGCTGGATGCTGTAGTTCCATTCACCGTGGAACTCATGCCGGGTCAGGGCGGGGGCCACACTCTGCTTCATCTGGCGGTCGGTGACTTTGACGCCGGTGGGATAGGCAGCGGGGTCATGTTCGGCGCACAGGGTCAGGCCGGTGCTTGTGGTGGTGTTCGCGATCAGGTCGACGATGGTCGCGTAGCTGGTCAGGGGGCGGCCCCGCCAATTGAAGGTGATGAAGTTGAACATACGATGCTCGATCTTGTTCCACTTGCTGGTGCCGGGCGGGAAGTGCAGCACGGTGACCTGAAGGCCCGTCTCGGCCGCGAAGCGGGCGAGTTCGAGCTTCCACAGACGGGCACGGGCGCTGTTGGAGCCGCCGCTGTCGGCGGTGATCAGCAGGCGTGTCGCGGCCGGGTAGCGGTCCTGTCCCATGCGGGCCCACCAGCGGCGGATGCTTCCGACGGCGAAGGCGGCGGTGTCGCCGGAGGAGCCGACCGAGACCCAGCCGCTGTTGTCGGCCAGGTCGTAGACGCCGTAAGGCACCGCCTTGGGCATGCCCGGGTCGGGGAAGTCGTGCACCTCGACCCGGACCGGCTCCCCCTTGGGCTGCCACTCGCGGCCGGGGTTCTTGTAAGCGCCGACCATTTCCTTCTTCTTGGTGTCCACGCTGATGACCGGCTGCCCGTCGGCCATGAACGCGGCGGCGGTGTCGTTGATGTACGCGAACTGGCCGTCCCGGTCCGGGTGCTGTGCGCCTTCGAGGGTCTTGGCGTTGCCCTGCAGGCTGTACCCGGCCTCCTTCAGCAGCCGGCGCACCACCGTCGTGCTCGCCGCATAGCCCCTCTGCGCCAGGGCGCCCGCCAGCTCCCGCAACGACTTGGCCACCCACCGCAGGGGGACTCGGGATGGCCCCGGGTCACCGGCTCCACCAGAAACTCCAGTGCCTCGGTCAGCCCCGGCTGGGCGGCGTCCGCCCGCGGGCGCCCGGCACCCGCGGCACGCACCCGGTCCGAGGCCGGGGCACCGGCCTGAAGCTCGCGGATGCCCTTGCGGATGGTGTCCCTGCTCGCCCCCGCCGCCCGCGCCACCGCCGCGATCCCACCGTGCCCCAGGGCACGGGCCTCGGCCGCCAGCGTCAGCCGGCGCTGCCGCTCATCCAGGTGCGGCAGCACCGCCCCCAGCTTCTTCGCCAGGGCCTCCTCATCGATCCGTGCGACAGCCATGCCACCAGCGTACGGACGACACAGCATCTGCGACTAGTTAATTTAGTCACAGATCCTAACCCATGAGCAGGAAGATCGCCGTGGCGGTGCCGGCGAGGACGGGAGCGAGGACAGCGACGACGGCGCCGGTGCCCGCACCGGCCGTCTTCGTGACCTCCCCCATGGTGGTCGTGAGCCCCACCGCAGCACCGCCCGGCTCCGCCGAGCCGGAGGCGTCCTCCCGGGACGACGGGGTGGACGGCGCCGGCTGGCGCAGTTCCTCGCGGACTTTCGCGTAGTGCTGGTATTCGGTCGCCGCGGCGGCCGTGATGAGCGCGGTGGCGTTGAGCGCCATGGTGCGCAGCTGTTCCGGATTGAGCCGCTGCCCCACAGCGGCGAGTTCCGGCCGGTGTGGGGCGGAGCGCAGCGCCTCGTCGAGGATCCGCTCGTAATCCTGGCGGTCCTCGCTCAGCAGGTGCTGCGGAACGCTGTTCATGTGCATCCCCCGATGCTCCGTAGGGCTTGGGGCTCGGCATGCTGACGAGCCGTCGGGCAGAAACGGAGGGGAGCCTGATACGGATAGGCCGATAGTAGAGCGACGAAGGTGCGCGGTGACAGAGGGTTTACGGAAAACCTGCCCCTGACCAGCGTGGTTCTTTGAGGGGCTGCCGAGGGGAATGCCTGCCCGGAGAGCGTTCAGTTGTCCAGGGGCAGTTGCTGGACCAGCAGCTTTCCAGCCATGGTCACTCCGCCGTCCATCGCGATGGCCAGGCCGTCCGCGTAGATGTGCGGTCCCTCGACTCACGGGCCCGACCGTCCTCGCCGTTCTCCGAGCGGGCCTCGCCCAGGAGGTACGGGATGGGGCTGTGCCCGTGGACGATGCGCGAGCCGCCGTAGACGTCCAGCAGGGAGCGGACGGCGTCGGCGCCGCCCTCGTCGCGGAAGGAGAAGCGCTTGGTGAACTTGCGGAAGAGGTCCCAGACCTCGTCCGCGTCATTGCGCGTGAGGGTCTCGCGGACGGTGTCGTTGACCGCTTCGATCGGAGTCGCCGTAGTCGAGGTAGGCGGTGGTATCGGAGTGCACCAGCAGATGACCGTCGACCTCTTCCATGGCGTCGAGGCGCGCCATCCACTGCAGGTGGTGGTCCTGGAGGCGGTCCATGTCGGTCTTCTGGCCGCCGTTGAGCAGCCAGGCCGCCTGGAAGGTGGCGGTGCCCGCGCCGGAGTGGACGGGGGTGTCGCCGAACCGCTTGGCGCCGAGCAGCAGCAGTTCGTGGTTGCCCATGAGGGCCTTGCAGTAGCCGCCTGCCGCGGCTGCCTCGGCGGACAGCCGCATCACAAGGTCGATGACGCCGATGCCGTCCGGACCGCGGTCGGTGAAGTCGCCGAGGAACCACAGCCGCGCGGTGCCCGCGGACCAGTTGCCCGCGGCGTCGATGAGGCCCTTCTCCTGAAGTGCGGCGATCAACTCGTCGAGGTAGCCGTGCACGTCCCCGACGACGTACAGGGGACCCTGACCGGTGCCGGGCTGCGCGGCCGCGAGGGCTTCGGGGTCCACGGAGAGCAGAACGGTGTCACCCCGGTTGATGACGGGCAGGTTGCGCTGCGGTCGGGTGTGTACCCCTCGGGGTGGCCCTCGGGCTCGTCGAGCGGTCGGGCCATCTCACCGGGGTGTGTGCTGTGCGGCGTACGTACCGGCCTCATGGACGTACGCCGGTACACGGAAATCGCGCACCGTCGGTGTCCGCACCTCGGGTCCCTGACCGGCCCCCTGAGTCATCGACCCCTCCACCACCATCGCGCCGCATCTGCACCGCATCGGACTGCCTGGTCGCAGCGGCTCGCGGTGTCGTGCGCCCATCATAGGAATGCGGATCGCGCCATGTGATGACCCAGGGGTGGTGAAATGGCGCAGGACCCCTGTTCATCACGGTTTTCTCCCGAATTGGGCGGAGCTTTCCCCGCCCGATTGCTCATCGAATCCTCGAGGGTCCTCGCCGGATCCTCAGCAGTGGTCACCCTTTTCCGGGCGACCGGGGCGCACTGACCGTCGTACGCGGCGAGCGCCGCTCGGACGATGTCCGCACCATCAGCTCCGTCGCTATCACCTGCTCGATCGGCTCGTCCGACTCGACTCCCTCGATGGCGTCGATGAGGAGTTGGACCACCGCCGTGCCGATCCGGCGCGGCTTCAGGGAGAGCGTGCTGATGGGCGGCTCGGTGGTGGCGTACACGGTGGACTCGCTGCAGCAGACCAGCAGCAGGTCGTCGGGGACGCGCAGACCGTACCGCCGGGCCGCGGCCAGCAGGTCGGTGCCGTTCGGGTCGAACAGGCCGTAGACGGCGTCCGGGCGGTCGGGCCGGGCCAGCAGTCGGTCGGCGGCGACGGCTCCGGCGCACGGATCGTGCGCCGGATAGGCCTCGTACACGGGCTCCTGCCCGACGCGCTCGCACCAGTGCAGGTACGCGGTCGTGGACAGGTGGGTGTACGTGTCGGTCGTGGTCCCCGTCAGCAGGCCGATCCGGCGGGCGCCGGCGTCGGCCAGGTGGTCGAGGATGCCCAGGACGGCGGCCTCGTGGTCATTGTCGACCCACGCGGTGACCGGTAGCGAGCCGGCCGGGCGACCGTCGGAGACAACTGGTAATCCCTGGCGGACCAGTTCGCTGACGACCGGGTCCTGATCGGACGGGTCGATGACCACGGTGCCGTCCAGGGCGACGTTCGACCACACGTCGTGGCGCGAGGTCGCGGGGAGGATAACCAGGGCATAGCCCCGGGCGAGCGCGGCCGAGGTGGCGGCCCGCGCCATTTCCGCGAAGTACGCGAACTCCGTGAAGGTGAAAGGTTCATCCCCGTACGTCGTCACGGTCAGGCCGATCAGTCCGGACTTCCCGGTACGGAGCGTTCGGGCCGCGGCCGAGGGGCGGTACCCCAGCCGGTCTGCGACCTCGCGGACATGGCGTCGGGTGGCGTCCGGGAGCCGGCCCTTGCCGTTGAGGGCATCGGAGACGGTCGTGATGGAGACCCCGGCGGCAGCGGCCACGTCTCTGATGCCTGCCCGGCTCGGCCGACTGCCTCGGCGGGGAGTCTCTGCCCGGCTCACCTGGTGCTTCCCTGCTGCTGTCATGGCGAGCCGATAGTAGGGCTCATGCGGTGGGGTGGTGTGGACACATATGCACTCGTTGAAGGATACGTTTCTGCAAGGTAATAACCCTCAAATACCTTTGAATACAAGGTGATTGAGCCTTTTTGTAGTGGTGCATGATGTGTTGGCGCGCATAGGCCTGTCAAGTAGCTCATGTCTCGAAGAGGTCTCCACTCACCTGCACGGAGGATGCGCGCCACGGCGCGAGCCACCGGCGCGTACGACTGCGGGCGGCGCGCCCCTTGTTTCGTGCGCCTTCGTGCGGTGATGCACCTGGGGCCCGTGTGACTGATGAGGAGATGAGCGGGGGAGGGGCACTCGGTTATCCACAGGCCGTTCGCAGGAGCGCCGAATCCTCATAAAGTGAGGATCATCAGGCGTCGACGAGGAGGACTGCCGTGAGCGAGACGAGCCCCAAGCTGCGAGCGGAGCTGGAGGGGATACCCATCTACAAGCCTGGCAAGCCTGCCGCGGGGGGTGGCCCCATGGCGTACAAGCTGTCCTCCAACGAGAACCCCTATCCGCCGCTGCCCGGCGTGATGGAGCGCGTGACCGCGGCGGCCGCGTCCTTCAACCGGTACCCGGACATGATGTGCACGGCCCTGATGATCGAGCTGGCGGACCGCTTCGGGGTGCCGGTCTCCCACCTCTCCACAGGCACGGGCTCGGTCGGTGTCGCCCAGCAGCTTCTCCAGGTGACCTCCGGGCCCGGCGACGAGGTGATCTACGCCTGGCGGTCCTTCGAGGCGTACCCGATCATCACGCAGATCAGCGGGGCCACGTCCGTGCGGGTGCCGCTGACGCCGGATGACGTGCACGACCTGGACGCGATGGCGGACGCGATCAGCGAGCGGACGCGTCTGATCTTCGTCTGCAACCCCAACAACCCGACGGGCACGGTGGCGCGCCGGGCGGCGCTCGAAGCGGTTCCTCGACCGGGTGCCGGGCGATGTGCTGGTGGTGCTGGACGAGGCGTACCGGGAGTTCATACGCGACAGGGAGGTTCCGGACGGGGTCGAGCTCTACCGCGAGCGGCCGAACGTCTGTGTGCTGCGTACCTTCTCCAAGGCGTACGGACTCGCCGGGCTCCGTGTGGGCTTCGCGATCGCTCACGAGCCGGTGGCGACTGCCCTGCGCAAGACGGCGGTGCCGTTCGGAGTGAGCCAGATCGCCCAGGAGGCGGCGATAGCCTCTTTGCGCGCGGAGGACGAACTCCTGGGCCGAGTGGGGGTGTTGGTGTCCGAACGCATGCGCGTCGTCGAGGGCCTGCGGGCCCAGGGCTGGACGGTGCCCGAGACGCAGGCGAACTTCGTGTGGCTGCGGCTGGGCGAGCGCACGGTGGACTTCGCGGCCACGTGCGAGCAGCACGGCGTCGTCGTACGGCCGTTCCCCGGTGAGGGTGTTCGCGTGACGATCGGCGAGCCTGAGGCGAATGACATCTTCCTGAAGACGACGGAGGCGTTCCACAAGGAGCTGTAACCTCCTGCGGGCTGCGGGCTGCGGGCTGCGGGCTGCGGGCTGCGGGCTGCGGGCTGCGGGCTGCGGGCTGCGGGCTGCGGGCTGCGGGCTGCGGGCTGCGGGCTGCGGGCTGCGGGCTGCGGGCTGCGGGCTGCGGGCTGCGGGGATCGGCTGGATACCGGACGCGGTGGCGTGGGGAGCGCCGACCGCGGACCGGGTGCTGACGGGGGCGGTGAGGAGAAGTGCCGTGGCGAGGGCCGCCGTGGTGGGTTCGACGGCGTCAGCTCCTTGGCGGGCCCTCCGTGGCCATGAGCCTGTCGGGCCGTTTTCAGGGACCCCCTCCCTCCAAGCGTCGAACGGCTATGCGGCATAATGCTTGTGAATGTGTTCACAAGCTCGCCTGGTTGCTCCCGAGGTGTGAGTGACGCAACGGGCAAAACTGCCGCCATGACCACGGCACGTAAGGAGAAGACGTGGACATCGCTTTGGCGCCGGAGACTCTAGCGCGATGGCAGTTCGGCATCACTACCGTCTACCACTTCCTCTTCGTCCCCCTGACGATCTCGCTCGCCGCGCTCACCGCCGGCCTGCAGACCGCCTGGGTGCGCACGGGAAAGGAGAAGTACCTCAAGGCCACCAAGTTCTGGGGCAAACTCTTCCTGATCAACATCGCGATGGGCGTCGTCACCGGCATCGTGCAGGAATTCCAGTTCGGCATGAACTGGTCCGACTACTCGCGCTTTGTCGGCGACGTCTTCGGTGCTCCGCTGGCCTTCGAGGCCCTGATCGCCTTCTTCTTCGAGTCGACCTTCATAGGCCTGTGGATCTTCGGCTGGGACAAGCTGCCGCAGAAGATCCACCTTGCCTGTATCTGGATGGTCTCCCTCGGCACGATTCTGTCGGCGTACTTCATCCTCGCGGCCAACTCGTGGATGCAGCATCCCGTCGGCTACCGGATCAACGAAGAAAAGGGCCGCGCCGAACTGACGGACTTCTGGCTCGTCCTGACCCAGAACACTGCGCTGACCCAGGTCTTCCACACTCTCTCCGCGGCCTTCCTCACCGGCGGCGCGTTCATGGTCGGCATCGCCGCCTACCACCTGGCCCGCAAGAAGCACATCCCTGTGATGAAGACCTCGCTGCGGCTCGGCCTGGTCACCGTGGTCCTCGGCGGCATGCTCACCGCGATCAGCGGTGACCTCCTCGGCAAGGTCATGTACGAGCAACAGCCGATGAAGATGGCCGCAGCCGAGGCGCTGTGGGATGGCGAGGCTCCCGCGCCTTTCTCGGTTTTCGCCATCGGCGACGTCGACAAGGGGCACAACAAGGTCGCCATCGAGATCCCGGGCCTGCTGTCGTTCCTCGCCAAGGACGATTTCAGTTCGTACCTCCCCGGCATCAACGACGTCAACGAGGCCGAGCAGGAGAAGTACGGGCCCGGCGACTACCGGCCCAACATCCCCGTTGCCTACTGGGGCTTCCGCTGGATGATCGGCTTCGGCATGGCATCCTGCGCCCTCGGCCTGACCGGACTCTGGCTGACCCGCAGGAAGCTCCTGCTGCCCCAGCACCTGAGGGGTGAGGACGACGAGGTACCGCATCTTGTGCTGCTGCCCACAAAGGCTCTCGGCCCGAAGCTCACCA
The DNA here is from genome assembly GCA_963711935.1 of uncultured Actinomycetota bacterium. Taxonomy (GTDB): domain Bacteria; phylum Actinomycetota; class Actinomycetes; order Streptomycetales; family Streptomycetaceae; genus Streptomyces. The sequence continues at coordinate 31,648 of CAVQGD010000013.1, forward strand.
AGTGGTACTGGCGCATTGCGACCCTCACACTGGGCTTCCCGCTGATCGCTAGCTCCTGGGGCTGGATCTTCACTGAGATGGGCCGCCAGCCGTGGGTCGTCTACGGAGTGCTGCGGACCCGCGACGCGGTCTCCCCCGGCGTCTCGCAGGGCGAGATCATCACCTCGATGATCGTGTTCACCACGCTGTACGCGATCCTCGCTGTCGTCGAGGTCAAGCTGCTCGTGAAGTACGTCAAGGCCGGACCGCCCGAGCTCACCGAGGCCGACCTCACCCCGCCCGCGAAGATCGGCGGCGACTCCCGTGACGCCGACAAGCCGATGGCCTTCTCGTACTAGGCCGAGGGAGCTGCACACTCATGGAACTTCACGACGTCTGGTTCGTCCTCATCGCGGTCCTCTGGACCGGCTACTTCTTCCTGGAGGGCTTCGACTTCGGGGTTGGTGTCCTCACCAAGCTGCTCGCCCGGAACCGCCCCGAGAAGCGGGTCCTCATCAACACCATCGGGCCGGTCTGGGACGGCAACGAGGTGTGGCTGCTCTCCGCGGGCGGTGCGACCTTCGCGGCCTTCCCCGAGTGGTACGCCACGCTCTTCTCCGGCTTCTACCTGCCGCTGCTGCTCATCCTGGTCTGCCTGATCGTCCGCGGGGTCGCCTTCGAGTACCGGGTGAAGAGGCCGGAAGAGAGCTGGCAGCGCACCTGGGAGACCGCGATCTTCTGGACCTCGCTGCTTCCCGCGTTCCTATGGGGCGTGGCCTTCGCCAACCTCGTGCGCGGCGTGAAAATCGACTCTGACCTGGAGTATGTCGGCACTGTCACCGACCTGCTCAACCCGTACGCCCTCCTGGGAGGTCTGGTCACGCTGTCGCTGTTCACCTTTCACGGGACGGTGTTCGTCGGACTCAAGACTGTCGGGGACATCCGGGAACGGGCACGCAAGCTCGCGCTGCGTGTCGGGTTGATGACCGCCGTGTCGGTGCTCGTCTTCCTGCTCTGGACGCAGGCCACCAAGGGCGATACCGGGTCGCTTGTCGCGATGGTCGTGGCGGTGGCCGCGCTCATGGCTGCGCTGGGGGCTGCTCAAGCGGGGCGTGAGGGCTGGGCGTTCGCGCTGTCGGGAGTCACCATCGTGGCGGCTGTCGCGATGTTCTTCCTGACGCTCTTCCCGAATGTCATGCCGTCTTCGTTGAGCGAGGACTGGAGTCTCACGGTCACCAACGCCTCGTCGAGCCCGTACACCCTGAAGATCATGACTTGGTGTGCGGGGATCGCCACACCGATAGTCCTGCTCTACCAGGGGTGGACGTACTGGGTGTTCCGTAAGCGGATCGGTACGCAGCATATTGCCGAGGTCGTGCACTGAGTCCGGGTCGTGCACTGAGTCCGGCGGGAGGGTGTGTTCCATGATGTTTCACGTGAAACGCGCCTTCCTGGAGGCTGAGGCATGTTTCACGTGAAACATGCCGACTGAGTAGAGGGTGTGTTTCACGTGAAACCGATCGACCCGCGACTGCTCCGGTATGCCCGCGCCACCCGCCTCTTCTTGGGGGCGGTCGTTGGCCTGGGAGCCGTCGGGGCGGTGCTCCTGGTCGCTCAGGCGATGCTCATCGCCGAAGCGGTGGTCGGCGCCTTCCAGCATGGCATGTCGGTCGCTGAACTGCGCACACCTCTGCTGCTGTTGGTGGCTGTCGGGTGCGGTCGTGCACTTGTCTCCTGGCTGACCGAGCTCGTCGCGCACCGGGCGAGTGTGGTGGTGAAGTCGGAACTGCGGGGACGGTTGCTGGAGCGGGCCGTCGCGCTGGGGCCCGGCTGGCTGAGCGGGCAGCGCACGGGTTCACTGGTCGCCCTCGCCACACGGGGAGTTGACGCTCTCGACGACTACTTTTCGCGCTATCTGCCACAGTTGGGGCTCGCGGTGGTCGTACCCGTGGCCGTACTCGCGAGGATCGTCACCGAAGACTGGGTATCGGCTGCGATCATCGTCGGCACACTGCCGCTGATCCCCCTCTTCATGGTGTTGATCGGCTGGGCCACACAGTCACAGATGGACCGTCAGTGGCGGCTGCTGTCCCGGTTGTCGGGGCACTTCCTGGACGTGGTCGCTGGGCTGCCGACACTCAAGGTGTTCGGCCGGGCCAAAGCGCAGGCCGAGTCGATCAGGCAGATCACCGGCGAGTACCGGCGGGCGACCATGCGGACGCTGCGGATCGCTTTCCTGTCTTCCTTCGCGCTGGAGCTGCTCGCCACCATCTCGGTCGCGCTGGTCGCGGTGACCATCGGAATGCGGCTCGTGCACGGAGAGATGGACCTGTATGTCGGGCTGGTGATCCTCGTCCTCGCACCCGAGGCGTATCTGCCGCTGCGGCAGGTGGGGGCGCAGTTCCACGCGGCCGCCGAGGGGCTCGCGGCGGCCGAGGTGATCTTCGAGGTACTGGAGACGCCGGTGCCGGCCTCCGGCTCGCTGGCTGTGCCGGAAGAGGAGATCCCTCTTGCGTTCCAGGGCGTGACCGTCCGGTATCCGGGGCGGTCGTACGATGCCGCCTCGGACGTGTCCTTCGAGGTCGCGCCCGGAGAGACGGTGGCCCTCGTCGGGCCGAGCGGAGTCGGCAAATCCACGCTGCTGAACGTTCTCCTGGGGTTTGTCGAGCCGACCACGGGGCGGGTACGCGTCGGGGACAGCGACCTTGCCTCCATCGATCTGGAGGAGTGGCGCTCGCGTGTGGCCTGGGTGCCGCAGCGGCCCCATCTGTACGCCGGGACCATCGCAGAGAACGTACGGCTCGCGCGGCCGGACGCGGACGACGCGGACGTACGGCGATCGCTGGCCGATGCGGGAGCGCTAGATGTCGTCGACGCGCTGCCTGCCGGGCTGGACACGGTGCTGGGCGAGGACGGTGCCGGTCTCTCCGCCGGACAGCGCCAACGACTCGCCCTGGCACGGGCTTTCCTCGCGGACCGGCCCGTGCTGCTGCTCGACGAACCGACGGCTGCCCTGGACGGGGACACCGAGGCCGAGGTCGTGGAGACGGTACGGCGGCTCGCGGTCGGGCGGACCGTGCTGTTGGTGATGCACCGGCCGGCGCTGCTGGAGGTGGCCGACCGGGTTGTCCGGGTGGAGTCTCGGACGCCCCTCGCGGTATCCCGTGCCCCACGGGCCGGAGCGACGCCGGTGGGCACGCAAGTCGAGGATACGGAGGTGTCGTCGGTTCGCGAAGAAGAGCTGCCACTCGAGCAGCGTCGCTCTGTACTGACCCGTGTCCGCGCCATGGCCGGCCCCCGTCGCGGACGCCTTGTGCTCGCCCTGGTGCTCGGCAGTCTCGCGTTGGGGAGTGCCGTGGGCCTGATGGCCACCTCCGGGTGGCTCATCTCACGGGCCTCCCAGCAGCCGCCCGTGCTGTATCTGATGGTCGCCGTGACAGCCACGCGGGCGTTCGGGATCGGGCGGGCCGTGTTCCGGTACACGGAGCGGCTCGTGTCGCACGACGCCGTGCTGCGGATGCTGGCCGACACACGGGTCGCCGTCTACCGGCGGCTGGAACAGCTGGCGCCGGCGGGGCTGCGGCGTACCCGGCGCGGTGACCTGCTCTCGCGGCTCGTCGCCGACGTGGACGCGCTGCAGGACTACTGGGTGCGGTGGCTGCTGCCCGCCGGAGCGGCGGTCGTGGTGTCGACCGCCTCCGTCGGGTTCACCGCATGGCTGCTGCCCGAGGCCGGTGCTGTCCTCGCCCTCGGACTGCTCGCTGCCGGGGCCGGGGTCCCGCTGATCACCGGAGCCGTGGCCCGGCGCGCCGAACGCAGGCTCGCCCCCGCCCGCGGGGTGCTGGCCACTCGTGTGGCCGAGCTGCTCACCGGAACCGCCGAGCTGACGGTGGCGGGCGCCCTGCCCGCGCGTACCGCCGAGGCGCGGCGGGCCGACACCGCGCTGACCCGGATCGCGTCCCGTGCCGCCACCGCCACCGCGCTCGGCGACGGGCTTACCGCGCTGGTCACCGGTCTCACAGTGGCGGCCGCCGCTCTCGTGGGCGCGCAGGCGGTCGCCGACGGCCGCCTCGGCGGGGTCGCGATGGCCGTCGTCGTCCTCACCCCGCTCGCCGCCTTCGAGGCCGTCCTGGGACTGCCGCTCGCCGTGCAGTTCCGGCAGCGGGTATGCAAGAGCGCGGAGCGCGTGTACGAGGTGGGGGACACCCCCGATCCCGTACGCGAACCCGAACGACCCGCGCCCGCGCCGCGGTCGCCGTTCCCCCTCGTCCTCGACGGGCTCGCCGTCCGATACGCCGGGCAGGATCGGGACGCGCTCGCCGGGCTCGACCTCACCCTCGAACAGGGCCGCAGGATCGCCGTGGTGGGCCCCTCCGGATCGGGTAAGACGACGCTCGCACAGGTGCTGTTGCGGTTCCTCGACGTGCGCGAAGGGACATACACACTGGGGGGAGTGAACTCCTGCGTGCTCGACGGGGATGCCGTACGACGACTTGTCGGGCTGTGTGCCCAGGACGCCCACCTCTTCGACAGCTCGGTGCGCGAGAACCTGCTGCTGGCCCGGAAGGACGCCACCGAGGCGGAGCTGCGGGACACGCTCACGCGGGCGCGGCTCCTCGACTGGGTTGACGGACTGCCTGACGGGCTCGACACCCTCATCGGCGAGCACGGAGCGCGCCTGTCCGGTGGCCAGCGACAGCGACTTGCGCTGGCTCGTGCCCTGCTCGCCGACTTCCCGGTCCTCGTCCTCGACGAGCCCGTGGAACACCTCGACCTGCCGACTGCCGACGCACTCACCGCGGACCTGCTGGCCGCGACCGAGGGCCGTACGACCCTGCTGATCACCCACCGGTTGGCCGGACTGGAGGCGGTGGACGAGGTCGTCGTCCTCGCCGAAGGGCGGGTCGTGCAGCGGGGCACCTACGCGGAACTGGCCGTTGTGGACGGGCCGTTGCGTTCGATGGTGGAGCGGGAGGCGGCGGGGGATCTGCTGGGCGCGGCACCGGGACGCTGACGGCCGCGAACGGCCCGTACCCAAGCCCTGATGCGTAAGTCGATAGCGTCCAAGGTCAACGAGGCGCTGCCGCCATCGATTTGCAAGATCACAGGGTGTCGCCCCCAGGCGACCGGGCTACTCAGTCCAGAGGAACGATGGAGCTCTGGTCACGGACGGATAGAGACGGCTCAACGCACGGGTAGAGACGGCTCAACGGACGGAGAGCGACGGACGGAGAGCGACGGCATCATCCGCCGCGACTGCCCAGCCGTCTGCTACGCCTGTGGCCGCTCCGCCAGCAGCCGCTCGATCACGACGGCCACCCCGTCCTCGTTGTTGGCGACGGTCCGGCCCGAGGCTGCGGCGATCACATCGGGGTGTGCGTTGCCCATGGCGTACGAGCGGCCCGCCCAGGTGAGCATCTCGACGTCGTTCGGCATGTCCCCGAAGGCGACGACCTCCTCGGGGGAGATGCCGCGCTCGGCACAGCACAGCGCGAGCGTGCTGGCCTTGGAGACGCCGGGGCCACTGATCTCCAGCAGGGCGCTGGGGCTGGAGCGGGTGATGGTGGCACGGCCACCGACGGCGATGCGGGCGGTGGCCAGGAAGTCGTCGGGGCCGATCTCGGGGTGGTACGCGAGGATCTTGAGCACCGGCTCCGCCTCGGTGACCCCGCCCGGCGCCAGCAGCTTCTCGGCGGGCGCGAGGGTGTCGGGGATCTCCATGTGCAGTTTCGGGTACTCCGGCTCCTGGTGGAAGCCGTATCGTCTGCTCGACGGCGTACACGGTCCCCGGCGCGGCCTCGCGCAGCAGCTGTACGGCGTCGAGGGCGTTCTCCCGCGCCAGCTCGCGGATCTTGACGAAGCGGTGGGCGCCCGGACCGCCGTGCAGGTCGACCACGGCGGCGCCGTTCCCGCAGATCGCCAGGCCGTGGCCGTGGACGTGGTCGCTGACGACATCCATCCAGCGGGCCGGGCGGCCGGTGACGAAGAAGACCTCGATGCCCGGCCTCCTCGGCGGCGGCGAGGGCGGCGACCGTGCGGTGCGGAGACCGAGTTGTCGTCGCGCAGCAGGGTGCCGTCGAGGTCCGTGGCGATCAGCCGGGGCGGAACGGTCGGGGCCGGGGTCTCGGGCTGTCTCGTCGCTGAGGTCACGGACCCATTCTCGCGCGTATACCTCCACGCTCGTGTGGGGGTTCGTACAGGTGAGTGCTTACTGTCCTGGCCGACATCATGACGGTCTGCCGTGACCGACTCCGCTCCATCCGCTCCATCCGTTCTATTTGTTTCGTCCATCCGTTTCGTCCATTTGTTCCTTCGTCCCGCCAGCGTGTCTGGAGAGATGCGTATCACGCACGCGATTTTGATCCGGATGTTTGATCCACAGCCAAGTGCGGTTATCCACAGGCAAACAGGCGAACCTGTGGACAACGCGAGGATGCACTTCAGGTCAGGAGCCGTCGGGAACAAGTCGTTGGCGCGCACCACTCCTGAGCTGTGACGTCAAGAGGCAGGGCCCGCAAGTTATTTCCCGACGACTCCTTGGCGCAGCAACCGCTCCAGCACCACCGCGATGCCGTCCTCCTCGTTGGAGGACGTCACCTCGTCGGCGACGGCCTTGAGTTCCTCGTGGGCGTTGGCCATGGCCACGCCGTGCGCGGCCCAGGCGAACATCGGGATGTCGTTGGGCATGTCGCCGAAGGCGATGGTGTCCGCGGCGCTTGACGCCCAGCCGGCGGGCGGCCAGCGACGAGGCCCGTGGCCTTGGTGAGGCCCAGCGGGAGGAGCTCCACGATGCCCTCGCCGGCCATCGCGACGCCGACCAGGCCGCCGGCGACCTGGCGGGCGGCCGTCGGCGAGCTCGTCGTCGTCGAGCGTCGGGTGCTGGAGGTACAGCTTGTTCAGCGGCGCGGCCCACAGGTCCGCCGCGGTCCGTGAACGGGACGGTAGGGCAGCGGGCCGTCCTGGACGCGGTAGCCGGGGCCGACCAGCACCTCGCCGTCCAGGCCGTCGCGGCTCGCGGCCAGCAGCAGCGGGCCGACCTCCGCCTCGATCTTGGCGAGCGCCAGCGCCGGCGAGCTGCCGGTCCAGGGTCACCGAGGTCAGCAGCCGGTGCTCGCCCGGCGTCGTAGACCTGCGCGCCCTGGCCGCAGACCGCGAGGCCCCCGTAGCCGAGGTCGTCGAGGATGTGCCGGGTCCAGGGCACCGCCGCGGCCCGGTGACGACGATGTGCGCGGCGCCCGCCGCGGTGGCCGCGGCGAGGCGCCTGCGCGTGCGCTCCGAGACGGTCTCGTCGGAGCGCAGCAGCGTTCCGTCGAGATCGGTCGCGATCAGCTTGTACGGGAAGCCGCTGGTGCAGCGGCGCTCGCTCACTTGGCGACCGGCTCCAGGACCTCGCGGCCGCCCAGGTACGGGCGCAGCACCTCGGGCACCCGCACCGAGCCGTCGGCCTGCTGGTGGTTCTCCAGGATCGCGACGATCGTGCGCGGGTACGGCGCACAGCGTGCCGTTCAGCGTCGCCAGCGGCGTGACCTGTCTTGCCGTCACGCATGCGGATCGACAGGCGGCGGGACTGGAACTCGGTGCAGTCCGAGGTCGAGGTCAGCTCGCGGTACTTGCCCTGGGTCGGGATCCACGCCTCGCAGTCGAACTTGCGCGACGGCCGAGGCGCCCAGGTCGCCGGAGGCCACGTCGATGACCCGGAACGGCAGCTCCAGCGACGGTCAGCCACTGCTTCTCCCACTCCAGCAGGCGCTGGTGCTCGGCCTCGCGAGTCCTCCGGAGCGACGTACGAGAACATCTCGACCTTGTCGAACTGGTGCACGCGGAAGATGCCGCGGGTGTCCTTGCCGTACGAGCCGGCCTCGCGGCGGAAGCAGGGCGAGAAGCCGGCGTAGCGCAGCGGGAGCCGGTCGGCGTCGAGGATCTCGTCCATGTGGTACGCGGCGAGCGGGACCTCGGAGGTGCCGACCAGGTAGAGGTCGTCCTTGTCCAGGTGGTAGACGTCCTGCCGCGGCCTGGCCGAGGAAGCCGGTGCCCTCCATGGCGCTGCGGGCGGACCAGCGCCGGGGTCAGCATCGGCGTGAAGCCGGCCTCGGTGGCCTGCGCGATCGCCGCGTTGACCAGCGCGAGCTCCAGCAGCGCGCCGACGCCGGTGAGGTAGTAGAAGCGCGAGCCGGAGACCTTGGCGCCGCGCTCGACGTCGATCGCGCCGAGCAGCTGCGCCGAGCTCCAGGTGGTCCTTGGGCTCGAAGCCCTCGGCCGCGAAGTCGCGGATCGTGCCGTGCGTCTCCAGGACGACGAAGTCCTCCTCGCCGCCGACGGGCACGTCGGGGTGCACGAGGTTGCCGAGCTGGAGCAGCAGCTCGCTGGGTCTCGGCCGCGGCCTCGTCCTGCTCGGCGTCGGCCGCCTTGACGTCGGCGGCCAGCTCGCTCGGCCTTCTTCAGCAGCTCGGCCTTCTCGTCGCCCGAGGCCTTGGGGATCAGCTTGCCGAGCGACTTCTGCTCGGCGCGCAGTTCGTCGAAGCGGACGCCGGACGACCTGCGCCGCTCGTCGGCGGAGAGGAGGGCGTCGACGAGCGCGACGTCCTCTCCACGGGCGCGCTGCGACGCGCGCACACGGTCGGGGTCCTCACGGAGCAGGCGAAGGTCAATCACCCCTCAAGGCTACCGGTGCGCGGTTCCGGCTCACGACTCGGGATATTCGCAGCCGCCGTTTGCGAAGTTATCCACAGGCTGTGCGAAGAAATCTGATGGACTTCTGCAGGTGACGTCCCTTGCCGAAGGACTTGGGTATGTTGTCCACAGGTCGCGCCGGAAGTTGTCCACGGCTGTGGAAGATCCGTCATCGCGCCCGACGTTTCGAAGGGAACGTGGGCCCGACCCCTCTCAGGCCACTTCAGGTCACTCCAAGGGGTGGTTTGCGGGAGACGGGTGGATGAAGGGTGAGGTATGGGGCTGTGGACGAAGTAGGGACCCATAGGGAGATTTATCGACTGAGCGGCACTGCCTTGTCGACTTGTCCCCAGGTCGAGGAGCCGGCCTGTGGATAACTTCTGCATGCGGGAAAACCAGCAGGTAGGACCGTTGTCGGGGCCTGTGTCAACTGGATTCGCCTCATCCCGGAAGTCGCCGACAGGAGTCCTGGAAACGGCGTTCGGCCGACACTCAGGAGGCTTGGGGCTCCTGAGTGGCTTGGACGTCCCGGGTGGCTTGGGATGGCTGGCGGCCCCGGGTGGCTTGGGCTCGATAGGCCCGGAGGCGGCCTAGAACCGGCCGTCCTGGCAGCGCGCCAGCCAGTCGGCCGCCGCCACGAACTCGTCGTCGGACGTCCCGGCCGCAGCGCGCCGTACGTCCTTCACGGTCGACATCCGCCCGCGGATACGACCCGAGGAAGCGCACCTTCGGGCAGATCCGCTTGAGGCCCATCAGCGCCTCGCCCACCCGCCGGTCGGAGATGTGGCCCTCGGCGTCGATGGCGAAGCAGTAGTTGCCGATGCCCTCACCGGTCGGCCGGGACTGCATCAGCATCAGGTTGACGCCCGCGTACGGCGAACTCCTGCAGCAGCTCCAGCAGCGCACCGGGGTGGTCGTCGCGCTAGCCAGATGACCACGGACGTCTTGTCCGCGCCGGTCGGCGCCGCGGGCCGGGCGGGCCGGCCCACCAGCACGAAGCGGGTCTGCGCGTTCTCCGCGTCGTGGATCCCGGTCACCAGCGGCTCCAGCCCGTACCGTGGCCGCCGCGAACTCGCCCGCGAAGGCCGCGTCGTAGCGGCCCTCCTGCACCAGCCGGGCGCCGTCCGCGTTCGAGGCCGCCGACTCCCAGAGCGACGTCCGGGAGGTTGCGCCTTCATCCAGTTGCGCACCTGCGGCTGGGCGGCCGGGTGCCCGGTGACCGTCTTGATCTCCGACAGCTTCGTGCCCGGCCGTGACCAGCAGCGCGAAGGTGATCGAGCAGCAGCACCTCGCGGTAGATCATCAGCGGTGCGCCGGCGGCCAGCTCGTCGAGGGTCGTCGGTGATGCCGCCCTCGACGGAGTTCTCGATCGGTACGAACGCGGCCTCGGCCTCGCCGTTGCGTACGGCGTCGAGCGCGGCGGGCACGGACACCATCGGGACGAGCTCGCGGGTGGCGGCCTCCGGCAGCGTGCGCAGGGCGGCCTCGGTGAAGGTGCCCTCGGGGCCGAGATACGTGTAGCTGGCTGGCATGGCCTCACCCTAATGGGCCGTGCGCAGCCGGGCCGACGCTCCCGGTCGCCGGCCGACGCCCAGGGGGCTGTTCTCAGCCCTCCAGCAGCCGCTGCCCCACGTACTCGCCCTCCGCGGCCCCGCCCGGCACCGCGAACAGGCCGCTCGCCTCGTGCCGGATGAACGCCGACAGCGCGTCGCCCCGGTCGAGCTTGCGCTGCACCGGTGACGAAGCCGCGCAGCGGGTCGGCCTGCCAGCAGACGAAGAGCAGTCCCGCGTCCGGGCACGCCGTCCGCGTCGAAGCCGTCGTGGAAGGAGAACGGGCGGCGCAGCATGGCCGCGCCGCCGTTCTGGTCGGGGGCGGTGATCCGGGCGTGGGCGTTGACGGGGATGACGAGCTTGCCGTCGGCGTCCGGTCTTCTCCAGGTCCGGCTCGGTCGTCTCGGTGCCGCCGGTCAGCGGGGCGCCGTCGGACTTGCGGCGCCCGATGACGTCCTCCTGCTCCTTGAGCGAGAGCTTCTCCCAGTCGTCGAGGAGCATGCGGATGCGGCGTACGACGGCGTAGGAGCCGCCCGCCATCCACGCCGGGCTCCGGCCCCGGACGCGGGTACGAAGATCCGCTGGTCGAAGTCGGGCTCGGACGGCTTCGGGTTGCGGGTGCCGTCGATCTGGCCCATCAGGTTGCGGGCCGTCATGGGGTGGGCGGTGGCGCCCGGCGAGCGGTTGAAGCCGTTCATCTGCCAGCGCACCCGGGCCGCCTCGCCCGCGTCCTTCTGGATCGCGCGCAGCGCGTGGAAGGCGACGAGCGCGTCGTTGGCGCCGATCTGCACCCACAGGTCGCCGTTGCTGCGCTGCCTTGTCGAGGTGGTCGGAGGAGAAGTCGGGCAGCGGGTCGAGGGCGTCCGGGCGCTGCTTCTCCAGGCCCGTGCGGGCGAAGAAGCTGTGCCCGAAGCCGAAGGTGACGGTCAGGGACGACGGGCCCGCGTCGCGCGCGACATCCGTGTCGTCGCTGCGCGGCCGCCTCGCCCGCCATCAGCCGCCGGGCCGTCGCCGACCAGCGGCGCAGCAGCGCGGCGGCCTCCTTGCGGCCCGCGCCCGGCCGCCAGGTCGAAGGCGACGAGGTGGCCGCGGGCCTGGAGGGCGGTGGTGATGCCCGGCCTGATGTTTCCCGTGGAACATCACCTCGGCCGGCGCCGAGCGAGCTGAGGGGCGCGGCCTGGTCGGCGGAGGGCGCGGCCGCGTACCCGGCGGCCCCGCCGGCCGCGCCCAGTGCGAGCCCGGTCGCCCCGGCGGTGCCGAGCAGCCGCCGCCGGGAAATGGCCCTCTCGGCGGCCTCCTCGTGGGAAATCGCCGCTCCTGGAGGAGGCCTCTGCGAAACGGCCTCCTTAGGAGGGGCACTTCCGGGCGTGGACTGGTCAGCCATGGTGTGGTTCAGCCGATCTGCGCGTTCTTGTTGACGGTCACCTGGTCGATGTCGGAGGTCCGCACGGTGACCGCGATCTCCCAGTTGCCCGCCATGGGGATCTGCACCCCGTTCGCCGTCCAGTGTCCGGTGGTGATGCGGTCGGGGACCACGGGCAGCGGCCCGATGTCCTTCGCCTTGAGAGTGAAGGCGACCTTCACCTCGGGGACGTCGAAGGCCTTGCCGTTGGGCCGCTGTACGTAGACGTGCATGTCGTTGCCGCCGACGCGCGCGGGGTCGAGGTCGAGCCGTGCGATGCCCTTGCCGTCCTGGCCGCCCGTGTCGAACGGCATCTCCAGGGACAGCGGCCCGGCCTGCCGGTCTCGTCGGACTGCGGCGCGGCGGCTGGTGGCCGCCTTGGCCTCCTCCTCCGTGCGCCCGGGTTCGGTCGGAGGTCAGCACGGTCGTCACGGCGAGCAGCACGACGGCGACGCCCGCCTCGGCGAGCACGGAGCGGCGCAGGCCCGAGCGGCCCGGGTCGGCGTCCCGGATGCGCTTCTCGCGCGCGGTGGCCACGGCGGCCCGCTGCCGGGCGAGTTGGGCGGCGCGCGCGTCTGGAGCCTCGGCCTCGGGGCCTCGGTCTCGGCCCCCTCGTGGTTTCGCGGTCGGACTCGGAGTCCTCAAAGCTCTGCTCGGGGTCTTCCGTGCGCTCGCCGCCGACCGGCCTTCCGCTCTTCTCCCGGACGTGCCGTACGCGTCGTCCCGCACGGTGCCCTCCGGCTTCGAGGCCGGTGGCCGCCGTCGGCACCTCCGCCAGCCGGGCGGTCCACCGCCGGGAGATCCACGCGACGCCGACGAGCACGACGACCAGCCCGATCTTGACGAGCAGCAGCTGCCCGTACGAGGTGCCGGTCAGCGCGGACCAGGAGCCGAGCTGGCGCCACGACTGGTAGATGCCCGGTCGCGGCCAGCACGAGCACGCTGCCGAACGCGACGCCGGAGAAGCGGCGTACGGCGGCCGTCTCGATCTGGGCGTCGGCGGGCGCCCGGAAGAGCGCCACGAGCAGCGCCGACAGGCCGCCCAGCCAGGCGGCGACGGCCAGCAGGTGCAGGACGTCGACGGGCATCGCGATGCCCGGCTGGATGCCGGTCGAGGCGTGTTCGGCCATGCGCCCAGGTCGCGGCGAGCCCCGCCGCCACGACGATCCCGCCGATGGCGAGCCCGAAGGTGAGGTCCTTATCGGCGCCCTGCTCGTCCTCGGTCCTCCCGCCCGCACTCTTCTCCGTCTCGCCCCGTCGCGCGAACGCCCCGAACAGCACGGCGATGAACAGCGCGCGCCGCGGCGAGCAGCAGCAGCCGGGAGACCAGCGCGGCACCCGTCTTGGTCTCCAGTACCTGCCCGAGCAGGCTCAGGTCGAAGACGTCGCCGACCTTCCCGGAGCCGGTGTAGGAGCCGCGCAGCAGCAGCATCGCGAGGGTGGCCGCGGTGAGCGCGAGCCACCCGGAGACCACGAGCCGCTGCACCGGCCGTACCCCGGCACCGCGCTGCCAGCAGGCCAGCACGAAGGCCGCGCCGCCGACCAGGAGGATGAAACCGGCGTACGACACGTAGCGCGCGAAGCCGTAGAGTCCGCCGACGACTCCGCCGCCCGCCTCCTGGTCGGGTACCGCGACGGTGGTCTTCGAGGGCGCGCCGACGGAGAAGGTGAAGGCGCCCGAGACGGGGTGGCTGTCCGCCGAGACCACCTGGTAGGTGACGGTGAACGTGCCGTCGGGCAGCCCCGAGTGCAGCTTCACGCCGTACGTGGTGCCGCCCCAGGTCGGTGGTCTTGCCGGTGTCGACCTGCTTGCCCTTGGGGTCGAGGACGCGCACCGAGCCGTCGGACATCGCGACCTTCTCGGAGAAGGTGAGCGACACCTGGTCGGGCGCCTTCTCGACCACCGCTCCCTGCTGCGGGTTGCTCCCGGTCAGCGCGGCGTGCGCGGAGACCGGGCGCGGCACCGGCGAGCAGCGCGCCGGTCGACAGCGAGGAACAGCAGCAACAGTGCCCGGAACCGGGGAGCGATGGCCTGCCTCACAGGGCTCACGGTGGTCACTCCCTCAGTGGTGCGAATCGAGTGGTCGAGGACGCCGATGACTTCGTGGACGTCGGCTGGTACGTGGCGGACTTCACCGGCATCTCGACCGTGATCGGGCTGGTCCTGCTGAAGTGCAGCTTCACGGACACCGTCTCGCCTTCCTTCGGCTTGCGCTTCAGCTTCACGAACATCATGTGGATGCCGCCGCTCTCGAGGACGAGCCGGCCGTGGGCGGGGACGTCCAGGTCGTTACCGTCGGCGCTCCTCCATCGTCTGCCCGGACGTCTCGTGGACGGTGACGTCCTCGGCGATGTCGCTGGTGACGGAGGAGAGGTCGTCGGCTGGTCGCTGTCGTTCTCGATGACGAGGTAACCGGCGGCCATGGTGTCGGTGACCGGCTGGGGCATGTAGGCGGACCGCACCGCAGGTCGCCTCCGCCGCTCTCCCCGCCGTCCGCCGCTCTCCCCGCCTCCGCAGCCCGCGAGGGTGAGCACGGCCGTCATGAGGAGGGCCGCTCGCGGAGAGGCGCCTCACGGGTTCTCCCCCTTGATGAGCTTCGGCAGGTCCTTGGTGTAGTCGTCGACGGTGGCGTCCTCCCCGTACAGCACATAGCCACCGTCGGTCTTCGGTGAGAACGCGATGACCTGGGTGCCGTGCATGGAGATGACCTTGCCGTTCTTCTCCTTCTTCGGCGGCTCGATGGAGATGCCGAGGGTGCGGGCGCCTGCCTGGATCGTGTCGAAGTCGCCGGTCAGGCCGACGACTTCGGGGTCGATGCCCTTGAGCCACTTGCCGAGTGCTCGTCGGGGTGTCCCGCTCCGGGTCGGTGGTGACGAACACGATGCGGAGGTTCGCCGTTCCTGGCTTCGGAGCTCCTTGGGCAGCTTCTTCTTGGCGACGGCGATGTTGCTCATCGTCAGCGGGCAGACGTCGGGGCAGTTGGTGTAGCCGAAGTAGATCAGCGTCGGCTTGCCCTTGGTCTCCTTGCGGAGGTCGTACGACTTGCCGTGCGTGTCGGTGAGGACGAGGTCCGGCTTCTCGAACGGCTTGTCGAGGACCGTGGCCGCCTTGGTCGCGAGCCGGGCTCCGCGGACACCTCGGCGACGGGCGTTCGCGTCGTCGCCGCCGCTGCCGCAGGCGGAGAGGGTGAGGGCGGCTGCGGCGAGCAGGGCGGCCACCGCGTACGTCTTCGGAACCTTGAACTCTTCGTGTCTTCGTGCGCATAGAAAAATGTCCCAGATGTTCGAGTCCCGGCGCGCACCGGGGCGTACAGCGGCGGTGGCCCGGCGGCTGTCCGCCGCCGGGCCGACGAGGCCGTACGACCGTACGACCCCGCGTGCGCGCCGGGGTTGGGAGCGGTCAGGCGTCGTACGCCGACGACCGGCCAGACGCCGAAGGCCACGCCCGCGGCACCGACGACGATGCCCACGATGCCCAGGACGCGGGCGGTGGTGTCGGTGCTGTCGGCGGGCTCGGCGGCGGTCGTGTCTCGGCGGAGGCTTCCTCGGCGTCGTCGGTCACGTCGTCGTTGGCGGCGGACGCGCCGTGGTGGTCATCGGTCGGCGGCGGACAGGGCCAGCACCGGCGCCGGGTTCTCGGGCTCCTCCTGGCCCTTCCTGCGGCACCTCGATCCAGCGCACGACCTCCTTGTTGGAGTACGTCTGGAGGGCCTTGAAGACCAGCTCGTCGGCGTCCTCGGGGAGCTGGCCGACGGAGACCGGGAACTTCTGGAAGAAGCCGGGCTCGATGCCCTTGCCGTCGGCGGTCCAGGTGACCTTGGATGACGGCCTCGTTGATCTTCTTGCCGTGCATCTCGAGCGGCTTGTCGAGCTTGGACTTGGTGACCTCGATCTTCCAGCCGGCGACGGCTGCGGCATGCACCGAGGCGAGCGGGTGGTCGGTCGGGAAGTTGACCTCGAGCTTGGTGGTCGAGGCGTTGTCGCGCTCGTTCGGGACCTTGAAGTTGACGGTCGCGTAGCCGCCCTTGGCGGCGGTGCCCTCGGGCTGCACGGTGACGTGCGCGAAGGCGGGGGCGGACAGGACGAGGACGGCCGAGGCGGCGAGGGCACCGGCGGCGGCGATACGGGAAACCTTCATAGCGGATGACGCTCCACAGTGACAGATGATCTGGAGAAGACTGGAAAAGAACGAAGACCGGAGAAGAACAGAGGCGCGCGTGCGCGACGGTGCCACAGGAACCGCGCAGACGGCTGCAGACGGCTCCTGAGATGAGCCCGAACACAGCTCCTTCAGGCAGGCGCCTTCGAAAAACGGCCTCCTGGAGAGGGCCGCCGAAAACAAGGTCCCTCAGGCATCGAAAACTCAAGGCATCGAAAAACGGCCGAAGCCCCAAGGCATCGAAAACGACGGACACGCGCGCGTGCCGACGGCGACGTCCCCTCCCGGTGGAGTGGCGCGTCGCGTCAGGCAGCGAGGGCGAGTACGGCGGCGGGGCACGGCGGGCCGCGCCGGATCACCGTGTGCTGGAGTGCGGTCGTACGGAGCTCCGACGCCGCCTCGCGCGCGGGGTGCGGGACGCGGGACGCCCTGTCCGGCGCGCCCGGGAGCCCGGAACGCAGGACACGCACCAGCGCGAGCACCGCCGCGCGGGGACCGTACGAGCGCCATGTCGGCGGACAGCTGTACGAGCCGCAGCAGCGCCAGGTCCCCGTGCCGCAGCAGCCACCCGGCGGCGACGGCCGCGAGGACGTGGCCGAGCAGCATCGGCAGGGACGGCAGGAGGGACGCCGAGGAGCCCGCGGCCGTCGCCACGGTGTCCGCGGGGTGGTGCGTGTGTCGTGCCGGGCAGCGGAGGTGCCGAGACCGGCATCGGTGAGGATCCTCTGGGCCCTGGCCGGGCTGATCGTCGCCATGACCGCCCCGCACACGAGGCGTGCGGCGCGTTCGACGAGGGCGGCGTCCAGGGCGGCGGAGGAGTCGGCCGCCGTGGACGTGCCGTGCTGACCGAACCCGAACAGCGCGTGCAGCACGGTCTGGCCCAGCGCCAGCACCGCCGCGATCCCCGGCAGCGAGCGCTCCCGCCCGGCGAGCGGGGCCGCGACGGCGAAGACGGCGAGGAACCCGGCGCCCAGCTCCACAGGGGGATGCCGGCGCAGGAGGCGAGCGCATGACCGGCCGCGGCCAGCACGACACAGACCGCGGCGAACACCGCGGCCCTCGGAACCCGGAGATCATCTCCGGTGCGCGCCGGGCGCTGGTAGGGGGCAGTCATGGCGGGCCCATCATCGCACCGGCCTTGACCGCTCCGTCCGGCAGGTCCACCACGTGATATACGGGATACACGGGATGTATTGGGAGGTATAGGACGTACGGGCGGGAGGGGCGCGTACGTTCAGTGAGGCGCCGTCAGGTGTCGTACGTCTCCTGAACCGCCTCCTAGCGACGAGAGGGGAGGCGGCTCCTGCTGTGCGTCAGCCCCATATACACCGGTTTCTGCCGTCGGCGCATCCGCCGTATGGGCGGCATCACGTCGATCCGTGCGCTTACGGACCCTGCGCTAGCGGCAATACGTAACGGTATGTCGAGCCGCGGCCAGGAGGCTGGAGCATGAGCATCTGGTGGTCACTCCATCTGCGGCGCGATGCCGCCAGCGTGCCGCTCGCCCGGCGGTCTCCTGCTCGGCACCATGGAGACCGCGGGGGTCGACCCGGACGTCTCCTACGACCTCTCCGTCGCGCTCAGCGAGGCCTGCGCCAACGCCGTCGAGCACGGGGGCGAACCGCGCACGGCGGCTCGTCCGAGGCCTACCGGGTCACCGCGTACCTCGACGGTGAGAAGTGCCGCATCGAGGTCGCCGACTCCGGACCCGGCTTTCCCCCCGCAAGAGGCCGCCCGCCGATCCGCCCGGCCCGCACCGACGCCGAAGGCGGCCGCGGTCTCTGCCTGATCCAGGAACTCGCCGACCACGTCCGCATCGGCAACAAGCCGGGCCGGGACGGTGCCGTGGTCAGCTTCTACAAGATTCTCAAATGGAGGGAAGACGCACCGCTGATGGCGGTGTAGCGCTGAGGGTGGGGTGGCGCTGAGGGTGGGGTGGCGCTGAAGGTGGGGTGGCGCCCAGGAGGGATCATTCACTTCGGACGTTCGCAGCGGATTTCCCCCACGTCTCCGGGCAGCCGCACCGTGCGTCCCCTCAGCAAGTCAGCAAGCGCGAGCCGGTCTCGACCCGCCCTCGGGGCAGCAGCCCGAGCCGGGGCCTTCTCATGCCGCCGCCCCGGAGCCCGCAACGGGTCCGGGGCGGCGGCGGAGAGCTCTGCCGGATGGATCACCCCCATGCGGGGGTGGCGAACAAGCTGGCCGCGTTATATCCCAAGTGGGGATGGGAGGCCCCCCAGTTCGTGGTCTCGGGCTGGTTGCGGGGGAAGTCCGAGGCTACCAGCGTCGCCAGGTTGAAGTAGGCCTCACGGGTCCGTGGCTTCAGTTGCTCCAGGTCGATCTCCGATCCCATGGCGAGGTGCTCGTCGAACGGAACCACGACCACACCCCGGCAGCGGGCACGGAAGTGGTCCACGACGTCGTTCACTCTCACCCTGTTGCTTTTCTTGCGAGCCTCGGACACCACGGTGATGCTCCGCGTGACGAGGTCCTCATAGTGGTGCGCGTTGAGCCAGTCCAGGGTGGTGCTGGCGCTGGTCGCACCGTCCACGCTGGGCGTGGCGACCACGATGAGCTGGTCGGCGAAAGCCAGGACGGCCCCCATGGCGCTGTGCAGCAGGCCGGTGCCGGAATCGGTCAGGATGATCGGGTAGTGCTGCCCGAGGCAGCCGATGACCTTGCGGTAGTCCTCGTCGTTGAACGCCGTCGAGAGGGCGGGGTCCACCTCGTTGGCGAGAACCTCCAGGCCGCTCGGGGCCTGGGAGGTGAAGCGCCGTACCGCCATGTAGTTGGTGATGTTCGGGATGTCCGTCACCAGATCACGGATGGTCGCACCGGTCTCCCGCCGCACGCGCCGGCTGAGGGTGCCCGCGTCCGGATTGGCGTCGATCGCGACGACGCGGTCCTGCCGCTCGGTGGCGAGCGTCGCGCCCAGGGCGGTCGTGGTGGTTGTCTTGCCGACTCCGCCCTTGAGGCTGATGACGGCGATCTTGTAGCACTCCCTCACCGGAGTGCGGAGGACGGCCAGCTTCTGTTGGCGCTCCCGTTCGGCGGACTTGGCGCCGAGGCGGAGCCAGGAGAAGCGACGGCGGGGTTCTTTGGGCTGGTCACGCAGCAGGCGGTCGGAGGAGAGCTCGACAGCCGCGCTGTTCCCCAGTGTTCCGCTCCGGCTCCGCCGGTCCGGCGTCGGCCAGGGCGCCGGATTGTGGTGCGCTGACGGGCGAGCATGCGCCAGTGGTCCACCAGCGGCACCTGGCGGCTGCGCCGCCCTGGCACGGGGAGCCGCCAAGGGCTCCGCGCTGTGGCTGTTCCCCGCGGGCACGGTGTGGCTGTTCCCTGCGGGCACGGTGTGGCTGTTTCCCGCGGGCACGGTGTGGCTGTTCCCCGCGGGCACGGTGTGGCTGTTTCCCGCGGGCACGGTGTGGCTGTTTCCCGCGGGCACGGTGTGGCTGTTTCCCGCGGGCACCAGGAAGTGGTTCCCCGCCCGGCTCTCCTGCGGCATGGCCTCGTTGGCCCCCCGCATGCCGTTCACAGTCTCCGCCGATCCGGTGGACTGGAGCCCGTCGGAGCACTCGCTGCCCCTGTCGGGCCCCGGACCGCCGACACAGATGTGCCGATCGTTCGTCACGCTTTGTCCTTTCGATGAGTGGGAAGGTTCGTCGAGCACAGAATCGGCGTGGCGACGCCAGTACTCCCCGGCCAGCAGTCCGGTCTGTTTGCCGGACGAATGACGTGAGGCTGCTACGCGGTGCGAGTCGCCGACCGGAACGAGGAAGGTCGGCGGCTGGCCTGCGAGTAGGTTCCTGGTCTGCGGCTCCGGCCGGCCGATGATGTCCTGACGGCCGGTCCCGCGACCCGAGCCCGGGGGTCCCGGAGGTCCTGGGGGTCCCGCGCGGACCAGCGTGCCGTTCTCGCCGAGTGAGAGTCCTATCGATATGAACTGATCCACCGTCAGGAGCCGTTTTTCCCAGCGCGGGTCGTCCACCGAAGGCCGCGGGCCATTGGCTTCCCCACCCTTGCGGAGTCCGCCCGGCACTGCATACGTGACACGAAGGCGCTGACAGGCTTCCATGGCACGCTGAACCTCGGCGGGGATCTCGACCCGGCTGCGCGCTCGAAACTGTCCGGCCCTCAGATTCTCCGCCCGCTGCAACTGAACTCTCAGTGGACCTACGAACGAGTAGCGTTGTTCGGCGGCGTACTCACGCAGTATCTCGACCAGTTCCTCGCCGAGCATGATCAGGCAGGCGCTGTGCCGTTCGTGGTCGCTCGGACTGAGCTCGATGACGAAGCCGTTGGGGACGATGGTGCGGTCCTGGTTCCAGATCCTGGCGTTGATGTCGCACTCGCGCCGGAGTGCGCCGGCGAACTCCAGGGGTTGCACCTCGGATCTGAAGACCTTGGCAAAGGTGTCGTTCACCAGAGCCTCGAAGCGCTGCTCAATCTTGTTCAGTGTTCCCACTGCCCCCTCCGGGGTGCCTATCTGTCACAACACAGTCATTTAAGGCGAATATCTACAGATAGTATCTATATAGCCACACTCGGCGACCGCAGATGGCCCGTCTGCCCAGTTCACCGAATCGGACGCAACGCGCCCGTGCCCGTGCCCGCATCCGACGGCCGGTCGGCCGGTTGGCCGGTCGTGCGCCCCGCGGGGGCCGTCAGCCACCGCACACCACCCTCAAGGCTCTTGTTCATGTACGGATGACGGAGGGGGGACAAGCCCCTGCTCACGCGGACGAGGCGGACGCGACCGGCGTCACCACGTCGGCCGCGCGGAGACCCCGCCGTCCACCACCAGGTCGTGCCCGGTGATCCAAGACGCCATCGACGAGGCGAGGAATACGCAGGCGTCGCCGATATCCTCGAGGCGCCCCAACGGGCCCGTGGGAGCGGCCTGTTGCGAGCGGCGCACGCCCTGAGGCCCGTCCACCTCCAGACCGTCCCGGGCGATCAGCCCCGGAGAGACGGCGTTCACGCGGATCCCGTACGGCCCCTACTCCAGCGCGTCCTGCCCGGTCGGCTCCAGAGCGTCCTGCCTGGCCGGCAGCACGCTCACGGACGGCTCAACTCGGCGATCAGGACCGCGTGCTGGGGGTAACGCTCTGTCAACTCGTCTTTCTCCCCGTGCTCGTACGTCTCGTACGTGAAGCCCGGTGCCATCGTGCAGCCGAAGAACGACCACACGCCGCCCGCGAGGACCCGCGCCCCCATCCACGTCCCGGCCGGCACGGTGTACTGCACCCACTGGCCGCCGAGTACGTCCCGGCCGAGCACGGCCGTACGGGACGAACCGTCCGGCGCGAGGAGCAGCAGCTCCAGCGGGTCGCCGAGGTAGAAGTGCCACACCTCGTCCGAGGGCAGGCGGTGCAGCGCCGAGTAGTCGCCCGGCTCGGAGGTGAGCAGCGCGACGATCGCAGAGCCCTCCGGTCGGCCGTCGGGCCGCTCGGGCCCCGCCCACGTCTGGTGGAAACGGCCGCCTTCGCGCGGGAGGGGCTCCATCCCGTAGTGGGCGACGAGGTCTTCGGGGGTCACCGGGCCCAGGTTACTGACCGACTGTTGTCGCCCACCTCATCCTGGAAACCTTCTCCCTCCTCCTTCCTCTCCCTCTTCCCTCTTCTCCCTCTCCGTCACTCTCTCTGCCCTTCATGCCAGCCACCGGTTAATGGTTCGGCTCTCGCGGCAAACACCGGACGTGCGCGGAGAATTCACACACTTCGCCCAGATTCATTACGTCTTCTCCGGCGCCGTACTATGCCGCTATGGCTGCGCCCGGAAGGTCTGGGCCGGTAGGCTTTCCGTGTGATCTTCAAGCGCATCGGAAACGGCCGGCCGTACCCCGACCACGGCCGGGAAAGCACCCGGCAGTGGGCGGATGTCGCGCCGCGCCCGGTCCGCCTCGATCAGCTCGTGACGACCAAGGGCCAGCTCGACCTGGAAACGCTGCTCGCCGAGGACTCGACGTTCTACGGCGACCTCTTCGCCCACGTCGTGAAGTGGCAGGGCGACCTGTATCTGGAGGACGGCCTGCACCGCGCCGTCCGCGCCGCGCTCCAGCAGCGCCAGGTGCTGCACGCCCGCGTCCTCGAACTGGACTGAGCGCCCCTGTCCGCGATGCCCGATTGGCCCTTTCGGGTCGGTACTGGACACCGGGCAATGATCATCTAGTAGGCATGCATCGCCCAGGCGCACTACGCTGCGCTCATGAGCATGCTGACTCCCCCCGGCATGGGCGGCAAGTACCGGATCACGGGGGACAAGTACCCGCGCATGCGCCGCCCCCGCAGGCGCCGCAGGCTCGTGCTCGCGGTCGTCGCCTCCGTCGCCGCGCTCGGGCTGCTCGGCTGGGGAACGCTGCAGCTCATCGACGTCTTCACCGGCGGCGGCGGCAAGGCCACGGCGGCCGGCTCAAGGCGGACTGCTCGACGGGGACGCAAGACGGCGCGCCAAGGCGAGCCGTCCGCCCCGGCACCCGCGCGGACCTGCCCAAGCCCGGCCAGATCACCGTGAACGTCCTCAACGCCACCCCCCGCAGCGGCCTCGCCAAGAGCACCGCCGACGAACTGAAGAAGCGCGGCTTCAAGATCGGCAAGGTGGGCAACGCGCCGGAGGAGTACGACAAGAAGGTCGCCGGCACCGGGATACTGCTCGGCGCACACGGCGGCCGCCGACGCCGCGCTGCCCGTGCTCCGCACCCAGCTCGCCGGCGCCCGAGCTGAAGACCGACGCCCGCACGAAGGCCACCGAGGTCGACCTGATCATCGGCAGCCGGCTTCAAGACGCTGACGGCGAAGACGGACGCCGACAAGGCCCTGACCGCCCTGACCGAGCCGGAGCCGGCGCCCGTCGACGGCGGCGAACAAGAACTGCTGAACCCGCCCCGCGACGGCTCACAGCGGACTCACGGGCCCGCGGACAGCGGCCCGCGGGACAGCGGCCCGCGGGACTGCGCCAGCGACGAGTCCCTACTCGGCCGTCCCGTACATCCGGTCGCCCGGCGTCGCCCAGCCCCGGCACGATGTAGCCGTGCTCGTTGAGCCGCTCGTCGACCGACGCCGGTCACGACCGTGACCGGCGTGCCGGCCAGCTCGCGCTCCATGACCTCGACGCCCTCGGGCGCGGCCAGCAGCACCACGGCGGTCACGTCGTCGGCGCCGCGCTTGATCAGCTCCTGGATCGCCGCGACCAGCGTGCCGCCGGTGGCGAGCATCGGGTCGAGGACGTACACCTGGCGCCCGGAGAGGTCCTCCGGCATGCGGGTGGCGTACGTGGACGCCTGGAGCGTCTCCTCGTCGCGGATCATGCCCAGGAAGCCCACCTCGGCGGTCGGCAGCAGCCGGACCATGCCGTCCAGCATGCCGAGACCGGCCCGCAGGATCGGCACGACCAGCGGGCGCGGGTGGGAGAGCTTGACGCCGGTGGTCGGCGGCGACCGGGGTCTCGATGTCGACCTGCTCGGTGCGCACGTCGCGGGTGGCCTCGTAGGCGAGCAGGGTGACCAGCTCGTCGGCGAGCCGCCGGAAGGTCGGCGGAGTCGGTGCGCTGGTCGCGCAGCGTGGTGAGCTTGTGGGCGACCAGCGGGTGGTCGACGACGTGGAGCCGCATGCTCCACCAGGGTATCCGTGCCGTCCCGGCGAGCTTCCGGAGCCGACCGTCCGGCATCAAACCGTCCATCCGAGGGAAACAGGGGAAGAACGTACGCTCGGGGTGGTGTCTCTGTGCCGGACATGGACCGAGGGGTCTCAGGAGCACGCAGGACGACCGAGGCCGAACGCAGGAGACGCCGGCGACGCCGGTTCCTGCGGGAGCTGACGGAGGCCCGGAGGTGCGCGACCGCGTCCAGCCTCGCCGCGCCCGGGCGGCCCGCCTGCGCCACGCGCTGCGCATGCGTACGTTCCGCTGGTAGTTACTAGTACTAACTACCAGTAAGTGGTAATGACAGGCCTGTTCCCGAGCGGCCACGCGTCCGGTCACCCAGGTGACCGCATGCGTCCGCGGCGCCTGGGGGCCGCATACGATCGCCACGGCAGCAACAGCGCCCAGGCGCACCCCTCTCAGCGGCTCATACGTCTCATACGTCCTGCAAATGATCACGCAACCACAAACGCGCGATCAATAAGGGGGGACACAGCGGGCCGAAGGGTCCCCTGAGCGCTCTGTTTCTGCCACGATTCCGAGTGGGCGGGGCACGGAGCACACACTCCCCGCCCGCAGCCTCCGCCGGGGGGACCCCCAACCGGCACGCCTCTGACCAGTGGGAGAGTCACGGTGTACTTCGCCGCACTGCTCGCGCGCACCGAAGACGGGTGGGAAGCGAGCGACACAGAGCTCGACGATGTGGAGACCCTGTCGGATCTGGCCGATCTGGCCCGGGAGGCCTCGGCCGACGAGGACACGGTGCTCGTACTCATCGAGCAGGAGGACGCGTGGTTCGGCGTCGTCCGCGTGGACGGCGAGGACGACCCTCGTATCTACGTCTCGGACGCCGCAGCCGCAGCCCGCAGCTCGTACGGCGAGATCCTGCTCACCGACGAACTGCTCGGCAGGGAGCCCGAGCGCCGACGGCGCTGACCTGGACTCCCTCGACCTCGACGGCACGGAGGACGGCGAGCCCGAGACCGACGACGACGACAGCGGCGCGGTCGCCGCAGCCGCCATGCCGCACGGCCCGGTCGGCGACAGCGAGGTCCTCGCCGACCTGGGCGTCAGGAGAAGGAGCTGCTCGCCCTCGACGCGGACGACGCGCTCGGCACGATCGCCGAGGTCCTGGGCGCCTCGGAGGTCCTGGAGACCGTCCGCTGACTCCTTGCCGGGCACATCAGACACCGGAAACTCTGGAGACACCGGAAACACCGAAGACAGTCCAGAGACACCTGGAGCACCAGAGATATCGAAAAAACCAGAGACACCAGAGACACCAGGGGTACCGAAGATACGGGAGATATCAGAGATACCAGAGATACCGGAGATGCCGGAGCTAGCAGAAACACCCCACACTCCGGACCCGGTACGCGACCGCTGGCGGGCCGCGATGCGGCTCGCCCTGGACGAGGCCGGGCGTGCGGCCGCGGGCGGGGACGTCCCGGTCGGCGCCGTCGTGCTGGCCGCGGACGGCACGACCGTACTGGCCACCGGGCACAACGAGCGTGAGGCGACCGGCGATCCGACGGCGCACGCGGAGGTGCTCGCCCTCCGCGGGCCGCCGCCGAGCGTCGGCGAGTGGCGGCTGACCGGCTGCACGCTGGTCGTCACCCTGGAACCCTGCACGATGTGCGCGGGCGCGCTCGTGCAGTCCCGCGTGGACCGGGTCGTCTACGGCGCCCGTGACGAGAAGGCCGGCGCGGCGGGTTCTCTCTGGGACGTCGTACGCGACCGGCGCCTCAACCACCGCCCCGAAGTGATCGAGGGCGTACTCGCGACCGAATGCGCCCGACTCCTCACTGACTTCTTCCGCGACCGCTGAGACCGCTGTGGCTGCTGCGACTGATGGAGACCGCTGTGTTTGGTGGAGACCGGCTGAGACGCACCGCGTCGCGTCGCGACGCACTGCGATCCACTCAGGTTTCTCGGCATGCCGCCCGATGCCCAGGCGGGAACCCCGGCCGCCGAAGACCGATTTCGGACCACAGCCCCCTTGCGGTAGGGTCTCCCTCGGTAGCGTGTCCGAGCGGCCGAAGGAGCTCGCCTCGAAAGCGAGTGTGGCGCAAGTCACCGAGGGTTCAAATCCCTCCGCTACCGCAGGGAGACGAAGGGCCCGATCGAATGGATCGGGCCCTTCGCGCATCCCCGTCTCCGTTTCTGTCTCAGTGGGCCGGTGCGATCATGCCGTTCCTGCGAACACGTGGCCGAGATACACTCACCGCCGACAACAAGGGGCCCACGGGGCGCAGGAAGACGGGGGGAGGCCTCGGTGGCAGTACAGGGAAAGAAGATCGCGGTGTACGTGCTCGTGGTTTTCGTGCTCTATGTGATCATCACTGACCCGGCCAAGGCGGCCGACTACGTCCAGATAGCGTTCGAGGGTATTTCGAACGCAGCTCAGTCCGTCGGTGACTTCATGACATGGATCGCCAACGGCGGCGATTAGCACCTGGACGCGAGAGCCAGACCTGTACAGCAAGACGCCAGACCTGTACGCGAGACGCCTACGCCCCCAGTAGGTCGTACGCACCTCGGAGCACTTATGATCCGCCACTTGGTCCTCCTCAAGCTCAACGAGGGCGTCGAGCGCGACGACGCGCGCGTCGTGGAGGGCGTGAAGGCATTCCGCGCCCTCGGCGACCAGATTGAGGAACTGCGCTTCTGGGAGTGCGGCTGGAACATCTCCGACCGGCCCATCGCGTACGACTTCGCGATCAACTCAGCGGTCGACGACACGGACGCGCTCCAGCGGTACCTGGAGCACCCGGCGCACCAGGCGGGCGTCGCGCTGTGGCGTGAGTTCGCCACCTGGGTGATCGCCGACTACGAGTTCTGAGTCGCGCCAGATCCGTACTTCAGGCTCGCCCCACCCTGTCCCCAAGCCCGTACTCACCCCGACTTGAGGCCCGTATTCACCTCCGTTCCGCCCCCGCCACTCGTCTCTCACGCACCCCCCAACTCCCCTCAACTGCCGTCAACACGGCGTTATGCGGTGCTTGCACACAGTGCACATGTCTTGTGATGCTATGACCGCTTTTGACGGATGAGTTGTGGATGCGTTGACGGACGCAGTTGACGGACGCAGTGACGGAGCAAGGGGTGGAGTTGACCGTGTCGGCCAGTACTGCGCCTCAGGCGGACACCGAACCACCCCCGGACCCGGACCCGACCCCCTCTCCCGAGAAGCGCCGCGGCGCCGACACCCGGGCCCTCACCCAGGTGCTCTTCGGCGAGCTGAAGTACCTGGAGCCCGGCACGCCCGAGCACCACCGGGTACGCGGGGCGCTCATCGAGGCGAACCTCCCGCTCGTGCGCTACGCCGCCGCCCGCTTCCGCAGCCGCAACGAGCCCATGGAGGACGTCGTCCAGGTCGGCACGATCGGGCTGATCAACGCCATCGACCGGTTCGACCCGGACCGGGGCGTGCAGTTCCCGACCTTCGCGATGCCGACCGTCGTCGGCGAGATCAAGCGGTACTTCCGCGACAACGTCCGCACCGTCCACGTCCCGCGCCGGCTGCACGAGCTGTGGGTGCAGGTGAACAGCGCGACCGAGGACCTCACGACGGCCTTCGGGCGCTCGCCCGACGACCGCCGAGATCGCCGAGCGGCTGCGGATCACCGAGGAGGAGGTGCTCGCCTGCATCGAGGCCGGACGCTCGTACCACGCGACCTCCCTGGAGGCGGCCCAGGAGGGCGACGGGCTGCCGGGCCTGCTCGACCGGCTCGGCTACGAGGACCCGGAGCTGGACGGGGTCGAGCACCGCGACCTCGTACGCCACCTGCTCGTCCAGCTGCCCGAACGCGAGCAGCGCATCCTGCTGCTGCGCTACTACAGCAATCTGACGCAGTCGCAGATCAGCGCCGAACTGGGCGTCTCCCAGATGCATGTGTCGCGGCTGCTCGCCCGCAGCTTCGCGCGGCTGCGATCCGCAAACAGGATCGAGGCGTAACCGGACAGAGCGATCGCTCGTAGGACTTCCCGGCAGCGTCAAATCCGTCAGACCCCCGTTTCCAGGGCAGATTCACCCTCTATGTCGACATGTCGCTACAGCGCGTTGCCGACATGTGACATTCTGCAAGAACCGCGTTTGCCGCAGCCCCGCCTCCGGTATTCAGGTGGAGGCTGCGTTCCTCACGACGGGAGCGCCCGCCGCGACCGTCCGCGACCCAAGGGGGTGGCATGTCCGTAGAACAGGGCAGCTCGAAGGTGCTCACGCTCGCAAGAGCGAGCCCGCGCCCGACGTTCTCCAGGCCTCGCAGGACCTTCAGAGCCCGCAGGACCTTCCAGGTCCGGATCTTCCGGCTCCCCAGGCTCTTCCGGCCTCGGAGGCCATCGACACCCGCACCCTGTCCCGCTCCCTGTTCCTGCGGCTCGCCGCACTCGACGAGAACAGCCCCGAGCGCGCCTACGTCCGAGACACCCTCATCGAGCTCAACCTCCCGCTGGTGCGTTACGCCGCGGCCCGCTTCCGCAGTCCGCAACGAGCCGATGGAGGACATCGTCCAGGTCGGCACCATCGGCCTGATCAAGGCGATCGACCGCTTCGACTGCGAACGGGGCGTGGAGTTCCCGACGTTCGCGATGCCGACGGTCGTCGGCGAGATCAAGCGGTTCTTCCGCGACACCTCGTGGTCGGTGCGGGTGCCGCGCCGCCTCCAGGAGCTGCGGCTGGCCCTGACCAAGGCGAGCGACGAGCTCTCCCAGAAGCTGGACCGCTCCCCGACCGTCACCGAACTCGCCGCCGTGCTCGGGCGTGTCCGAGGAGGACGTGGTCGACGGCCTCGCCGTCGGCAACGCGTACACCGCCTCCTCGCTGGACTCCCCGGCCCTCGAGGACGACGGCGGCGAGGGCTCCCTCGCGGACCGCCTCGGCTACGAGGACAGCGCGCTGGAGGGCGTGGAGTACCGCGAGTCCCTGAAGCCGCTGCTCGCCAAACTGCCGCCCCGTGAGCGGCAGATCATCATGCTCCGCTTCTTCGCGAACATGACGCAGTCGCAGATCGGCGAGGAGGTCGGCATCTCCCAGATGCACGTCTCCCGCCTGCTCACCCGCACGCTGGCGCAGCTGCGGGAGGGGCTGATCTCGGACTGAGAGCCTGAAACACCACAGGTTCCCGCGCCCCTGACAGGGGCGCGGGAACCTGTGCGAAGGAGCGCAGGGGAACTGCACGAGGGAGCGCAGGGCATGCGGAGATGGGCCTTGCCACCCGCGCGACACCAGTCAACCCCGACCCCGCCGGAGTCCGAAGCCCGGCACTCCGGCAAAGAGCCCGGTGCGCGCGGGAGTTCGAGGTCGCACACGCCCGGCACGGTCGGCGGCGGTCCCGACGCGGGACCTCTCGGTGAAGGGGAAGTGATCGCCAGTAGCCGCCGGTGACTGCCAGCGGCTACTTCAGCGCGAGCCAGGCGACGACGGCCACGATCGCCACGGCCGCGAGGGCGCCGACGATCACGCCGATCCGGGGGCCGGAGGACGCGGCCGCCTGCTGACGGCCCTGGGGGCCCTCGTCGACGAAGGCGCGGAACATCTGGGTGCTGCCGGCGGGGTCGTGGTTGCCCTCGGGGCCCTGGGTGTTTGCCATGGCCCAGGACCCTAGCGAATATGGGTGAGCCACACACCCTTGAGGTCGTCGGCGGCCGTCTTCACAAGGTGCACGGTCGAGTCGGGAGCGTCGACTCAGTCGACCGGCACCTCGTGGATACGGAGGCCCGCGCGCCCGGCGAGGACCGGTGTGTCGGACGCGGACCACACCGCCCGCAGCGCCCGCCCGCGCCCCTTCTGCTCCCACCGGCAAGGACGTGACCTCCGGGAGGTCCGCCTCCAGCCGCGCGGCCACCTCGGGGTGAGGTCCGTGGACGCGTTGTCCCGTTGTCCGCGAGCGTGATGCTGCGGGGGAAACGCTGACACACGCCGAGGCGTCCGCAGTTCGCTGCCGGAAATCAAGCGCCAGTCTTCTGCTTCGGAGAGTGATAGGCGGTGGGTGGCGGCGGGGACGTACGGCGCCGACGGACGGTTTTGCGGGGTGGATGGGTGAGGGTGATCTGGCGGACGAGTTGCTGGAAGCAGGCGAGGGCGGCGAGAGTGGGCAGCGCCGCGGTTGCCACGCCGGTGATGGATTTGGGCGACTGGGCAATGCACAGGAGCATGGCAATGCCCGAGAAGAACAGCACAACGGACCAGGAATGCGCCGCGCGACGCCGGTGAAGAGCGGCACGCAGAATGGACAGAGTAGCCACCATCCAGGGGCCATAGACCAGCAAAGGCCACAAAGAACCCGCTCCGTAGGCGGAATGGAGACCGGGGAGGCGGTGGAGAGGGTCGTAAGTAATCACACCGCCGAGCACGCTGACCATCGAGACGATGACAGCCGCCACCGCGACGATCACATAGCTGACCTTCTGCAGTGGGCTGAGCGCGGGCCTTCGCGGTGGAACACGGCGATGTCCGGGGGCGGGGCGCACGCGCGGCAGTTCTTCGGCGACTTGCGCCAGTCCGGCGAGACGTTCGGCGGCGGGCAACTCCTCGCCGGATTCGTCCGGGGATGGCTTCGAGGGGAATGTCCCGCTCTCGGATACGGCTTGGTCTCTCAGCAAATATGCCAATTCTTCCGCTGGGTCCCACGACGCGTCCAAGGGGGAAAATGAGGTGAAGGGCCGCTGCGCGGCCGCCGTGTAGAGATACTCGTAATCTCCGTACGGCTGTGGCGTCGTACCCCGATCAAGATGGGTGTCGCCCATTCCGTGGCCGCTGTACGTCTCAGACATGACGGGCCTGCCCCGCCCAGTCCACGACGGCTGATCTCCTGGGCCACAAGCGCGCGAATCTCTTGGGCCGCAAGTGCTCGAACCCGCCCTGGATGTCACTCATCTCCATCAGGAAATCCTCAAAGGTCGCGAACAAGTACAGCAATTCGATCCGATTACTGACATAGCGCAGAAAGGCGTTCGTCTCGTGTGGGGACGCGGGGCTCAGCGGGAAGGCCCACTCTCCCTTTGAGAGCACACAGGCATCATGCCGGGAATCCTCGCTGCCCGGAGGGCGCCATGGCGAACTAGGGGACGTCGCTGCAGTCATACCTCACCAACGCCGGACGCAATGATGCAGATGCGCGGCAAACGAGTGACGGGATTACGCCATATGGACGTTTCATAAGAAATGGCGGCTCATGCTGCATGGTGGAGCGCCGCTGATGTGATCTTGGGTGTTATCGAGTGCGCGGTCTGCGAGGAGGTCCGAGCTATGCGCACGTGAGGGACGCTACGCTGAGGGCCGCTGCGGATCGCATGGACGACGCCCTTGGGCTCGACGACCCCGACGAAGAATCGGAGGGAGAAGCGGCCCCGGATATCAGGCCTCGGATATCAGGCCTCGGATATCAGGGCTCGGATACCGACGGCTGAGGACCGTTTCCGGAGGCGTTGATGTCGCTGGCTGATGTCAAAGGCCCCCTGGAATTATTCCAGGGGGCCTTTGACATGTGTGCACTCGGCAGGATTCGAACCTGCAACCTTCTGATCCGTAGTCAGATGCTCTATCCGTTAAGCTACGAGTGCTTGGGTGTTCTGTTGTGTTTGCTCTTCCTTCCGGGATTTTCTGACCCGGTCGGCGTTGCGGGAACAACATTACATGACTGGCGGCGCGAGGTGAAATCCGTTTGCCGCACCCGGCCTGACCTGCGAAAACGACCTGATGAGCGCCCTCGCGGGACGCCCCGGGACGGAAACGACCGAAGCCCCGGTCGTCGTGGACCGGGGCTTCGGGATCGAGGCGCGGAGGCGGAGGGATTTGAACCCTCGATGGGCTTTAAGTCCCAAACCGCATTAGCAGTGCGGCGCCATAGACCGGACTAGGCGACGCCTCCAGCACAGCCGCCCGCGCGAGCGCGAGTGGTGCGTGCAGATGATGACACAGCCGAGTGGGCTGTCACCAATCGCCTCCCACGGTACTAGGCGGAGAGGCCGCAGGGCAAAGCCGTAAAGCGGTTCGGATGGCTCGTCGGCTGACGCATCGGATGGCCCATGGGGCATAGGCCATGAAGGGGGAGGGGGCTGGGGATCTTCCCGAGGATCTTACGGGGGGACCTTGCGGTCCGCGATCTCCGGGGCCTTTGAATCCGGTGGCGCAACCGCGCGGGCGTCCGGGCGTTAGTCAGGTCATGCTGCGCTCCTCTTCCTCTCCTTCCGCCCCTTCCTCCCCTATGGCGTCCTTGTCCCCGCGGGCTGCTTCCGCTTCTTCTCGCCGTCCTGCCGTACTCCGGCACATCCTCCTCGGTGCCGCCGCCCTCGGCGCGTTCACCGCTCGGCCGCCACGCCCTCGGTGGCGTACGCCGAGAGCGGGAGTGGTGGGCTGCGGCTGCTGCCCCCGTCCGCCTCCGGGGACCGGCTGACGGTCACGGTTCAGGGCGTGGGCGGTACCGCCGACGGGACGTATGAGCTGGAGTGTCACCCGCACGGCGGGAACCATCCGGACGCCCAGGGCGCCTGCGGGCAGCTCGACCGGAGCACCGCCCGGGGCACGAACCCCTTCGCGTCCGTGCCGCCCGACACCGTGTGCACAATGCAGTACGGCGGTCCTGCCACCGCTCATGTCACCGGCACCTGGGCCGGCCGGCCCGTCGACGCCCGGTTCGATCGCGGGAACGGCTGCGAGATCGCCCGCTGGGACGCGCTCGTACCTCTGCTTCCCGACCTCCGTCGGTCCGGGGGGAACGCGGGAGGCGGTATGAGGTAATGCGACCTCTCTCTCATCCGGCCCCGCGATCGCAACCACTGCCCGTAGACTCCCTCGCGTGACACGCTGCGGGTCGGTTGGCAGGATGGCCCATGCGGTCGGCAAGGTGCGGTAACAGGGAGGAAGCGTCTCGTGAGCAGCAGGCCATCCCGAGGCGCTGCTCGCCTCGCAGCCATACTCGACGCGCTTCCCGATGCGTTGGTGCTGGTCAACGCCAACGGGACGGTCGTCAACGCCAACACCATCGCCCTGGAGGCCTTCGAGACCCCGGGTACCGCGCTGGTGGGGCGCGGGCTGCTCGATCTGCTGCCCGAGTTCGACTCCCGGCTCATCCCGGGGTCCATGCGGCGGCCCGACTCCATCGACCCACGCGGGCGGACCAAGCCGGCCCGGATGATCGCCCGCCGGACCGACGGCAGCGAGTTCCCGGTCGAGGTCACAAGCGCGAATCTGGAGAACGGGCAGCAGGCGTACGACGGGTACGGCTACGCCGGTGACGAGCTGCTGATGCTCGTCGTTCGCGACCTGTCCGGCACCGTCGACACCGAGGCCGAACTCGCACGTTCACAGCGGCAGACCGAGATGATCCTGCGGGCCGCCGACCGAGGGTGTGGTGGGGATGGACACCGAGGGGCGGATCGTGCTCGTCAATCCGGCCGCCGCTCAGATACTGGGCTACCGGGCCAGTGACCTCGGTGGGCGGGAGCTGCACACACTGGTGCTGCACTCCCGCGCGGACGGCTCGCCCTTCCCGTACGAGGAGTCACCGCTCGCCGACACCCTGCGCTCCGGGCGCAAGCACCGGGTGCGGGGGCAGGTGCTGTGGTCGAAGAGCGGCGACAAGGTGCCCGTCGACCTGACGACCGCGCCGGTGCGGGACGGGGAGCAGCTCGTCGGCGCCGTCATGACCTTCACCGACCGGCGGCCGTACGAGGCGCTCGCCGAGGAGAAGAAGAGCGAGGCCGCGAAGCACGCGGAGGAGATCGAGAAGCTCACCGGCCGGCACACTCAGGAACTTGAGAAGCTGCGTGAGCAGCACATCGAGGAATTCGAGAAGCTGCGTGAGCAGCGCACCGCCGAGCTGAGCGAGCTGACCGAGCGGCACGAGGAAGAGCTGGCCGCCGGGGAGGAGCGGTACGCGGCGCTCGGCGAGCGCGAGAAGGACCGTTACGAGGCGCTGGCCGCACGGCACGAGCAGCTGCTCGCCGTGCTCGGGCACTCCCTGCGCGGCCCGCTCGACCAGCTTCGCGGCGAACTCGGCAAGCTCGCCGCCGATGACGCCGGCCAGCTGTGGCCCGAGGCCAACCAGGTCCTGCACCACCTGACCGCCGGCTATTCGCGCATCACCACACTCGTCGACAACGTCCTCGGCTACCAGCGGCTCGACTCCGGAGACGACGATCTCGTACGGACGGCGGTCGATGCTCGACGCGGTCGTCGCGGCCGGTGTCGACGGGGCCGTCGAGCTGATCGGGCCCGGGACGGGTGCAGTTCGCCGTGCACGCGCCGCCCATCGAGGCCGAGGTGGACCAGCAGCGGCTCGCGACGGCACTCGCCCATCTCATCGCGGACGTGGCGGGGGTCGACGCGACAGGCAACGCGCCCGTCTCGGCCGGTGGCTACATGGACAACACGGTCGTCGTCGCCGCCGCGCAGCGCGGTGAGGTCGTCCGGATCGAGGTGCGCGGGCCGTACGCCGGGGGAGACCCGGTGCACGAGCCGATCGTGCGCGGGATCGTGCGGGCACACGGCGGTGTGCTGCAGACGCACGAGGTGCCGGGGATGAGCGGCAGTGCGTACGTGCTCGAGGTGCCGCTCGGTGGCGGGGCCGGGACTGTTCCGGCTCAGCAACAGGCAATCGGTGGCGGGGCCGGGGCTGTTCCGGCTCAGCAACAGGCAGGGGTCGGCGTCACTGCGGTCGGCGAGGGCGGCGGAGCCGAGGTCGCGCTGCCCGAGCAGGCCCCGGGGGACGGCTCCAAACACGGGCGGCGGCGGGCTCAGCGGTCGTCGGTTGACGCGTTTCTGGAGAGCGAGGACTCCACCGAGGCCGCTCAGACTGCTACGGAGGCCGCCGCGCCCACTGGACGGCGCAGGCGGCGTGCCGGGTTCGCGGACGGTGAGGCCGTACCGGGGCCGACCCAGGATGAGGGGAATGAGGGGGGTGGGGTCGGCTCAGGTACCGATGGGGCTGTGGGTGCGGCTGGTGGTGTCGAGGGATCTGCCAGTGGTGCGGCTGGTGGCGATGGGGCTGGTGGTGCGGCTGGTGGTGCGCTTGCTGGTGGCATTGCGGCTGTTGGTGGCGAGGGACCTGCCGGTGGTGGCGGGGCCGGTGGTACAGGGCGGCGGCGTGGGCGGCCCAGTCCCGCCGAGAGCGGCCAACAGGGAGTCGCTGAGGGTGCGGTCGTGCAGGGAGTTGCCGAGGGTGCGGTCATCACAGCGGCTGAGCATGCCGCGGGTGCCGCGGCCATGGGGCTGGGGGAGGCGGTGCCGCCACAGGGTGTGCCCGCGCCTGGTGGGCGGCGAGTGCGCCGGAACCCCGAGCAGCACGCGCTGCCGCCGATCCTGCCCGCAGCTCAGAGCGTGCCGGACGCCTCCGTGCCGGACGCCTCCGTGCCGGACGCTGCCGCCGGTCACCCCCAGCCGACCGGACGTCGTCGCCGTGCCTTGGCCAACGCGGAGGAGCGCATCGCGGCGCAGGAGCAGGGGGGAACGGGCCGCGCCGCTTTCGCGCTGCCACCTGCTGAGGCCGACCGGACACCTGAGTCTCAGGGTGCGCAGGGCGCTGTCGCCGTCGGGCAGGGGAATGAGGCCGGGGGCGCCGGAGGTGCCGCGGCTTCTCTGAGTCCTGTAGCTCCTGATCAGGTCACGGGGATGGCGCCGCCTGTACTTGCGGAACGAGATGCTTCCGCGGATGCCGGTACGGGGCAGGTTCTTGCCGTCGGTGCGGGTGCGGGTGGCGGGGCGGGTGCGGGTGGCGATGTGAGTGCCGGTGGCGGTGCCGATCAGGTGGCGGGAATGCCCGGTGCCCTTGGTGGTGCCGTCGGGCCCGCCGATGCCGCTCCGGGTACCGGTGCGATGGGTGTCGGCGTGGCGGGTGCCGGGGAACCCGGCGGCGGCGTGCCGGGTTCTGGGCAGACGAATGCCGGGCGCCATGACGCGGCGCTGCATGATCCGACCGATGGTCGCACCCCCCACACCCTGTCGCAGCCACACTCCGTGCCCGCGCCGACAGGTCACCGCCGGCCCCGCC
Source organism: uncultured Actinomycetota bacterium (assembly GCA_963711935.1). Taxonomy (GTDB): domain Bacteria; phylum Actinomycetota; class Actinomycetes; order Streptomycetales; family Streptomycetaceae; genus Streptomyces. The sequence continues at coordinate 67,031 of CAVQGD010000013.1, forward strand.
CTGCCCCGGAGCGGAGCGAGACGGCATCGGCGCCCGCCCAGGGCCTTCTAGGCGTTCCGGCGCAGGTGCCCGCCGCACAGGCGGCCGTGCCGGGGCAGGAAACTGCAGGGCAGGGGAACGCAGTCGGACAGAGGGGGCCGGGGGGTCCCGGGCAGGAGGCCGCCGCTCAGGGGATCCCAGGTCCGGTAGCCACCGAGCAGGCCGTGGCCGCGCAGGGTGTTCACGGTGTGACCGTCCCCGCCCAGCTCCCGGTCCCCGTCACGCCTGACGCGGTCGTCTCTGCCCAGCCAGTCCTGGCACAGGGCGCCCCCGACGTGGCCGCCCCAGGGCAGACCACGCCGGGGCAGCAGCCCGTGCCCGCGCAGGCGAGGCCCGCGGGCGCCCAGGCCACGCCCCAGAACGCGCAGTTGCCACCACAGGCCGCCACCGGCCCCGTACCACATCCCTGGCCGACCACACAGGACACCCCGGCCCTGGGCACGCCTGTACCGGCGCGTCCCCAGCCCTGGCCCGGCACCCACGACACCTCCGGCGCCGGAACTCCGGTACAGGCCGACAGCCCCGCTCAGGCCGACAACCCCGCACAGGCTGGCAACCACGAACAGGCCGGTACCTCCGCACAAGCCGCGCCCTCCGCGCCGGGGGCGCAGCCCGCGCGATCCACGCAGTCCACCCCGGCGACCGGCACCCCACTCCCGCCCGAGCAGCCTCAGCAGCCGCAACAACAAGGGCAGCAGGCACAACAACAGGGGCAGCAGGCGCAGATGCGGACCGCGCAGCCGTTGCCGGCCGAGGCCGTTGCTCCGGAGGACTCGAACTCGACCCAGGGGCGGGCGATCAGCGTGCGCACGCTCGGTCAGGGCGTACCGTTTGCCCGCCATCCCCAGCCACAGCCGGGCGCTACGGCCACGCCTCCCCCGCACCAGACCAACGGCTCCGGCAGCGGTGGCGGTGGCGGCTCAGGCCGCCGCCGCAAGCTGGGTACGCCCCCCGAACCCCCCGCGCGCCCGGAGACGGCGGCGCGCCCGGAGACGGCGGCGCGCCCACACCCCCACCCCGGGCACCCCCACCCCGGGCACCCCCACCCCGGGCACCCCCACCCCGCGCACCCCCACCCCGGGCACCCCCAGGCCGGGCAGGCCCATGCCGCGCAGGTACCCGTACCGGCGCAGTCCCCCTCGGCTGGGCAGATTCCGCTCCCCGCGCAGCCGTCCCTTGCGCAGCCGTCCCTTGCGGGGCAGTCCCTTGCGGGGCAGTCCCATACGGCCGGGGCTACCGAGGGTGCCGGACGCTCGTACGCCATAGGGGCACCCGACGAGAACGCCGACGAAGGCCCCGAGCCGCTCGACGGCCCCGGCGGCGCGGTCGAGGTCTCCGACCAGCACCAGCACCAGCCGCAGCCCATGGACGACGAGCTGCCCCCGGAGCCGCTGGACAACCCGCGCCGGCTGCTGGTCTGGCCCGCGCCGGACGTCGACCACGCAGCAGGCGCTGAGCGACCGCGGCTACCGGCCCGTCATCGTGCACTCGCGCGAGGAGGTCGACGCGCAGATCGCCGCCTTCCCTGCCGCGCTGTTCGTCGACCCGCTGACCGGCCCGATCACGCGTACGGCGCTGCAGTCGCTGCGTCAGGCCGCCGTCGCCGCCGAGGTGCCGGTGCTCGTGACGGCGGGCCTCGGGCAGGCGACGCGGGAGGCGGCGTACGGCGCCGACCCCGCCGTACTCCTGAAGGCGCTCGCGCCGCGCGACAGCGAGCAGCACCCGCCGCGCGTGCTGCTGATCGAGGAGCACGCGGAGATCGCGCTGGCGCTGACCGCGACGCTGGAGCGGCGCGGCATGCAGGTCGCACGGGCCGCGTCCGACGCGGACGCCGTCACGCTCGCCGCGCAGATGCGGCCGAACCTCGTGGTGATGGACCTGATGCAGGTACGCCGCCGCCGTGCCGGAATCGTCGACTGGCTGCGCGCGAACGGCCAGTTGAACCGCACCCCGCTCGTCGTCTACACCGCCGCCGTCGACCAGAGCCGAACTGCCGCGTCTGGCCTCGGGGGAGACGGTGCTGTTCCTCGCGGAACGCTCGACGAGCACCGAGGTGCAGAGCCGGATCGTCGACCTGCTGGCGCGGATCGGCACGAACTGAACGTCCGCCTGTATCGTGGCTGTGGGGCGCTGTTTCACGTGAAACAGCGCCCCAGCCACATACCGTCCACAAGCCGTCAGGGCTGTCAGAGCCGCCAGGATTGTCAGGACCGTCAGAGCTGTCAGGACCGTCAGAGCTGCGTGACGTCCAGCTCGCCCGCCGCGTACTGCCTGCGCAGCACCTTCTTGTCGAACTTGCCGACGCTCGTCTTCGGCACCGCCTCGATGATCGTCCAGCGCTCGGGCAGCTGCCACTTGGCGATCTTGCCCTCGTCGGCGAGGAAGGCGCGCAGGGCCTCGAAGTCGGCGGTCGGCGCCCTCCTTCAGCACGACCGTGGCGAGCGGGCGTTCGCCCCACTTCTCGTCCGGGACGGCGACGACGGCGGCCTCGGCGACGTCCGGGTGGGCCATCAGGGCGTTCTCCAGCTCGACGGAGGAGATCCACTCGCCGCCGGACTTGATGACGTCCTTGGCGCGGTCGGTGAGGGTCAGGAAGCCGTCGGGGCTGATGGTGCCGACGTCGCCGGTCTTGAGCCAGCCGTCCTCGCTGAACTTGTCCTCGGGGCGCAGGGGTTCGACGCCCTGCACCGCCGTAGTACGCGCCCGCGATCCACGGTCCGCGCACCTCCAGCTCGCCCGCGGACTCGCCGTCCCAGGGCAGCCGCTCGCCGCCGGGGCCGGTCAGCCGGGCCTCGACGCCGGCGGGGAAACGGCCCTGGGTGAGCCGGTACGGCGAACTCCTCCTCGGTGCCGATGACATGGGCCGGCGGGCGGGCGATCGTGCCGAGCGGCGAGGTCTCCGTCATGCCCCAGGCGTGGCAGACGCGCATGCCCAGCTCGTCGAACGCCTCCATCAGCGAGGGCGGACAGGCCGAGCCGCCGATGGTGACCTGCGTGAGCGAGACGACGTCCCGCGGGCTTGGCGTTGAGCTCGGCGAGCAGGCCCTGCCAGATGGTGGGGACGGCGGCGGCGTGCGTGGGCCGCTCGCTCTCGATCATCTCGGCGAGCGGGCCGGGCTGCAGGAAGCGGTCCGGCATCAGCATGTTGACGCCGGTCATGAAGGTGGCGTGCGGCAGGCCCCAGGCGTTGACGTGGAACTGCGGGACCACGACGAGGGAGGTGTCCAGGTCGGTCAGGCCCATGGACTGCGGCCATGTTGACCTGCATGGAGTGCAGATAGATCGGAGCGGTGGGAGTAGACGACGCCCTTGGGGTCGCCGGTGGTGCCGGAGGTGTAGCACATGGCCGCGGCCGTGGCGCTCGTCCAGCTCCGGCCAGTCGTACGTCGTCGGGCTTGTCCGGCGATCAGCTCCTCGTACTCGTGCACCTGCGCACTGCGCCCCGTCCAGCAGCGAACGGTCGCCGGGGCCCGAGACGACGACGTGCTCGACCGTCTTGAGGTGCGGCAGCAGCGGCGCGAGCAGCGGCAGCAGCGAGCCGTTGGCGATGACCACGCGGTCGGCGGCGTGGTTGACGATCCAGGCGAGCTGCTCGGGGGGCAGCCGGAGGTTGAGCGTGTGCAGCACGGCGCCCATGGAGGGGATCGCGAAGTACGCCTCGACGTGCTCGGCGTTGTTCCACATCAGGGTGGCGACGCGGTCGTCGCCGACGACTCCGAGGTCCTCGCGCAGGGCGTGCGCCAGCTGGGCGGCGCGTGCCCCGATCTCGGCGAAGGAACGGCGCTGCGGCTCGCCCTCGCCGGTCCAGGTGATGACCTGCGATGTCCCGTGGATGGTCGACCCGTGGGTCAGGATCCTGGAGATCAGCAGCGGTACGTCCTGCATGGTGCTCAGCACGGCGTCCTCCCGGGGCGGTTCTTCCTGGTGATGGTAAGGGTCCTGGTGATGGTAAGGGCCGTGCTGATTCTGCTCGCATGCCGCTCGGGATTTCACTGGTGGGCGGAATGATCGATCAACGCGTCCCGCTCCGGCGCCTTGCCTGGGCAGGTATTTCCGAATGCCGGGCTCTTCCCTCACCTGGTCCTTCTCACCTGGTCCTTCTCGCCCGGACAGACAGCGCCCACATTGGCCCACAGATGGTCCACACACACTGGTCAACAGTGGGATTCAGGCGATCCAGGGTGAGACAGGGGGAACGCGGAAGGGGTGCCCCTCCGACGAGGGGCACCCCTTCTGACCTGCTGCTTACGCTGACCTGCGCGGAGGCGGTGGGATTTGAACCCACGGTGACATCGCTGCCACGACGGTTTTCAAGACCGTTCCCTTAGGCCGCTCGGGCACACCTCCCCGCGCGCCGCCACGATCGCTCGGGCGAGCTGCGGGACAGCAGACGTAGCCGGTCAGCTGTCGCCCTCGCGCTGGCCCAGGGTGAGCTCGGCCGTTTGGGTCTTGCCGTCGCGGAGTGTAGGTGAGGGTGACCTTGTCGCCGGGCTGGTGGGTCCAGATCTCGCCGATGAGGGTGGGGCCGCTGTCGATCGGCGGTGTCGTCGAGCTTGGTGATGACGTCGCCGGGCTTGAGGCCCGCCTTGTCCGCGGGGCCGCCCGGGGTGACCGAGTCGGCGCCGCCCGCGCCCTGAGGTGTGATCTTCGCGCCGTCCGTGCCCTCCTCCAGGGAGACCGAGGCGCCGATCACCGGGTAGACCGGCTTGCCCGTCTTGATCAGCTGCTGGGCGACGTTCTTCGCCTGGTTGATCGGGATCGCGAAGCCCAGGCCGATCGAGCCGGACTGGCCGTGCCGCCAAGGCCGTTGCTCGCGGACTGGATCGCGGAGTTGATGCCGATGACGTTGCCTTGCGCGTCCAGCAGCGGACCGCCGGAGTTGCCCGGGTTGATCGACGCGTCCGTCTGCAGGGCGCTCATGTACGAGGCCTTGCTGCTGGAGCTGCCGTCGCTGGAGGCGACCGGGCGGTTCTTGGCGCTGATGATGCCCGTGGTCACCGTGTTGGAAAGGCCGAAGGGTGCGCCGATCGCGATCGTCGAGTCGCCGACGGCCACCTTGTCGGAGTTGCCGAGAGTCAGCGGCTTCAGGTCCGAGGGGGCGTTTTCGAGCTTGATCACTGCTACGTCGTAGCCCTGGGCGTTGCCGACGACCTCGGCGTCGTACTTCTTGCCGTTGGGGAAGGTCGCGGTGAGCTTGCCGCCGTCGACCGCGTCCGCCACCACGTGGTTGTTGGTGACGATGTGGCCTTGCTTGTCGAAGACAAAGCCGGTGCCGGTGCCGCCCTCGCCGCTGCTGCTCTCGGCCTCGATGGTGACCGTGCTGGGCAGCGCCATGGCGGCGACGGCGGCGACGGTGCCTGGGTCGCGCTTCAGGTCGCCGCCGCTCTGGGGGGCGGAGACCGTGGTGGAGTCGGTGGAGCTGTCGTTGCGGTCGGCCAGCGTGTAGCCGAGGCCGCCGCCCACGCCGCCCGCGACGAGGGCGGCCACGAGGATCGCGGCGAGCAGTCCGCCGCGCTTGTCAGCGGGCTTCGGCGCGGGCTGGTGGTAGGGGGAGCCCCAGCCGGTCCCCGCGCCGCCACCGTCCGCGTACGGCGGGGTGGCAGGCGGTGGGGGCGGGGGCCAGGCGGCCTGGGCGGGGGAAACGGCCCCGCCGGACGGCGTCCCGGAGGCGCCCGGTGTCTGTGGTGCGTGGCCACTGGCGCTCTGACCGTCGGCGGACGCGTACGCCGGGGCTTCCGTGGGCATCTGCTTGGTGGTCTCCGGCGCGCTCGGGGGTGCTGTGGGGATCGGAGCCGTCGGTGTGTCCTGCGCGGCGGTGCCGCCGGTGGGCGCGCTCGGCGCGGACGCTTGGGCCGGCGCGGGAGGCAGCGGGAGATTCCACCGGCACGGGAGGTGCGGACGGGGCGGGGGGTACCGCGGTGCCCTCGTTCTCGGTGCTCACAGCTCTTCTCCTCGATCCACGGCTGTTGTTCTCGGTCGCACTCGGCCACACTCGTTCACGCTTCGACGGTCGGGCGCGATGACGCTGTGCATCTGTGCATGTGCTCGCCATGTGCTTTTGTACTGCTGATTTTGTATGTCGTCAGCTTTTCCCATGGACCGTCAGAGCACCATAAGCGGTGACTGTGGGCCCGCTGCTTATACCTGATCTATAAGACTAAGCGGACGGATTGTGGTGCGATCGCCCCCACACGTACCTCCTCACGGTGGCACCATGACGCGGTGACCCACGCACGACAGCGCCCGATTCAGGTCGTCGCCCACCGCGGCGCCTCCGAAGAGGCCCCCGAGCACACCCTGGCCGCGTACAAGAAGGCGATCGAGGACGGTGCGGACGCCCTCGAGTGCGATGTACGGCTGACCGCGGACGGTCATCTCGTCTGTGTCCACGACCGCCGCGTCAACCGTACGTCCAACGGCCGCGGCGCGGTCTCCGCCCTGGAGCTCGCCGATCTCGCCGCCCTCGACTTCGGCTCCTGGAAGAACGGCGAGGAGTCGCCCGACTGGGAGTACCGCCCTGAGGACCGCGAGGACACCTCCGTACTCACTCTGGAGCGCCTGCTCGAACTCGTCGCCGACGCGGGGCGCCGGGTGGAGCTGGCCATCGAGACCAAGCACCCGACGCGCTGGGCGGGCCAGGTGGAGGAGCGGCTGCTGCTCCTGCTGAAGCGCTTCGGCCTGGACGCCCCGGCGTCGGCCGCCGAGTCGCCGGTACGGATCATGAGCTTCTCGGCGCGCTCGCTGCACCGCGTCCGGGCCGCCTCCCCGACGCTGCCCACGGTCTACCTGATGCAGTTCGTCTCGCCTCGGCTGCGCGACGGACGGCTGCCCGCGGGTGTCCGGATCGCCGGTCCCTCGATCCGGATCGTGCGCAACCACCCCGCGTACATCGAGCGTCTGAAGCGAGCCGGCCACCAGGTGCACGTGTGGACCGTGAACGAGCCCCAGGACGTGGATCTCTGTGTCGGGCTGGGTGTCGACGCGATCATCACCAACCGCCCGCGCGCGGTGCTGCACCAGCTGGGCCGCTGAACTCCCCGACCGGGTGCCGTGCCTCGCTGAAACTGCCCTCTACGGACTCTGCAGAGAGGCCTGGCAAGGAAGAAGACTTCCAGGAGGTTCTCCCTGTCCCCAACCCCGGGAAGATCCACGGGAAGATCCCCGAAAAGCCACAAGAGGGCATAAAGAGCGAAAGGTGCACAAATTTCCATAAGGAAGGATAAAAACCTCCTGAAAGCCGCAGAATAGCCCCAAAATTCAGCCAGACGCTTACAGGGAGTGCACCGGCACGTTCATTCCGTATTCGGTCGTTACGAGTGCGTCAGTGGACGTGGATTGGCCGGTTTCCGGTTCAGTTCCAGGGGGCATTCACACCGTGGCGTGGGGCAAAGGAGGTTTCGGGGGTGGCGTTGGTGGTGGCACAGGAGGTGCCCACGTCGTCGAGCATGGCCGTGCCCCATGGCCCTGCGGGCGTGGGGGAAGCACGACACCGGATGCGCGAGCAGTTGCGTACCGGTGGCGTGGCGGAATCGGTCATCGACGATGCCGTACTGATCCTTTCCGAACTGCTCAGCAATGCCTGCAGACACGGCAGGCCGCTGGGCGGCGCCCTGGCTGGGGACGGCGACGTGCGCGCCGCGTGGCGCGTGGACTCCGCGGGTCGGCTCACGGTCGAGGTGACGGACGGCGGTGGTCCGACCCGCCCGGTTCCGGCCACGCCTTCGGTCACCGCACACGGCGGCCGCGGGCTGAACATCATCACCGCGCTGGCCGACGACTGGGGTGTCCGGGACGACATCCGGGGCGAGGTCACGGTGTGGGTCGTCGTCCAGGACGAACGTCGCGACCGTGCCCGCCGCCGCGACGACTTCGCCCACCCGCGTCACGGCTCCGTCGGTCCCCGTGATACCCGGCCTGGACCTCGGCGGACGCGTTCGACGACCTGGACTAAGGCGCCCGCCGGCACGTCGAACGCACGCCGGTTCCGGGACAGCTCGGTGCGTTGTCCACAGGGTCCCGTCGGTCGCGCGTACGAGCGGCTAGGCTCGCGCCCGTACGAGACGAGCCGTAACCGGGAGACACCCACGATGGCCAAGAAGCGACCCCAGACGAAGGCCAAGCGTCCGCAGACCACGGGCGGAGCCCGCGCCGCAGGCGCTGATGGGCACGTTCCGGTTGTCGGCGCCCGCGAGCCCTGCCCCTGCGGCAGCGGCCGCCGCTACAAGGCCTGCCACGGCCGGGCCGCCGCGCAGGCGGTGACCGAGCTGGTGCAGCGCCCCTTCGAGGGCCTGCCGGGCGAGTGCGACTGGGTCGCGCTGCGCGAGCTGGTGCCCGCCGCGACCGTCGAGCTGACACTCAAGGACGGCCCTCCCGGAGGGCGTCCCGTCGGTCACGCTCGCCACCGTCCTGCCGATGGCGTGGCCCGCGCTGCGCCGCGACGACGGCTCGGTGCTGCTCGGCCTGCAGAACGACACGGCGTCCGGTGACATCAGCCGCGACCTGGCCGACACCCTCCAGCGCGCGCTCGTCGCCGAGCCCGGTACTCCGGTCCAGGGCCGCCGTGCCCCGGCCGACGGTCCGCGGCTGCAGGATCTGCTCGACCCCGAAGGCGCGTTCGAGCCAGTTGTGCACGCGGGCTTCGAGTTCTGGGTTCCGGACGCGGAGAACGCGACACCGGAGGTGGCCGCCTCCCTGGAGCGGGCCAACGCCGCGGCCATCCCGACCGTGAAGCTCACGGCGTGGACGCCGCGTACTGGTGCGAGACGCCCGACAAGAACCACCTGCGCTGGGTCATGCCGCACGCCGAGGAGCAGCTTCTGGACGCCCTCGCGCGGCTGCACGCGGCCGGGCGGTCGGCGCTCGGCGAGGGCACCCGCCTGGTGGGCTCCTTCCGCGCACACGGCCTCACGGTGCCGGTCTGGGACCTGCCGAGCGGTGTCGGCGCGGAGGACGTGGAGAAGCCGGCCGCCGAGTTCGCCGAGCGCCTCGCCTCCGCGCTGGCCTCGGACGCGCCGCTCACCGCGGACGAGCGCCGTGCGCGCGGCGGGCTCACCAACCGACAGGTCACGCTCAGCTGAGACCTCAGCTGAGACACAGCTCCGCCTGACCGACCGGTCAGCCGGGCCGACCCGCGCCGTACTGGTGACTCCTGTCACAACTCCCCATTGAGTCAGGGAAATCGGTGTCCGAATAGCCGAGATCGAATTTGCGAACTGCCGATCTCTTGTTACCGTTCCAGTAGCCCGGTTGCTGGTGCATCCCCCGTCGCCAGCAACCGGGTCTTTCCATGGGTCTCCCGGCACGGGACCACCGGCTTCAGCTGATGGGGTCGAACTGCTCGCTGCGAGTTGCTCCCGGAGCGCAGCAGCAGCGCCCCGCGCCCGGCGCTCGCCGCGAATTCCGCGACGGCCGTGTACGCCCCCAGCTCGCCCCGTGTGCGCTCCCGTGGTGTCTCGCACATCCCCGGCTCGTCCTGCGCGCCCACGGCGCAGTGCAGCCGTACGGTGCGCCCGCCGGGCGCCATGAGGCTGAGGACGGAGCTCAGCTCCTCGCCGGTGGCGTTGCGGTAGTACTGCGCGCCCAGGTGTCCTCGCCCTGCGTCAGGACACAGGTCTGCGCCTCGACGCCGTCGGGGGAGGAGAGTTCGGGGCCGCATCGGGTGGCGGTGGCGGTTCCGATGCCGAGCAGCAGGGGCGACTGCGAAGAGGCCGGCTCCTCCTCGCCTCGCGCTTCGCCTGCCCCACCGGCATGCTCCGCATCACCGTGCGCCCTCTCGTCACGCGTCGCGTCCTGACGTGTCTCGTCGTCATACGTCCTGCCGTGACGCTCGTCGTCGGCGCGCACGGCGCGGCCGGCGGTTCGCGCCTTCTCGTCGGTGAGTCCGGAGATACGGGCGACCAGGCGCCCCGCGTCACCGAGCGGGCCCTGCCGATGCCCCGGTCAGGGGCAGAGCGAGGATGGCCGCCGCGACACCGATCAGCGCCGTCAGGCGGGCCCTTCGGGCGCCCGGCCTGCCACGCCGCGGCCATGAGGCTCTGTGACGCCCAGAATGAAGCTGCATGAAGGGAAGATAACGACCCCCAACGGGCGCCCGTCTCCCCGCGCGCCCGACACCCTCACAACTCGGGCGCGCTCACACCCGTACGAGTGAGGGCCTCCACGACCGCGTCCACGACGGCCTCCACATCGGGCACCCAGGGCGCGGCCGAGCCGGGCAGCGGCGCCCGCTCCCAGCGGACCTGGCCGCTGTCCGGTCTCGGACGGGGGCAGCGCCAGATAGCCGCCCTCCCCGTGGAAGCGCAGCGAACCGGGCACGAAGTCCTTGGCGTACAGCAGCTCGCCCAACTGCTCCATGGAGTACGGCGCGACGAGGAGCGACCAGCGCGTGGGGGTCGCGACGACGGGGCCGAGGCGCATTCCCCTGCGGTCGAGCGCGTCGAGGGCACGGGCGGCCGGCACGGGCCGGCAGGCTCACCGCGCAGGGGGCCTTGCCGCCGGTGGCCAGCACGATCGGGGCGCCGCGGGCCGGTTGGTCCACCACCAGCGCACCATGCGCTCGTCGGTGGTGGCCGCGAGGAGGCCGGGGTCGAAGGGGTGGGCGCCGGGCACCACGCACTCCGGGTCGGGGCATCCGCAGCGGGCCCGCCCCTGCGGGTCCGGGGCCACTGCCGGGAGTACGGGCCACTGCCATTCGGTCGCGAACGTCAGGGCCTGCTGAAGCATCTCGGGCCTCTCGCCTTTTCGCCTGGACAGGAGCCTGCGTCGCCTTCCGAGGATCTCGCGCATGAGCGCTCGTTCCTTTCCGTTGCACGCCTGGCAACACTGTGGTCCACATCACATCATGTGTCGATCACTTCACTGTGCGTACCTACTGGCGCATCACGCCCCTGTCGCGGACGAGCGGACAAGGGGAACCCCTCTGGGTCGAGCGTTGGCTGCGTCCGCGTCCGTACCGCGTCTCTACAAAAGCACGGGCGTGGCGTGGGGGTGGCGACGCCTGGCGTTTTGCCGTCCCGCTCTTGCTCGCTTCCTCCGCCGCGGGAGGAGGGGGCGCGGCCGTCGATGGATAGGACGCTCGGCTCGGGCGCCAGGTTCCAGGCGGCCGCCAACCGCCCCTGGCCTTCACCGAGTACGTACCCATCATGACCGCTGTGACGCTCTGTTGAACAGGGCCAGTCGACCGCAACACACCGTTCCTCTAGGCTGTTTTAAGCCAACTTCACTATTCCGCAAGGGTCTCACCCGAGGCTCGCGGAACTCGCGGACACCAGCAATCTCAGCAGGACAATGCTGGACATCCCCTCACGAGTGCGTGTACATGTGGAGACACTGCTAGCGGCGCAGAATGACATGGGGGTTTGCGATGCTATTGAGCAAAACGCACCGGTCGGAAAGCCGGACACCATGAACGCCCCTCACCTTCCGAAAGTGGCTGGAATCGATTCAACTGTTCCCTCGCCCGCACACACTGCCGCGCCGGTGCCCACCGCCACGGGCGCCTCTCCGGCCACGCCCCATGACACCCCCGGGGCCGTTCTCCAGGACAGACTCGCCGGCTGGGTCTCCGACCTCACCACCCTCCACGAACTCACCGAGCGCCTGGCCCGCACCGCCTCACTCGACGACGCACTCCAGGAACTGCTGCGCGCCGGAGCCGCCCTGGTGGGCGCCCGCGCGGTCTCGTCGTCCTGGAACCCGGTGACGGACTCGGCCCGGACACGACCATCGGCCTCGGTCTCGCCCGGGCCGAGCTCGGCCACATCGAGACCGTGCCGCGCGCCTCCATGTCGTACGGCAGGCTCCTCGACGGACTGCCCGGCGGCGAGGGTGAGATCGTCACAGCCCGATCTCTTCGCCGAGGACGGGCTCGACCCCCGCCACCGCGAGGTCGCCGCCCGGCTCGGCTACGCCGCCAGCTACGCGCTGCCGCTCGCCACGGAGGCGGCGGGCCGCCTGGGCGCCGCCGTCTGGCTCTACGACGAGCCCGCCGAGCCGGTCGAGCGCCAGCGGCACCTCGTCGGCCTGTACCTCGCTACGCCGCCGAGCACCTGGCCCGGCTCGTCGAACTCGACGCGCACGCGCGCGTGCATGGCGACCATCGCCGAGGAACTGCTGCCCTCCCGGCTGCCCCGGGTCGCCGGCGTCCAGCTCGCCGCCCGGCACCGCACCGGTCCGCAGCGGCGGCGGCGACTGGTACGACGCGCTGCCGCTGCCCGACGGCGCGCTCGGTCTCGCGGTCGGGGCCGTCACCGGGTCGGGGCCCAGCGCGATCGCCGCGATGGGGCGGCTGCGGGCCTCCCTGCGGGCGTACGCCGTGATGGAGGGCGAGGACCCCGTCGCCGTTCTGTCCGATCTCGAACTGCTGCTGCGGCTGACCGAGCCCGCCCGTTCGGCCACCGCCCTCTTCGCGTACTGCGAGCCCGCCCTGCGCAAGATCACGCTGGCCGGGGCCGGGCACAGCCCGCCGCTGGTGATCGGGCGACGGCGCACGGAGTTCGTGGAGACGTCCGCTGTCGGCGCCGCTGGGGATGCTCGCCTGCTGGGAGGCGCCGAGCGTCGAGCTGTACGCCGAGCCGGGCGAGACGGTGCTGCTCTACACCGACGGGCTGCTGCAGCGCACCGGCGATCCCATGGACCGCGCCTTCGCCCGGCTGCACGCCGCGGCGGCGAGCGCGCCCAGGGCGCTGCGCACCGACCCGGGGGCGGTCGCCGACCATGTCCTGCGCGGACTGCTGCCGGACGGGCTGGACGCAGCCGACAGCGAGGAGGACGTGGTGCTGCTGGCGGCGCGCTTCGAGTGAGCGGGTGAGTGCTCGGGCACGCTTCCGGCCCGGGCACCCTGCAGCCCGGGCCCCTTTCGCCCCGTGCCCTGCAGCCCCGTCCCCTTCATACGACCGTACGATGGAAGGGGCCAGTGCCGTATCTAGGAGGATGACCGTGGCGGACGAGCTCGAGCCGGCGACTCCGGAGACCGGGGCGACCGAGGCGACCGAGACCGAAGAGCCGATCAAGCAGCGCAAGAACGGCCTGTACTCGGGCGTGTCCGACGAGCTGGCCGAGAACATGAAGTCCGGCTGGGCCGACACCGAGCTGCGCGATCTGCGAGCCGATCGCGCAGGCCGCCGAGACCGCCGCCCGCCGCGCCGCGCTCTCCGCGCGCTTCCCGGGCGAGCGCCTGGTCATCCCCGCGGGCAACCTGAAGACCCGCTCGAACGACACGGAGTACCCCTTCCGCGCCTCCGTCGAGTACGCGTACCTCACCGGCAACCAGACCGAGGACGGCGTCCTGGTCCTGGAGCCGAAGGGCGGAGGGCCACGAGCGCGACGATCTATCTGCTGCCCCGCTCCGACCGTGAGAACGGCGAGTTCTGGCTCTCCGGCCAGGGCGAGCTGTGGGTCGGCCGCCGGCACTCGCCTCACCGAGGCGCGAGCAGCTGTACGGCATCCCGGCCGCGGACGTGCGCGAGCTGGCCGACAAGCTGCGCGAGGCCACCGGCCCGGTCCGCGTCGTGCGCGGCTACGACGCCGGCATCGAGGCCGCGCTGACCGACAAGGTCACCGCCGAGCGCGACGAGGAGCTGCGGGTCTTCCTCTCCGAGATGCGGCTGGTCAAGGACGACGTTCGAGATCGGCGAGCTGCAGAAGGCCGTCGACTCGACGGTGCGCGGCTTCGAGGACGTCGTGAAGGTCCTCGACAAGGCGGAGGCCACCTCCGAGCGCTACATCGAGGGCACGTTCTTCCTGCGCGCCCGCGTCGAGGGCAACGACGTCGGCTACGGCTCCATCTGCGCGGCCGGCCCGCACGCCATGCACGCTGCACTGGGTGCGCAACGACGGCCCCGTCCGCTCCGGCGACCTGCTGCTGCTGGACGCGGGCGTGGAGACGCACACCCTCTACACCGCCGACGTCACGCGCACGCTGCCGATCAACGGCACGCTACAGCGAGCTCCAGCGGAAGATCTACGACGCGGTGTACGAGGCCCAGGAGGCCGGGCATCGCGGCCGTCAAGCCGGGCGCCAAGTACCGCGACTTCCACGACGCCGCGCAGCGCGTGCTCGCCGAGAGGCTCGTCGAGTGGGGCCTGGTCGAGGGCCCGGTCGAGCGCGTCCTGGAGCTGGGGCTGCAGCGCCGCTGGACTCTGCACGGCACCGGCCACATGCTCGGCATGGACGTCCACGACTGCGCCGCCGCGCGCGCGGAGACGTACGTCGACGGCACGCTGGAGCCCGGCATGTGCCTGACCGTCGAGCCCGGGCTGTACTTCCAGGCCGACGACCTGACCGTGCCCGAGGAGTACCGCGGCATCGGCGTCCGCATCGAGGACGACATCCTCGTGACCGAGGACGGCAACCGGAACCTGTCGCGCCGGCGCTGCCGCGGCGGTCGGACGAGGTCGAGGCGTGGATGGCCTCGCTGAAGGGTTGAGCTGACGCGGGGCTGATGGCCGGGTATGCCGGTACGGGGCGGCGACCACCGAAGAATATGTACGGGACGGCTACAGCTGGGTGGGGAGAGGCAGCTCGGTCCAGATGCATTTGCCGTCGGACGTGTAGCGGGTGCCCCAGCGCTGGGAGAGCGCAGCCACCAGCTGCAGGCCGCGTCCCCCTTCATCGGCGTCCGTGGCCCGGCGTATCCGGGGAGTGGCCGCGCTGCCGTCGGAGACCTCGCAGACCAGAGTCCGGCTGCGGAGCAGACGCAGCTGCGCGGGGCCCTTTGCGTGCCGTACCACATTGCCGACCAGTTCGCTGGCCAGTAGTTCGGCGGTCATCACCAGGTCGTCAAGTGCCCAGGCACCGAGCTGTTCGCGGACATGGGCCCGTGCCGCACCGGCGGCCACCGGTCCGTCGGGCAGCTCCCAGGAGGCCACGGCGTCGGGAGACAGCCGGTGGGTACACGCCACGAGCAGGGCGGTGTCGTCCGCGGTCGGCTCCTCGACGGGCAGGAGGGCGCCGGTGATAGCGTCGCACAGCTGTTCTAGCTGCGCCTGGCTGTCGCCCTGGGTGGCGGTGGTCCAGACGGGCTTGCCGGTGAGGATCTTGGCGAGTTCGGCCATGCCGCTGTCGATGTCCCGGGAGGCGGACTCCACGAGACCGTCGGTGTAGAGAACGAGGCGGCTGCCCTCGGGCAGGCGGATCCGTAGGCTGGTGAACGGGGGCGTGGCGGCTCCGAGGGGCGGGTCCGGCACCAGGTGGGAGAAGCTGACCGAGCCATCGGGCAGGATGACGGCCGGCGGCGGATGGCCCGCCCGGGCGATGGAGCAGTCGCCGGTCACGGAGTCGTAGACGGCATACAGGCAGGTCGCGTAGAACTCGTCGCCCAGGTCCGTGAACAGGTCGTTGAGGTGCGCGAGGATCTCGTCGGGCGGAAGATCGAGGTCGGCGAGGGTGTGCACGGCGGTACGCAGCCGCCCCATGGTCGCGGCCTCGGCGAGTCCGTGGCCCATGACATCGCCGATGACGAGAGCGACCCGGTCCGCGGACAGGGGAATGATGTCGTACCAGTCGCCGCCGACCTCGGTACTGCTGGCGGGCAGGTAGCGGGCCGCTGTGGTCAGCGCGGGCGTCGAGGGCAGGGCGGGCGGGAGCAGGGCGCGCTGCAGGGTCTGGGCGCGGGCATGCTCGATGTCGTACAACCGGGCCCGGGACAGGGCCTGGGCGAACATTCCGCTGAACGCGGTGAGCAGGTCCCGCTCGTCACGGGTGAAGGAGCGGGGCTCGTAGTAGGACAGCACACAGCATCCGACCGGCTCTCCCGAGGCGACCACCGGCAGGAACGCCCATGCCTGCTTGGCGGAGGTACCCAGCAGGTGGGACAGCCACGGATACCGCGCGGCCCACTCGGCCGGCGAACTGATGAACTGCGGCTTGCGGGCACTGGTCACCTCCTCCACCGGCCCGCTGCCTCTGAGCGGCAGCCTCTCCAGGCTGCGGATGTGGTCCTCGGAGTACCCGACGGATCCGACCACGTGGAGTCGTCCCTCTCCCACTATCTGCACCAGCAGCCCGGCGGACCCGAACCGCGGCATCACATGGCCGGCGAGGACATCGACGACGTCCTGGATCGTCACGGCCTCGGACAAGGCCATGGCCAGTTCACCGATCGGACCGGACTGCTCGGCGATCGGACCGGACTGTTCGGCGACGTCCTGCCGCACGGCGCGCGCCCGCCTGCGGGCCTCGCGGCGCGCGGCGCGCGCCCGGTCGTCGGTGACATCGGTGAGGTACGCCGTCATCCCTTCGGGATGCGGGGTCAGCCGCATGTGGTACCAGTCCCCGCACGTGGGCCACTGGAAGTCGACAGTTACGGGGACGTTGTCCGCAGCGGCATGCCGGCACCGCTCCTCCAAGCCCAGCACCTGCCCCGCCGGGCCTTCCCACAGTCCCTGGCCCACGATGTCCTGGGCCTGGCCGAAGAGGCGTTCTGCCGTGCCATTGAGGAAGGTGATCAGCCAGTCCCGGTCGACCCCGAAGAAGGCATCGCCCATGTGCCTCATCGCTTCGCCGACGGCCTGCCGGGAACCGACCTCTGCGGCGTCCAGCGCCCTCCGCAGAGGGGAGTCGGCGAGCTGCGTGTGCCGCGATGGCCGGTCGTCCACCCCCTCGGGCGAGACGTGCGTCGCCACCCAACGGGCTGTCTCGTCGAGGAACGCCCGCTGCTCGAATGTCGGCTCGCCCTGCGCCGTCAGAACGGACAGCGTCCCCAGCTGTGCGTCCGATCCGGCCAGCGGGACTGCCGCCACCATGGCGGCGACCGGCTCCCCGTCCAGCGACGGGATGCCGTAGGCGGCGGGCATACACACGTACCTGCCGTCACGGAGCGCGCTGGCGGGAGCACTGTGAGGGTCGTCCTCGGCGATCTCCGTCCACTCCTGGAGGGCCGGTCGGGGCAGTCCACTGACGGCCACCAAGCGCAGGCGCCGACTGCCTCCCGGCCCGCCGGACCAGTGGACCATCCCCGCGAACCCGCCGAGTTCGGCCATCGTCTGGTCCGCGACACAGCACAACATCTCGTGGGTCGTGAGCCCGGCACACACCGCACGGAGCGTATGAAGCCGCCCGGGCCGCGTAAACTCCGGGGTTTCCAGGCCCGCTGCTGCACGATCTGTCATGCCACCTCGCCTGTGCTCCCGATGCACGGCTCACATCTATCTATAAACGGGCAAATGTCTATAAACGGGCAAAGCGATCCGTATGGTCAATCTAACACCGGCTTCCCCGGGCCGACCGATCTCGGGCACCGGGCTCGGGCACCCATCTCGGACACCAGGCGAGTACGGCGTTTCGGTGCGCCGGAGGAACTCCTCGACGAGGCCGGGCTTGCCGACCCGCCGCCTTCCCCGCATGAGGATGCACTGCCCCGGTTTCGCCGACCCGACGGCATCGCGAACCGCCTGCAACACGGCATCGTCACCGCGTGGAACGCGGGGGCCGCGCAGCTGCTCGGATGCTGCTGGGTGTCCCGGACCGGGTCATTGACCAGATCATGGGGTGGGAGTTTGGCGGTGCCGCGCGCATGCGCGCACGGTACCTGCACGTGACCGATCCCATGCTCAAGGAAACGGCTCGGAAGATCGAGAAGGCGATCTGGGGAACCCCGGAAACGGCCTCTGTGGACAAAGACACAGAACAACGAGGGCTGAGGACAACAACGAAGGGGCCCGCTGATCTTCAGCGGGGCCCTTCGTTGTGCCTGTTGAGGCGAGGGCGGAGGATACGAGATTCGAACTCGTGAGGGGTTGCCCCCAACACGCTTTCCAAGCGTGCGCCCTAGGCCACTAGGCGAATCCTCCGCCGGAAACATTACAAGACGGCGGGGAGTGCTTGCGAACTCGTTCGGGGTCCGGGGAAGGGGACGGGTGCGCCCGGCAGATCGGGTAGGCTGGGGACAGCCCCTCACGCGGCGCTATCTGACTGAACTCCCCCAGGGCCGGAAGGCAGCAAGGGTAGGTGGGCTCTGGCGGGTGCGTGAGGGGCGCTTTGCGTTCCGCGGAGGCATTGACCGCGGAGGGGTGCCTGCGGCGGAGGCGGGGCGGTTCCTGGACGGGCCGTGCTGTCAGTGGGCGCCTATAACCTCGTATGCGTGTCGTCCCTCGCGCTGTACCGCCGCTATCGCCCGGAGTCGTTCGCCGAGGTCATCGGGCAGGAGCATGTCACCGACCCGCTGCAGCAGGCGCTGCGGAACAACCGGGTCAATCACGCGTACCTGTTCAGCGGCCCGCGCGGCTGCGGCAAGACGACCAGCGCGCGGATCCTCGCCCGGTGTCTGAACTGCGAGCAGGGGCCCACGCCCACGCCCTGCGGTGAGTGCCAGTCCTGCCGGGACCTCGCGCGGAACGGGCCGGGGTCGATCGACGTCATCGAGATCGACGCCGCCTCGCACGGTGGTGTGGACGACGCCCGTGAGCTGCGGGAGAAGGCCTTCTTCGGGCCGGCGCGCAGCCGGTACAAGATCTACATCATCGACGAGGCCCACATGGTCACCTCGGCGGGCTTCAACGCCCTGCTGAAGGTGGTCGAGGAGCCGCCGGAGCACCTCAAGTTCATCTTCGCGACGACCGAGCCCGAGAAGGTCATCGGGACCATCCGGTCGCGTACGCACCACTATCCGTTCCGGCTCGTGCCGCCCGGGACCCTGCGGGACTACCTCGGCCGAGGTGTGCGGGCGGGAGGAGATCCCGGTCGAGGACGGTGTGCTGCCGCTGGTCGTGCGGGCGGGGGCCGGGTCCGTGCGTGACTCGATGTCCGTCATGGACCAGCTGCTGGCCGGGGCGGCGGAGGACGGTGTGACGTACGCCATGGCCACCGCGCTGCTCGGGTATACGGACGGGTCGCTGCTCGACTCCGTCGTCGAGGCCTTCGCCGCGGGGGACGGGGCCGCGGCCTTCGAGGTCGTGGACCGGGTCATCGAAGGGCGGCAACGATCCGCGGCGGTTCGTCGCGGATCTGCTGGAGCGGCTGCGGGATCTGGTGATCCTGGCCGCCGTGCCGGACGCCGCGGAGAAGGGGCTCATCGACGCACCCGCCGATGTCCTGGAGCGGATGCAGGCACAGGCCGGGGTCTTCGGCGCCGCCGAGCTGAGCCGGGCCGCCGACCTCGTCAACGACGGGCTGACGGAGATGCGGGGGGCCAACTCGCCGCGGCTGCAGCTGGAGCTGATCTGCGCGCGCGTGCTGCTGCCGGCGGCGTACGGGGACGAGCGTTCTGTCATGGCCCGACTGGACCGGCTGGAGCGTGGGCGTCAACTTCTCCGGGGGTGGGGCCGGGCCCGCCATGGGGTACGTACCCGGGCCTGACGCGCACGGGTATGCGGGAGCAGCGGTCGGAGGGGCTGCTCAGGGTGCCCCCCCGACCGTGGTTCCGCCTGGTGGGGCCGCGGCGGCCCGGGCCGCGGTGCGGTCGGCGGGCGGGTCCGGGGGCGCCGGGGTGGGGCAGGCGCAACAGGGCGGGCCGGGCGGGCCCGGGGCGCCTGCTCAGCCCGGCGCCGTGGACCGTGCTGCTCCGTCTATGGACCGTGCTGCTCCGCATGCGGACCATGCTGCTCCGCCGACTGATCCGGGTTCCGGCCAGTCCGTTGCCGCAGCTTCGGGGGCGTTCCAGGTGCACAGCAACCGGCCGCTCCGGCCGTTGCCCCCGCCGCTTCTGTCCCTGGAGCCTGGCCCACCACGACGCCCGCGGGCAGCGGCCGACGGCCCGGCGGCTGGCCTACGGCGGCTCCTGCCGGTGGGGGAGGGAGTGGGCACGGCGGTCAGGGCGGCCAAGGGGGCCGGCCACCAGCGTCTTCCGGGTCTGCGGCTGCGTCCAGTCCGACCAGTCCGACCAGTCCGTCCGCTCCGACCAGTCCGGCTACTTCGGCCACGTCCCGTGTTCCCGTCGGCGGTCCGCCCGCGTCCCCGTCCTCCCCCTCCTCCCCGTCCTTCCCGTCCTCCGGGTCCTCCGGCTCTGCTTCGGCGAGCGGAGGGCCCGACCCCCGCATGCTCTGGCCGAACATCCTGGAGGCGGTCAAGAACCGCCGCCGGTTCACCTGGATCCTGCTCAGTCAGAACGCCCAGGTGGCGGGGTTCGACGGCACGCACCCTGCAGGTCGGGTTCGTCAACGCCGGGGCGCGGGACAACTTCGCGAGCAGCGGCAGTGAAGACGTACTGCGGCAGGCGCTGGCCGAGCAGTTCAACGTGTCACTGGAAGATCGAGGCGATCGTCGATTCGTCTGGTGGCTCGGCGCCGCCGCTGGGTGCCTCGGGCGTCCGGCGGTCCGGGCGGTTACGGCGGTGCCGGTGGCTCGGGCGGTTACGGCTCCTTCGGCGGTGCTGGCGGTGCTGGCGGTGCTGGCGGTGCTGGCGGTGCTGGCGGTGTCAACGGCGGTGGAAGTGGCGGGTATGGCGGGGCCCCTGCTTCGTCGGTGCGCCCCGGGGCGGTCCAGTCGTCGGCTCCGGCGCAGCGCCTGCCGTCCCCGGCGGGGCCGGGAACGGCAGCGGCCCAGGGACGACCGGCTCCGGCCGCCGCCGCGCCGATGTACACGCCACCCCCTGCGGCTCCGGAACCTCCGCCCATCTCGCCCGAGGACGACATCCCCGAGGACGACGACCCCGACCTCGACGAGTCCGTCCTCTCCGGGCACGAACTGATCGTGCGGGAGCTGGGGGCGACGGTTGTGGAGGAGTTCTCCAACGAGTGACTGGACGACCCGCCCTTTGACGACCCCGTCTTGGTGCGAACCCACAAGGTTTCCTCCCCACCCCCTTCGGCCTCCCCCACAAAGCCTCCCTCTCATGCCGGATAGGCTGACCCCGTGAAGGTCCTCGTCATCGGCAGCGGCGCCCGCGAACACGCCCTGTGCCGCTCCCTGTCCCTCGACCCCGACGTCACCGCCCTGCACTGCGCCCCCGGCAACGCGGGCATCGCCGAGGTGGCCGAGCTGCACCAGGTCGACACCCTCGACGGCAAGGCCGTGGCCGCGCTGGCCACGGAGCTCGGCGCCGAACTGGTCGTCGTGGGCCCGGAGGCGCCGCTGGTCGCCGGTGTCGCCGACGCCGTGCGCGAGGCCGGCATCCCCTGCTTCGGCCCCTCCAAGGAGGCCGCTCAGCTGGAGGGTTCCAAGGCCTTCGCCAAGGACGTGATGGCGGAGGCGGGCGTACCCACCGCCCGCTCGCTACGTCTGCACGACCCCCGATGAGGTCGACGAGGCCCTCGACGCCTTCGGCGCGCCGTACGTCGTGAAGGACGACGGACTCGCCGCCGGCAAGGGCGTCGTCGTCACCGCCGACCTCGGACAGGCCAGAGCGCACGCCAATTGCCTGCGAGCCGCGTCGTCATCGAGGAGTTCCTCGACGGCCCCGAGGTCTCGCTCTTCGCGATCACCGACGGCGAGACTGTCCTCCCGCTCCAGCCCGCCCAGGACTTCAAGCGCGCCCTGGACGGCGACGAGGGCCCGAACACCGGCGGCATGGGCGCGTACTCCCCGCTGCCCTGGGCCGACCCGAAGCTGGTCGACGAGGTCATGGAGACCGTCCTGCCAGCCGACCGTCGACGAGATGCGCCGCCGCGGCACGCCGTTCTCCGGCCTGCTGTACGCGGGTCTGGCGATCACCAGCCGCGGCGTACGGGTCATCGAGTTCAACGCCCGCTTCGGCGACCCCGAGACCCAGGTCGTCCTGGCCCGCCTGAAGACCCCGCTGGCGGGCGTCCTGCTCGCCGCCGCCAACGGCACCCTCGCCGACCTCGAACCCCTGCGCTGGAGCGACGACGCGGCCGTCACCGTGGTCGTCGCCTCGCACAACTACCCCGGCACCCCGCGCACCGGCGACCCGATCACGGGCCTCGACGAGGTGGCCGCCCAGGACGCCCCGCACGCGTACGTCCTGCACGCCGGCACCAAGCGCGACGGCGACGCGATCGTGAGCGCGGGCGGCCGGGTGCTGTCCGTCACGGCGACCGGCACGGACCTGGCGCGAGGCCCGCGAGCGCGCGTACGCGGCGGTCGGCCGCATCCGGCTCGACGGCTCGCAGCACCGTACGGACATCGCGGCGAAGGCGGCGGCCGGAGCGCGCGGGGTCTCGTGACCGCTTCCTCACTCCGGTGCGCGGGGTTCCGCACCTCGCGGTAGCCCCTCAGAGCTCGTGGGCCCCGGATTCCCCTCGGGAGTCCGGGGCCCGATTCTTGCCCAGTGTCATCCACCTCTCCCCAAAGCCATTCCATCGAGTGACCGATGCGCCCATCCGGCTGACGGCGGCCGAAGCCCCAACTAGGGTGCGGCGCAAGCGGTCCGGCACTTGGCCCACCGGCATTGCGATGTCAGTGGTGGGTGCCACAGTGGGGGAGTGAGCAACGCCAGGCCATCCGGCGACAACCGCCGTGACGGTGATCGTCACAGCGTGAGTCGTGCGGGGTACGGGACAGTCGGGACGGAGGGGGTGACGTCCGGTCGTGACCGGTACAGGTGTGGAGGTGGGCGCGCAGAGCCGCGCGTTCCCGGGCCCTCGCCGTGCTGCGCATCCGCAGCAGGGCGCTGGCCGTCGCCCTGCTGCCCGCGGCCGTCGCCGTCGTGCTGTTCGTCGGCGGGGCCACTGGCCACATCGACCGGCGCGGGCTGGCCGGTCGCGCGCTGGATCGTCACGGTCCTCGCGGTCGTCGTCCTCCTCGCCGCCGCGGGCATCGCGCTCGTCGTCGCCCGGGCCCGCCCCGCGGTGAGCCCCACGGTTCCGATCCCCGAGGAGTCGGCGCCCGACCTGTACCGCCTGGTGCGGGACCTGGCCGACCGGCTCGACGTGCCCGCGCCCTCCGCGATAGCGCTCACCCCGGACTGCGACAGCTGGCTGGAGGACCGCACCCACCGGGCCCACGGCCCACCCCGGCCGCCCGTCCCGGACGAGATATCGGGCGTACGCCGGCGCTCCAGACGCCGTACGCCCGCCGCTCCCGTCCTCGTGATCGGCTCGCCCTTCCTGTGGTGGATGCGGGTCGGCGAGCTGCGCGCGGTCCTCGCGCCGGTCGTCGCGGGTACGGGGCCGTCGGCGCATCCGGACATAGCCGCGGCCCGCCGTTTCGTACGGGGGCTGGACGCCGCCGTGGCTGTGACGTCGGCGCCCGCGCGCGGACCCCTGGTCCGGACGGTGCTGGCCGGCGCCGGGTGTCGGCTGGGTCGCGCGCTGCTGCTGCGCAGCTGCCGGGGCCACGCGGCCGAGATGGAGCGGGGGGTGGCCGCCGCGGCGGCCGAGCGTGCACAGGCTGTGGACTACGGGCTGCGGATCGTCGCCCAGGAGCAGGTCGGCCTCGCGTACGCGGGCTGGGACCGGCTGCTGACCCGGGTCGCGCTGCCCGCCTGGCGGATGGGCCGCTGGCCGTCCCGCCTGGACGCGGGCGTCGTCGCGGCTCTCACCGAGCTGTCCCGCCGCGACCGCCTCGCCGAGGGCTTCGCCTCCCGGCTGGGCGAGCGCCCGGCCTGCGATCTCCTGGAGGAGCCCGGCGCGGTCGACGAGGCCGCTTCCCTGCTCGCCGCCCGCCTCTTCCACGGCGGCCCTGCCGAGGCCGGCCCCGACTGGGCTCCGGTGGACTGGCAGCGAGTACCCCGAAGAGGTCGTCGACCGGAAGTGGCGTACGGACGCGGCCCGGCTCCACCGGGTCCTCGACGCCCTGGGTGTCCGCGCACACGACGGGCTCCGGAGCACCGGCCCCCGGCGGCCCGACCCTGGCCCGGGTGATGGACCACCTGACGGTTCGGGGAGCTGAGCCGGGGGACCGGGGTGCCGGTGAGGCGGGCATGGAGGCAGTGGCGGCCGATGGGCGGGCGGTGAGCCGGGATGCGAGGAGCGTGGATGCCGGTGAGGCGGGCACGGGGCTGGATGGCGAGCCGGGGCTGGGTGGCGAGCGCGGCGGCTGCGCTTGCGGCCGGGCTGAGCGCGGAGGTGGCACGAGAGGAGGCGGCGGCGCCGGTGGGGTCGACGGCCGTGCCCGGCAATGCGGAAGCGCAGGGCCCGGATCGTGCCCTGTGGGACGACGAGTTGCCGCTCTTCCCCTTGCAGCCCCCGCGCATGGGCCGTGAACTGCTCGCCGACCACGTCACGGCGATGGTGTGCTGCGCCGCGATGGACACGGCGGGTGCGACCCCGGGCCTCGACTGGCTGGACGGCCCGTCCCTCCTGATCAACGGCGAACGAGCCGCCGACCTCGCCCCCCGCGTCCTGCACCCTCGTCGAGGACGGCGACCCCGCACCCCTGCGCGCCTGGCTCCGCCGCTTGGGCGTCCGCCCGGAGAAGCCGGTCCGCCTGGTCTGACAGCTCGGGCTGCCACCCTCAAGCGGAAACACGCTCCCCACCCCCCACTCCACTCCCACCTCTGGGCGGAACCCTACGTTTCGTTCACGTCAATTCACGACGAACGGTGACGGAGCGCGTGCGTAATGTGATGTGCTGGGAGCGTTCGCGCACATGGCAAAGGCATAGACGGACCGGACGGACCGCCGGCCCGGCCCGCGCCGGCAGCACACCAGCAGAGGAACAACCAGCACAAGTACCACCACGCAGACCACTGCAGCACCACGGGGAACGAGGGAGAGGAGCAGGTATGGGGTCGGAGCAGATCCGCCGCTGGGAGTCGGGCGCGCTCGCGCACGCCGTGACGGACCCCTTCGGCCAGGGCCCGGTCCCCTGGCTCCGGGGCAGTGAGACGTACTTCGACGACACCGGCCAGGTCGTCCCCTGGTACGTCGACCAGACGACACCGACACCGGCATCAATACCGGCATCAATACCGGCACTGGCCACGCCGGCACCCACATCCGACCCCGCTCATCGACGCCCGCGGAGCCACGGCACTCGGGTCCCCGCCCCCGAACGGACGGGCCACGACGGCGGCCCCCGCGCCGCCGACGACGTGCACCGCCAGATCAAGGGCTTCACCTCCACCGGCGCCGCCGCCCCCGGCGAGGCCATCGACTTCCACATCACCGTGGACCCGCCCCAGCAGTTCAGCGTCGACATCTACCGCATCGGCCACTACGGCGGCGACGGCGCCGCCAAGATCACCACCAGCCCGCGCCTCTCCGGCATCGTCCAGCCGCCCCCGCTCACCGCCGACCGCACGGTCTCCTGCCACCACTGGTGGCTCTCCTGGCGCCTGCAGATCCCGAGCGTACTGGAACGATCGGCGCGTACGTGGCCGTCCTCACCACCGCCGACGGCTACCGCTCCCACATCCCGTTCACGGTCCGCGACAACCACCCGGCCGACCTGCTCCTCGCTCCTGCCGGACATCACCTGGCAGGCGTACAACCTCTACCCGGAGGACGGCCGCACCGGCGCCAGCCTCTACCACGCCTGGGACGAGGAGGGCCGGCTGCTCGGCGAGGCGGACGCCGCCACGACGGTCTCCTTCGACCGCCCGTACGCGGGCGCCGGCCTGCCCCTCCACGTCGGCCACGCCTACGACTTCATCCGCTGGGCCGAGCGCTACGGCTACGACCTCGCCTACGCCGACGCCCGCGACCTGCACGCCGGCCGCGTCGACCCCACCCGCTACCGCGGCCTGGTCTTCCCCGGCCACGACGAGTACTGGTCGGCGCCCATGCGCCGCACCGTCGAACTCGCCCGCGACCAGCGGCACCTCGCTCGTCTTCCTCTCCGCCAACACCATGTACTGGCAGGTGGAGCTGGCCCCGTCCCCGTCCGGCGTCCCCGACCGGCTCCTGACCTGCCGCAAACGCCGCGGCCCGGGCAAGCCCGCGCCTGTGGCGCGAGATCGACCGCCCGGAGCAGCAGCTGATCGGCATCCAGTACGCGGGCCGGGTCCCCGAGCCGCACCCCCTGGTCGTCCGCAACGCCGACCACTGGCTGTGGGAGGCGACCGGCGCCCAGCGAGGGCGACGAACTGCACGGCCTGGTCGCGGGCGAGGCCGACCGCTACTTCCCGCGCACCCCGCTCCCCGAGCACCAGGGCCGCATCCTGCTCGCCCACTCCCCGTACCGGGACAGCGAGGGCGCCATCCGCCACCAGGAGACCTCCCTCTACCGCGCGCCCTCCGGCGCCCTGGTCTTCGCGTCCGGCACCTTCGCCTGGTCCCCGGCCCTGGACCGCCCCGGCCATGTCGACGACGCGTATCCAGCGGGCCACGGCCAATCTCCTGGACCGCATCTGCAAGCGCGACTGAGCTCCGCCGCTCGGCCCCAGAGCGCGACCGGCCCTCCGTGTCGCGCGATCGGCCCTCCGCGTACGGGAGAATCGGAGCGCACTTGGACATCACCACGGGGAGGAACCGTGTCCGGATTCGTCGAAAAGCCCGAGCCGCATCCAGGTGCCGGGCCTGGTGCATCTGCACACCGGCAAGGTGCGCGAGCTGTACCAGAACGAGGCGGGCGACCTCGTGATGGTCGCCAGCGACCGCATGTCCGCCTTCGACTGGGTGCTGCCCACCGAGATCCCCGACAAGGGCCGCGTCCTCACCCAGCTCTCCCTGTGGTGGTTCGACCAGCTCGCCGACCTGGTCCCGAACCACGTCCTGAGCACCGACCTCCCGCCCGGCGCCCCCGCCGACTGGGCGGGCCGCACCCTGGTCTGCAAGTCCCTGCGGATGGTCCCGGTCGAGTGCGTGGCCCGCGGCTACCTCACCGGCTCGGGCCTCGCCGAGTACAAGCGAGACCCGCACCGTCTGCGGCCTCGCCCTCCCCGAGGGCCTCGTCGACGGCTCCGAGCTGCCCGCCCCGATCTTCACCCCCGCCACCAAGGCCGCGGTCGGCGAGCACGACGAGAACGTCTCGTACGAGGAGGTCGCCCGCCAGGTCGGCGCCGAGACCGCCGCCCAGCTGCGCCAGGCGACCCTCGCCGTCTACGGCCGCGCCCGCGACATCGCCCGCGACCGCGGCATCATCCTCGCGGACACCAAGTTCGAGTTCGGCTTCGACGGCGAGACGACCTGGTCCTCGCCGACGAGGTGCTGACCCCCGACTCCTCCCGCTTCTGGCCCGCCGACCAGTGGCAGCCGGGCCGCGCCCAGCCGTCCTTCGACAAGCAGTTCGTCCGCGACTGGCTGACCTCCCCCGCCTCCGGCTGGGACCGCACGAGCGAGCAGCCCCCGCCGCCCCTGCCCGAGGAGATCGTGGACGCGACCCGCGCCAAGTACGTGGAGGCGTACGAGCGCCTGACCGGCACGAGCTGGCCGTAACCGGCCTCGGTCGTAGACACGAAGAAGGCCCCGGTCGCGATGACCGGGGCCTTCTTGATTCCTGAGCGGACGACGAGGTTCGAACTCGCGACCTCAACCTTGGCAAGGTTGCGCTCTACCAACTGAGCTACGTCCGCACTGCGCCGTGGCGCGAGGGCCACTATACCCAACCTCGCTCCCGCGCGAGCCGCACCGCCGTATGACGGTTCTCCGCCCCGAGCTTGGAGGCGGCCGACGACAGATAGTTCCGTACGGTCCCCGGCGACAGCGCGGCCCGCTCGGCGATCTCCGCGACGGGCGCCCCGTCTGCGGCGAGCTCCAGCACCTCGGCCTCCCGCGCGGTCAGCGGCGAGTCGCCGGCGGAGATCGCGTCGGCCGCCAACTCCGGGTCCACCGATCTCTCCGGGCAGGGTGCCCGGTCCTTCAGGACCGGGGGGAATGCCCGCGCCCGCGTAGCGGGGCAAGGAAAGAGCAATCGCCTTCAGGGCGATTGGCCGTCTCCCTCCACGGTGGTGAGGGCGACCTCAAGCAGATGCAGGATCTCGGAGTTGAGGGACCGCCGGTCGGTCTCTGCTTGCGCGGCCAGTCGGGCGTGAAGCTCATCAGGGATACGAACCGTAACTTTGACCATGCCGCCATCATGACACTAGGATAGTGGCATGTCACGTTTCCGGATGTACCCCACGCGCGAGCAGGAAGAGCAGATGCTCTTGCACTGCGCGCACGCCCGGTACGTCTGGAACCTCGCCGTCGAACAGCACGCGCACTGGCGCCGGTGGCGCAAGCCCGCTCCCGGTTTCGCCGAGCAGTGCCGACAGCTCACCGAAGCACGGCGCGACAACGAGTGGCTGGCCGCCGGGAACGCCGACGTGCAGCAGCAGGCGCTGAAGGACTTCGCCAAGGCCAAGAACGCCCGCTTCACCTCAGGGTCCGGCGAGCCGACCTGGCGCAAAAAGTTCACGCACGAGGGCTTCCGCGTCATCGGCACCGACCGCGTACCCGAGTACGACGAGGACGGCTCGCCGAAGCTGAACGCGAAGACCGGCAAGCAGGTCATGGGCCGCTTTGTCGTGGTGCAGAAGCTCAACCGCCGGTGGGCGCAGGTCAAGGTGCCCGGCTGCGGCTGGGTCCGCTTCCGCCTCACCCGCCCCGAGCTGCCCAGCGCGAAGACGTTCCGCGTCACCCTCAAGAACGGCCAGTGGCATGTGGCGTTCGCCGTCATCCCCGACCCCATCGACGCACCCGGCACGGGCGAGGTCATCGGCATCGACCGGGGCGTGCAGATCACCGCCGCCCTCTCCGACGGCCGCATCCTCAACTGCCCCCAGCTCACCGTCAAGGAACGCGCCCAGATCCGCAAGCACCAGCGGCGCGCGGCCCGGGCGAAGAAGGACAGCCCGGAGAAGACGGCCGAATACGCGAAGCTTGCCAAGCTCAAGGCCCGCGAAGCGAACCGGCGCAAGGACTGGTGCGAGAAGACCTCAACCATGCTCGCCCGCTCCTATGACCTGGTGCGGTTCGAGAAGCTGAACATCAAGACGATGACCGCCAAGGCCAAGGCGAAGCCGGACCCGGACCATCCCGGCCAGTACCTCAGGAACGGCCGCGCGGCCAAGGCCGGACTCAACCGGGCGATCCTCGCCCAGGGTTGGGGCCTGCTCCGGCAGCGCACCGGACACAAAGCCCCTGGCCGAGTCGAAGACGTGCCCGCCCCGTACACGAGTCTGCGGTGCAGTGCCTGCGGATGGATCGACAAGAACTCGCGCAAGAGCCAAGCCGAGTTCGTCTGCTCCTCCTGCGGCTTCACCTGCAACGCGGACACCAACGCAAGCATCAACGTCGCGGCAGGACAGGGCGGGATTCCCCGCCCCCGGCGAACAGCCGGTGCCGGAGGGACGACACCGCCCACCAAGCGGTCGAGCGTCTGTGAACCTCAACCCGCATGGGTTGGAATCCCCCTCTTTTAAGAGGGGGAGGATGTCAAGGAGAACGTGATCCCCCGCACGGCCTCGAAACCGCCCCCGTACACGCGTCGCAGGTCAGTGACCTCAATCACGCCTTCGTGCCTGTTCGTGTCCATGCCTTCAGTGTTCCCACGGGGTGGCGCCGACAGCAGTGCGGCCTGTCATCACTCCCCATGACAAATGTCAGCCCCGAAGACCCCGAAGGCACACAAGAACCCGAAAGCACACGAGACCCCGAAGGCACACGAGACCCCGAAGGCAGCACGAGAAAACGAAGGCACACGAGAAAACGAAGGCACACGAGAAAACGAGAAAGGCCCCGGTCGAATGACCGGGGCCTTTGCTTCCTGGAGCGGACGACGAGGCTCGAACTCGCGACCTCAACCTTGGCAAGGTTGCGCTCTACCAACTGAGCTACGTCCGCATTGCCTCCGACCGGCTTTCACCGATCGGTGCGAGCACCAGCCTACCTGATCCACAAGAGTGGTCCGGCTGGCGATGCAGAGCGGGTGACAGGAATCGCACACTGCGCCTTCCCCCTGGAAGGGGGATGTTCTACTACTGAACTACACCCGCGCATCTCCGCAGATCGTATGGCCTGCGGCGTGCTCAGACTCTAGCCCATCCCGGGGCTCTCGTCCAAGTCGTATGAGCCGTCGTATGAGCCGGGAACGGACACTGCGCCGGGGTGCGGAACGCAGAGATCCGCACCCCGGGAAGTTCCGTCAGCCACATGTCCGTGCGGAGCGCGGGGTTGCGTCCTTCTCCCCCCTCGGCAGTGACGCCGGCGATTCCCTCGCCTCGGGAGCCCGAGGCGCTCAGTGCGCCGCGGCGAAGGCCTCGTAGACCTTCTTGGGGATCCGGCCGCGCGCGGGGACGTCCATCTTGTGGGCCTGGGCCCAGGCGCGGACCGCGGCCGGGTCGGGGGCGACATGCGGTCTGCTGGTACGTCTTGCCGGACCTCGCACCGCTTGCGGCCGGCCTCCACGTACGGGCGCGAGGGCCTTGCGCAGTTTCTTGGCATTGGCTTGATTGAGGTCGATCTCGTACGACTTGCCGTCGAGTCCGAAGGCGACCGTTTCCGCCGCTTCTGAGCCGTCGATGTCGTCGGAGAGTGTGACCACGACACGCTGCGCCACGAATATCGGTCCCTTCATGCGACACCTCGGCGAGATGATCATGTCCATGAAGCACTGGTACGTCATGGGCATGCCGGGCGAGATGTCGGCTATCCGGCTGTATTGGGGTTTGGGCAAAGTATCGGCTATCGCTAATTCTTTTGTACAGGGCTCGGCATTGCAATGCGAAGCCCGAGCTAAATCTGTCCGCGTGTCTTCGCATGCAATCCGGGTGATCCCGGATTTTTCCCGGAACTTTCTCCGGAGGGGCGACTCTGATACCGGATCGTGATGGTCGCTCACGTAGATTCCTACGAATCTACCCGCGTAGAAATTTTGTGCGGGTAGTCTGAAGGAACCTGCTCAGCACCACACACCGGGAGTGCCAGTGGCACGCGTCGTAGTCGACGTCATGCTCAAGCCGGAGATCCTCGACCCCCAGGGCCAGGCGGTGCAGCGCGCACTGCCGCGCCTCGGCTTCGAGGGCATCTCCGACGTACGTCAGGGAAAGCGCTTCGAGCTGGAGGTGGACGGGCCGGTCGACGACGCCGCGCTCGCCCGCATCCATGAGCTGGCGGAAACCTTCCTCGCCAACACCGTGATCGAGGACTTCACCGTGAAGGTCGAGGAGGCGAAGGCGGAGGCAGGAAGTGACCGCTCGTATCGGCGTCGTCACTTTCCCCGGCAGCCTCGACGACCGGGACACCCAGCGCGCCGTCCGGCTCGCCGGTGCCGAGCCGGTCGCGCTCTGGCACCGCGACAAGGACCTCCAGCAGGTCGACGCCGTGGTCCTGCCCGGCGGATTCTCCTACGGCGACTATCTGCGCGCCGGCGCCATCTCCCGTTTCTCGCCGGTGATGGAGACCGTCATCGAGCAGGCGAAGGCCGGGCATGCCGGTGCTCGGCATCTGCAACGGCTTCCAGATCCTCACCGAGGCCCACCTGCTGCCCGGCGCGATGCTCGGCAACGACCACCTGCACTTCATCTGCCGCGACCAGAAGCTGCGGGTGGAGAACGCGGACACCGCCTGGACCGGCGACTACAGCGACGGGCCAGGAGATCACCGTCCCGCTGAAGAACATGGACGGGCGGTACGTCGCCGACGAGCGCACGCTCGACGAGCTGGAGGCCGAGGGCCGGGTCGGTCCTTCCGGCTACCTGGACGGCAACCCCAACGGCTCC
Source organism: uncultured Actinomycetota bacterium (assembly GCA_963711935.1). Classification (GTDB taxonomy): domain Bacteria; phylum Actinomycetota; class Actinomycetes; order Streptomycetales; family Streptomycetaceae; genus Streptomyces. The sequence goes on from CAVQGD010000013.1 coordinate 98,488, forward strand.
CTCCGCGACATCGCCGGCATCACCAACGAGGCCGGGCAACGTCGTCGGCCTCATGCCGCACCCCGAGCACGCCGTCGAGCCGCTGATCGGGACCGGCCGCACCGACGGCCTCGCCTTCTTCACCTCGATCCTCAAGAAGCTGGTCACCGCATGACGCCTCGACGACCCCCACGCCTCTGGACACCGTCAAGCACGCGGCCGCGACCCCCGACGTCGAGCTGCCCTGGGCCGAACTCGGCCTGAAGAAGGACGAGTACGAGCGCATCCGTGGAGATCCTCGGCCGCCGCCCCACCGGCGCCGAGCTCGCCATGTACTCGGTCATGTGGTCCGAGCACTGCTCGTACAAGTCGCAGCAAGGTCCACCTGCAGCCAGTTCGGCGAGAAGGCCCCGCAGTCCGACGCCCTGCTCGTCGGCATCGGCGAGAACGCCGGCGTCGTCGACGTCGGCCAGGGCTACGCGGTCACCTTCAAGGTCGAGTCGCACAACCACCCCTCGTACGTCGAGCCCTACCAGGGCGCGGCCACCGGCATCGGCGGCATCGTGCGCGACATCATCGCGATGGGCGCCCGCCCGGTCGCCGTCGTGGACCCGCTGCGCTTCGGCGCCGCCGACCACCCCGACACCAAGCGCGTGCTGCCCGGCGTCGTCGCCGGCATCGGCGGCTACGGCAACTGCCTGGGCCTGCCGAACATCGGCGGCGAGGTCGTCTTCGACGCCTGCTACCAGGGAAACCCGCTGGTCAACGCCGGTGCATCGGCGTGATGCGGCACGAGGACATCCACCTCGCGAAGGCGTCCGGCGCGGGCAACAAGGTCATCCTGTACGGCGCCCGCACCGGCGGTGACGGCATCGGCGGCGCCTCGGTCCTCGCCTCCGAGACCTTCGACGACGCCGAAGCCCGTCGCAAGCGCCCCGCCGTCCAGGTCGGCGACCCCTTCCAGGAGAAGCTGCTCATCGAGTGCACCCTGGAGGCCTTCCAGGAGAAGCTGGTCGTCGGCATCCAGGACCTCGGCGGCGGCCGGGCCTGTCCTGCGCCACCTCCGAGCTGGCGTCGCAACGGCTCCGGCGGCATGCGCGTCGACGCTGGACGACGTACCGCTGCGCGACTCGACGCTCTCGCCCGAGGAAATCCTCATGAGCGAGTCGCAGGAGCGCATGTGCGCGGTCGTCGAGCCGGAGAAGGTCGACCGCTTCCTGGAGATCTGCGAGAAGTGGGACGTCATCGCCACCGTCATCGGCGAGGTGACCGACGGCGACCGGCTGGAGATCTACTGGCACGGCGGCAAGATCGTCGACGTCGACCCGCGCACGGTCGCGCACGACGGCCCGGTCTACGAGCGCCCGTACGCCCGCCCGGCCTGGCAGGACGCCCTCCAGGCGGACGACGCGAACAAGCTGCCGCGCCCGGCGACGTCGGAGGAGCTGAAGCGACCAGGTCCTGAAGCTGGTCGCCTCCCCGAACCAGGCCTCCAAGTCCTGGATCACCTCCCAGTACGACCACTTCGTGCAGGGCAACACGGTGCTCGCCCAGCCCGAGGACTGCGGGCATGATCCGCATCGACGAGGCGACCGGCCTCGGCGTCGCCATCGCCACGGACGGCAACGGCCGGTACGCGAAGCTCGACCCGTACGCGGGCGCGCAGCTCGCGCTGGCGGAGGCGTACCGCAACGTCGCCGACGACCGGCGCCAAGCCGCTCGCCGTCTCCGACTGCCTGAACTTCGGCTCGCCCGAGGACCCGGCGGTGATGTGGCAGTTCGCGGAGGCCGTGCCGCGGACTGGCGGACGCCTGCCAGCAGCTGGGCACCCCGGTGACCGGCGGCAACGTCTCCCTCTACAACCAGACCGGCGAGGCGGCCATCCACCCGACCCCGGTCGTCGGCGGTCCTCGGCGTCATCGACGACGTCGCCCGCCGCACGCCGGTCGCCTTCCAGGAGGAGGGCCAGCTGCTCTACCTGCTCGGCGACACGCGTGAGGAGTTCGGCGGCTCGGCCTGGTCGCAGGTCGTCCACGACCACCTCGGCGGGCTGCCGCCCGCAGGTCGACCTGGAGCGCGAGCGGCTGCTCGCCGAGATCCTGATCTCCGCCTCCCGCGACGGCATGATCGACTCCGCGCACGACCTGTCCGACGGCGGTCTGATCCAGGCGCGTCGTCGAGTCGGCCTGCTGCGGCGGCAAGGGCGCGCGCCTGATCGTCCCGGACGGGCTGGACGCCTTCACCTTCCTCTTCTCGGAGTCGGCGGGCCGCGCGCTCGTCGCCGTCCCGCGCTCGCGAGGAGGTCCGCTTCAACGACATGTGCGGTGCGCGCGGCCTGCCGGCCACGCGCATCGGTGTCGTCGACGGTGACGCGGTCGAGGTCCAGGGCGAGTT
>CAVQGD010000014.1:0-28513 GCA_963711935.1 uncultured Actinomycetota bacterium
GTGTTATGTCTGCTTCGACTCGTCGTCTTGTCTACACTCTCGGTTTGTCACGTAACGAACCAACGGAGTCCCGGCCCCGACCGGAGCCTGTGTGCGACATCCCGTTAGTCCTGGGGAAATTTCCAACGAATATCGCTGACCAGCGCTGATGTGGCCTGGTCGTCGCCTGTTCACTCCCGCGTGTTGGTGAGGGCCTGGTAGGCGGTGGACCGGCTGATCTTCAGCAGGACAGTTTGTTGAATGGAGCAAAAACGTCCGTTTTTGCTCCCACTCCGCTACCGTACTGTCCCTCACCCAGAGTCAGGATTCTGTGACGGAGGAGTTGGCGATGGCGGCAGGGACTGATGCAACTGATGCACTCGACACGGCGAAGCGGCTGCGGGGGATCACGGAGGAGCTCACCGGGCGCTTCCTTGAGCGGGACGACGTCGTACGGACGCTGATCGTGGCGATGCTGGCCGGCCAGCACTCCTTGGTGCTCGGTCCTCCGGGGACGGCCAAGAGTGAGCTCGCGCGGGAGCTGACGGGCCGGATCGAGGGGGCGAACCTGTGGGAGATCCTGCTGAGCAAGTTCACGGCGCCGACGCGTATGTTCGGCCCGATCGACGTCGCGGCGCTGAGCCCGGGGCGAGTACCGCCAGGTCTACGACGGCCGTGCGACGACGGCGCACATCGCGTTCATCGACGAGATTTTCAAGTGCTCCACGGCCGCGCTCAACGAGACCTTGGGTCTGCTGAACGAACGGCTCTACCACCCGGAGAACGGCGGCGCGCCGATCCGGTGCCCCCTGATCAGCGCCATCACCGCGACCAACGAACTGCCCTCCGCGGAAGAGTCCGCTGCCGCGATCTACGACCGGCTGCTGGTGCGTATGGAGGTCGGGCTACCTGGCCGATCCGAGCAACTTCGCCGCGCTTGATCCGCTCCGCCGTCGCCGACGGCGCCGCCCGTCGCGGACCACGATCAACCTGGCGGCGCTGCAGCACGCGGTGACCGAGGCCGTGCCCGCCGTGGACGTCCCCGACCTGATCGTGGACGCGATGTGCACGCTGCGGGCCGCCCTGCGCCGCAAGGAACTGATCGCCTCCGACCGCCGCTGGCGCCAGGCGGTGCGGCTGCTCCAGGCGTCCGCGTACCTCGACGGCCGCGCGGCGGTCGGCGAGACCGACCTGCCGGTGCTGACCCACGTGCTGTGGGACTCCCCCGCCCAGCGCCCGACCGTCGAGCGCGAGGTGCTGCAACTGGTCAACCCCGATGCCCGGGAGGCGCTCGACCTCGCCGACGCCATCGAGGAGCTGGAGGCCCAACTGGACGCCATGGCCGGGCAGTCCCGCGAGGCCCTGAGCGAGTGGGCATCAAGGAGGCCAACAGCAAGCTCGCCGGGCGGGCAAGCGGCTGGAGAAGCTGCGCAAGGAGGCGGCGGGCGCCGGCCGCTCCACCGCCGCCATCGACCGGGTCACCGGCCGCCAGCGCGCCGTCACGCGCCCGCGTTCTCACCGAGGCGCTCGGCGTCGACGCGAGCATGGTGCAGGCCCAGCTCTGAGCAGCGGGAGGAGGGCGACTGACGGGACCATGGACAAGACGACGCCGAGCAAGCTCAACGAGCTGGCGAGCCGGGCCGGGAAGTGGCTGGGCCTGTCCACCGCCGCTCCCGAGCGGCACACCGCGGCCGTGGTCGCGGACCGTTTCGACCGGATCGCGTGGCGCGACACGTACGGGCAGTCGGCCGCGACTGCGCGATCTGGCCGAGGAGCTGAACGAGCGCGCTACGACTACCACCGCACGACCTCCTGGCCGACGCGTTCCTGGCCGCCTACAAGGTCAGCCCGCGGTTGCGCGAGCGCGCGGAGATGGACCCCTCCCGGCTGGTCAACCACCAGGTCATCACCTCACTGCGTGGAGTCACCGGAGTTCGCCGAACTGCACCGGGAGACGGCCGGCGACCCCTACGCCGCCGCCATGGCCGTACTCGCCCAGGCCGCCGCCCTGCGCCGGATGCTGGAGCACTCCCGGGCCGCCCAGGAACAGGCCGAGCAGGCGAGGAAGGCCCAGCAGAGCGCCGACGACGCGGCGACCGCCGTGGGCGAGGCGCTCCAACAGGCCGGACGAGGACGGCACGGCGCCGTGCCGGCCCGGCCGCCGACGCCGTACAGCAGGCGATCGAGGCGGCCGAGGCCGCGGAGGCCGCCGCGCGGCAGGCCGTCCAGACCGCCGCGCAGGCCCTCGCGGCGGCGGCCCCCGGCATCCGTGCCACCGCGCGGAACGCTGCGGCGAAGGCCGCCGAGGCCGTACGGGAGGAAGCCGCGCTGATGCGTGCATGGGGCGTCGGCCCCGGCCGAGCTGGAGCGGATGCCGTTCGAGCAGCGCGCCCGGCTCGCCGAGCGGCTGCGCACCAGCCGTCTCGCGCAGTGGGCCGAACTGATCGGCCGCTTCCGGCAGATGGCCGGCGGCGAACGCGCCCGCAAGGTGGAGAACGCCGCCGGGCGAGCTGGTCGGCGTCACGCTCGGCAACGACCTCTCCCGCGTCATCCCCTCCGAGCTGGCGGGCCTCGGCCTGCCCGCGCTGCGCGCGGTGTTCGCCGCGCGCTACGCCGCCGGCGAGCTGATGCTCTACGACAGCCAGGGCGAGCAGACCACCGGCCAGGGCGCCGTCATCGCGTGCGTGGACACCTCGCACTCCATGTACGAGGCGGGCCCCGGCGGACGTCACCCGGGAGGCGTGGGCCAAGGCGTGTGCGCTGGCGCTGCTGGACCAGGCCCGCGACGCGCGCGGCGCGACTTCGTCGGCATCCTGTTCTCCGCCGCCGACAAGCTCCAGGTCTTCCGCTTCCCGGCCGACCGAGCCCGCCGACATCGCCGACGTCCTCGACTTCGCGGAGACCTTCCTCGGCGGCGGCACCAGCTACCAGAGGCCGCTGTCAGCGGCCGGCGAACTGCTGGAGGAGGAGTTCAACGACGCCGCCCGCATGCGCGGCGACATCGTGATGCTCACCGACGACGACTGCGGCGTCACCGAGGAATGGATGCGCGGCTGGAACGAAGCCAAGCACCTGCTGGGCTTCCGCGTCTTCGGCGTGGCCATCGGCGACCCCGCGCGTCGCCGAAGCCGGCTCGGTCCTTGACGCCCTGTGCGACAACCTCCGCAGTCTCGACAGTCTCGATGACTTGGCTGACCCGCATGCGGTCGCGGATCTCTTCCGGGTGATCTGACTTTCCCTTCCTCTCCTCCGACCTCCGTCTGTCGACCTCCGTCTGTCGCTTTGAAACGCCCGTTTTCGCTCCCGTTTTCGCTTTGGATTGGAGACGTTCATGTCCGTACCCCAGCCCTCGCCCGCGCAGGACGCCGACCCCAGGACCGGCGACGTCGTGTTCGACGCCTACGCCGAGTCGATGGACGCGGAAGGAACTCCGCTCCTCGGCCACCTGGTGCTGTACTCGATCTTCGACGGCCTGGTCACGCGGGACGACCTCAAAGGATGGTTCCGCGAGCTGGAGCTGGACGAAGCGCTGCTACCGCCCCCGCTCCGCAACGTCGACGCCTTCGAGCGGGTCACCGGCCCGGACGGCGTCCGTGTGACCTACCCGCTGGACGATCCCCACGCCATCGGCCCCGCCAGCCGCCACGGCCGCCGCCGTGGCCGCAACCAGCTGGTCAACTCGGCCACGTTGATGGTCCGCCCGGTCCGGCGCGATGGCGAGCAGATCGTCCGGCACGTCGTACGGGAAGTCCGGGACGAGGAAACGGCGAGCCTGGAGTACGACCCCCGCCTCGCCGTCTGCACCTTCCGCCGGGACAACACCCAGGGCAGCCCAGAGGGGGCCGGCACGCTGGAGATCCGGCCGGACAACGCGGCCATCGCCCGTCTCCCCGAGGCCGAGCAGAGCAACGTCCGGCGGATGCTCGCGGACATCGAGGACACCTATTGCCGCCGCTGTACCTACCTGACCAGCGACAAGCTGCGCTCCGTCATCCGGCGGTACGTCGAGCACCTGGGCGCGATCCGCGTGCGCCCGACCGGAGGGGTGTACTTCGTTCACCGCCAACACGCGCCGACGCTGGGAGCGTTGCGCACCCTTGTCCGGCACTTCGGCAAGGGCAGCCACCTGGTGCGCGTCCCGATCCCCGACCAGGACGAGATGCGGGAAATGATCATCGCGGCTTTCACGACGAAGGCGAAGGACGAACTCGACATCCTCGCCCAGGACATCGCCGCGGCCCAGCGCGAAGGCAAGGCGGATGATGCGGCCAGGCTGTTCGAGCGGTTCCAGGCTCTGAGGGACACGACCGATGAGCACTCCGCCCTGCTGTCGGCCTCACTGAACGACACCCGCGCCGCCTTGGACCTCGTCAAGATCCAGCTCGGTGGCCTGCTCGCCACAGCATCCGACGACGAGTAGCCCGTCCCGCAGGCTCACGGCCTGCCCCCGCAGGTCGCCAAAACGCCCGTTTTAGTGATGCGACCTTTAGTGATGCGACCTTACGAGCGTTCCAGCGCGTCCAGCAGTAGCTCGTTGTAGCCCGCGGCCGCGAGGTCGTCGTCGGAGAGGCCAGCCTGCCGCAGGAGCTTGAGCGTGGTGGCGTGGTCGGACCGTGCCCACGCCATCCGTGTCGCCTCCCGCAGCGTGCGCCGGGCCTTCAGGACCTGCGGGTCGGTCTCGTCGCCCCTGGCGGCGTCGCGGTCCTGGTGAAAGGCCGTCACGGCTTGGGCCACCCTGGCGAACGCCGTCGCCGTCTTCTTCTTCTCCGCCTCTTCGGGCAGCAGCGGGTTCAGGATGAAGGCCGGGCCCCACTGCGGAGTCCTGGCCCCGGCCCGCCGGTCGCTGTCGTACGCGCTGCGGCGTTCTTCGACTCCGCGCCGCAGCTGCTCCAGCCCCTGGGGAAGCTGCCAGCCCGATCCGCCGCGGTTGGTCACTTCGGCCTTCAGCTCCTGGACGTGCGCCCGGTAGCTGTCGATCAGGCCGCGGACCTTCAGCGGCATCCCCTTCTTGTAGGCGCCCTCGCGGTGGAAGGCGCGGTTTCCGTGGAGGACGACGAGCAGGGCGCTGGCGCCTCCCTCCAGATCCTCGATCAGGCGGCCGCGGATCGGGAGCCAGTTCGCGAGCGCGGCCTGCGTGAGGGGCGACAGGGGCCAGACCTCAGTGAGGTGGAGGGGGGAGCCGATGGCCTGCGGGTTTCGGATGATCTTGATCCAGGACAGATCGGGTGCGAGGTCGACGATGCCGATCGTGCACAGCTCGCCGGACCGGGCGGCGGTGTCCAAGACCACGCCGATGACGGCCAGGAGGCGGGCCCGGCCAGGGGCCGACGGCTTGCGGTCGACCTCGTCCTGGAGGCGGTTGTGCAGCTCGCTGCAGGCCCAGGCCGGCATCGTCGGCTTCGGGGTCGGCTTCGTGTAGGAGAGGGCACCGCTGGGGACGCCCGCTGCGGCGGCCAGTCGCCGCAGGATGCTCGCCCGGCGCCGCTGGGAGGCGGTCGCGCCCTTGGGCGGGGTCTTGAGCTCCCGGGCTCGCAGCTCGCCGTTGTCGGTCATCTCGCACAGCGCCGTGGCGCCGGGCCCGAGCAGGTCCCGCATCGACTTCCCGTACCGGTTCCGGAAGTCCTCCCGCTGCAGCGCCCGCTTCAGCGTGCCCTCCACCCAGCGGACGTGACCGGCCACGCTCTCCGTCATGTCCGGGTCATCCAGCACCTTCTGGATCAGCGCGGGCAGCTCCTCGACCGCAGGAAAACGGTCTTCGTCAACGGCGTTCGTGGACAAGCGGCATTCCCTCTTAATCTCCGATAAGGACTCATTATCCCTTGGTCGGCTGTTCATTGTGCCGCATCAGGCGGGGCTCGGGGCTCCGGCATCCCCTGGACGACTATCCGCATCCTCTGGGAAGGGGATGCTGTCGACAGCTCGACCCCCAGCTTGCCGAGTCCTCAAGAGCCTCAAGAGGGAGAGCAGAGCACGTGACCCACGTCCGAATGCGCAGGGGCGACGGCCCCTTGATGAAGACCATCAATCTGCTCGGGATCTTCTCGCCAGTCATCCTCGGCGCGGTGCTCCTCGGCCGGTGGCTGGCCTCCTGACACCGGCCAGCGCAAGGGCTCCTGCCATGCTCTCGTCCGGTGCTGACCCTCGCCCGGCGCCGGTTGATCTCGGCCGCTTCCTGGGCATCCCCACCGCAGGGAACCGGAGCGGCATACGCTCGGGATGGAACTCGACGTACACAAGGGGGCGTTTTTCGTGACGATGCAGCTGCCGGACATCTTCGAGACGCGGCAGGTGAAGGCGTTCCGTGACGCTCTCCTGGCCGGTGACCTGGAGCAGGCCAAGAAGATCGAGGACCACCTGCTGGCCGAGGCGGCCACCAGCCCCGAGGACCGGGAAGTCCTTGCGGACCAGCTGCGCGCGTCGATGCTGTTCCGCGCGTACGTCGACGCCTCCGGCGCCGGCGATGAGGCAACGGCCCAGGTGTTCCAGGGGCTCCTGACGACGATGTGTTCGCCGGATACGGTCCAGGCGACCGTCATGAGCGGTCTGCTCTACGCCGGTCTCCAGCAAGGGGCGCTGCCTGCGAAGGACCACGACCGCCTGGCGGAGTGGATGAGCGGGGCCGACGTGGGCGAAGAGATGAAGGCACGTCTGGCGAGCATCGCGCGCGTGCCGTAGAACGCCTCCCACGCTCGACCTCTCTGGTTGCTGTCCGGGCCAGGCCATGCGTCGCGCCGGAGTTACCGCCGTCGGCCGCGGTCGCCGGGCATGACCAGACACCCCGCGCCGCCGCGCCGGCGGTAACGGAGGCAACTCAGGGCCTTCGCCCAGGATGGGCCCCCACACCGTCCGCCGGACAGTGAGTGACCCAGCGCCCCAGCTGTGCGCTGAACTTGTCGACGCCGGCGGCCGCGTGCCGGGCTCTGCGTGCCTGGTCGCCACGCCGCCGGATGTAGGTGAGCGTCGTGGCTGGGTCGAGGTGACCGGCGAACTCCTGGATCTCCTCCAGGGGGACCCCGTCGTCGTGCATGTGGGTCAGGCGGGAGGCGCGCAGTACGTGCGGAGTGAGGTCGCGGCCAGACAGGACTCCGGCCCGTTTCCCCAGCCGGGTCAGGATGCGGTCGACGTCGTGGCGGTCCAGTCGCCGCCCTTCGGAGTCCAGGAGGAGGGGCCCCTCGGTCCGTCCGTTGATGAGCAGGACCAGGAGCTCGGCGAGCTGGGGCGGGAGGGACCACTGCCTGCCCTTGTCGCCCTTGCGGGTCAGGTCGATCACAGGGCTGCGGCCGTCGCGGAAGTCGGTGACATCGGCCTCGCACCACTCGCTGACGCGCCCGGCGAAGGTATAGACGAGGCTGGTCACGACGACGTCGAGGAGGCACTCCGCCCAGTCGAAGAGGGCGGCGAACTCGTCGACTTCCAGCGCGGGGGTGGCGGTGGTCTCGTCGTGGCGGTCGATCTTGGGCCGGTTGTGGCGGGTGACCGGGTTGGGGAGGTAGGTCTGCGACTCCTCGGCGGCGAAGACGGTCAGGGAGGAGAGGGCGGACAGGCGGCGTGCGATGCTGCGGTTGGCCCGCTCGCGCTTCTCCTCGCTCAGCCGCCAGGTGGTGACGTCGCCGCGGGTGATGCAGCCGATGAAGAAGCGTTCGTGTCCGAGCTCCTGCGCGAACTGGTGCCAGAACCGCAGGTCGTCGGCGTAGTTCCGCTTCGAGTTGATGCTGGGGATCGTGGCGGACGCCAGCCAGTTCATGACGGTGGTGAACGCCTCGGCGGTGCAGATGTCGCGCAGGATGTCCATGCGGTAGCGGCGCGGGCCCAGCTTGCCGGTCAGCGGATCGCGCGGGGCCACCTGGCCCAGGTCCTCGCGGATCTTGACAAAGGCGTCTTCCGCCCGGGTCATGGGTCGCGCGATCTCGCCGGCGGGGCGCTCCACCAGCTCCGGGCGGGGCATCACGGCTTGAAGTCCATGTGGGACTTCGGGGTGGTCCCCTCGTCGACCATTGGCTTCTCCTTGCTGTCGCTGGGCAAAGTTACCTTGGGCAGCGACAGCACCAGGTCTCCTGCCGCGCGGACCGTCCACGGTCAGAGCGCCAAAAAGCAACCTGCGGGCGGGGGCCGCTAGAAGTGATCGGGTAGCCAGGGTTCGAGCTGTGTCGTGCTGCGGATCAGAGTCGTGAGCGCCTGCTCTGATCCGGCGCGGACTCCGGCCATGCGAGCCGAGGTGGTCGACCGGTAGCCGCCCGCGTACCAGACCGCGAGCTGGTGGCGTGTGAAGGTCGCCTGTCCCTCGATGTGTGTGGGGGTGATCTCGGCCGCTCCCGCCTCGATCTGAAGCATCCATCTGTCCCGGTCGCCGGTTTCGTTCTCGATCTCGATCGGCACGACGGTGGTGAGGTCGGCAGGCCAGCCGCGGAGCCGGACGGCTTTGGGGGCGTCGAGGATGCGCAGCATCCAGGGGTGCCAGGCTTCGGCGGTGGTGCGGTGATGGCGTAGGCCGTGCAGAAGGGTCGGGTAGGGCGGGAGGGCGCCACGGCGGAACGTGATGGTGCGGGCGCGGGTGTTGTGGCGGCCGAGGAAGGCGAGCATGGAGGCAGCGGTGGGCTGGTTGGCGGCCCAGAAGTCGTGGACGAGTAGCTTCATGCCGTGGCGCTCGTGCCGTGTGGTGGTGAGGTTGAGGAGGCCGGTTGTGGGGTTGCCGGGCAGGGCGAAGCAGTAGGTGATGAGGTCGCTCTTGGCCTGCTTCCACCGGGTCCACCAGGAGGGGCGGTTGATCGGGCCGTTCCACTGGCGGGCGAGGTCGCGCTGGAGGGCTTCGGCTTCGTCTGTGAGTCCGTGTTCGACCTCGAAGTTCCCGCCGGTGTAGGAGTGCTTGAGCTCGTCGGCGGCCAATTCCCAGGCGAGGACGTCGGTGGGGGCTTCCCATCCGAGGCGGCGGGCGTAGCCGGTTGAGGAGGTGGTGATCGCGGAGACGACCGCGCCCCGCTCGATCAGGGGTTGCAGTCGTGCGGCCGTCATGTCGGCTGCGAGGCGGTCGCCGCGCTCCTCGGGGGCCACGCAGCCGGCACCGAGACAGGCGCTGGGGACGGGGGCACCGCCGAAGAACTGATCGACGAAGAGGCCGAGGCCGCCGGCGACGACCCGGCTGCCGCGGACAGCGACGTGGAGATCGGCGTGCTCGCGCAGGTGGGTGATGTCGCCGACCGGGTGACCGTAGGCGCGGGTGGCGAGCTGGTCGTACTGCTCCCACAGTCCGTCGTCGGCGGGCGTGAAGGTCAGGGTCTTGTTCATGACCGCCTTTAGTAGTGGGTGGCGTTGCGGGCGGCGTCGGCGTCCAACGGCACGAGGAAGGCACGGGTGAAGGCCAGGACGCTGGTGCCCGCCTGGTTGTGGGCGGTGGTGTGGCAGGTGATGACCCCGGTGTCGGGACGGCTGTCTGAGATCCTGCGGGTGAGGATCTCCGTCTCGGCGTACAGGGTGTCGCCGATGTGGACGGGGGCAGGGAACCGCACCTGGTCGATGGCGAGGTTGGCGCTGGTCAGGCCGCTGACGCTGCGGACGGTCATGCCACCCACGAGATTGAGGGTGACGCCGGAGCAGACCAGGATGCGGCCCCACTGGGTCTGGCCGCTGTAGTGGGCGTCGGTGTGGAGGGGGGCGACGTTGCCGCTCAGAGCGGTGCCGAGGAGGTTGTCGACTTCGGTGACGGTCCGGCCGGGCCGGTGCTCGATGACCAGGCCGGGGACGAGTTCTTCGTAGGAGAGGCCGACGTTCTCCCGCACGCGGGCCTCGCCGGTCCGGCGGTATCCGTGGGGCAGGCCGGGGGTCACGGCGTGTGGTCCGCTTCGGCGACGATCGCGCGCGCGGTGTGGAAGAAGGGGGTGCCGCGCATCTGCCCGTTCACAGTTGTCACCGTTCCGCCGCTGGCATCGGCGGCCGCCACGAGGGCACGGGCCTGAGCGATCTCCTCGGTGGTGGGCGTGAAGACGTCGTTGATCACCTGCACGTGGCGGGGGTGGACGCAGCCCTTGCCGAAGAACCCCAGGTCCTTGGCTCGCTCGGAGTCACGGCGCAGGGTGTCGGGGTCGTTGAGTTCCCAGGTGGGGGCATCGATGGCGGGGATGTTCGCGGCGGAGGCGGCATTGATGAGGGCCGAGCGGGCGTAGTGGAGGGCGTCCCAGCTCAGGCCGCAGCGGACGGAGGCGGCGTAGTCGGCGGAGCCGAAGATCACGCCGCCGAGCCGGGGCGCGTGCATGATCGACGGGAGAGTGTCGAAGGCACGGGGGCTTTCGATCAGCGCCCAGATGTCGGGGATGTAGCCGTCGGCGTCGAGCCCGGCGGCGACGAGTTCGATGTCGCGGGGGGATTCGACCTTGGGGATCACGATGAGGTCGGGCCGGGCGGTGTAGCCGGCGAGGGCCGCCATGTCCTTGATGCCCTCGATCGTCGTGAGGCCGTTCATCCGGATGCCGAGGGTGCACGGAGGGTCGGTGACGAAGAAGTCTTCCGCAGCGGTGCGGGCGGCCTGCTTCTCGTGGAGGGCGACGGAGTCCTCGATGTCGACGAGGGCGACCGCGGCGCCGGATGTGCGTGCGCTGGCGAAGCGGTCTCGGCGCAGGCCGGGTGTGATGATCCAGGCCCGTCCGGGCCGGCGGCTGGTGCTGAGGCTGGTCATGTGGGTGTTCACCTTTCGCTTCGCTTGGCGTTGATGAGCTGGTCGAGATCACTGAGGGTGGCGGCGTGCTCGATCTCCCTGTAGCTGACGTCGATGCCGTAGCACTCGGCGAGCAGGACGGAGAGCTCGACGACGGCGAGCGAGTCGAGTCCTGCGTGGTCGAGGCTGGCTTCGCCGGTGAGCCGGTCGGCGGGAAGGTGGAGGTCGTCGAGCAGGAGGTGGGTGAGGTCCTCGGTCATGATCGGGTCCTCCCGGAGGGCGGTGGAGGGAAGGGGCCGGACAGAGCGGCGGCAGCCCTGGGTCAGTCCGGCTGGGCTGGAGGCAGCCGTCGGCGACGCGCTGACTCGGGCTGTCGGCTGGTCACCTTGAGTTGTCGGGCGACCTCGCCGATCAGGTCTTCCTGGCCGGCGATGACCTGACGCTCGCCGAGGGCGAGGAACAGGTTGAGGGGGTCGACGTCTTCGGTGCGCGCGATCTCCAGGACCGGCCGCTTGAAGCCGGAGAACACCCCGGCCAGCCCGCTGACGACGGCGATCGAGTCGATGGACGGCGGGGCCTTCATCAGGCGATCGGCGGCGACGTCGGCGGCGGCCAGGATCTCGCGGAGCCCGATCCCGGTGTCGATGCCGCGGCGTTCGAGGACGGCCACGAGGACTTCGAGCTGGGTGTTGCCGGCTCCGGCGCCGAATCCGCGGGCGGTCGCGTCGATGACGGACGCGCCGGCATCCACGGCGGCCAGCGAGTTGGCCACCGCCAGGCCCAGGTTGTTGTGGCCGTGGAAGATCACCGGTACGTCGACGGCGGCGACGATGACCTGCACGCGCTCGGTGACGTCGGCCGGAAGGTAGTGGCCCGCAGAGTCCATGATGCCGACGGCCTGGGCGCCGAACTTCACCATCAGGGCGCACTGCTCGGCGAGCTCGTCGGGGCCGGTCATGTGGCTCATGAGCAGGACGCCCTGGGCTTCGGCGCTGAGGTCGCGGACGACGCCGAGGTGGCGTTCGGTGACGTCGGCTTCGGTGCAGTGCGCGGCGATTCGCACGACGTCGGCGCCGTGGCGGACAGCGGCCGCCAGGTCACCGGAGGTGCCCCAGCCTGGGGCCATGAACACGCCCATCCGCGACGAGGTGAGGGCCTCGCGGACGGTGGTGAGCATCGTGGCGTCGTCGAGCCTGGCGCGGCCGATCTGGAGGCTGGAGGCGCCCAGGCCGTTGCCGTGGCCGACTTCCACCACGGGCACCTTCGCGGCGTTCGCGGCGGTGGCGTAGGCGCGGAGCTGATCGGTGTCCAGCTGGTGGCCGACGGCGTGGTGGCCGTCGCGCAGCGTCGGGTCGTGCAGGAGGATCTGGGGCCGCTCGGGGCTGTCCATGGGCGGTGTTCCCTTCATGGCGAGGTGGCGGCCGACTGCTCGGCGAGCAGGACGGCGGCGGCGTTGATGATGTCGACGCTTCCGGCGTGGTGGGGCAGGCGGCGGCCGGAGGCGGTCACCTCCACCGCGACCGAGATGCGGCCCGGGGTCACGGCGAGGGAGGTCACCTTGTACCCGGGCGCGTAGGTGCGCACGGTTTCGGCGGCGGCCGCGATGCTGGTGCGCACCGGTGCCGGGCGGATGCCGTCGGCGAGGACGGTCATGGCCACCCGGAACGGTGGGGCGGGCCGGGCGGGGCTGAGGTTGACCAGCACCTTCACGTCGCGGGTTCCGGTGAATGTGCGGATCGCGGCGGTGGTGGTGGCGATGAACTGGTCCAGGTTCAGGCGGGTAGCTCGGCCGGCGCTCGCGCTCGCTCCGGTGGAGACCACTTCGATGTAGGTGGGGGTGCAGCGCTGGGCGAGGGCATGGAGGACCGGAATGGCCGCCTGCCCGCCGCAGCTGATCAGGTTGAAGTGCCGGTGGGCTGTCGTACGCCGACAGCCGCTGACGCCTGGCACGGTGATCGTGCCGAGGCCGGCGGGTGTCAGGTCGACCAAGGTTGCGCCGGTCGGGCGCAGAGCCGCCCAGTGTTCGGCGTGGCTGTCGGCGTTCGTGGCGTCGAAGACCACATCGAAGGGTCCGGCTTCCAGCAGGGCGCGGACTCCGCCCGCGGTGGTCGGATGCCCCATCTCGGCCGCCCGGCGCAGTCCCAGACTGTCCCGGTCGCGGCCGGCCACGAGGGCCAGTTCCAGCTTCGCCGTCCGGTGGATCTTGTCGACGAGGTCGGTTCCGATCAGGCCCGCGCCGAGCACGGCGACACGCAGACGCTGTTCATCAGCGGCCATCGGCCGCTCCTTTCGGAGGGTGGAGTAGGGGGGTGCGACGCCCTGTGACAGGGGTGACAGTGCGCCGGGCGCAGGAAGGTCTAGCGGACGTGCAGCTCGACCGACGGCAGATGCTGCGAGCGGGCATGGAGCGTGCTCGGGGCCTCCAGGGGGAGGCTGGCGTGCACGGCCCCGGCCAGGACGAGCTGGCCGGGGCGCAGGCCGCCGCCGAAGCGGTGCAGCCGCCCGGCGAGCCAGACCAGGGCACGAAGCGGATCGCCGAGGACAGCGCGGCCTTCCCCGGTGACGACGGCGGCGCCGTCGACGCTGACGATCAGGGGCTCGGCGGCCAGGTCCATGCCCGTGCCCAGGGGCACCGGGGGGCCGGTGACGACCCGCGCGCACGAGGCGTTGTCGGCGATGCTGTCCGCGACCGTCATCCGCCAGCTGGTGAACCGGGTGTCGATCACCTCCAGAGCGAGGAACACCTCCTTCACCGCCGTCCGGGCCTCCTCCAGCCCCACGTTCGGCCCCTCCAGGTCGCAGCCGAGCCGGAACGCGATCTCGGCCTCCACCCGTGGCCGCATCAGCACGGAGCGGTCCAGGACGCTGCCGGTGGGCAGCATCATGTCGTCGAGCAGGACACCGGAGTCCGGCTCGTCCACGCCCATCTGGTCCTGCATGGCCTTCGAGGTCACACCGGCCTTGTGACCGACAACGCGGGCGCCGGCAGCGATCCGTCGTCCGATTGCCGCGGCCTGCACCCGGTAGGCGGTTTCCAACGGCAGGTCCGGCTGCCGGACGGACAGCGCGTCGATCGGGACTCGCTCGTGCTCGGCCGCCAGCAGAGCCGACGCCGTACCGGCGATCCAACCGGCGATCCAGCGGTCATCCTCGTCATCCATGGCGATCCCTTTCGGGGACATGAGGCATCCATTCGGGGCCCAGTTGTGGGCACGGGAGCAGATCCGGGCGGCGCTGGTGCCGACCGCCGGGCTCGGTGCCTGATGAAGAGTCAACCGGCTTGTGCCTCACGGCGGTACGGTGGCGGGCAGGCCAAGCGGTATATCGCGTATACGGGGCAGGTGCTCATGACCACGCGCACGCCGAACGTCCGGCTCAGGGCTCTTATCGCCGAGTCCGGCCTCACCTACGAGGCGCTGGCCAAAGCAGTCTGCGCGGTCGCCGCCGAATGCGGCACGCGCTTACGCACGAACAAGTCCAACATCGAACACTGGTGCCGCGGCTCCGTACCTCGCGGGAATACACCCACGTTCCTTGCGGTCGCGCTCTCCCGGCGCCTGGGCCGCCTCCTGACCCCTGCCGACCTCGGCCTGTCCTCCCCAGCGGACACGGAAAGTGACACCATCGGGCTGTCCCTCGCGAGTGACCCGCTGGACGCCCTGCTGCCGATGTGGAGGTACGAGTTGGACCGCCGCAGCCTCCTGACGGCCTCCGCCTACTGCGTGGCAGCCGCAGTCCTGCCCCTCCATCACGTCCAGGACATCGCCGCCCGCACCACCGCCGTCACCCGCACCAGCTACACCGTCGCCATGGCCGAGGTCACCGCCGTCCGCGACATGATCACCGCGTTCTCCGAGATGGACGAGCGCCATGGCGGACAGCACGGCCGCAGCGCCCTGGTCGCCTACCTCCGTGACGACGTCGCCCCGCTGTGCCGGGCCCGGTTCAGCACCGACGACGTCCGTCGGCAGATGCTTTCCGCCGCCAGCCGCGGCGTCCATCTGCTGGGCTGGAAGTCCTACGACGCCGGACAACAGGGCCTGGCCCAGCGCTACTACCTCCAGTCCTTCGCCCTGGCCGCCGAGTCCGGCCTGCGCGGACACGACGGCTTCGTGATGCGCACCATGGCAATGCAGGGCCTCAAGCTCCACCGCCCCGAGCACTGCCTGGGGCTGGCCGAGACCGGACTGAACCGGGCCAAGGGACACGTGGATGCCCGCACCGAAGCCCTCTTCCGTGTCGTCTACGCCCACACCCTGGCCAAGAGCGGCAAGCGCCGCGCGGCACTGGCCGAGACCGAACACGCCCGTACCCTGCTGACCGATGCACCCGGCGACGAGGTGCAGTTCTGGGCGCTGACCTGGGGCCCGCCAGCCGCGTCCGTGTACTCCCGCGCCGCCAAGGTCCACGAGACCCTGGGCGACCACCGGGCCGCAGCCGAGCACTACGCGCTGGCCGCCACGGCCCGCACGCCCGACACCTACGCACGGATCGTCGCCCTGGACCTGGTCGCAGGCGCAGAGATGCACCTCAAGCGCGGCAGCATCGAGCAGGCGTGCGCCACCTGGCACCGGGCCATGGACCATATGGGCGGCGTCCGATCCGTCCGCACGCACAAGGCCGTGTCCCGCATGCGCAACAACCTGGCACGCTTCCGAGCCCGTGGCCTGCGGTGCGTGGCCGAGCTCGACGAACGGGGACGCGACTTCCTTGCCAACGGCTGAGCGCAGCCGGACCTCAGCGGTGTCCGGAGTAGCGGCGGACGATTGGCTCCAGGTAGTCCGCGTGTGGACCGGCCAGGCCAGCCAGCTCGCCTGGTGCGCGCACCAGGGCCATATCGTCGAGTTCAGGGGTACGGCCCTGGGCTCGGTCGGCTTCCGCTGCTGCGGTGAATCCCGCGCGCAGCGCCGCCTCGGGGAGGGCGGGGGCGAGGTAGGTCAGGCCGACGCTGCGGTTCTCGCCGCGGGTGACGACCCACAGCTTCAGGTGCCCGGCGGCGGTGCTGATTCCCACTTCCTCCCCCAGCTCCCGCGCGCCCTGCCCGGCGAGGGCCGACTCGTCCAGGGCCTCCCCGTCCTGGGGAGGCTCCACAGACCCTCCCGGGAGTTGCCAGCGGCCCGGGGCGGCCGTGGAGGGCGACATCCTCGCTGTCAGTACACGGCCATCAGTGGTCGGCTGTACGACGTTCACGAACAGAGAGGGCAGCGCGGTCGCGCCCGGAACCCGGCGCAGGGCGTAGTGCCGGTAGGTCACACGCACCCAGGTCAGGCGGAGGATGCGCGACCCCGCCCACTCCAGCCCTCCACAGGCCACCACGGGACCGTCGAAGAGGTCGGGGTTGGCCCGGGTCGCCGCATCCCATACCCGGTCTCGGGCCGCCGCGTCCTGGAAAGACAGCGGCGGCTCCGCGGACTCGATCAGCAGAAGCTGATCGGCGTCGATGAGGTCAATGCCCACAGGGGGCAGCGTCTCGGTCACCCGCTCATCGTAGGATGCACTGCCCAACCGGCCGGGGACTGCTTCCAGGCGGCATCGTGGAGTGGCACACGATCTACCTGCCGCAGTCCCGGACGTCGCAGTGGAGCGTCACCAACTCCAGCTCCGCGGCGCGCTGTTCCTCGTCGGTGAAGGGGCCACGGGTGGCCCGGATGTGATCCCGTGTGCGTTCGTATGCGGCGCTCATGCGTGGGCGGCTTCCTGGGAGACGGTCGGTGGCATGTAGCCGGGCGTTCGCTCGCGCAGGCGGCTGTAGCGCGTCTGGGCGGTACGGCGGTCCCCTCCTCCGGCCGCCTTGGCGATCTGCTCCCAGGTGCGGCCATAGCGAAGGCGAGCGTGGTCGACCAGCTCCAGCTCGTGGTGGTCGAGGTCACTGCGGGCGCGGGCGAGCAGCAGAACCGCGTCGTCCAGGTCCTGACCGGTGACGCCGTCTTCGTCATCGTGGTGTAGGGCTTTGGCGACCAGCATCACCGCCTCCAGAGGGGTGGCTGCGAGGTAGGGGCCACCGAAGGAGTTGAGCCGGCGGTAGGGCTCGCCACCATGGCGGCGGGTGAGCCGTTCCAGGGCGACCGCCTCCTGCGCGTAAGAGTCAGGATCTTGAGTCATGACGTCATCATATTGATGACATCGGCGCAGTGTCACCGTTCTGATGACATCCAACCATGATCGCCGAGGCCGCGCATAATTCCGGTTATGCGCGGCTTCAATGACGCACACATGCCACGACTGGGAGATGCTCCGAACGTGTTTCACTAGTAGTGAAAGCGCGCGGACGGGCCATAATTTTGCGAAGATCGCCCGATTCTTGATCTTGGGTCACGGCAGCGGAGACTTCTCCCGAGCGGGCGGCCAACCAACGGCCGGGCCGTAGAAAATGCGTAGAAAATGCCTGGTCAAACCCCATAAAGAGGATCGCTCGTGTCGCTTCACGACAGCCCGGTTGTCCCCTCTCCGCGTCCACTCTGGGCGGCGAGCCGCCCGGACGGCCGGCCGGGCCCACTGAGGGCCGTCTCGGTACGGTGGCGGCGGTAGGAACGAGGGGTCATGGGCCGCAGGGCAACGAAGAAGGCGGCGCCGAAGGCGACGCGGGAGCGCCGCCCGGCGCGACGACTGCAAGGAGTCGACCCACGGGTGCTCACCGGGCAGCTGTACGAGCTGCACGCCCGCGCGGAGCGCCGAGGTGACCAGGGGTACCTGGAGCGGTGGCCGGGCGACGGCGAGACCCACGGCGTGCTGCACTTCGCCCAGGCGTACGCGGACCGCCTGGAGGGCGAGGCGTACCAGCGGGCGGCACTCCTGCGGATCACGCTGGCCGAGTGGCTACGGCAGCAGGCCGACCCGCTCCAGCTCCGGGCACTCGACGACGCCCGCGGCGCCGGGGTGCAGTGGGACCAGGTGGCCCTGGCCCTCCAGTACACCAACGCGGACGGCGAGCCGAACCCGTCCAGCGCCTTCAACCGGCACGCGAGCCTGAAGGTGGCCGTGCTCGGCCGGCCCGAGGACCGGCGGCAGCCGCACGTGGCCCGGATCATCGAGGCCCGCACGGTCCAGGAGGAGCTGGAGCGGCGGGAACGCGAGCGGGCGGAGGACGCCCGGTATCCGGCCATGGATGCCGCCGCGCGGGCCCTGCTGGAGCACTTCGAGTCCGGCGAGATCCTGAGCGACCCGGATGACGATTTCTGGTGGAGCGAGCTCGCCGACGTGGTCGATGACCGACGGGACGCCTCCGAGCGCGCCAACCTCGTGGTGTACGTGCGCGGCGTCGTGCGGGAGACGTACGCGTACGCGAGGCGCTCGGGCGAGGCCGCGGCTTCGACCGACAGCGCCCGGCGAGCCCTGGAAGAAGCGGCCGTACTCGTCGATTTCCCTGGCCCGGAGGCGCCCCGGGCTACCGCGCGGGATGGACAATGAGGAACCGATGAAGGAGGTGGGAGCCTCCCATCCCGCGGACAGAAGGCGCTGGCTGGTACCGGCTTGCACAGTTCTGGGAGCACCTGGTCGTCATCGCAGATGAGTGGAGCGAGGACGACGAGTTCGACGCGGAGCGCTGGCGGGGCTTGCTGTGGACCGGAGACAGCGTGAGGAGAGCCGCCCAGTAGAGCTACACCGGTGCTCGCGCTGTCCTCCCCCACACGGAGGCATGGACCAGGTGAGCTGAAGGCCCGGACCGATCAGCAGCGATCAGGTCCGGGCCTTCGCGTGCACTGCGGGTTCTCTACGCCGCCGTCCGGTCCGGCGGACAGCAGCGCGAGGCGGGCTTGACCCCCATGATCGGGGCGTCCCCTGAGTGCGAGCGGTGAGTGGGGCAGTCGTCGAGCATCTTGGTGAGTCCGCCGCAGGCCGCCCGAGGACAGGCGCACGTTACCGGGTCAGGCTGTCCGTCGACGAGGAAGAGGTGCACCTCGAAGGGCTCGGTCATGCGTACGTCACCAACCAGATGAAGAAGAGGAACACGGCGGCCACGATGCCCAGGCCCGCCAGCAGCGAGCGTGCGTTCCCCTCGGCCCGGCGCCGTTCATGCTCATGCAGTCCGCGGGCCACCCCCCGCGCGATGTCGTCCTCGTTCATACGCCTACCTCTTCCCCAGCTCCACGACAACGTCGCGTACAACCTGCGGATGCTCCCCGGCCGCCGGGCCGGACAGCTCATGACCCCGGAAACTCTGGAACTCCGGCTCCCGTCACCTGGGCTTCCCCACCCAGCGAGGACGCACCGCCGCAATCCGTCACCTTGTCCTTCAAGCCCCGGCGCCGGTCGTCGCCCGGATGCTCGGCTACGACGACACCACCGCCCGCCTCGCCGAATAGGCCGGAGGAGCATGGCGTCACTAGGCCCCCGGCGACCACTCACGGTGACCACGAGCGATCGACATCTGAAGGAATACGCGACTCACGATTACACGAGGTCGCCAGGTCCGGCCCCTTACTTCTACTTCGTCGGTCGGCACACCTGCTACGTCTTCGACGAGTGAACCCCATGAGTTTCTGGCACTTCAGCCATCCCAGGTGTCCGCGCGCAGACGCTCCGAGCGAAGGCACAGCCAAACAACGACGCAGGTGGAAACCAGCGCGGCCATAATGCCGGCCAACATCAGAAGCGCTTCGCTCCCCGTTACCGCCCCCATCACTCCGATGACGACCGTGGCGATGAAGGACACAGAAGCGACGAAGAATGAAATCTCTTCGGAAATTCCCCACCGGGAGCTGCGACGGGAGCTTACGAGGGCCATTTATTCCTCCTGTAGGCCGAGCGGAAACTCCGCCATATCGATTTCCACGCAAGGAGACACGAGGCCTGCCTGCCGGCAAAAACATGAAGTCAATCGTCAATCTCTGCGCTTTCCCCCTCAGAGGATCTCCCCTTTTTTGATCAGCCTGCAAGTGTGGGGGACAGATGTGGGACGGGGGACAGATATGGGACACTCGACCTCATGGAGTCTCAGAACGCGTTTCCCACATCGGACGCCGAGATTGGTGCACGGCTCAAGCAGTTACGGGGCAGAAGATCGCTACGGGACCTCGCGCTCGTCGCAAACGCAACAAAGTCAAGCCTGAGCAGATACGAATCCGGAGCAACACCCATCCCCTTCGCACTGGCGAAAGCTCTCGATCAGGCGTACGGCGCTGAGGGCTGGATCGAAGCCGCTGTGGCGTCAGTGGGGCGGGGGCGCTGGGAACCATGGACTTATGCGTCCCCCCAGCGGACGTTCGCCCACCGATGGCCCGCCCGATATCAGGGACTCGTGTGGGTAATCATTCGACCCATCACCACCCGCATCGGCGAGCCTCACGACGTGACGCTGCGATGGGGCCCATGGATCTGCGAAGCGACCATCGAATCATCCCACCCCGGCGGGACAGCAATGCTGACGGGAAAGGATCAAGATGAGGTCGCCGTCACCTGCAACTTGGAATGCAGCCAGGCCGTTTACGCTCTCTGGGGAATCGGGGAGGGTCTTCCCGATTCCGCGATTCTGGACATCCGCCAGGAATGGCGGGACTCGAGGCGAGGGAGATAGACCAGAAGCGTTAAGGCCGGACGGAATGTAAAAGTCCGTCCGGCCTCATGGTTGAGCAGTAGTCACCGCTCGGATGCTCTTTCTAGAAGAAGAGCCTCCACACCCAGTGGGCGCCGTCCCAAATAAGACGCCACAATCCGAGTCCCGCGAGCATTCCCATGCTTCTTCTCCCTGTCGTTACGAGAGGGCTTTTGCCCTGCGAAGAAACCGTATCGGGGTACTGGATCACGAAGAAAGCTCGTGGGACAGAAGTGGGACAGCGTGCTGGAGGCCCCTCCCGCAGCCCGCCGGGGCCCTCTCCCGGCACCCAGTCGAGGTTGGCAGGAGGGGCGGGGAAGCTGCTCGGCAACGGCTACGACGACCACGCCGCGGCGGTCACCTCGACAGCCGCCGAACTGCACCGCGCTGGCACCGGGCACCGGCTCGGCGACAGAGTGTCTGGTGGATCTCGGCGGCGTGCTCGTGACGGCGGATCCTTTCGCGCAGCGCGGCCGGGGTGCGCCCCTCGACCATGCCGACCTTGATTGACCTGTCTCGATGGATCTGAGCCACTGCGGCTCTCTGGCCAGCCGTGGCTCAGATCGAGTGAGACGTAGCGGCCGGGGTTGTCTCGCTCAACCTGGGCTTTCAGGAGCCGAGTTGTCCTTCGGGTTGTCATTGCCGAGTGCCGCCGCTGTCTCGATGGTGTCCGCGATCATGCGGAGTCGGTGGATGAACCACGGCTTGGCGGTGGTGCGGAGGGAGCTTTCGTTGGGGAGCCGCCGGATGAATTCTGCGTGGAAGGCTCGGAAGTCCTCGTCAGCGCCGGAGAGTGCCAGGCTGCGCCAGTACGGAGCTGCGTAGAACACCATGGCTTTGACGATCTCGGGATAGATCGCCGCGTAGCGCTTGGGGTCCCACGGCCGGACGGTGCGGGTGGGTCGGGGCTGGAGCCGGGCGAGCCGCTGTGTGAGGTCGCTGATCCGGTAGCCGTGCTGCAGGAGGGTGGTCCAGAAGCGGGAGCTCTGTTCGTAGCAGACATTGATCACGTCGGGGCCGTAGCGGCGAAGGAGCCGGTAGTGGCGCTTCTGGGCGGCGACGATCTCCGGTAGATCGGCAAGGTCGAGCTGGTTGGCGGGGGCTTCGACGGCCCGGCCGATCCAGAGGCGATGGGGGATGCAGACCTGGTCGTGGTGTTTCGACATCCAGACCATGACGCCTTGGCCGGGGGTGCCGGTCCTGCGGGCGACACAGCGCCGGCACGCCCATCGGGCAGTTGCGGCGAAGGGACCTTGCGGGAGGTTCCACGCCTGTCGCTCCCAGCGGGGGATCGCGTACCGGATCGAGGTCTGAGGCTGTCCGCTGAGGACACTGAGCCGGCCGACCGGATCCAGGCGGGATTCCAGCCAGTGGGAAGGCCGTTGAAGGCGTTGGACGGGCATCGCGTTGGCCGTGGCGAGGCGGGCCAGGAACGAGGCTTCGGTCTCCTGTGGGAAGGGCTTGAGCGGGCGCGGCAGCGGACGGAAGACGACGGCCTCGAACGGCCTGTTCATCCCGCTTCCCTGCCTGCGTCGGGCGGGGAATCCGACTCGCTGTTGTGATCGATCCGGATGTTTCGCAGGGAGGCTTTGGTGATGCACTCGCTGCCGTCGAGGATGGCGGAGATCGCCGCGGCCCGGATCAGGTGGGACAGGCTCCCGATCATGCCGCCGGTTCGCTGGTGCAGGTATTTCGAGAGCCCGGCCAGGGTGTCGTGCGTGTGACGGTGCAGGCGAAGGGTGCTCTCCAGTGAGGCGATCAGGGCCTGCCACTCGGTGTTGCGGGGGAAGGCGCCGGTGCGGACCAGGATGCAGCGGCCTCCGAGCTGCTTGCCGCGGATCCCGGTGAACAGCCCGGACTTCTCGACGTTGATGCCCGCATAGACGAAGGTCGCCGGCAGGTGCTCGGTGAAGTACTTCAGGTGATCGGAGAGGTCCTCGCCGGCGGTGGTCGCGTGGTTGAGCAGGTGGATCTCATCGACCAGCACCAGCTCGGTGCGGGCCTCGATCATCACCTGGCAGACGGCGCTGGTGACATCGATGGTGTTGTGCCGCGGGTTGATCACCGGCAGGCCCAGGAACCGGGCGAACTCCAGGGCGAGTTTGCGCGGGGAGCCCTTGGGCGGGGCGGTGATGTAGACAACGGGAATGCGGTCGCTGCCCGGATACCGCTGCTGGACACGCAGTTCGTGGGTGCGGCCGAGCTGTTTCAGCGCCGTGGTCTTCCCGGTCGTCCACTGGCCGGAGACGATCATCCCGCGACGGGCGCCGTGTTCGCGTTGGTTGAGCAGGGTCAGCAGCCGTCCCTGATGCGCGATCTCCTTGACCGTGGACGTGCGCACGACCTGCAGCTCGGAGTGGTAGGCGATCCGGGCCTCGTCGTAAGGGGGCCGGGAGGCCGGGGAGAGCGCCTGCCACTGCTGATCGGGCAGCAGCTCGAAGGCAGCCGGGTCGGTCTCGACGAAGCGCCGCCAGCCCTCCAGCCGAGTGGAGGGATCGGTCCAGTCGTCCGGCAGGCCGTCGCTCTCTCCCGCCGGCCCTGCGGGGCTCACCACCATTTCTCGGCCTCCTTGCGTGCGTCGAAGATCTCCAGCGGGACGACGTCGGCGAGCTCGCCGCCGTCCTCCTCGTCCGCGGACACGCTCTCCGGCTCCGGCTGCGGCTGCGGTTCGGGTGCCGGCCGGGGCCAGGCGGGCTCGCTGGTGGCCCGTGTGCGGGCGGCGACCTTGCGATCGCGCCGCTGTGCCGACCGGCTCTTCCCCTCCGGCCTGCGGCCAGAGGCGAGATCGGGCCCGTCACCGGCCCGGTCCAGCAGGGCCTTTGCGACTTGGGCGACGGCTTCCTCGTCCGGCCTGCGCTGTCCTCGTTCCCGCAGGATCTGGTGGGCCCGGTCAAAGACCAGCTCGCCCATCGGGACGGGAGTGGTGCGCAGGTGGCGCCAGGTCGCGGTGATCCAGCCTGTGTCGTGGTGGTTGCGAATCCAGACGCAGGAGATGTCGTAGGGGTCGTAGTGGACTGCCCAGCGTTTGCTGTCCGGGCCCGCGCCCGAGGGCTGCCGGCGGAACGGGGTGAGCGCCGGTGCGTCGTAGGTGCGGTTGTTGATCCGCACCCCGCTGCGGCCGAGGACCCGCCACTCACGGGGCATGAGCTGGATGTATTCCTCCGGGCTGAGCGAAACCGGGACGTATCCGGCCGCTGACACCAGCGCGGCGTACTTCTCGTTCGGGCTCAGCGGCCGGTCCGGCATCAAGGCCTCGCGCAGCCCGTCATGCGGCCTGGACTGCCAGATGACGATCCACTCCTGAAGGAGTTCCTGGAGCTCGTGGATGGACCAGACCGCCTGAGCGGCCGGATCCTTGCCCCGTGTCTCGACACTGCGTCCTGTGTAGCCGGCCACGTACTGGGCGAACATCGTCGACACCGATCCCAGAGTCCGCTCGATGTGCGGCCGGTCGGTCGGCGTGTCCGGATGCGCGGGCTGGAACGAGATCCCCAAGTGGCGGCAGGCGTTGCGGAAGTTGTCCGAGATGAACGCTTTGCCGTGATCGCAGACGACAGTCTCCGGAACGATCACCGGGACCGCGGCGGCCTTGTCCAGCCGCTCGTCCAGCGACAGCAAGGAGGCGAAGGGCAGCACCGATCGCGACATGCGCAGAGCGTCGGACCAGCCCGGACGTACCGGCTCCGGGGTCATGGCGCGGGCCAGCAGCAACGCGGCATCCACCGCCTTCGTCGACGGCCGCAGCACCACCGCGGACAGCGTCCTGGTCGCCAGGTCTACCAGCCCGGTCACCTCGCAGCGGTCCACCGTCCCGTCGTCGTGGATGACCATGACGTCCAGCGGCGAGGAATCGATCTCCATCACCTCGCCCGGCCGGGCCGCCGTCAGCTGCCCGAACATCCGCTTCGGCTGCTTGCCCAGCGAGCGACGGGTGCGGGCCGACCCGAACAGGTGCTGCCCGGCCGTGACCGCCTCCAGCAGACGGTAGAACGCCGCTCTGGACGGCATCCGGACCGTTCCGGCCCCGTGCTCGGCGACAAGAAGCCGTTCGACCTGGCGCCGCAGCACCTGCGCGGAGACGGTCGGCTCATCGGTCCGGCTGCCCGCGACCCTCGCGATCGCGTCGACCACCCGGGGATCGGCCCGGCCCGTGCCCGTGGCCGGCCTGCGCATCCTGCCGTCCACCAAGCCCGCCACCCCCTCGCGCTCGAAACGTGACCGCATCCGGCGCAGCGTACTCAGCCCCACCTCCTCACCAGCGGCCCGCAACTCGGCCACCTTGGTCAGCTCCCGCTGCCGCAGCGAGTGCACCACTGGGTCGTACTCGGCCCGCCTCGTGGCGGCAGCATCGCCGTCCGGGTGGCCGGTGAGCAGCTCGGTCAGGTGCCTGCGCCACCACTCGGCCCGCTCTACCGCTTCCTCCGGCAGGCCCTCCAGCACCCCGGCCTCCGGCAACGGCGGGCGGCTCAACGCGGTGCCGAGCACGGCGAACCCCTCGGACGCCAGGAGATGCCCCAGCAACACGACACGGGCGGCCTGGGCATCATCAACCAGCTGCACCGCAGTGCCGTGCAGGGCGGCAACCGTGTACTCCCGCCCGTCATAGCGAACCCGGTCACCCAGCGACAGCAGCCTCGGACGCGCCGGCATCTCCACTCGCCTCCCCCACGACTGTGGAGGCCGGGCGAACTGTCGTCGCCGCCGACAACAACCCGGCCTCCAAATCCACCGCCAGTTCCCGACACCACAGCAGGTGGAAGAGGACCGGCAGCACGGCAATCGGATCGCCCACCGCACGAGCCCCGGCCAGCATCCCCCAGGGCCGGGCGAACACCGCCCGCAATCCCGCCGCCACTGGCTCGCGCCGTACCCGCGGATGCCGGTAGCCCGACAACCAGCGCAGATTCGCCGCCAACACCGGATCGAGCACACCAACCCGCTCGAAATCCCAGCCCACCACGGCGCAAGCCGCCGCCGTGGCCGCGAACTTCACGGCATCCTCGGGCTCGATCCGGTCATCAGGGCGCACATCCAGCACCACGGCGGTGCCATCCCGACGGCGCACGAAGTAGTCCGGCGTATGACTGACCCGCCGGGCCTGGTCACCAGGTCGCCATGAGAGCCGGAACGGCTGAGACGTGAGGGCCACCACGTCCGGCTCGGAGTCCAGCCGCATCAGATGACCGAGTTCCACCCACGACTCGAAACCCACCAACTCGCCACTGGTGGCAGCCCAGTACCAGCCGGGGAAATTGCGCTGCCCCTTGTACGACGGGAACGTCCGCACCTGCCCGGCAGCCTCGAAACGCGCCGACCACATCGCCTCAAACGGCCCGCCGCGCAGCTCACCACAGCCGTCGACGTATTCCAGCCAGAAGCCCTCAGCCTCCACCAGCCACCCCCACCCGGCGCTGACCACGTACAACGACCATAGGGAGCCGGGCACGGCAGTGGCTCACAAAGAGCGAGACAGATCGGTAGATGACCCAGGCCGACCGGGACGCAAGAGCCAGATGACTCAGATAGACCGAGACTGGCTCACCTTCAGCGAGACGGGTCATCGACCATGCCGACCTTGATCAGGAGCTTTAAACTAACGCGTCGCCGCTACAGAGGATCATGCACGTTAGTAAGGTAGCCCCATGAGTTCGCCAGTCACCTCCAGCGACCGCGAGAAGGTCGTCTCCAAGCTGCCGGGATGGCTCCGGCAGAACCTCAAAGTCAGAGCCGCTCAGCACGGCATCGATATCCAGGAAGCCGTGGAACAAGGCATCACCGACTGGTGCAGCCTGGCCTCCACACCCGACACGATCGACACCTCCGGAGCAGATTCCTTCTCCACCTTCCTGCCCCCCGGGCAGTGGGAGGAATTCCGGCGCATCGCCACCGACCGCCGCGTCTCCCTGATCCAGGGCCTGGCCCAGTCCGTCCACCTGTGGCTCGACACCAACCCCACCCCAGACATCGAACGCCCGACAATCACCCGCCGCATCGTCGTCTGCAACCAGAAGGGCGGCGTCGGCAAGACCGCCATCACGGCCGGCCTTGGCCAGGCACTCGCGGAAGACCCCCACACCCTGCACGCCGTTCAGGTCGCCAAAGCGCTCACCAAGGCCCTGCGCGCCAGCGACACCCACCCCGACGAAGCGGCCAGCGACCCGCTCGCTATCGAGAACCTGCCCGGCCCCGGACTGCGCGTCCTGCTCGTCGACTTCGACCCGCAGTGCCACCTCACCAACCAGCTCGGCGGCTCACCCCTGCCAATGAACGGCGACAGCCTCACCAACCACATGGCAGGCGACCCCAAGGGCGACCTCCGCGATCTCATCGTCTCCCTCGACGACGACACCTTCGGCAGCCGCCTCCACATGCTGCCCGCCTGCAACGACGCCTTCCTCCTCGACGTGCGCCTGTCCGCCGTGCGGGCCCGGGAAGCCGCCCTCGAGCGCGCGCTTGCGCCACTCGAAACCGACTACGACGTGATCATCGTCGACTGCCCGCCCAGCCTCGGCCTCAGCATGGACGCCGCCGTCTACTACGGCCGCCGACGCGACGGGGAGCGGCCCGGCCAGTCCGGCGCCCTGATCGTCGTGCAGGCAGAAGACAGCTCCGCTGACGCCTACGAACTGCTCACCACGCAGATCGACGATCTGCGCGGCGACCTGCAGGTCGACATCGACTACCTCGGCATCGTCGTCAACCTCTACGACTCCCGCCGCGGTTACATCGCCACCTCCTCACTGCAGGGGTGGGTCGACATAAAGGATCCACGAGTCGTCGGCCTCATCGGCGATCGGAAGGAACAGAAGGAAGCCGTCCGAATGAAGCAGCCTCTCCTGTCGTACGCCCCCCAATCGCAGCAGGCGATTGGCATGCGCGCACTCGCCCGGGAGATCGCATGAGCAAGGCCGACGAGCTGGGCGCCGGCCGATTCGGCGGGGGAGTGCGCCAGGTCAGCGCACGCCGGCAGGCCGTTGCTGCCGCCACGGGGATTCCCACCGATGGCGTTGCTCCGCCCACCGCGCTGCCCCCCCACCGCATCAGCCTGAACCCTGACAACCCACGCTCCAGGCTCGGGGACCTCACCGATCTCGCCGGGAGCCTGAAGACCCACGGCCAGAAGCAGGCGATCACGGTCATGAACCGCGACGCCTACGTGGAAGCCAACCCCGAGCGCGCAGCCGACCTCGAACCTGACACCACTTACGTCGTCATCGACGGCAGCAGCCGCCTCGCGGCCGCCCGCGAGGCAGAGCTCGCCACCGTAAAGGTCATGGTCAGCGACGATCAGGGCGCGACCCCTGAGGAACTCCTCGAATCCGCGCTCGTCGCCAACATTCACCGCCAGGACCTCGACGAGCTCGACGAAGCCCGAGCCCTCCAGCGCCTCCTGGCCATCCACGGCAGCCAGACGGCCCTGGCCAAGCGGCTCCACCGTTCCCAAGGGTGGGTGTCACAACGCCTCGCCCTGCTCAACCTCACACCGGAACTCCAGGCCCGGATCGGCGAAGAGCCCGTCGACTTGCTGCGAGCTGTGGGCAACAAGCCAGCTGCGCAGCAGGAGGCGGCACTTGAAGAGCTGAAGGAGCAACGGGCCCGCAAGGAAGAGGCCAAGCGAGAGCGCTCCAAGAAGCGAGGGACGACCGAGACGTCTGTCGCGCACAGCACCAAGACGGTCGACGGCTATTACGGCGTAATAGACGAGGGCGTCTCGAACGGATCGCCCGCCGGAAGCCAGACCGAACCCGCTGCAGACCGGACAGGCAACGCGGGGCACCCGCCACGCCGTGACAACTCCGCAACAGCGCAGCAGGGACAGACCGACCGAGAACAGGGAAACAGGAACGAGCAGCCCGTCCCGGAACCACGCCCTCACAACAACGCACCATCCGGGGGTGACCAGACCGCCGGGAAGCAGCCGAAGCGATTTCCTTACGAGGACGGCGAGACCGCAGCGATGTACCTGATCCACAGGATGCCGCCGGACGAGTTCAACAAGCTGCTGCGGCTGCTCCTTCAGCACAAAGACCGCCAGACCGTCTCTTCCGGTTGACCCCGGCCCTGGCGAGCGGCAGCCGGTTTGCCGGCCACGAGGGCGGGTTTCCCCACTCGGGAAACCCGCCCTCGTGGCCGCGGTGAAACGGGAGTCCGTCGGCCTCCCCGACGGCGACCGCGCGGTTGAGCCGGACGGCCGGGCGGTCGGTGGCGGTGGCTTCGTCGTACGCGGCGGGGGTGCGGTGGAGAGAGCAGAGCGTGAGTAGTCAGCTGGTGGGCGGCCATGGTTGCTGGGCGAGGTGGCGTTGCAGATCGATGTGGCGGAATTGGTACACCGCCCCGACTTGCCGCAGCATTGCGGG
>CAVQGD010000015.1:0-14754 GCA_963711935.1 uncultured Actinomycetota bacterium
TGGGCCGGACACCACGGGCCTGGCGTGGTTCAAGAGCAGTTACAGCGCTGGTGACGGAGGCCAGTGCGTCGAGATCGCGGCTGGGACAGGCGCCGTCCACGTCCGCGACTCAAAGGACACAACCCGCGCCGCACTCGCCGTAGAACCCACGGCGTGGACCGCGTTCGTCGAGTTCGCGGCACGCTGACAGCGGGGCCCTGGGCAGGCGTGCGCTTGCCGTGGGCCCTGATGTGCCGTAAAGAAGCCGCCTTCTTCACGGGTGACGCCTCCACCATGCACGAGCACCACGGCCCGCGTAGCCGGTTGCTCCGGCGTGACCAACGTGCCGCCAGGTGAAGACCGTCGAGGGTCCGGACACTCACGTCAGTTGTCGGCATGAGGGCGAGGGTAGTGGGGGTGACGCAGCCGCCGCAGGCCGGACGAGTGGACCGGCTTCATCCGTGGCGTGATCGACGGGCGGGTGGGCACAGGCAGGCGAGGAAGAGTGACATTGACCAGCAGGTTTAACAAGAGTTAAACTCTTGATATGTCGAAGCCACAGACGCAATACGGCTTCAAGCCGACCGAGGAAGACCAGCGCATCGTCAACGAGAACCGACAGGAGGGGGAGAGCATCACCGACGTCATGCGCCGCGCCCTGCGCCTCCTGGACCAGCAGCGATGGGAGGACCAGGCGCGCGCGGACATGTACCGCCTGCGGGACGAAGACCTCTCCGACGAGTCCCCGGCCTGGGAGCGCGACGAAGCCGGGAACATCCGGATCACCGGAACGAGCCTGACTGTCCCAGCGCGCCGCCAGGAAGGAGCTGCGTGATCCGCGGAGCTGTCTACCCGATCGACCTGGGCCAGGCCAAGCGCGGCCACGAGCAGCGCGGCGAACGCCTCGGACTGACGATCAGCGTGCAACAGGACGCATGGTCAACCGTCACTGTCATCCCCACCAGCACCAGCGCACAGCCGTCCGTCTTCCGCCCGCACATGGAGATCGCCGGACACCCGACTCGCCTCCTGATCGACCAGATACGCACCATCGACACCACGTATGTCGTAGGTGATCCGGTCGACTACCTGAACCGAACCGACATGGCCCAGGTAGAGCACGCTCTGATGAGGTACTTCGGCCTCACCCTCCGGTAGCCCCTAGCGCCACCGCAGCGCCCGTCCCGACCGAACCGAGGCGGGCGCTGCCGTGTCTCGCCTGTAGGGGTCGGGGAGGTCGCCGACCGTTCGCCAGCGCTCGGCGCCATGACCTGATGTGCGACTCGAATCCGGTCAGTCTGGCGGCGAGTTCGGGGTACACCCCCGGCTGCTCGGTCGCGTCGGCCCACGCCCTCAGATCCTCGGGGAGGCCGTCTGCTTGCCGTTCTTCAGCTTGCTGACCTTGGAGCCCGGCCAGCCGAGTCGCTGCGCGAGCTGCTGACCGATGAGCCGACCACCGGGGCACGTGAAACGCAGTTGGGTGCGGCTCGTTTCGAGTGACGTCGCCGATCAGGCCCCGAGACTGTCATTTCCCTGTTCAGACCGAGATACGACCGTTCCCGTTCGCCTTTGGCAGTCAGTGCTCACCGTTCACGTGCTATTCGGTCGTGGCCACCTGCGCGGCGAACTGGTCGCGCGGGATGGCGTGGTGCATCGCCGCGTCGCGTGCCATGGCGTACCGCACGACCTCAGCGGTGTCCGACGCGTAACCGTGCCGCGTCTCCAGCCGCCAGGCGGTGTGCTCGAAGGTCTCGAACAGGCGGCGGAAGGTTGCCCGGTCCACGCGTTCCGGCAGCCGCTCCATCTCCTTCGGTCCCCAGTTCACGAGCAGTTCGCGTCGCACGGCCACCGCGACATCTTGATGGACTCAGCTCGCACGCCAGGTTACTCACACAGCGAGGCCCCAACTGAGCTGACAAGTCCGGCCCTTGGAACGCGGAGCTACTGTAGGTTCCTGCTATGAAACAGGGCAAAGAGATCGAGAACCCCGAATCGCGCTTCTCCGCAGTGCTGCTGGCGGCAGCGAAGCTTCCGGGCGTGTGTATCAACAGGGAGGCGTACCTCCGAAGTGCGCTGGCTCGTCACTGCTCCGAGGACGACATCCGGAGAGCGGTAGAAGAGTCCCCCGCTGCGGCGGGCATCACTGTCGAGGTTCTCGACAAGGTGGCCAACGACTCCATCCGCTTCGAAACCGCCAAGGTCAGCGCTCTCTCCGCCGCTGCCGGAATACCCGGCATCCTCGCCCTTCCCGCCACGGTGCCCGCCGACGTGGCCCAGTACTTCGCCCACATGGTGCGTATCGCGCAGAAACTCGCGTACCTCTACAGCTGGCCCGATCTGTTCTCCGACGACGGCGATGACGTCGATGACGCGACCATGGGGGTGCTCACGCTGTTCTTCGGTGTCATGTTCGGCACCCAGTCGGCGAACGCTGCTGTGGGGAAGGTCGCCGGGATGATGGCGGAGCAGGTCGCCAAGAAGCTGCCCCAGAAGGCACTCACCCAGGGTGTCATCTACCCGATAGTGAAAAAGGTCGCGGCTTACCTCGGTGTTCAGATGACAAAGCAGTCCTTCGCGAAGAGCGTCTCGAAGGCCATCCCCCTCGTCGGGGCCGTTGTCTCTGGCGGGCTCACTCTTGCGACCTTCCTTCCGATGGCCAAGAGGCTCAAGAAGCACCTTGCCAGCCTGCCGCTGGCGGAGCCATCGCACCGAGAGATGGATGGGGAAGTCATGGACGGCGAAGTCGTCGAAGACCATGGGCCTTTCGCCGAAGAGCGCGACGCAGACGCCATAGCCATCAAGCTGGAGGAACCTCAGTCCTGACGCCGCAAGTGCACTCCCGAATGCCGAAAAGGTGGCCGATGCGGCGAGCGTTCTCGTCATCGCCGTGGGCGGTGATCCGTTGGCACGAGGGCTCGCTCGTCACCCCGCCTCGCTGATCACCGCGAACCGCGAAAACCCGTCGGAGCACCGGACACCCGAGGCGGGGCCAGGGTGACGATCTCCCGGTCGAAGAAATCGTAGAATCCCTCACCGCGCTCATAAAGCGCATCGAATCCGGCGTTCGTTTCCCGGATCAGTGAGCGGTCGGTGTAACGGTTGGCTCCGGCTGCATTTCCGTCCTCGTCGTAAACGACTTCATACATGGCTGCATCGCCGAGAATCACTACTTCTGGAACCGGGCGAGTCCGCTCGAGGTTCGAAATATCGCGAGCGTCGATAACCTTGATGTCATCGCCCAGGTCCACGCGTACGCGCAGGACGCACAACTCCCATTGCACATACGGCGTGACCGGGAATTCCACGACGCGGAGGCGGCGGTGCGTGACGCCCAGTCGCGACGCCTGGCGGAGTTCCTGGGCGTAGTCCTCGCGCCTCTCGTCGGCCAGGGACAGCGCCCTCTCCCAGTCGCCGCCGGCGAAGGCCTCCCAGCTCGGGAAGCCGCGCTCCTTGAAGTGCTGGCCGCGCTCAAGCTTGTTGAGGAAGCCGATCCCGCTGGTGTAGACCCGGCCCAGGTCCGCGTGGTACGTCGGGCGGTCCAGGCGTTCGGAGGCGCCGTCGGGGAAGCCTGGGAAGCCGGGGAAGGAGTCAAACACTGGGGATGTCCGGCTTCGCCGCGATGAGCATGTTTCTCGGGATGACCACGAGGCGTTCGTCCGACCCGATCGAGACGCCGTCGGGCAGGTTCCTGCCGAGTGACTGGGTGAGGTCCCGGCCGATGATGGCGATGTCGCCGTTGGCGAGTTCCCAGATGTCCGGGCAGTCAGGAGTTCCGGTTGTGTTTCCGAGTTCCTGGGGTGTTTTTCCCAGGCGCCGTTTGAAACTTGTGTCTGGATCTGCTTCCCATGGCCTGGCCATTTTCATCGCCCCTTCGATCGGTCGGGATGCCTCACTGTAGCGTTCAACTCGCCTGCCTGACCATGTGTGGGAACCGGCCCACGGGGATAATGGCGAGGACTGATCCCTCCTTGCCCCATGTCGCTCAGGGGTGGAATGATATTGATCGGAAAGAAAATCATGCCAACGTCTGACGGGCGACACCTTCCATTTGTGCTGTCGGATAATCGGGTGAACGGAGGGGCGGCTGTGGACCCAGAAGTGACCCTGCTCGCACAGAGCGCGGGGACCACCTTGGTCGCGTTGATGGCGACCGATGCCTGGCACCATGTGCGTGACGGGATCACGCAGCTCTGGCGCCGGACGCGACCCGAGCGCGCCGAGACCGTCGCCGCCGAGTTGGAGGCCGGCCGCGAGGACGTGCTGGCCGCCACGGCGGCGGACGACCAGGAGACCCTGGACGAACTACGCCTTCAATGGCAAGGGTTGGTGCGGCGGCTGCTCGTGGCCCGGCCCGCCGCCGTCGAGGAACTGCGCGCACTGCTGGACCAACTCGATCCCGGTGGCTCGGCCGCCCGGCAGATCACCCAGCAGATCACCCAGCACGCCACCGCGTCCGGTCAGGCCCGCGTCTACCAAGCGGGACGTGACCAGCACATCGCAGAGCGATGACGGGCGGGACGGACGGCCACGCCGAGGACCACGGACGTGTCTACCAGTCGCGGGGCGACCAGCACATCAGCGAGCACCATCACTACGGCGGTGACGGGCACTACGGCGGTGACGGGCACTACGGCGGTGACGGGCCGGAGCACGGCGGACCGGACTCGGTGCGACGCCCGGCGGTCGGTCGGTCCCCCGTCGCGCTGCGCGACCGCAGCGAGGTGATGGAACGCCTGCGGGCGAGCGTCGAGGCGGGACGCGGCGGCCAGGTCTACGTGCTGTACGGCATGGGCGGCTCGGGCAAGACGGCGGTCGCCTGCGCCCTGTTCCAGGAGGTCACTGGAGAACAGGGCCGGGTCGGCGGAGAACAGGGCCGGGTCGGCCTGTGGGTCAACGCCTCCGACCGTGCGAGCCTGCGCGCCGGCATGCTCGCCGTCGCCGCCGACCGAGGGGCGGGCGACGGTGAACTGCTCGCCGCACGCAACGGCCTCAGACCTGCCGCCGATCTCGTCTGGACGTATCTCGACCGTTCCGCCGAACCCTGGTTGCTGGTCCTGGACAACACCGACGAGCCGGAGATCCTGCGGGACGGCAACTGGCTGCGCACCAGCCCGCGCGGCACCGTCCTGGTGACCACACGGCGCGCGGCGGCCCGGTGGTGGCCGGGCGCCGAGCTGCAGTACATCGGTGTATTGCCCCGAGAGGACGCGGCGCTCGTGCTGCGCGATCTGGCACCGCACAGCGGTACGACGGAGCAGGCGGCGCGGGTCGCGGACCGGCTCGGGCGGTTGCCCCTCGCCCTCACCCTGGCGGGCGGCTTCCTCTCCCACCAGGTCATCGACCCCTGGACGATGGACGCCTACGGTGCCCAGCTCGACGGAGACGAAGGAGACGAACGGGTCCAGCTGATCGACCGGGGAGCCGACGCGCTGTCCGAAGCGGACCCCCGGCATCTGGTCGGTCTGACCTGGCAGTTGACCCTCGACGCGTTCGAAGCGCGCGGGCTGCCTGAAGCGGCGGCCCTGCTCAGACTGCTGGCCCGGTTCGCCGCCGAACCGCTGCCGCTGACTCTGCTCAACCACGCCGGCATCGGCGCCGTACTGCCTCGTGCCCGGACCGAGACAGCCCTCAGAGCGCTCCTCGACCAGTCGCTGTCCGAACGGGTCGACGCCGCCGGCGCGAGCTGCGTACAGAGTCACGGCATCCTGCTCGACAGCGTCTCGGCGGCGACCCCCGCGGACCTGGTTCCCGCCCTCGACACGACAGCCGTCCGGCTGCTCGACGCGGCCGTGCCCGGCGTACCCGACGCGGGTCCGCACGATCCGCGACTGCGCCTGCTGGTACCTCACGCGCTGGCCCTGCTGAGTCACATCGGCGGGCCGTCCGCCGTGGGTTCCCTGCCCGCCGCCGACGCCCTGGCCGCCGCCGACGCCCTGGCCGTCGCGACGCGCCTTTCGGTCGCCCTGCACCGGAGCGGTGACTACCTCTCCGCCTGGGAGACCGCCCGCACCGCGGCGGACCTCGCACAGCGACTCCTCGGCGCGGACCACCGTACGGTCCTCGCCGCCCGCTCCAGGGCAGGGCGGGCACTGTTCCGGCTGGGCAGGTACGCCGAAGCCGAAGCGGCGCTCCGCGCGGTCCGGGACGCCCAGGAGCGCCTGTTCGGCGCCGACGACCCCGACACCGCGGACAGCGGCTACGGACTCCAGCTCGTCCTGGCGAACCTCGGCAGACGCGAGGAATCCGTCGCGCTGCTCCGCGCCACCGTCGCCGGGCGGCGCTCGGCGCTGGGGCCCACGCATCCGCTGACTCTGCGGGCCCGCGCCAGCCTGCTGGAGATGCTGCCCGCCGCCGAAGTGGTCACCGAGGAAGGCGGCACACTGCTCACGCTGCCGTCGGAATGCGATCGGTTCCTCGGCCCCGACCACACCGTGACACTGGGCGCCCGGCACAACCACGCGTGGGCGCTGTACCTCCTGGGCCGCTTCGACGAGGCCGACGGTGAGATCCGGCGGGTCGCCGAGACGTATGTGCGGCGCTTCGGGCCCGAGTACCCGATCGTGCTCGCCGCCCGGCAACTCCTCTCCCGGACCCGGGCCGCGCTCGGACACGTGGAGGAGGGGATCGCGCTGATGACCGACGTCGTCGAGCGGCGGGAACGCGGCCTGGGTCCCGAACACCCCTTCACGGTCGCGAGCCGGCAACTGCTGGACGCCTACCGGTCGGGGCGAGGGCGGCCGTAGCGCTTACAGCGGGACCGGAAGCGAACTCACCGCCTCCTTGCGGGGATCTGACAGGGGATCTGACAGGGGATCTGACGGGGGAGGCGCTGAGCGTAAGCCGCGTAAGCCTGCCGCGCGGCGGAAAGTTGTGAGGTTTCACACTTCCGCTTGATCAAGGTGAGTGCGCGCGAGTTGAATCAGCCGATCGAGGGCTGCCTTACGGAATTCATCCGTCCGACCTCTGATCTGTCGTGTGCGCGACAGGTGTGTGTCGATCCCGGTCACTCCGATGCGTCGTACAACAACCGTCAGGAAAGGGTCAGATGATACCCGCAGCAGCCCCTCGGGCAGCGCACAACCTCTCGCCGTACGGCTCCTCGTACGGCTCCTCGCGACACGCTCCCGAACTCCGCGTCGCAGCACGACACTTGGGGCGCCGCCGGTTCCTCACCACCACCGGTGCCGCCGCCGCGCTGGCCTTCGCCACGAACCTGCCGGCCGCGGGCGGGGCGAGCGCTGCCGAACTCGACGCGGCGCAGATCAATGAGGAGCCGTTCACGCTCGGCGTGGCCTCCGGTGACCCGCTCCCGACCTCCGTGCTCCTGTGGACACGGCTCGCCCCGGCGCCGTACCAGCCCGACGGCGGTCTGCCTGCCGAACGGGTCACCGTACGCTGGGAGTTGGCACTCGATGAGCGCTTCGAGCGCGTCCTCAGACGAGGCACCGCCACCGCGCACCCCGAGTTCCACCACACCGTGCACGTCGAGGCCCGGTTCCTGCCCCCCGGGCGCGTGTACTACTACCGCTTCCGGGCGGGGGACTG
Organism: uncultured Actinomycetota bacterium; assembly: GCA_963711935.1. Taxonomy (GTDB): domain Bacteria; phylum Actinomycetota; class Actinomycetes; order Streptomycetales; family Streptomycetaceae; genus Streptomyces. The sequence continues at coordinate 7,525 of CAVQGD010000015.1, forward strand.
GATCAGCGAGACGGGACGTACGCGCACCGCGCCCATGCCGGGCAGCCTGACCACGCCGTTCACCTTCGCGGCCGTTTCCTGCCAGTCGTACGCCGACGGCTACTACACCGCGTACCGGCACCTGGCGGCCGACGACGTCGACGTCGTCTTCCACCTCGGTGACTACCTCTACGAGTACGCCGTGGACGCGGTCGGCGGGAAGCGCGACTACACCGACCGCACGCTGCCCGCCCTCTTCAACCGCGAGACGGTCACCCTGGAGGACTACCGCCTGCGGTACGCCCTTTACAAGACCGACCCTGACCTGCGGGCCGCCCACGCCGCGCACCCCTTCGTCGTCACCTGGGACGACCACGAGACCGAGAACAACTACGCGGACGACAGCCCCAAGGACGACGTCCCCTCCGAGGAGTTCCTGCTGCGCCGCGCCGCCGCGTACCGCGCGTACTGGGAGAACCAGCCCCTGCGCCTCCCGCAGCACCCCGACGGCCCCGACATGCGGCTCTACCGCCGCCTCCGGTGGGGCCGCCTCGCGCAGTTCGACATCCTCGACACCCGCCAGTACCGCTCCAACCAGGTGTACGGCGACGGCTGGCAGGCCCCCGGCCCCGAGTCCGAGGAGCCCTCGCGCACCATGACCGGCGCCACGCAGGAGGGCTGGCTGCTGAACAGCTGGCGCAGCTCCTGGGCCGTATGGAACGTCGTCCCGCAGCAGGTCGTCTTCTCCCAGCGCCGCAACGCGACGGGGGACGCCTACAAGGTCTCGGTGGACGCCTGGGACGGCTATCGGGCCTCCCGCGAGCGGCTGTTGGCCGGTGCCGAGGCGGCCGGTATCGAGAACCTGATGGTGCTGTCGGGTGACGTGCACGTCGGGTACGCCTTCGACATCAAGCGCGACTTCGACGACCCTTCCTCGCGGACGGTCGGCACGGAGCTCGTCGCCACGGCCATCAGCAGCGGTAGCGACGGCTCGGATAAACCGGCCAACTGGGACACGTATATGGCCGCCAACCCGCACATGAAGTTCTACAACGGGCGGCGCGGCTACACGACCGTAGCGCTGGAGGAGGGCGCCGCGCGGGCCGACTTCAAGACCCTGCCCATGGTGACCACTCCGGGCGCGGCGATCAGCACGGTCGCGTCGTTCGTGACGGAGGCGGGCAACCCGGGGCTCGAACCGGCGTGAGCCCGGCTGCGCCGCCGCCTCTCCCGTGACCCCGGCTGTTCTGTGCGCCGTCCCTGGACCACACGAGCCTGGACCGCACGAGCCTGGATCACACGAGCCGGGCAAGCTGACGAACCGGGCAAGCTGACGAACCGGGCAAGCTGACGAACCGGGCTCTCGGCGTGCCGCCCCCCGTAGAATCACCGCGTGAACGTCTCCGTTTCCCCAGCTGACTCCCTGCGCGCCGCCCTGGCCGGGCTGCTCGACGGGCTGCCGCCGAAGGTGGCCGGGCGGGCGGTCGAGCGGTTGATCGCGAACTACCGGGGGCGGACGCCGACGGACGCGCCGGTGTTGCGGGACCGGTCGGATGCGGTCGCGTATGCCGCGTACCGGATGCCGGCGACGTTCGAAGCGGTGTGTGCGGCGCTCGACGCGTTCGCGGAGGCCGTGCCCGGGTGGGCGCCCGCCGGTCACGTCGACGTCGGGGGCGGTACGGGCGCGGCGACCTGGGCCGTCAACGCCACCTGGGCGGGGGAGCGGCCGGTCACCGTGCTCGACTGGGCCGAACCCGCGCTGGCGCTCGGGCGGGAGATCGCCGCCGCCCACCCGGAGTTGAAGGCCGCCGAGTGGCGGCGCTGTCGTATCGGAGCGGCGCTCAGCATCGAGAGCACTGATCTCGTCACGCTCTCCTACGTCCTCGGAGAGCTGACCGACGCCGCCGCGGGCGCCGCCGTGGACGCCGCCGCGGGCGCCGCTCAGGCGGTGGTGATCATTGAGCCCGGTACGCCCGACGGGTACGCCCGCGTCATCGCGGCGCGCGAGCGCCTCCTGCGGGCCGGGTTCCGTATCGCCGCTCCCTGCCCGCACAGTGCGGCCTGCCCCCTCGTCCCGGGCGAGGACTGGTGCCACTTCTCCGCCCGGGTCAGCCGCACCTCCCTGCACCGGCAGGTCAAGGGAGGGTCCCTGGCGTACGAGGACGAGAAGTTCAGTTACGTGGCTGCGGTGCGGTTCCCGGTGGCTCCGGCCCCCTCCCGGGTCGTACGCAAGCCCCAGATCCGTAAGGGACAGGTGCTCCTGGAGCTGTGCGAGGCCGGGCCCTCCCTCCGCCGGGCCACCGTCACCAAGCGCCACGGCACGCTCTACAAGGCGGCCCGTGACACCGACTGGGGAGACGCCTGGCCGCCGGTCGACCAGCCCTGATCATCTTTGTTCAGCCTTAGTCAGCCCTGACCAGCCCTGGCTGGCTTTGATCAGCCCTGGTCAGGGCCAGCCAGGTTGCGGGTTGTGCTGAGACGCTCCGTGAGCTCCTGGAACCGCGGTTCCTGGAACCACGGCTCCAGGAACCGCAGTTTTGAATCCTCCCCCAGCTGAAGGCAGGGGGATTCCTGGCTCACGCTGCCTGCGGGTCAGCGACCCGACAGGTCTTCCACGATCAACACCAGCCGGGTTGAAACCAGCCCGGTTTGATACGGCAAAGCTTGGAGGTGCGTGTGCTGTCTTGGCTCTCGATCAGCACGGCGTGCGCGCTTGGTTCTCGCAACGCACGGCATGCAGCCTACCCGATCAGCCTGATCCATGCCGGGAGTTGGTATCTCCCCGCCCGCCACCGGATGCGGCCTCCCGCCACCCGGAGCGCGGGGAGATGCGACCATGGGGGCATGTTGTCCGCACCACAGTGAGACCAACAGTGAGACCAACGTGAGACCAGCAGTGAGACGATGAGACGAGGGGACAGATGAGCGCCGAGTCCGGTCGCCGCTCCGGCATGCGGAGCGGGATCTCCCAGTGGCTGCGCGGTCGTCGTACCGAACCGGATGCCGACGGCGCCGGACGTGAGGCCCTGCTGCTCGCCGCTGCCGCCGTGGGACTGCCGCTCGCGCCCGCCGCGCATCCCTCCGCCTACCGGTGTTCGTGCGACCGTGTCGGGTGTCCCACTCCCGCGCGTCACCCCCTCTCCTTCGCCTGGCAGACGCAGTGCACGACCGATCCCGCGCAGATCGAGCGGTGGGCCCGGCACCAGCCGCAGGCCAACTTCATCACCGCCACCGGGATGGTGCACGACGTCCTCGACGTACCCCTGGAAGCCGGGCGTGAGGCGCTGGATCGGCTCCTCGCATCCGGCGTCGAGGTGGGCCCAGTCGCCGAGTCCGGTGACGGGCGCACACTGTTCTTCACCCGCACCCGCGGCACGCCCGAGGACGAGGACGAGTGGTGGCCCTGCGAACTGGACTGCCATCCCGAGACCATGGACGAGCATCCCGGACTGCGCTGGCACTGCCGTGGCTCGTATGTGCTCGTGCCGCCCGCCCAGCTTCCCGGTGACCTCACCGTTCAGTGGGTACGCGGCCTTGAGTACCCCCTCCCCGAGCCGCTCGCCCTGCTGGAGACCTTCACCGACGCCTGCTCCCGGTACGCGAGCCGGTACGCGGACCGGTACCCGGACGAGGGGCCGGACCATGAGACCGCGGCCTGGCCCCTCCGCGGCTGAGACCGACGGTACGCCGGCGGCTGAGAGCGACGGTTACCCGCCCTCCGCCTCCGTCAACCCGTCCACCCGGCTCAGGAACTTCACCCGCTGGTCCGACGCCGACTTCACCGGGTCCAGCACCACCTGGTTGGACACGTGCTCCAACGTCAGCGAGGACTTGACCTCGCCCGTCAGCAGGGCCTGGATACTGGGCGCGACATTGAGGTCGACGCCCGGGGCGGCCGTCCGCTTCTCGTAGTGGTGCGTGGCGAAGAACACCAGGGCGCCGCCGTCCGTCGTACGCAGACCCAGCGGCGCGTAGTCACCCTTCGACAGCGGCTTGTCGTGGTACTGGCGGGCGACCCCCGGCTTCCTCTCGTTCTTCGCGCGGGTGGCCCGCCATCCGGAGGTGTGGATACTGGGCGCGAACGTCTCGTCGCCGGAGCCGGCGGAATCCTTCGGCTTCGACTTCAGGTACGTGGCGTACGCCTCTCCCAACGCCTCCGGCGCTATCGCCAGCGACGCGTCGTCCGCCGTGACCGGCTGCGCGAAGCCGTCCTGGTCCTTCTTGAACTCCGGTACGTCGTCGGCGTTGAGGATCGTCAGGTACGAGACCGCCCACACGTCGTGCGCGCCGCTCCGGGTGAACACCAGCAGCCAACGGGTGTGAGGCAGGCCCTTGTTGGCGGCCGTGTCGGCGAGGAACCAGCGCGGCCGGCCCGCCTTCTGGGGAATCGTGAACTTCGCGTCGGTCAGCTCCAGCGGCGAATGCCCCGGGTTGCCGTCCGGGCTGATCTTGCGGCCCACCTTCAGTTTCGCGCCGTCGATGGCGGCGAGCGCGCCGGTCACCCGGTTCGCGTCCAGCGACTGGTCGTACGCCTTGTCCGCCTTGTTGTACGCGACGGTGAAGTCCTTGAGCGCGCGGGCGGCCTCGGCCCGCGTCGCCGTCGGAATGATCTCCCGCTCGCCGTGGACGACCACGCAGCCGCTCGCCGTCCCGGACAGCACGGTCACCGACGCGGTGGCCAGGGCGAACCGGCCATATCCGCCCAGCCTTCGATCCCTGCTCATCAGGTCCTTTCACCTTCCCCGTTCCTACGGTCACCTTCCCCGTTCCTACGGCCGTGTGAGGATCTCGGCGCCCGTCTCCGTCACGACCAGCGTGTGCTCGAACTGGGCCGTCCGCTTGCGGTCCTTGGTGACGACCGTCCAGCCGTCGTCCCACATGTCGTACTCGTGCGTCCCGAGCGTGAGCATCGGCTCGATCGTGAACGTCATCCCGGGCAGCATGACGGTCGTCGCGTGCGGGCTGTCGTAGTGCGGGACGACCAGCCCGGAGTGGAACGAGGAGTTGATGCCGTGTCCGGTGAAGTCCCGTACCACGCCGTATCCGAAGCGCTTGGCGTACGACTCGATGACGCGCCCGATGATGTTGATCTGGCGGCCCGGCCTGACCGCCTTGATGGCGCGGTTGAGGGACTCGCGGGTGCGCTCCACCAGCAGCTTCGAGGCGTCGTCGACGTCTCCGACGAGATACGTGGCGTTGTTGTCGCCGTGGACGCCGCCGATGTACGCCGTCACGTCGAGGTTGATGATGTCGCCGTCGCGCAGGACCGTGGAGTCGGGGATGCCATGGCAGATGACCTCGTTGAGCGAGGTGCACAGCGACTTGGGGAAGCCGCGGTAGCCGAGCGTCGAGGGGTACGCGCCGTGGTCGCACATGTACTCGTGCGCGACCCGGTCCAGCTCGTCCGTCGTCACGCCGGGCGCGATGAGCTTCGCGGCCTCGGCCATCGCCCGCGCCGCGATCCGTCCGGCGGTCCGCATCGCCTCGATCGTCTCGGGCGTCTGGACCTCCGCGCCGGTGTACGGGGCGGGGGCGGGCTTGCCCACGTACGGGGGTCGGCGGATGTGTCCGGGAACGGTACGGGTGGGGGAGAGCTTCCCCGGGGCAAGCAGTGACTGGGCAGACATGCCAGCGAGTTTAACCAGCGAATTTAACCAGCAGGTGTGGGGGACGATGTCCCTGAGGGAACCTGAGGGAGCCTGAGGGAAGGAGCCGTGAGCCATGGTCCTGTTCAGGAAGCGCAAGACGGTCGGGAAACCGGGCGAGTGGTACTACTGCCTGGAGCACAGGAAGGTCGAGGAGGGCCCCGAGTGTCCCGGCAAGGACCGTATGGGGCCGTACGCCTCCCCGGACGAGGCCGCCCAGGCGATGGAGACGGCCCACGAACGCAATCTTGAGTGGGAGGGGGACCCCCGCTGGCAGAACGGTGCCGCGCGGGAGGCCGACGGCTGAGGGTTTTCCGGGCTCACCTGATCGTCCTGATCGTCCGAGGGGCCCTTCTCGCCCGTACAGTCGGCCCATGACCTCTCCTGACAGTACTGACAGTGCTCCACAGACCCCCGAGACTCCACAGACCCCCGAGACTCCCGCGAAGGTCCCGGCCAAAGACCCGTGGGACCTCCCCGACGTGTCCGGGCTCGTCGTCGGTGTACTCGGCGGCACCGGGCCGCAGGGCAAGGGCCTCGCCTACCGGCTCGCCAGGGCCGGGCAGAAGGTGATCATCGGCTCGCGGGCCGCCGACCGCGCCCGGGCCGCCGCCGAGGAGCTCGGGTACGGCGTCGAGGGCGCTGACAACGCCGGGTGCGCCCGCCGCAGCGACATCGTGATCGTCGCGGTGCCGTGGGACGGGCATGGCGGGACCCTTCAGGCACTGCGCGAGGAACTGACCGGCAAGCTCGTCGTCGACTGCGTCAACCCGCTCGGCTTCGACAAGAAGGGCGCGTACGCGCTGAAGCCGGAGGAGGGCAGCGCCGCCGAGCAGGCCGCCGCGCTGCTGCCCGACTCGCGGGTCACGGCCGCCTTCCATCACCTCTCCGCAGTCCTCCTCCAGGACCCAAAGATCGAGGAGATCGACACCGATGTGATGGTGCTGGGGGAGGCGCGGGCCGACGTCGAGATCGTGCAGGCGCTGGCGAACCGGATCCCCGGCATGCGCGGGATCTTCGCGGGCCGCCTGCGAGGCGCCCACCAGGTCGAGTCCCTCGTCGCCAACCTGATCTCGGTGAACCGGCGGTACAAGGCGCACGCGGGACTGCGGCTGACCGACGTGTAGCCGAGGCGTGTCCCCGTACGGGCATGGTGGACACTGGACGCCGTACCACCTCATCCGTCCGACGGTCCTCTCCCGTCCTCTCCCTGTCCTCTCCCTGTCCCTCTTACTGTCCTCTCAGGAGCCGACCCCATGCCCCGCCTCGCCCTGTATGCCCTCGCCCTCTGCTTGCTCGCCGTGGCCGCCGCCGTGGTCTCCTTCGTCCAGGGCAGCTGGCTGGGGATCGTCTGGGTGCTGCTGGCCGGGCTGTCGTCCAACATGACGTGGTACTACGCGCGGCGCGCGAAGGTCGCGAAGGCCGCGAAGGTACGGGGCGGCTCCGCCGGGGGCAGCAGGTCCAGGGGCCAGCAGGTCTAGGGGCCAGCAGGTCTAGGGGGCAGCAGGTCTAGGGGGCAGCAGGTCTAGGGGGCAGCAGGTCCAGAGGTCGCAGGTCCATAGGTTGGCAGGTCTAGGGAGCCAGGCAGATCCCGCTGTCCTCCCGC
>CAVQGD010000016.1:0-6079 GCA_963711935.1 uncultured Actinomycetota bacterium
CGTGACGTACTCGTGACGTACGCGAGTCGTCACTTTCCGCACCCAAGGGTCGTCTGATCGCCCTACGCTCGGAAGGTGACACAGCCTTACTTTTCAGCCTGTAAGGAACGGAAGTGACGCTTTGGCCAACGGAATTGACCCCAGCGCGTCGATGGCGGCGCTGTTCGGCGCGCGGGTCCGCAGACTCCGTACCGCGGCCGGACTGACCCAGGCCGAACTCGGCGACAGAGTCCACGTGGTGAGCACACGGATCACACAGATCGAGCGGGCCTCCGGAGCGAAACCGACACTGGAGCTGGCGCGGGCGCTGGACGTGACGCTCGGTGCGGACGACCTGCTGGTCGACTTGTGGCCGTACGTGTACCGGGAGGCGTTTCCGGACTGGTCGCGGAAGTTCATGGAGTACTCGGCGCGGGCGGTGACCATCCGGCAGTACGCGGCTCATGTGGTGCCGGGTCTGTTGCAGACGGAGGACTACGCGCGGGCCGTTCTCAGCCTGGACGCTCTGTTGGACGGCGAAGAGCAGTTGGAGGAGCGCGTCGCAGCCCGTATGGGACGGCAGGAACGGCTGAGTTCGCCCGACCGGCCAGAGCTGTGCGTGATCCTGGACGAGGCGGTACTGAGGCGGCCGATCGGCGGCCATGCCGTGATGCGGAAGCAGTTGGCGCGACTGCTTGACGCTGCAGCGGAGCGTCATATCACCGTGCAGGTGCTGCCGTTCGACCAAGGCGGGCACGAGGCGATGGGCGGCTCGCTGACGATCCTGACCCTGCCGGACGGCGCGGAAGTGGCCTACACAGAGGGTTCGGACTACGGCCAACTCATCGAGGAACCAGCCGACTTCAGTCGCTACAAGGTGATTTACGATCGGCTGCGGGCGACAGCCCTGCCCCCACTCATGTCCCTCGACATGATCCGGTCCACGATGGAGGACAACTACCGTGGCGCGAATCTCCCGTCCCGAGACGAACGGCGCCGTCTGGCGCAAGAGCAGCTACAGCAATCAAGCAGGGGGCGACTGCGTGGAAGTGGCCGACAGCTTCCGCCTGAACAGCACCGCCTGGCGCAAGAGCAGCTACAGCAATCAGGCGGGCGGCAACTGCGTGGAAGTGGCCGACGGATTCCAGGAGGCCGTCGTCCCCGTCCGTGACAGCAAGGCCCCGCACGGTCCGGCGCTGTGCTTCGAAGCCGCTTCCTGGGCCGCCTTCATAGGCGAGTTGAAGACCGGGGGCCACCGTCCCTGAGGCGGCGGTCCTGCTCCGGCACATCCCCGCCGCTCCCAAGGCCCCAGCCGTTCTCTTCGGCGGAAGTCCATTCGGAGGCTCGCTGACTCTGTGCCTGCTTGGTGCCTGCTTGTGATGAGTCCGCTGGGTGTGCTGTGGCCCGGGCGCAAGCCCACAACATCATCAATGGGGATTCAGCGCACGCCTGGCCGCGTTGATGACGTTGTGGGCGTCGGCCCCGTACACCGCCGACTCGCGGAGGGTCTTCCACACCTTCGCGTAGAGGGCGATGTTGTCGGCGTCGTCCAGCCACATCTCGGCGTGCCAGTCCTCGGCGACCACCAGGCGGTCGTCCAGGACCCAGAAGCCGTTGGCGGGCACGATCTTGACAGAGGCCGTGAACGGGATGATGCCCAGCTCAACCGTGTCCATCCCGATCATGCCCGTGAGGCGGTCGAGCTGGGCGAGCAGCACCGAGGGCGGGCAGATCAGCGACCGCAACGCGGCCTCCCACATCAGCACGTGCAGCTTGCGACCGGGCCGGTACAGCCACTCCTGCCGCTGGACCCGGGAGCGCACGGCGGCCTCGATGTCGCCGGGTCCGCACAGCAGCTCCGCATAGCGCTGGATGACGTGGCGCGCGTACTCGGGGGTCTGCGTCAGTCCGGCGATCACCGACTCTTCCCAGACCCACATCTCTGAGGTGCGGTCGATCTCCGTGCTCAAGCCCTCGTGCAGCGGCTTGAAGCCGTTCGCCAGGGCCCGACGCCATGACCTGATGTGCGACTCGAACCCGGCCAGCCGGGCGGCGAGTTCGGGATACACGCCCGGCTGCCCGGTCGCGTCGGCCCACGCTCGAAGGTCCTCGGGGGTGGCCGTCTGCTTGCCGTTCTCCAGCTTGCTGACCTTGGAGCCTGGCCAGCCGAGCCGCTGGGCGAGCTGCTGACCGGTGAGCCGACCACCAGGGCACAAGAAGCGCAGTTCACGCAGACGCGCCCCCAACGCCGCCCGTGCCTGCTGGTAGTCAGTGCTCACCGGTCACACGCGCTATTCGGTCGGGGTCACCTGCGCGGCGAACTGGTCGAACGGCAGGGCGTGGTGCATGGCCGCGTCGCGTGCGACGCAGTACCGCACGACCTCTGCCGGGTCCGTGATCAGCTCGATGTTCAGCAGGTTGTCTTCGTCGTCAAAGTGCAGCAGGGCCACCAGCCGCGAGTCGAAGATCCAGAAGTCCTCAGCAGGCAGACCGGCCCGGTCGGCTTCCTCGCGCCACAGGTAGCGGATGTCCTCGCCGACCGTGGCGTTATGCCGGGCGTAGTCGAGCAGGAACCGCTGTTCGGTGGTGGGCGGGTGGTCGGCGATGCGGACGCGGCCGACCGTCTTGCCGGCGTCCGTCTGGGCCTTGATGTTGATGAACCAGGGCTCGTTGGGGTCCCAGGTTGAGGAACCTGTGGCCAGGAACGCCTGAAAGTCAGGGTCCTGACGGTCCGACGTGTAACCTCGCCGCGTCTCCAGCCGCCAGGCGGTGTGCTTGAAGGTCTCGAAGAGGCGCCGGAAGGTGGTCCGGTCGACGAGTTCCGGCACCCGTTCCCTCTCCTTCGGTTCCCAGTTCACGAGCAGTTCGCGCGGTACGACCACTGCGGCTTCGTCCGGCCCGAAGTGCTGGAGCTGTGCGAGGTCCGCTGGGTCGGTGAGGGGCGTGCCCTGAACCACGACCTCGCCGGTACCGATATCCGTGTGCAGGGCGGGGCAGCCGTCGACCTTGCTGTCCGTGCCGGTGAAGCGTAGCTGACGAGCCATGGACGCTCTCCCTTCCAGGGGTGTTGATCTCCTCAGCATGGACGTGGCCCCGGCTCGGCACTACGGGGTGAGGCAGGGCCCGGGAGAAAACACCAGCAATCTGAACCAGGCGTCGAGAAAATTCGAGAAAACACCATACCGCGAGCCAACTCCCCGCTTCTAGCGTCCGGTTCATGGCAACCAAGGAACGGCGGGACGTCGACTGGGACGTGCCGCTGGACCGCATCAAGCCGGTCGAGGAGCAGCCGAGGAGCAGCCGAGGAGCAGCAGTGACGACGCCAACCAAGGTGGCCGCGCTCGTCGGCCCGGGTGATCACATCGGCTATGAGGGACAGTGGCGCACGGTGAAAGCGACCAAGACCGGCATCGGCTCGATGGGCGGCCTGTTCGTGGTTGTCGCCTGGGAGGAGGGCGGCACGGACCGATTTCGCGCAGGTGATGAGCTGCTGCTGGGCACCCCGGAGCCACCCCCGGCCACGGCGTAGGCCGTCGGGGGGTCTCCGTCGCTCTCCCTGGAGATGAGGACGCCCCGCCCCGGGCGGCGAGTACCGGCGGGGCGTCTCTGCACGGCGGGAGGGCCGTCCGTGGACTCAGGCGGGCGGCAACTGCGTGCTTCTCCTGCTGTCTGCCGTGTGTCCGCCGTATCGAAGCTCTGATCGCCGCCCACCACCGGGCCTGACCGCTCCTGTCGCACGACGTCGCACGACCTACCCGTGGAGGTCCCATGACCGCACCGACGAGCACCAGAGACCAGGAAGCACGGAACGGCACGGCCGCACCCCGGCTCGTGGCCAGCCCGTTCCTCGCCCAGTACCTTCTCGTCCAGCCCGGCCGGGCGGCCGGTGTGCGTATCCCCGAGGCCCGCTACGAGGAGCTGCGCACCGCCAGCTCGGAGGGCCGGCCCGTCCCGGCCTGGGTGGTCGACGCGGCGGCGAAGGCGTGGGGCACCGAGCTGCCCTCCTCGCCGGTCGGCGACGTCGTTCTCGTCCGCGAGCGGTCGCGGTACGGGTACGGCAAGGCGTCGTGGGAGATCAACCTCGGCTGTGACTACGACTGTGAGTTCTGCTACCTCGGCGAGAAACGCTTCGAGGGCCTGGACTGGGACGGCAAGCGGCGGCTCCTGGAGACGCTGCGGAACGCCGGCGTCCTGTGGTTGCAGATCACCGGGGGCGAGGCGCTGATCGACCGTGAGTTCGGCGCGGCGTACGAGTACGCGCACCAGCTCGGGATGATGGTGCAGGTCTCCTCGAACGGGTCGTCGCTGCGGAAGCGGCCGATCCGGGACCTGTTCGCCCGCCACCGGCCCTACCGGCTGACTCTGAGCGTCTACGGCGCGACTGCCGGGACGTACGACAAGGTCACGCGGAACCGTGGCGCGTTCGGCCGGTTCGTGCAGGGCCTCGACGCCGCGCGTGAGGACCGGCTCCCGGTCCGGCTCAACGTGATCGTCTCGGACGACAACGCGCACGAGGTCGACGCGATGGTGGCCCTGTGCGTGAGGTACGGCTTCTCGCACCAGGTCTTCACGAACATGTCGCCCACGATCGACGGCGAGGCGAACCCGCTGGCGACGCAGGCGGAGAGCCACATCAAGGCCCGGCGCGTCTTCACCGGCTGCAACGCCGGCCACACGTTCTTCCACGTCAACCCGCACGGCATCGCGTCGATCTGCAAGGTTGGCCGCGACCCCAGCGTGAACCTCATCACCGAGGGCATCGAAGCCCTCCCCGACTCGGCGCGATCGCCGAGTCCCTACAGCTCCGCACCGGTGGATGCTCCGGCTGCACGAGGGCGGACACATGTCGTACGTGTCGGCCGCTGGCCAAGCTCTACCAGGAGGCGGGGGACAGAAGAGATCTCTACTGCCAGCATGGAGGCTACGGATCATGACTCCACCCACCGCAACCTTGGCCCCGCCGCGTCAGCCGGTGCCGGTCACCCTCGGCCGGCGTCCGGCGGACGGACCGACCGGCGTTCTGCCGGTGCCGCTGACGGCCGCCACGATCAAGGACGACGAGATCCAGATCATCGCCGACCTGGACGAGGCCGCCGAGGGCGCCGAGTGCAGTTGCTCGGCCGGTGACGACCAGCCGTACTAGACCGCCGAGTAGCCCCCGGAGGGCGGAGCCCCGTGCCGCCCGTTCCGCTCCCTGAATGCCGCCCCGGCCATACCCTGGCCGGGGCGGCATTCCCTCTCCCCGAGCACCCGAGGAACAGCGCGTGTCCATGTCCCGTATCCCCTTCGAGCAGCTTCCCGCCGACGTCCGCCAGGCTGTCGCCGACAAGACCGGCGCCGTGCACCGGACGATGACGGTGCGCGGCGGCATGAACTCCGGTATCGCCTCCGTCCTTGAGACCGAGAGCGGCAGCGTCTTCGTCAAGGGCATCCCGGCCGACCACCCCCAGGCCGGCGCGCAGCGCCGTGAGGCGGCGGTGGCCCCGCACCTTCCGGCGTCCTGCCCGCGCCTGTACTGGCACCTGGAGCTCGACGGCTGGGGCCTCCTCGGCTACGAGGTGGTCGACGGCCGCCACGCCGACTACGCGCCCGGGTCGCCGGACCTGCCGCTCGTGGAAGAGGCGCTCACCGAGCTGCAAGAGATCACGGCCCCGGCCGATGTCGAGATCAAGGACGCCGTGGACCGGTGGGCTGACTACGCGCCACCGGGCACCATGCGGCACTTCGACGGCGACACGCTGCTGCACACGGACTTCGCCCCGGACAACGTCCTGATCGTCGGCGACCGGGCGCGGCTCGTCGACTGGGCGTGGCCTACGAGGGGCGCGGCGTGGATCGACCCGGGCGCCCTGGCGCTGCGGCTCATGGACGCCGGCCACCCGGTGGATGCGGCCGTCGACTTCGCGGGCCGCTTCTCGTCCTGGCGCGGCGCGGAGCCGGAAGCGCTCGCCGCGTTCGGTGCGGCCACCGCGGCACTGTGGCGGGAGATCGCCGAGGAGGACGGGACGCCGTGGAAGCTGGGGATGGCGAAGCGGGCGGCGATGCTCGCGCACGCCCTCGACGGGGGCCGGTAGGCGCTCTCGTTTCCGGTTGAGGCATC
>CAVQGD010000017.1:0-9945 GCA_963711935.1 uncultured Actinomycetota bacterium
GCCACGAGGGTGTTGCGGCGGCGCTCGCCGGTCGTAACCGAGGAACCGCTGTCCAGGCCGCCCCGGACGACGCACCGGCCCGCTATATCGCCTCCGAGCAGTCCCTGCTCCTCGGCCACCGCTTCCACCCCACCCCCAAGGCCCGCACCGGCGACCCGGCCGCCTGGCCGCGTACGCGCCCGAGGCCGGGGCCGCCTTCCCGCTGCGCCACCTCGCCGTACGCGAGCACCTGATCGCCGAGGAGACCGCCGAGCCCGGCGCCGCCGCCCCGCTGGACCGGCTGCGCACCGACGTGCCCGGACGGCTACCGGCTGCTGCCCGCCCACCCCTGGCAGTACGAACTGCTGCGCGACCACCCGGTGCTGCGCGCGGCCCTCGGACCGCGGCGACATCCTCGACCTGGGCGCCGGGCGGCACGCCGTTCGCCGCCACCGCTTCCGTACGCACGCTGTACGACGGCGAGACGTTCCTGAAGTTCAGCCTGAACGTCCGGATCACCAACTGCCTGCGCAAGAACGCCAGTTACGAGCTGTCCGGCGCCGTCGCCCTCACCCGGCTGCTGGGCCCGGCCCTCGCCGACCTGGCCGACCCGCTTCCCCGGCAGCGCCGTGCTCCGCGAGCCCGCCTACCGCAGCCTCGCCCTCCCCGGCCCCGACGGCACGCCGGACCGCGACGCTGCTCGAAGGCTTCGGCGTGATCGTCCGCGAGGGCCTGGCCCGGCACGCTGCTGCCCGGGCACCACCCCGCTGCTCGCGGCGGCCGTCGCCGACGAGTACCCGACCGGCCCCGCGCCACATCTCCCGCCTGCTGGACGGCGCGGGCCCGCAGGCCGCGCTCGACTGGTGGGCGGCGTACCTCGACCTGCTCGTCCCGCCCGTGCTGGCCGCCTACTTCGACCACGGCCTCGTCCTGGAACCCCACCTGCAGAACGTGCTGATCTGCGTCGACGGCGACGGCATGCCCGCCCAGGTGCTCTTCCGCGACCTGGAGGGCACCAAGCTCGTCCCCGAGCACCACGCCGACACCCTCGCCGCGCTGCCCGCCGAGGTCGCGGGCCCGATGACGTACGACGCCCAGCGCGGCTGGGACCGGGTCGTCTACTGCCTGCTCGTCAACCACGTCGCCGAGCTGCTCGCCGCCCTCGCCGACCTGCACCCCGAGCACCGAGGCCGCGCTGTGGGCGCGGGTCCGCGCGCACGCTCCGGACGTACGCCGACCGGCACGGCTGCCCGCCGCGGCTGCGCCGCCCTGCTCGCCGGGGTGCCGCTGCCCGCCAAGGCCAACCTGCTCACCCGCTGGGAGCGCAAGGCCGACCGCGAGGCCGGCTACGTCCGCCTGCCCTCCCCGCTCGCCGAGGACGTCCTGCGCCGACGCGCGACCGACGACCGCCCGGAGCGCCCGATGACCCTACCCACCCCCGCCGTCCGCGACCGCGCCGCTCGTCCCTCGCCGCCGCCGAACTGCCCGCCTACCTCTACGACTTGGCGGCCCTGCGCGACCACGCGGCCGCCGTACGGGCCGCGCTGCCCGAGCGCGTCGAGCTGTACTACGCGGCCAAGGCCAACCCGGAGCCGGAGATCCTGGCCGCGCTCGCGCCCGTACGTGGACGGCTACGAGGTCTCCTCCGGCGGCGAACTCGCCCATGTCGCCAAGGCGGTGCCCGGGCCGGCCGCTGGCCTTCGGCGGCCCGGGCAAGACCCCGGCCGAGATCGCGGCCGCGCTGGAACGCGGCGTGCGAGCGCTTCCACGTGGAGAGCGAGCACGAGCTGCGCATGCTCGCCGAGCTGGCCGCGCGTGTCGCGCCCGGACGCGCCGGTGCGCGGTGCTGCTGCGCGTCAACCTCGCCGGTGGCCGACGGCGCGCTGGCGGGCAGCTCCCTGGCCATGGGCGGCCGGCCGACGCCCGTTCGGCCTCGACCCGGCCGAGGCCGACGACGGTGCTCCGGCTGCTCACCGACGGCACGCTACCCGCAGCTGCGACTGCGCGGCATCCACGCCCACCTGGCCAGCGGCCTCGACGCGCCCGGAGCAGCTCGCGGTCGCCGAGTCCGATCGTGACTGGGCGGCGAGCTGGCCGCGCGTCACGGCGTCCGGCTCGCCGAGGTGAACGTCGGCGGCGGCATGGCCGTCGACTACGCCGACCCCGACGCGCCGCTTCGACTGGGCGGCGTACGGCGACGGGCCTGGCCCGACTCGCCGACGCGCACCCGGAGCTGACGCTGCGTATCGAGCCGGGCCGGGCGCTGACGGCGTACTGCGGCTGGTACGCCACCGAGGTGCTGGACGTGAAGCGCAGCCACGGCGAGGAGTTCGCCGTCGTCCGCGGCGGCACCCACCATCTGCGCACCCCGGCGACCAAGGGGCACGACCAGCCCTGCGCCGTGCTGCCGGTGGAGGACTGGCCGCACCCCTGGCCACGCGCCGGCGGCCGAGGGCGAGCCGCGTCACGCTTCGCCGGCCAGCTGTGCACGCCGAAGGACGTCCTGGCCCGGCGGGTGCCCGGCGCCGGGGCTGCGGGCGGGGGACCGGGTGGCGTTCGCGCTGGCCGGGCGCGTACGCGTGGAACATCTCGCACCACGACTTCCTGATGCACCCGCGGCCCGGCTTCCACTTCCTCGACAGCACCGGGGGCGAGGCGAAGTGAAGCCTGTTCCCCCGGTTTTGGTGTCCTGCCGGGGAGAGCCACGATCCGGTCGAGGAGCGGACCGTCGGCAGCCATCTCGACGGGCGGGCCCCACAGTTCCTTGATGGGTCACGGCGTCGGGATGCCGGCCGGCCGGGAAGGGCGGCCGAACCGCACCGGCACGCCCGGCGAGTACAGCACGCTGACCGGCTGCCCGACCGGCGCGGGAAGCCCGGCCGCCGCGAGGAGATCCTCCTCGCAGGTGATCAACTCCGCGCGGTGCAGCCGCCAGCGAGGGTGGACGTTGGGCAGATACGCCGCCGTCCCGAAGAAGGTGTGGTGCAGTCCCCACCGAGCGGTCAGAAAATGCGGGTCTTCGAAGTTGAGCGGTGCGCTGGTTCGGCTTGCTGACACGGCGTCACGCTCTGTGTTGGGTCGGGAGGCTTGGCCCTGGACGCAAGGTGCCCGTGGCCCTGCGTGATCATTTCTGTTCTCTAGGCAGAACGATCATGCAGGAGCCACGGGCTTGCTCAACGATACGACGTTGCTGCTCGACCTCGACGGGGTGTCCGTCGTCCGGGTCGAGCGGCTGGCGGACGGGACACGCCGGGTCCACCTGGCCACGGCCGATGAGAGGGCCCGGGCGTGCCCGGCCTGCGGGGTGTTCGCCACCAGGGTGAAGGGCTCGGCAGTTACCCGGCCCCGCGATCTGCCGTACGGCGAGAGCGGGCTGGAGTTCCGCTGGCACAAGCGCCGCTGGTGGTGCCGGGAGGCCGGCTGCCCGCGCCGGTCCTTCACCGAGCAGATCCCGCAGCTACCGGCCGGCGCACGGATCACCATGCGACTGCGCGGTGCTGCCGGGCGGCGAATACGCGACGCCGCCTCCACCGTCATCCAGGCCGCCCGGGATCTGCGTCTGTCCTGGCCAACCGTGATGGACGCCTTCCGCGCCGTCGCACACGAGGTCACCGAGGCCCCGCTGCCCGAGGTGAAGGTGCTGGGCATCGACGAGACCCGGCGCGGACGGCCGCGCTGGGAACAGGACCCCGCCACGGGCAAGTGGATGCTGACGCGCGATCGGTGGCATACGGGGTTCGTCGACGCGCTCGGCACCGGCGGCCTGCTCGGCCAGGTCGAGGGCCGCACCGTCGCCGATGTACTCGCCTGGCTCGCCGCCACCCCGCTGACCTGGAGAAAGAGCATCGAGTACGTGGCCATCGACATGTCGGCCACCTACCGCGCCGCCGTCCGCACCGGTCTCCCGCAGGCCACCGTCGTGGTCGACCACTTCCACGTCGTCCAGCTCGCCAACAAGATGCTGTCCATGGTCCGGCGCCGCACCACCGCCGAGATGCGCGGCCGACGTGGACGCGCCAGTGACCCGGAATGGAAAGCCAGGCGGCGCCTTCCGCGCAACCGCGAGGACCTCACCGACGAGCAGTTCGCCACGATGTGGAACACGCTGCTGGGCGAGGGGACGATCGGCCAGACCCTGCTGACGGCATGGATCGCCAAGGAGAACCTGCGCAACCTCCTCGCCCTGGCGAGAACCGGCGCCGACCGCCATCAAGTCGGCCACGCCCGCTGGAAGTTCCTCACGTGGTGCGCGGACTCCGACATCCCCGAGGTGCGGCAGCTCGCCGTCACCGTGGACCGCTGGTGGGCCGAGATCGCCGCATTCATCGACACCGGGCACAGCAACGCCAAGAGCGAAGGCATCAACCGCGTGATCAAGCTTGTCGCCCGCAACGCGTTCGGCCTTCGCAATGCCGACAACCAACGGCTACGGACACGCTGCGTCAC
This sequence comes from uncultured Actinomycetota bacterium, assembly GCA_963711935.1. Taxonomy (GTDB): domain Bacteria; phylum Actinomycetota; class Actinomycetes; order Streptomycetales; family Streptomycetaceae; genus Streptomyces. The sequence continues at coordinate 4,426 of CAVQGD010000017.1, forward strand.
CACCCGCCGGGCCCGTGGACACCTCCACACCGCTCAACTTTGAAGACCCACCAATATCCGTCACATGTGGGGCATCGCCGGCTCGGGCCACAGCCAGTTCCTGGACGTGCCGCACCGCTCGCACGCCGGCGTCGAGGACCGGGTCCGCACCAACAAGGCGATGGGCCTGGCCAACCTGCCCTCCGCCTCATGGGAAGTGAACCGCGGCTGGATGCTCGCCGCGAACCTCGCCAGCGATCTCGACGCCTGGGTGCGGCTGCTTGCCCTGCACGACATCGATGACCTGGCCGACGCCGAGCCGGACACCATGCGCTTCCGCCTCTACCACCCGCCCGCCCGCCTCGCCGACCACGCCCGCCGCCGCTGGCTGCGTATCGACGCGACCTGGCCCTGGGCGCAAGGCGTTCACCACCTGCTGGCAGCGGCTCACCGCCCTCCCAGCCGTCACCTGACGGCCGGGCACTGCCCCGACAAGGACCAGGAAGGAGACAGACCAACAACACTCCGGGCCCGTGGAACCCGGCGCAGCCGCAGCGACACGCGACGGCCCACCCCGAATGGCCCGAGGACAATACGGGCGAACCGCCGAGCAGGTCAGCCACCGAATCCCGCTGACGAATCGAGGCGAACGAGCACCCGCCATCCTGGGCATCACCAACAACCCGGATGCCTACGGAACTTGATTAACTGCCATCTGATCAATTACGCAACGTCGTCATTCGTTACTGGCAAAGACTCAATAAGTTCGTGATGAAGTAGTGACACATTGCCTGCTGAATGCTCTACTTACCCCTCTCACGTCCGGACATGCGCACGTCACATCATGTTTCGAGGGCGGGAGCAAGAAGGCTCACACCGGAGGAGGCTGGGGGTTCAGTAATTGCGCACCTGCGCCCTCGCGGTTCCGTCACTGCCTGGGCGAGCTGAAGAGAAGGGGCACCATGTCAGAAGGCGCAGCAAGGATCACCAAAGGGAGAGCCCGGTGGGGGTGCATCCTTCGTCCGTCACCGTTCCAGTAAACGTTCCGTTTTTGCACGCATGGAGGGAAGGCAAGAGATGAATGCGAAGAGAACCATGAAGAGAATCATACGGGCGGGTGCGGCCGTGTCTGCGGCCCTCGTGGGGCTCGTGACGGTCGGCAGTCCGGCTTACGCCGCCGACTCCTGGACGTCGAGCAGCTACCACGTCGGGGACGTTTGCACAACCGCCGTCAACCTTCCCCGCTGCAACGGTTCAGCGTCCTTCGTGAAAGACGGCGACCACCTCTACGTTTGGGACAACGCGGCTGACGGACACTCGGTTTTCGTCAGGTACTACCGATCGGACGTCAACGGCTTGGCTGGCGTGGCATGGAACTACCACGGTGCGGGAACCCGCGTCGACCACAACATGGACATCCCCGAGGGCGGCTGGATCAACTACCAGGTCTGCCTTGGCCGGTACAGTGACCGCTTGGTATACGATTGGAGTTGCAGCGACTATCGCGTTGAGAATGCGTCGTAAAAAGGGGCTCCTCGGTGGAAGCCATTTGATTTTGGCGAGTCTACGGTAGTTGATCATGGTGGATCCGCTGCTGACGAAGGCAAGAAAGTGGTCGGGTTTACGTTCGCAGCGTCGGTGGAGTCGGCGGCGGCAGGAGAGCCAGGCGATACTCCGCTCACCGACCCACCGCTGGCGGCCTGAGGCCTGGATCCACCACGCGATAGTGGGTCTATGGACGACGAGATGCGAAGAGGTGCCCGCTGACCTGGGATGATGGGAGTTCCTACGCCTCCATCAGCCCACGACAGCAAGGCACCTCGTAAGTGAAAGTCTCCCACAGCCCGGCGACGCTGTTCGCCGCGTTCGACGACCCAGACCTGATCGCGCATGCCGGGCTGGTCCCGACGATCCGGCTGGCCGAGCGGTGCGGGCTGCCCGCCCTGGTGGCCGCGAAGGTGAAGCTGACCGGCGCGAAGAACGGCGCCGGGACGGCCGCCGACGCGAAGGCACTGTCGATCGTGGGCGGGATGGTCGCCGGGGCGGACAGCATCGACGACCTGGACGTGCTACGCCACGGCGGGCTGGCCCGCCTGTTCGGCGGGGTGCGCGCCCCGTCCACGCTCGGCACGTTCCTGCGCGCCTTCACCTGGGGTCACGTACGCCAACTGGAGTCCGCCGCACGGGCGTTCACCTGCAATCTCGCCGCGCACACCGGCCTGGTGCCCGCCGGGGACGAGGTGGTGTTCGTCGACATCGACTCCAAGGTCAAGCAGGTCTACGGCCCGGCCAAGCAGGGCGCCTCCTTCGGCTACACCAAACAACGCGGCCTGCACTTCCAGATCGTCACGGTCAGGACGGGCACCTGCGCGCCGGTCATCGTGGCAACGCGGCTGCGCAAGGGCTCGGCCAACTCCGGCAAGGGCGCAGCGTCGCTGCTGCGCGAGGCCCTGGCCACGGTCCGGGCGATGGGCATCACCGTCCAGATCATCGTCCGCGCCGACTCCGCGTACTTCTCCCACAAGGTCGTCGAGGTCTGCCGCACGGCCGGCGCACGCTTCTCCCTCGCCGTCGCGGTCAGGAAGAAGATCCGCGAGGCCATCGCCGAAATCCCCGAGGACGCCTGGACACCGATCAAGTACGCCAGCGCCGTCTGGGACGCCGACGAGGAACGCTGGATCTCCGACGCCGAGATCACCGAGATCCCCTTCACCGCGTTCACCAGCAAGAAGAAGGCATTCCACACCACCGCCCGGCTGATCGTGCGCCGGGTGAAGCGCCTGAACCCCAAGAGCGTGCCCGAGGGGCAGGCAGAGCTGTTCGGCGTCTGGCGCCACCACGTCATCTTCACCGACAGCCCCATCGTCCTGGCCCAGGCCGAACCCATGCACCGCGAACACGCCCAAGTCGAGCAGGTCTTCGCCGACCTGGAGGACTCCGCGCTCGCCCACCTGCCGTCGGGCGAGTTCGCCGCGAACGCAGCCTGGCTCACCCTCGCAGCCACCGCCTACAACCTCACCCGCGCCGCCGGCCACCTCGCCTCCGCCTTCCACGCCAGGGCACGCACCGGCACCATCCGCCGCCACCTGATCAACATCCCCGCCCGGATCGCCACCGGCGCCCGCCGCCTCACCCTCCACCTACCCCAACCCTGGTGCTGGCAGGACGACTTCACCGACCTGTGGACAGCCACCGGACAGCGCATGCGCACCTGACCCACACGACCGCCCTACCCGCCCACGACCCGAAAGACCTTGGAGACCCCGCACCGGACGGCCACCCGATGATCACCGCTGCCCGCACCCCGATGAAACACCCGGAACCCACCCGACACCCGTGATCAGAATTCACGCGGTGGATCGAGGCTGAGGCCAGCCCGACTGCAGGCGCAGCGCTATACCAGCGAACTTTGATCTGATAGCCCATCACTTTATCACCTTGCGACAACTTCCGCGGTGAATTAGTGACAGGCCGCCTGCGGAGTGCTTCACTCATCCAACTCACATGGCGGGCGGCATGTGCGCGTGACATCAGGTTTCGGGGCTCGGGAGCAAGAAAGCTCACGCCGGAAGGGGCATCGGAGAGTGCAGTAATTGTGCACCCGTGCACCCGCGGTTCCGTCACCGCCTCGGCGAGCTGAAGGGAAGGGGCGCCATGAAAGAAGGCGTAGCAAGATTCACCAAGGGGAGAGCCCAGTGCGTACTGGCTCTCGTTTCCGTATGGATTTTGGCGACTGCCGGTGTGGCGTCGGCGGACCCTGTCACCGACAACATCGTCCCGGTAGGTGGTTTCGGAGCTCCCACATGTTCGAATGACCCTGATGGCGGGGACGGAACAGTTGACTGCCTCACGGACAACTCCCATGTCTATTACTACATGGACGCCTCCGGTGAATACGAGTTGGAGTCGAGAGACCGCACCATAGTGACAGGGACACTGCGTGACGAGTACTCGCCCACGGACCTGGCCATCCACTATGACTCGGCACCCGTATTCTCCGGATCAGGTGAAACCGACATCATCTATCAGGAAGGGTCGACGAACCTAGACGCAGATGCCGATGGCACCACCTGGTGCAATGACAGCGGCGAGGGTTCGGGAACATATGCAGCCTGGGAGTGCGACCAGCAGTACGTCCGCATGCGCGGCAACGACGAGATCAACTATGGCTTGACCTGTCACGAGACGGGACATGCGGTCGGCCTGGTCCACGGTAGTAACGCCTACCCTTACATCAGTAACGGAGACAACAGGCTCGGCTGCATGACTACGCCCGTCGAGTTTTACGACTTGGGCGCCAGCAATACGGAGTCCATCAACGATGTGTATCCGGCGGCGTAACCAGAATTTTGCCCGGAGGTGAGAGAGTTGACTCGCATGACAACCCGCAGCCGATTTGCGGCAGCCTTCGCAGTAGCAGCCGCCGCTGTTGCCGCGACGCTCGCCGTCGGCTCGATAGGCAGCCCCGCTGACGATACGGCGAACGCGCAGCAGGACCGGTTCATCATCGCCCACGGCGCCGACAATCTGCCCAGCCGCACCGCGACCGACTGGGTCACCTACGCCGATCATGTCGTAGCTGTCACTGCCACCGCGGAGAGGGAGACCCCGCCGGCGCAGTCGGAACTCGACCGGGGCGAAGGGCTCATCGGCCGGGCGGTGACGCTGAAGGTCGACCAGGTCGTCTGGTCGCGTGCCGACGCGCCGAAGGCGGCGCCGACCACGTGGGATCGTCCCTCCATGGGCTGGCAGTTCACCGATGGCGACACCGATAACCGCGTCAAGGTGGTCAAGGCACACAGCCCTCGCATCCAAAAAGGCCACAGCTACGTCATCGCCATCGTCTGGGAGGAGGACTCCTGCTCTCCGGAAGGGGGCCAATGGCGTGGTCTCGGCGAGGGTTCAACCGTTCCATTTGACAATAAAAAGATCGGCGAAGGCGAGTTCGAGGGCCGCGCACGTACCGCCGCTCAGGCGCAGCAGGCCCTGGCCGAGGGCGGGCCGAATGTCGGCCTGAAGGACAAGATGGCTGGCAAGAGCACCGCCAGCCTCGCCGCGGTACTCAAGGAAGCGAAGCCGGAAAAGCCCAGGCAAACGGCGCAGCATCCCACGACAAGGACCTGCGACTGAGCACACCGTTCAGCTGAACCGGATGGCGGAGACGACCCCGTCTCCGCCATGTCCTGGCACGGCCAGGCCGGCACCCGCACAGACCTGCGTGCACCCGGCTGCCGTCATGGTGACGGCCAACTACTCAACGAGGATGATTCCCGACTCAGCGAACGTTTCCCTCAGCTACTCCACCATAAGAAGCTGTTGTCTTCCCGGAGTTGAAGCTGGGTCCCGGTTGTCAGGCGGCAGGTATTTCGCCGGAGCACGAAAGGCGGCCCCCATGCCTCAACCCGAAGGAACGCCTCGGTACGCGGACTCCCCCAGGCGAGAAGCATAAAACGGTACCAGCCGACACTTGCCTGATCGAGGTCGAAGCGCGGCACAAGCCCGAGGACCGGGAAGAGAGCAAGAAGGCCATGAAGCGCTTTA
>CAVQGD010000018.1:0-36661 GCA_963711935.1 uncultured Actinomycetota bacterium
CCTCAGCACGGACAATTCAGCCCTTGATAAAGGGCACTTCACGCGTATCTGAAGCCACTGTCACCGGAGCCCCGACAGACCTCGGTGCCCCCCACGAAGGACCACAGCGTTCGACACGTCCGTCCGCCCTCCCCCCACACCATGTCGGCCAGGTATCCCCGCCCTCTGCGCACAGACCGTCCGGCAGGACGACGGAGGAGACGAGGGCGTCCTTCCGCAGGCCTCTCCCCGTCACCGGCCGGAGGGCTCACCGGGTCCCTTCCGGCCCCCCAAAAGAGGTACCGTCTTGCCCCCCTTGACCTTGTCCCCCCTGTCCAACGCCACAAGCACGCCCGAGCACCTGGAGCTCCTACCCGCTGTGACATCGGCGGCCCACCAGATACCGCAAACCCCGTCAGCGGCCACGACGCTGGGCATGGCCCACCTCGACGCCGGACTCCGGGTCGTGACGGTGAACGACGCCCTCTGTGAGCAGCTCGGCCTCAGCTCCGCCGAGGTTCGGGGAGAGTCCTTGTCGCGTTTCTTCCATCCGACGGCCAGGAAGAACCTGCGGAAACATTTCTCTCAACTCCTCGCCGACCCGCACGGCGGTTTCAGCATCCCCATGACGCTGGTGGACGCGAACGGCGGGGACAACGACTGTCTGGTCACGGGCCTCGCCCTCGACAGCGTCATCCACAGCAACTGCACCAGCTGCACGGCGATCGCACTCATCGCCCCGGACGCCCCGCACAGCCCTCCGCTGTCCCTGGCCCCGGCGCCCACGGCGCTCACCGAGGTACCCGCGCGCATTCTGGAGGGCGTGGCGTCCGGTCTGTCCACTCAGCAACTGGCGTCACGGCTCGGTCTCAGCAGCCACGGTGTCGAGTACCACATCAGCGGAATGCTGCGGAAGCTGAAGGCGCCCAGCCGCTCTGCCCTGGTCGCCCGCGCCTACGCCCTGAACATCTTCCTGCCGAACTGCTGGCCGCCCCGGGTCAGGCCCCAGTACACGGCACGGTTCCCGGGGAACGCGTCCTCCGGCACCGACCCGGCCGCCACCCCGGCGCATCCCGACCCGGCCGCGGCCCGGCCCCTGGCCGACGAACCCGTTTGAGCACCCGAGGCCCGCGCCGTGGCACGTACCGGCGCGGGCCTCGCTGTGATGTCCCCTGCCGCCCTCCCGGCACCGCACTCGACCGGAACAGAAACACACATGAGCCGAACACACCCCCCCAGCCCCCGCCGCCGTACGGGGCGCTGCCCGGACCTCCCCGGACCGCGGGCCGCCGCCCGGCCCGTCCTCCTGTCGCAGCACGTCCCGGCCTCGCCGGGCCCCGCAGCCCGGGCCCCGTACCGCTTCTGCGACCGCCGCGCGAACGGGGCCTGCCATGGGTCCTGACGTGTACTCAACGGACATCGGCGTGGTGGCGGCCGGGGCCGAGGCAGTGAGCCGCAACTTCGAGATCATCAGCGAGCGGGAGCAGGCGGCGCTACGCGCCGCGACCATACTGGTGGCCGGCTGCGGCGGCGGTAGCGCGGTGGCCGAGCCACTGGCACGGCTCGGCGTGGTGCGCTTCCGGCTCGCCGACCCGGACCGCTTCGACGTCTCGAACCTGAACCGGCAGGTCTGCGCAGCGGCGGAGGTGGGCCGGCCGAAGCCCGAGGTAGTGGCCCACCGGATACGCGCCATCAACCCGTCGGCCGAAGTGACCGAATATCCGCAGGGGCTGACCCTGGAAAACCTGGACGAAGCGCTGGACGGCGTCCACATCGCCTTCGACGCCATCGACCCGCAGATGTCCGCCTGGGTCAAGTACCAGCTGCACGCACGCGCGGCGCAACGGGGCATCCCCGTCATGGCGGGCATGGACTTCGGCGGAAAGCCGTGCGTGTACGTCTTCGACTACCGCCGCAACCCCGTCCCTTTCTACGGCAAGGCGACCGCCGAAGCCCACCGGGAAAACCGCCTCTTGGAATCCATGCGGTGGGTCGGCAGAACCCATGTCCCCAGCGACTACCTTCCTATCCAGACCGACCGGTTCGTCAACGGCGGCACCTGGCCGCAGATCGGCTACTGCGTCCTCGGCCTGTCCGCCCTGGTCAGCAGGACCGTGCTGGACCTGCTGATGAACCGTAGGACGCGGCACATCGTCACCGTGGACCTGCACGCCGCGGTCATGCCCCGCTCGGCCGCACTCGCGCACCGGGCCCGTATGCCACTGGAACTCCTGAGGAACCTGAAAGCGCTGCGCACGGCAGCCCGGAGCGGTCCGCGCCGCCCCCCGGCCGGGCCGCCGCCCGGGCGCCCGCTTCCCGAACGGCTCGCCACAGTGCTGGACGGAGCCCGGCAGGCCCCGTCGCCGTACAACGCCCAGCCGTGGCGCTTCGAGCTCTTCGACGACCGCACCGTCCAACTGGCGCTCGACCCCGGGCGCTGGCCCGCCGCCGCCCCCGACCCGCTGGGCTGGGCGGAGAGCCTCGGCTGCGCGCTGGGCGCGATGACCTATCTCGCGCACGGCGAGTGGGAGGCCCCTGCGGCCCAGACAGCCGAGCCGGGCGAGGCCGGCTGGGCCGCCGGGCGGTTCCACTGCGACCGCCTGCGCGACGACATCCTCGCCCGGCAGGGAGTCATGGGGCTGCGCGCCACTCACCGGGACGACCTGCTGCGTACGCCCCTCGACGGAACCACGGCGAAGCGGATCGAGCTGCTGTGCGCCGAGCGGAACCTCTCCTTGGAGACGGTCTGTGGGACCGCCGCCCTCGACCGGCTCGCCCGGACCGAGCTCGACGCCGCCGCGGCCGCCGATCCCGCGGACGACGCCGCGCTATGGGCCTGGCTGCGGGAACGCGCACGGGCCGGGAACGGCCAACGCTTCTTCGGGGACCCGCGTGACCTGCTCGGTGGCTCGGCAGCGACCGGGTATCTCGCCCGCGCCCTGACAGGTGCGGCCATACCGCGCCAGGCGACGGCCCGCCCGCTGGCCCTGATGGCGGCCCGGGACCGGGCGCGGAAGCTGCGCAACTGCGGAGCCGTGCTCGTACTGCGGGGCCCTCGCCATCGCGTCGCGGACCGGATCGACGCGGGAGCGGCGCTGACGCATGTGTGGTTCACGCTGACCGAGGCCGGATACGCCGTGCAGCCGCTGCGGGGCGAGTTCGGCCGACCAGGGGCCGAACTCCCGGCCGGCGCGGGCCCGGACGGAGACGGGGACGGGGCGGTACTGGCGGTGCTGCGCACAGGGCGGGCCACGAGCACGCCGCTCCGCCAGGTCACGCGCTGCCCGGTCGAGACCTCCGTGCGGTGGACCGGATAGAAGGACCCTGGGGTCCCCAGGAACGGTGAAGAGGCTGTGCCGAATCCTCCGGCACAGCCTCTTCCTCGCGTCTTCCTCTTCCTCGCGTCTTCGCACGTCGGGACGACAGGATTTGAACCTGCGACCCCTTGACCCCCAGTCAAGTGCGCTACCAAGCTGCGCCACGTCCCGATGCGCTACCGCGGTGGCCCGCGTGATCACGCACGTCAACAGTACCGCACACGGGTGGGACCGCTCCTCGGCTGTGCGCCGACTGTGTGCCGGGCAGCCGGGCAACAGACAGGGGCCGCCCCGGAATTACTCCGGAGCGGCCCCCGCACCGTGTTCCCGCAGGTCGGGACTACGGGGAGTCGGGACTACGGGGATCAGAGGGGATCAGACCAGGTCGAACCGGTCGAGGTTCATGACCTTGTCCCACGCGGCCACGAAGTCGCGTACGAACTTCTCCCGCGCGTCGTCACCGGCGTAGACCTCGGCGACGGCACGCAGCTCGGAGTTCGAGCCGAAGAGGAGGTCGACGCGGCTGCCGGTCCACTTGACCTCGCCCGTGGCGCGGTCGCGGCCCTCGAAGGTCTCCGCGTCCTCGGACGTCGCTTTCCACTGCGTGCCCATGTCGAGCAGGTTCACGAAGAAGTCGTTGGTCAGCGACCCGGGCGCCGAGGTGAGGACGCCCAGCGGGGACTGCTGGTGGTTCGCGCCCAGGACGCGCAGGCCGCCCACGAGCACGGTCATCTCGGGCGCGGTCAGGGTCAGCAGGTTCGCGCGGTCGATCAGGAGGTACTCGGCCGGCAGCCGGTTCCCCTTGCCGCGGTAGTTGCGGAACCCGTCCGCCGTCGGCTCGAGCGGAGCGAAGGACTCCACGTCCGTCTGCTCCTGCGACGCGTCCGTACGGCCCGGGGTGAACGGGACCTGGATGTCGAAGCCGGCGCTCTTGGCGGCCTGCTCGACACCGGCGCATCCGCCGAGCACGATCAGGTCGGCGAGCGAGAGCTTCTTCCCGCCGGTCTGGGAGCTGTTGAATGCCTCCTGGATCCCCTCCAGGGTGCGCAGCACCGTCGCCAGCGTGTCGGGGTTGTTGGCCTCCCAGTCCCGCTGGGGCTCGAGGCGGATACGTGCCCCGTTGGCCCCGCCACGCTTGTCACTGCCGCGGAACGTCGAGGCCGACGCCCACGCGGTGGCCACGAGCGAGGAGAGCGGCAGACCCGAGTCGAGGATCTTGCCCTTGAGGGCGGCGATGTCCCCCGCGTCCACGAGTTCGTGGTCCACGGCGGGGAGCGGGTCCTGCCAGCTCAGCGTCTCCTGCGGGACCAGCGGCCCGAGGTAGCGCTGGATCGGGCCCATGTCGCGGTGCGTCAGCTTGAACCACGCCCGGGCGAACGCGTCCGCGAACTGGTCCGGGTTCTCCAGGAAACGCCGCGAGATCTGCTCGTAGACCGGGTCGAAGCGGAGCGAGAGGTCCGTCGTGAGCATCCTCGGCTCGCGCTTCTTCGACGAGTCGTCCGCCTCCGGCACGGTGCCGGCGCCGGCACCGCCCTTCGGACGCCACTGCTGCGCGCCGGCGGGGCTCTGGAACAGCTCCCACTCGTACGCGAACAGTGTCTCGAAGAAGCTGTTGTCCCAGGTCGTGGGGGTGGGCGTCCAGGTGACCTCGAGGCCGCTGGTGATCGCGTCCGCGCCCTTGCCGGTGCCGTAGGTGCTCGTCCAGCCCAGGCCCTGCTCCTCCAGGGGGGCGGCCTCGGGCTCGGGGCCGACGTGGTCCGCCGGGCCCGCGCCGTGGGTCTTGCCGAACGAGTGGCCGCCCGCGATCAGCGCGACGGTCTCCTCGTCGTCCATCGCCATGCGCCGGAACGTCTCGCGGATGTCCCGGGCCGCGGCGAACGGGTCCGGGTCGCCGTTCGGGCCCTCCGGGTTGACGTAGATGAGGCCCATCTGGACGGCGGCCAGCGGGCTCTCCAGCTCACGGTCGCCGGAGTAGCGCGCGTCGTCGAGCCAGACGCGCTCGGGGCCCCAGTAGACGTCCTCGTCGGGCTCCCAGACGTCCGCGCGGCCGCCGGCGAAACCGAAGGTCTTGAAGCCCATCGTCTCCAGCGCACGGTTGCCCGCGAAGATCATCAGGTCGGCCCACGAGATCTTGCGGCCGTACTTCTTCTTCACCGGCCACAGCAGGCGGCGCGCCTTGTCGAGGTTGCCGTTGTCGGGCCAGCTGTTGAGGGGCGCGAAGCGCTGCATGCCGGCGCCGGCGCCGCCCCGGCCGTCGTGGATGCGGTAGGTGCCGGCGCTGTGCCACGCCATACGGATCATCAACGGGCCGTAGTGCCCGAAGTCGGCCGGCCACCACTCCTGCGACGACGTCAGCACCTCATCGACGTCCCTCGCCAGGGCGTCGAGGTCGAGGCTCTGGAACTCCGCCGCGTAGTCGAAGTCCCCGCCCATGGGGTCGGACGCGGCGGAGTGCTTCCGCAGAATCGCCAGGTTGAGCTGGTTCGGCCACCAGTCACGGTTGCTTCCGCCCTCAGTGGGGTGGTTGAAGCGCCCGGCCGAGACCGGGCAGCCGCCCGCACCTTCCTCGTTCATGTCTCCAACAACGGCGTCAAGACTGTCAGCCACGGGAATCCTCCCTGGATCAAAGAGTGTGCTCAAAACTGCTTGCAGTGGTAGAACAGCCGGGGCACAGGCCCCAGTAGATGACCTCGGCCTCGTCGATCACGAAGCCCTGGTCGTCGGACGCGGTCAGGCAGGGTGTGGTGCCGACGGCACAGTCCACATCCGCGAGGGCACCGCACGACCGGCACACGAGGTGGTGGTGATTGTCCCCGACCCGTGTCTCATAGCGTGCCACCGAGCCCGGCGGCACGATGCGCCGCAGCAGACCTGCCGCTGTCAGCGCCCGTAGCACATCGTAAACGGCCTGGTGGGACACCCTGCCGAGGTCTTCACGCACGACACCGATGATCGAGTCCGTGTCGGCGTGCGGATGGTCATGCACCGCGGACAGCACCGCTATCCGAGGCCGCGTCACACGAAGAGCGGCCCCCCGCAGCATCTGTTCGAAGTCCGACGTCGTGGGCACATGCCGCAGTCTTGCCCGTTTTCTGGAATCAATCAAGTTCTGGAGCCGATCAAACTGACCGAGTCCGCGCCCGGGACATAGCGAAGGCCGCCGCGCCTTCCCCCCGCGGTGGCGAGGGTGTCGATCAGGCGGGAGACCGTCGGGTCGGAGGCGACCGGCCCGAACACGGCCGGCTCGGCCCGCAGCGTCGCGATGTCGGCGAGGCAGTCCCCGCCGAGTGCGACCGCCAGCGCGAGGTCCAGGAGGATCTTGCCCGGGTCGTGGACGGCCCGTGGCTTTCGCCACGGAGCGAGCGCTGCGGATAACGCCTGGTCGAGGCCGGTCTTGCGGACCGTTTCGACCAGCAGGACGGATCCGGCCTGAACACGCACACGGGATAGGAGCCTATCGGCTGCTCTGCTTCACCTGGAAAGTGCCTTTGGTTTCGGCGGGAACAAGGACCTCGACAATCCTCATTCTTGCTGGTCAGGGGCACTTTCTGCTTAGCTGATCACCTGCCGGACAGCCTCCTCATGAAAGCGCGAGGTTAGCGAGTTGGAAGGTCTCCTCTATCCGCCACCTGCGACAGATCACTTCCAGAGCGGGTTGACACGCAACGGCACTTGATCTTAGTCTCTTGCGATAGCAAGTCCTTGAACTCTATATGACCTCTATCTCTGGGCATTCCAAGCGCGTTTCGCTAACATCCATCTCTTACTCGACGTAACTGGCTCCTATGGCACCAGGAGCGGTTACCTAGTTTCTCGCAACATTCCGATCATTTCCCGAAGACTATCCCATCGTTAAGATAGCTCAGTTCGTGATGCCAGATTGGGGAGCACGGATAAAATGCAGAAAAAGCATGCATTCCAGAACATCAAAAAGGTCAACTCGATCAGCGAGCCATATTTCGACGAGGCACTCGACGCCGGCGCGGTCGGCCTGGTATTCACCGCCCATCCAGGGGGAAGGCTGGTGTCGCGGGACGGCGAGCGGGAGTGCGTGAACATGTCATCCTATTCCTATTTAGGTCTGGATGAACACCCCGAGATAGTGCGCGCCGCGGCGGAATACACGCGAGACGTCGGAGTAGTGAACAGTTCTGTGTCCAGGGCGCTGATGACGCTGCCGATCCTGGAGGACGCGGAGTCACGCTTATCGGACCTGTTCGGCGCGGATGTCGGCACTGTCAACTCGTGTGCGGCAGGGGCTTGGGCGATGTTGCCCCTGCTTGCGTCAGGTGTACTCACCGGCGGAGAAGCGCCGCTGATGGCGTTTGACCGGTACGCGCACTTCTGCATGAACGCGATGAAGTCCGCGTGTGCTGATGAGACGGATGTGGTGACCATCGGGCACAACGACATGGAGGCCTTGGAAGAGCTGTGTCGTCGGAACAAAGTGGTGGCCTATGTCGCAGACAGTGTCTATAGCTCCAGCGGCAACTCCGCACCGTTCGCCGAGCTACTCGAACTCCAGCGGCGGTATGGCCTGTTCCTGTTCTTGGACGATGCGCACGGCACCTCCGTGGTGGGACGCAACGGGAGGGGGTACGCGCTTGAGTCGATGGGGGAGATGAATGACCGGACAGTGATAATCACCTCGCTCAACAAGGGGTTCGGAGCCTCCGGTGGAGCCATCCTGTTTGGGCCGAGAGGGGACAAGTCGGTCCGGCGCATCATGAGACGCCTCGGCGGGCCGTTCATGTGGTCGCAGCGGATCAACACGGCCGGGCTCGGCGCCATTATCGCCTCGACGAACTTCCATCGAGGCCCCGAATTGGTGATACGTCAGCGAGAGCTCCAGAGCAACATCCGGCTGTTTGATAAACTGCACAAATCTCCCGGAGCTGGAAGCGATATCCCGATACGCTTCATTCCGATGCCTTCGGAGAGTGTCACTATTAGCGTTTCGGCCCATTTGCTGGATCAGGGCTACTTCGTGGAGCCAAACTTCTTTCCCATTGTGAAGCGGGGTGGCGCCGGTCTGCGTGTGCGACTCCGTGCCACCATGGCTGAAGCGGATATCGTCAATTTCTGCTCGCTGCTGGCGTCCGTGAGGGACGCTCAGGACGTCGTTTCGCTGGACCGACCGGCGGCACGAACCGAAGCGTGATCCGCCTGCCACCCGCAGCCTTCAGATGGATTCGGCTGACGCTGCCCGTCCAGCACGGCTCCCGCAGACAACAGGCGCCCCTGGCTCGCAACCGGCGAATCATGGGCCTGTTGGCCGACGCGACTGCTGAACTCGTCGCCGAAACAGGACCGTTGCGGCATGAGAGCCATCAGGTCGGGCTCACATGCCGACCGCGGAAGTGGGCCGTGGGCGCTGGCGTCAAGCACCAACTGGTGTTCGTCTAGTGGAGCCTGGAGCACGTTATGAGCCAAGTAGAAACTGTTCGCGGTCCGGTGCAGGTCGATGCCTTGGGCGAGACCCTTATGCATGAGCATGTCTTCGTGCTCAGCGAGGAGATCCGTCGGAACTACCCGCATTTGTGGGATGAGGAGCAGCGGGTAGCGGACGCCGTGCGCCGACTGCGGTCACTGACTGAGCGGGGCGTCCGGACGATCGTCGACCCGACCGTCCTGGGGCTTGGCCGCGACGTCGAACGTGTCGCACGGATCAACGCCCAGGTGGACCTCAACATCATCGTGGCCACCGGACTTTACACCTACAGGGATGTGCCCTTTTTCTTCCATTTTCACGGCCCGGGCACGATGTTCGACCGCCCCGAACCCATGGTCGATATGTTCGTCCAAGACATCACCAAGGGCATAGCTGACACCGGGATCAAGGCCGCGTTCCTCAAGTGCGCGATCGAGGAAGAACTTTCCCCCGGCGTTGAGCGTGTGATGAAAGCCGTCTCCGAGACACACAAACGCACCGGGGTGCCGATCACTGTGCACACCAGTGCACCGCACCGTACCGGACTCGTCGCTCAGGAGATCTTCCGCCGCGAGGGAGTGGACCTGAGCAAGGTGGTGATCGGCCACAGTGGGGACACGCCTGACGTGGACTACTTGGTCGAGTTGATCGACAATGGGTCGCTGCTCGGGATGGACCGGTTCGGCTTGGACGTACTACTCCCGGAGGATCAGCGAGTCACCACCGTTGCGAAACTAGCTGCGGCGGGATACGCGGACCGGATGGTGTTGGCACAGGACGCTTCCTGCCACGTTGACTGGCTTCCGCCCGGACTCCGCGAGGAGGCCGCGCCAAACTGGCACTTCAACCACATCCACGACGATGTGTTGCCCGCCCTGCGCGAGGCCGGCGTGTCCGAGAAGCAACTCACCACCATGCTGGTACACACTCCTCGCCAGTACTTCAATTCGATGACGACCGGGTGACGTATACAGCCCGTCAAGGACATCTGGCCTCTGTCAAGAAGGGCAGTTTTGTCTTCCTCAACCGGGCTCTCGGGGCATCATCCCGATCACCATTTTGCAGTCCTGCCGGCAGGGCCAGAGGGTGTGGGGCGACGCGGGCATGGACGCCATGTGGTCCGCCTCCACCGTCAAAGTCATCGGCAGCGGCATCGACGAGCCGGACTTCGCCGACAAGCTCTCCCGGCTGATCGGCGACCACGACGTCGAGACGAAGTCCACCTCCACCTCCGACGCGGGCAGATCCACCAGCATTTCCATGCGACAGGAGCGGACCCGGCCCCCGGACTCCATCTGGGGCCTGCCCGAACGAACGGCACTCTGCTTCGCCACCGGCATCGCGCGCCGCGATGCTCAACCTGCGCCCCCGGAACACGCCGGAGCCGCGTTCCTGAGCCTGGCCGTGGCCGGGCCGGAGCAGGCCGGCGCCCATCTGCTCAGCGGCTCGGGACTGCGTCCGCTGAACTGAGAAGAAGGGAAAGGCACATGCATACGACAACGAAGCCGACCCACACGGAACTTGCCACGCGCGCCGCGGGCCTGGTGCCGGTTCTGCGCGAGCATGCCGACTGGTCCGAACGCAGCGCGCGGCTCAGCAACGAGGCGGTCGAGGCGCTGGTCGATGCAGGCGTGACGCGGATGCGCGTACCTGCGCGGTACGGCGGCTACGAGAGCAATGCGGCAGACCTGCTGGACGTCGGCGTGGAGCTCGGGCGCGGCGACGGAGCCGTGGCGTTCACCGTGGCGGTGTGGTGGATCGCCTCATGGCACGTGGGCCTGTTCTCCGACGAGGCCCAGGACGAGGTCTTCGCCGATCCGGACACGCGGATCTGCGGCACCCAGGCGGTCGCCGGCACAGCGGAGCAGCGACCTGGCGGCATCCGCGTCAACGGCCGCTGGAGTTTCAACAGCGGCGCGGCGCACAGCACCTGGAAGCTGCTGTCCGTACTACTGCCCACCGAGGGTGGCGAGCCCGAACCGGTGATGGCAGTCGTGCCGATGCGCGAGCTGCGGATGATCGAAGACTGGGACACCTCGGCCCTGCGCGGCACCGGCAGCGTCACGGTCGTGGCCGAGGACGTGTTCGTTCCCACCGCGCGCTGCCTGAGTATCCCCGCCGTCATCCGCAGCGAATACGCCTCGAAGCTCAATGCGGGGCTGCCGATGTTCCGCACACCGCTGGTCGGCGCGATGACCGCGTCCGGCACAGGCAAGGACATCGGCATGGCGCGAGCGGCAGCCGAGGATTTCTTCGAGCGCATCCAGCGGCGTCCGATCACCACCACTGACTACGCGCGACAGGCCGACGCCCCGATCACCCACCTGCAAGCGGCTGAGGCGATGCTCCAGATCGACGAGGCGGAGGGCCACGCGCGGCGGCTGGCCGAACTCGTCGACGGCAAGGCCGACGCCGATGAGGAGTGGACGCTCAAGGAGAGGGCCTACGCCAGGGCGGTCGGCGGCCGCGTCCCGCAACTGGGCGCCGACGCGGTGGACCTGCTCGCCGGGGCGTCCGGCGCGTCCTCCCTCTACGCCGACCAGCCCATCCAGCGCATCCGCCGCAATCTCCAGGCCGTCATGGTGCACTCGCTGCACGTGCCGACGACCACGACGGAGCTCTACGGCCGCGTGCTGTGCGGGCTCGAACCGAACACCATCTTCATCTGAGCGACTCTGGTTTGAGGGCAGCGAGACCAGTGCACCGTGACACGCTGACGCCGGTCAAGGACGCCGGTCCCCAACTGGTCCCCAAGAATGATCGAGGGCCGGTTTCGGATGCCTCCGAAACCGGCCCTGACCTGCAACTTCGCAAAGTCGGGACGACAGGATTTGAACCTGCGACCCCTTGACCCCCAGTCAAGTGCGCTACCAAGCTGCGCCACGTCCCGATGCGTTACCGCGGTGGCCCGCGTGATCACGCAGAGAGAATCTTACCGCACGAGGGAGACCGGGCACGAGGGAGACCGGGGAGGCCGCTTCGAAAGGGACGGGGCGGGAGAACAAGGCGGGAGAACCGGGGCGGGAGAATCGGTGTATGAGCGAGACAAGGCATGCGAGCGAGGCAACAGGACATACGAGCGGGCCAGAGGCAACAGGACGGACGAGCGGGACCACGGAGGGCCGGGCCGTCGAGGGGCGTGCTCGAGACGCGGAGGGGCGGGCGCGAAACGCTCGGCCCCGGGACGGGCTGGGGCGCCCCCTGCCGTACGGCGCGCACGGTGTGGAACGGCAGCCGGAGGGTGTCGTACGCGGCCCCGAGGAGACCGTCGCCGAGGCGCAGGCGCTGTTCGACGCGGGCAAGCCGTTCCACGCGCACGAGGTCTTCGAGGACAGCTGGAAGTCGGGACCCGGGGACGAACGTGCCCTGTGGCGCGGGCTCGCCCAGCTCGCGGTGGGCCTCACGCACGCGGCCCGGGGGAACGCGACGGGCGGGGCGCGGTTGCTGCGGCGTGGGGCCGGGGCTGTCGAGGAGTGGGCGGCGGATGCCGGGAAGCTGCGGCCGTACGGCATTGATGTGCCGGAACTCGGTGTCTGGGCAAGGGAGTTGGCGGATGTCCTGGAAGGTGAGGGGGCGGCGGTGGATGCCGGGGCGTGGGCGCCGCGGTTGCGTGGGGGCGGATCGGCGTAGGCAGGGGGAGGGCTCGGCTCAGGGGCTGTTGCCGGGGCTTGGTGCGGCATTGTCAGTGGGGTGCGGCAGACTCGGGGGCGTGCGAAAGATTCATGTCATCGGCATCGGGGCGGGCGACCCCGACCAGCTGACCCTGCAGGCGGTCAAGGCGCTGAGGAGCACCGACGTGTTCTTCGTCCTGGACAAGGGTGAGGTGAAGTCGGACCTCGTCCGGTTGCGCCGCGACCTCCTCGACGCGCACCTACCGGAAGGGACGTACCGGCTGGTGGAGGCGCGTGACCCGGAGAGGGACAGAAGCGCCGGGGGTGCGGCGTACTCCCCCGCGGTCGGTGACTGGCGCAGTGCCCGTGCCGGCATCTACGAGCGGCTCATCGCCGGGGAGCTGGGTGAGGACGAGAGCGGTGCGTTCCTGGTGTGGGGCGACCCCGCGCTGTACGACAGCACGCTCGGGATCCTGGAGGAGGTCCTCGGCCGGGGGACGGTGACCTTCGCGTACGACGTGGTGCCGGGCATCAGCAGCGTGTCGGCCCTCGTGGCCCGGCATCGCACGGGGCTGAACCGGGTGGCGCGGCCTGTCCAGATCACGACGGGGCGCCGTCTCGCCGAGGGGTTCCCTCAGGGCGTCGACGACGTGGTCGTGATGCTCGACGCCCACCAGGTCTTCCGGCAGTACGCCGACCAGGACATCGACATCTACTGGGGCGCCTACATAGGCACTCCCGACGAGATCCTCGCCGCCGGTCCGATCGCCGAGGCCGCCCCGCGCATCGAGCGCCTGCGCTCCGAGGCCCGTGAACGCAAAGGCTGGATCATGGACACGTACTTGCTGCGCAGGCGTCCCCGGGGCCAGGACGATCCCCAGAGTCAGGACGGTCCCCGGCGTCAGGACGGCTGAGACGCCGGGCTGGGGCTGTCGGGCCGTTCTCGGGGAGTTCGCGCTGTGTCTCCGGGTGTCCGGGCATCCCCCGGGTATCCGGGCATCCCCCGGGTATCCGGGCATCCCCCCGGGTATCCGGGCATCCCCCCGGGTGTCCGGGTGTCCGGCAGCTCATGGCGAGCTGAGCCCCAGCCGGGCGAGCACCCCCCGTACGTCCGGCACCGCGGCCACGCCCTCGGGCAGGGGAGGCCGCCGTACGACGACGACCGGCAGGCCGAGCTCGCGGGCGGCCACGAGCTTGGCCGCCGTCGCCTCTCCCCCGCTGTCCTTGGTGACCAGGACGTCGATGCGGTGCTCACGCAGCAGCGCCCTCTCGGCGTCGACCGTGAACGGGCCGCGCGCCAGCAGCACGTCGGTGTGGGGTGGCAGCGGCGGTTGGGGCGCCTCCACCGACCGTATGACGAAGTGGGGTTCGGTCAGACCGGCGAAGGCCGCGAGGCCCAGGCGGCCCGTGGTGAGGAAGACACGGCGGCCCAGAGGCGGCAGCAGCGCGGCGGCCTCGGCGAGGGAGTCCGCGGGGTGCCAGCGGTCTTCGGGGCCTGGCCGCCACCCGGGGCGGCGCAGGACCACGGCGGGGATGCCGGTCGCGGCTGCGGCCCGCGCCGCGTTCGCCGTGATGGCCGTGGCGAAGGGGTGCGTGGCGTCGACGACCGCGTCGGCCTCGTGCGCGCGCAGCCAGGCCGCCAAACCCTCCGCCCCGCCGAACCCGCCGATCCGTACCTCCCCGTGCACCGCCCCGGGCTGGGACACCCGCCCCGCGAGGGACGTGGTCACCCGCACGCCGGGGCGCGCCGCGAGTGACGCGGCGAGCTCCCGCGCCTCGGTGGTGCCACCGAGGACGAGGATGTGGAGGGGGCGGGGGTGACGGTGGGGATGCTTGTGCGGGGGCATGGCATCGAGCGTACGAGTCCGTCGGCGGAGCAAGGGTCGGCGGAGCAAGGGTCGCGCCCCGCTCAACCGTCAGCGGACCAGCAGCTGCACTGCGCCCACCACGGTCGCCGCGAGGACGAGTTGCTCGAAGAGGCGCTGGTTGATGCGGTTCGCCGCCCACTTGCCGAGGAGCGCGCCCGGCACCACGAACACCGCGAGGGCCGTGTCCAGCAGCAGCGAAGGACCGTCGATCAGACCGAGGCCGGCGCTGAAGGGCACCTTGGACAGGTTGACGATCAGGAAGAAGAAGGCGGACGTACCCAGGAAGCCGAGCTTGCGGAAGCCCGCCGAGAGGAGATACATCGACATCACGGGGCCGCCGGCGTTGGCGACCATCGTCGTGAAGCCGCCGAGGGCCCCGTACGACCGGGCTTTGACCCGGCCCGCGCGCGTGGTCACCGCGTCGGGGCTCCCCTCCTGCGCGGCGGTGCGGCGGCGCCACACCGTGACCGCCGCCATCATCAGCAGGATCGCACCGATCGAGTTCCGCACGATCCCGTCGTCGGCCCACATCAGGAACACCGTGCCGAAGACGATGCCCGCGCCGACGGCCGGGAACAGCCGCCACAGGGTCGGCCAGTGGGCGTGCCGCCGGTAGGTGAGCACGGCGAGTACGTCCCCGAAGATGAGGATCGGCAGCAGCACGCCGGTCGACTCCCGGGCCGGCAGGACAGCGGCGAAGAGCGCGAGGCTGACCGTGTTGGCACCGCTCACGGCCGTCTTCGAGAAGCCGACGAGCAGGGCCGCGAAGGCGAGCGCGGCGAATTCGGGCAGGGTTATGTGCCAGAGCGTCATTGTGTTCATGCGGCCACCGATGCTAGACCCAGGTGTCCCGGCGCAGCCGGATTCGCCGACGCAGCTGGATGCACCAACGCAGCCGGAGAAGACATGGCCGACACGCGCGAAACCGGACACGGTGAAAGTACGATCGCTGAATGCCTGACATGACCGAAACCACGCCCGGCTGGCTGAGCCCCGGCGATCTTGAGCAGGTGCGCGCCCAGATGCCGATCCTGTACGTCGAGGCCGTGCCCGTACAAGTCGACGACAGCGGTGAAGTCACCGGCATCGGGCTGCTGCTCCGCATCGGGCCGGACGGGACAGTCAGCCGCACCCTCGTCTCGGGCCGGGTGTTGTACCACGAACGGGTCCGCGATGCCCTCCTGCGCCACCTGGAGAAGGACCTCGGCCCGGTGGCCCTGCCCCGGGTCCCGCCCTCTTTGCAGCCCTTCACCGTCGCCGAGTACTTCCCGACGCTGGGGATCACGCCGTTCCACGATCCCCGCCAGCACGCGGTGTCCCTGGCCTACATCGTCCCGGTGGCCGGCGACTGCCGCCCCCGCCAGGACGCCCTCGACCTGGTCTGGTTCAGTCCGCAGGAGGCCGCGGACCCGCTGGTCCAGAACGAGATGCCGGGCGGCCAGGGAGCCCTCCTCAGGCAGGCCCTGGCCCACGTGGGCTGCCTGCTCTGATACACCAGCTGCTCTGATGCACCAGCGACGGTCGCGGTGCCGGGCCGCCTTTTCAGCTCCTCCGATCCTCAGAAACGATCAAGCGGCCGTATAGGCATACAACGATCAGAGGCCGTATCGAAAACCTCGATACGGCCTCTGACCTGCTGCTCCGCAAGTCGGGACGACAGGATTTGAACCTGCGACCCCTTGACCCCCAGTCAAGTGCGCTACCAAGCTGCGCCACGTCCCGATGCCCGTCTGACCTGGGGTTTCCCCGGGCCCAACGCGCATAGGAACAATACCGTACTCAGGGCGGTGATCGCGCACTCGTTCATGCCGCTGTTCATGCCAAGGTTCACACCGCTGTTCACGCCGCTGTTCATGCCGCTGTTCATGCCGCTGTTCATGCCGCTGTTCACTCCGCTGTTCATGCCGCTGTTCATGCCGATGCGAGGGCTTCCCGGGGCGGCGTGGATCCGTGCCCGCACCTCTTCGGCACCGGTCAGGGTCAGTCGGCCGCCGCCTCCGTCAGCGCCTCCAGCACCGGACGGATCAGCGGATGCCCCTCCGCGCCCCGGCGCACGGCGGCGAAGACCCGGCGCGTGGGCGCGGTGCCGTCGACGGGGCGTACGACGACTCCCGTGAGGTCCATGCCGCGCAGCGCCGAGCGCGGTACGAGGGCGACGCCCGCGTCCGCACAGGCCAGGGCGACGACCGCACGGAAGTCGTCCGAGGAGTGGGCGAGGCGGGGCTGGAACCCGGCGTTCTCGCAGGCCAGGACCACCACGTCATGGCAGGGGTTGCCGGGGAAGGGGCCGATCCACGGGTCCTTGGCCAGCTCGGCGAGCGGGACCTCGGCGGCGTCGGCCAGGCGGTGGGTGACCGGGCACGACGGCGTCGAAGGGCTCGGCGTACAGCGGGACATGAGTGAGGCGTGGGTCGTCCGCGTCCGGGCGCGCCCCGGTACTCGACGGCTACCGCGATGTCGACCTGCCGGTCGAGCACCATCGGCAGGCTGGCGTCGCCCTCGGCGTCCTGGACCCGGACCCGGATGCCGGGGGCCTCGGTGGCCAGGCGGGTCACCGCCGGGGCGACGACCAGGGCGATGCCGGTGGCGAAGGAGGCGACGGTGACCGTGCCCGCCGCGCCGGAGCTGTACGCGGCCAGCTCGGCCTCGGCCCGCTCCAGCTGGGCGAGGACCGCGTTGGTGTGGGCGAGCAGGATCTCGCCGGCGGGCGTGAGCCGTACGCCCTTGGCGCCGCGCTCGACCAGCCGGTGGCCGGTCTCCTGCTCCAGCGCGTCGAGCTGCTGGGAGACGGCCGACGGGGTGAGGTACAGCGCGGCGGCAGCGGCGGTCACCGTGCGGTGGTCGGCCACCGCACGGAGGATGCGCAGCCGCCGCGCTTCGATCATGCGGTCGATTCTCCAGAGCCGCGTCAGCCGTGTCAGGCCTCGAGCTCCGCCCGGGCTGTCGATGAAGGCGTCCACCGCGCGGTCGACGTCCTCGGTGGAGTGCGCGGCGGAGAGCTGGACCCGGATGCGGGCCTGGCCCTGCGGGACCACCGGGTAGGAGAAGCCGATCACGTACACGCCGCGCTCCAGGAGCAGCTCGGCCATGCGCGCCGGCCATCGGCGGCGTCGCCGATCATGACGGGGGCGATCGGGTGGTCGCCGGGGAGGATGTCGAAGCCCTCCTCGGTCATCCGGCGGCGGAACAGCGCGGTGTTCTCGGCGAGCCGGTCCCGCAGGTCGTCCGGCCGACTCCAGCAGGTCGAGGACCTTCAGCGAGGCGGCGGCGATCACCGGGGCGAGGGAGTTGGAGAAGAGGTAGGGGCGCGAGCGCTGGCGCAGCAGGGCGACGATCTCGGCGCGGGCGGCGACGTAGCCGCCGGAGGCGCCGCCGAGCGCCTTGCCGAGGGTGCCGGTGATGATGTCGACGCGGTCCATGACGCCGTGCAGCTCGGGGGTGCCGCGGCCGCCGGGGCCGACGAAGCCGACGGCGTGCGAGTCGTCGACCATGACCATGGCGTCGTAGCGGTCGGCGAGGTCGCAGATCTCGGCGCAGCGGGGCGACGTAGCCGTCCATGGAGAAGACGCCGTCGGTGACGATCAGCCGGCGCCGGGCGTCCGGCGCCTCCTTCAGCTGCCGCTCCAGGTCGGCCATGTCGCGGTTGGCGTAGCGGAGGCGGCGGGCCTTGGACAGCCGGATGCCGTCGATGATGCGAGGCGTGGTTGAGCGCGTCGGAGATGACCGCGTCCTCGGGCGCCGAGCAGGGTCTCGAAGACGCCGCCGTTGGCGTCGAAGCAGGAGGAGTAGAGGATCGTGTCCTCCTGGCCGAGGAACGCCGACAGCCGTGCCTCCAGCTCCTTGTGCACCTCCTGGGTGCCGCAGATGAAGCGCACGGAGGCCATGCCGTAGCCCCAGCGGTCCAGGGCCTCGTGGGCGGCGGCGACGACCTCGGGGTGGTCGGCGAGGCCGAGGTAGTTGTTGGCGCAGAAGTTGAGCACCTCGCCGGGGCGGCCGCCCGCGGTGACGTTCACGGTCGCGGACTGCGGGGTGCCGATGACCCGCTCGGGCTTGTGCAGCCCGGCGGCGCGGATCTCGTCGAGGGTGGCGCGGAGGTCGTCGCGTACGGAGTCGAACATCAGGGGCTCCTCAGAAGGTCGCGGAACGATCGTCAGGCGGCTCAGCGGTCCAGTCGAGGATGACCTTGCCGCCGCGGCCGCTCGCCGCGTCGTCGAAGGCCGCCTCGAAGTCGCGGTAGCCGTACCGGCCGGTGATCACGGGGGCGAGGTCGAGGCCGCCTTCCAGCAGGACCGACATCGCGTACCAGGTCTCGAACATCTCCCGGCCGTAGATGCCCTTGATCGTGATCATGGAGGTGACGATCCGGGACCAGTCGACGGCGAACTCCTCGGCGGGCAGGCCGAGCATGGCGATCCGGCCGCCGTGCGTCATGTTGGCGATCATGTCGCGCAGTGGCTTCGGGGTGGCCGGACATCTCCAGGCCGACGTCGAAGCCCTCGCGCAGCCCGAGCTCGCGCTGTCCGTCGGCGATGGCGTCGCTCGGAGACGTTCAGCGCGAGGGTCGACGCCGATCTTGCGGGCCAGCTCCAGGCGCTCCTCGCTGACGTCGGTGATCGACGACGTTGCGGGCGCCGGCGTGCCGGGCCACGGCGGCGGCCATCAGCCCGATCGGGCCCGGCGCCGGTGATCAGCACGTCCTCGCCGACCAGCGGGAAGGACAGCGCGGTGTGCACGGCGTTGCCGAACGGGTCGAAGATCGCGGCGACGTCGAGGTCGACGGGGATCCGGTGCACCCACACGTTGGACGCGGGCAGGGCCACGTACTCGGCGAACGCGCCGTCGCGGCCGACGCCGAGCCCGACCGTGGCTGCGGCACAGGTGGCGGCGGCCGGCCAGGCAGTTGCGGCACTTGCCGCAGACCAGGTGGCCCTCGCCGCTGACCAGGTCGCCGACGGCGATGTCCGTCGACGTCCGCGGCCGGTCTCGACGACCTCGCCGACGAACTCGTGGCCGACGACGAGCGGGGTGCGTGATGCGTCTGCCGCGCCCAGCCGTCCCAGGCTGCGGATGTGCAGGTCGGTGCCGCAGATGCCGGTGCGCAGCACCTTGATCAGCACGTCGCCGGGGCCGATCTCCGGCTCCGGGACGTCCATGAGCCACAGTCCGGGCTCCGCCTTCTCCTTGACCAGCGCCTTCACGCTACGGCTCCTGTGGGTGAGGTCCCGGAGCAGGGCATGCCGAAGGAGCCCGACCGGGGGGAGGGATGTGATCTCGGAGGAAATCTGCCGTACGGCCCTGCCCTCGGTCCATCGAGGCTTTCTTAAGCGCCGCCACAGGTTTCCTTCACGTCCCCCGGACGGGCTCCCGTCGTTCGATCTGCTCGACCAGTTCGGCCGCCATCGCCTTGATGGTCTCCAGGCCGGCCCTCCCCCACGGGCGCGGCTCGACGTCGGCGACACAGACCGTGCCCAGGGCGATGCCCGTGCGGTCGATGAGCGGGGCGCCCAGGTAGGAGCGGATGCCGATCTCGTCCACGACCGGGTTCCCGGCGAACCGCGGATAGTCGCGGACGTCCTCCAGGACCAGCGCCTTGCGCCGGACCACCACATGGGGGCAGAAGCCGTGGTCGCGGGGCATACGGCGGGCCCCGAGCGTCTCCGACTGCCGTCGCGCGTCCACCGAGGACTGCCGTCGGGCGTGTGCAGCCCGGCGAAGAACTGCCGGTGCTCGTCGATGAAGTTGACCATCGCGTACGGCGCCGAGGCGAGCTCCGCGAGGCGGTGCGCGAAGGCGTCGAAGGCCGGGTCGGCGCGGTCCCCGAGGCCCAGCAGGCGCAGCCGCCGACGCGCTCGGGGGCGTCCTTGTCCTCGGGGGTCAGCAGCAGCGACTGGCCGGACGCGGCGGCTCGTAGGTCATGGCCGCGCTCCACGGCGCGTGTCGTCCCGCGTGTCGTCCCTCGTGTTGTCCCGCGTGTCGTCCCTCATGTGGGGCTCCGTGGCTCGGAGTGGGCAGCGGGTGTGTGGGCGAGGAGGTGCCGGACGAGTGTGAGCAGGGTCTGCACGCCGGAGCTGGAGATCCGGGCGTCGCAGCAGCACGACCGGGATCTCCGGGTCGAGGTCGATGGCCGCGCGCACCTCCTCGGGGTCGTAGCGGTAGCGCGCCGTCGAACTCGTTGACGGCGACGATGAAGCCGAGTGCCGCGCCGCTCGAAGAAGTCGACGGCGGCGAAGCAGTCCTCCAGCCGGCGGGTGTCGGCGAGGATGACCGCGCCGAGCGCGCCCTCGGAGAGCTCGTCCCACATGAACCAGAACCGCTCCTGGCCGGGGGTGCCGAACAGGTAGAGCACGTGTTCCGGGTCGAGGGTGATGCGGCCGAAGTCCATGGCCACGGTGGTGTCGACCTTGTTCTCGATGCCGTCGAGGTTGTCGGTCGCGGCGCTGACCGTGGTGAGCAGTTCCTCCGTGCTCAGCGGCTCGATCTCGCTCACCGCGCCGACGAAGGTCGTCTTGCCGACCCCGAACCCTCCCGCCACCAGGATCTTGAGCGCGGTGGGGAAGGGGTCAGAGCTGTCGTCGTAGTCCATCGAGCACTGCCTCCAGAAGAGACCGGTCTGTCGGGTTGTGGTGGAAGGCCGGGGGCCTGCGTGGTGAGGGCCCCGCAGTCGACGAGGTCGGACAGCAGCACCTTGGTGACCGCCGCCGGGCAGCTTCAGGTGGGCGGCGATCTCGGCGACCGAGACGGGGGCCCGGCACAGGTCGAGTGCCTGGGCGTGCTCGGGGCCGAGATAGCCGAGGGGGGTGGCTCCGGTGGCCATCACCTGCGACAGGAGGTCGAGCGCGGTGGTCGGCCGGGTCCGCCCGTTGCTGACCGTGTAGGGGCGGACCAGCCGTCCGGCCGCGTCGTCGAGCCAGGGCCCGTCGCCGGCCGCGGTCACGCTCGTGGCCTCATCGCCGAGGGTCCGGCGGCGGGCTGCCGGGGCGGCGGTCACCAGGTACGGGCGGACGCTCTTGACCAGCATCGCCATCTCGTAGCCGAGCACCGCGGCGTCGGCCTCGCGTCCGGCGAGCACGGCGAGGCAGGTGCCGGAGCCGGCGGTGGAGACGAACAGCAGGGTCGAGTCGAGTTCGACGACGACCTGGCGTACGTCGCCGCCGTCCCCGAAGCGGATGCCCGCGCTGCGGCCGAGGGAGTAGAGGCCGGAGGCCAGCGCGGCCATGTGGTCGGCGCTGTCCGGGTCGAGGCCGTGGACCGACTTCACCAGCCCGTCGCAGGAGAGCAGCACCGCGCTCCTGGTGTGCGGTACGCGCTGCACGAGGCCGCTCATCAGCCAGTCGAGATCGGATACCTGTACCTGGCTGGTCGGCGCGTCGCTCGCCATGGTGGATCGACTCCTTGAGGTGCGAAGGTCTGCGGGAGCGGAGGGGGCGGGCATGGGAGTGGGCATGGAGGTGGGCATGGAGGTGGTGAGGGGCATGGTCATCAGGCTGGTGTGCTCCCGTCGTGCCGTGTGGTGAGGTCGTGTCCGGGCGCGGATTGCCGTGCCCAGGGCCCCTGGTGGGGCGTGTGTGCTTGGTGGGGCGTGTGCGCCTCGTGAGGCTTGATAGGGCCTGTGCGCCTCGTGAGGCCTGTGCGCCGTGCGTGCGTCGCTTGTGCGGTCCGTGTCCAGGGGCGGGGGTACCGCCAGGAGTGCGGTGTCCGGTCGCCTTACACCTGGGGAGGGCTCCGGGTGGCAGGCCTCCGCGAGCCCGATCCCCCGCTGGAAGGCGGCCATCAGACCGGGGTCGTGGCTGACGTACTGGTCAGGGTCCTGGCGGGGCGCGGGCAGCGGGCCGCCGCGGAGCTGCGGCGCGAGGTGCTCCTGGGCGCGCCGGTGGGGCAGTTGGGGCCTGTCGCTGGTGCCGTGGACCGTGCCATGGATCGTGCCGGTGCGCGGGCCGGTGCGCGGGCCGGGGGACACGGCTGTGCTCTCCAGGACGCTACGCCGGTTGTCGGGGCGGATGCCGGGCAGGGCGTCGGCCGGAGTGGGCCGCTCCTGCCGGGTGTCGCGCACGGGCAGCGGGGTCGGTCCGCCCCCTGTGGTGGCCGGCGCTGTGGTGGTCGGCGTCTGCCGGCGCGGCACGGGGCTCGGGGTGCCCTGACCGGTGGGGGTGGGGGCGGGCTGGGGTGCGGGGGTGGGCTGGGGCGCGGAGCCGGGCCAGGGCGCGGTCTGCAGGGCATGGGGGCCTATGGGCTGCGGGGCATGGGGGCCGGTGGGCTGCCGGGCATGAGGTCCGGTGGGCTGTTGCTGCCAGGCGCCCGTCTGCTGCCGGGGTCGGATCTGCGGTACGTCCCCGGACGTGCGCCCTGTACGTCCCCAGAGGTGCCCTGTACGCCCCCGGACGTGCCCTGTTCCGTGCCGAGCAGTTCCTGGGGGACGACGAGCACGGCCTGGATGCCGCCGTAGATGTTGGTCTGGAGCTGGACGGCGATGCCGTGCCGGCGGGCGAGCTGCGAGACCACGAACAGGCCGATGCGGCCGTCCTGCAGCAGACTCGCGACGTTGACCTGGTCGGGGTCGGCGAGCAGGGCGTTCATCTTGTTCTGTTCGGTCGACCGGCATGCCGAGGCCGCGGTCCTCGACCTCGACGGCGAGCCCGGCGGTGACCAGCTTGGCGCGCAGCAGGACCTGGGTCTGCGGGGCGGAGAACACCGTGGCGTTCTCGACGAGTTCGGCGAGCAGGTGGATGACGTCGGCGACGGCGTGCCCGCGCAGGGTGCCCTCGATCGGGCGGCACCAGCTTGACCCGCGAGTACTGCTCGACCTCCGCGATGGCGGAGCGCAGCACCTCGGTCATGGGGACCGGGTTGCTCCACTGGCGGCGGGAGACGGCGCCGCCGAGGACGGCGAGGTTCTCGGCGTGGCGGCGGATGCGGGTGGCGAGGTGGTCGACGTGGAAGAGGCCCTTGAGCAGGTCGGGGTCCTCGACCTCGTTCTCCAGCTCGTCGAGGAGCGAGATCTCGCGGTGCACGAGGGACTGCAGGCGCCGGGCGAGGTTGACGAAGACCTCGACCTTCTGCTCGTTGCCGGTCTGGCTGGAGAGCTGGGAGGCCTGGACGACGGCGGTGACGGCGGCGTCGTGGGCAGCGCCCGAGGTCGGCGGTGAGCAGCTCGAACTCGTCGGCGTCCGCGGCGGGTCTGCTCTGCGGCTTGCGCGTGGGCGGGTCCTCGCCGCGGCGCAGCGCCTCGACGAGGGCGCGCAGGTCGGCCTCGCCGCGGGCGCTGGTGCGGCGCAGGGCGTCGAGACGTTCACGTACGGACTTGGCGGCGCGGTTGGCTGCCACAGCGGCGATCACGATGCCCGCGAGGGTGACGCCGACGGCTCCGGCGAGCACGGCCCACAGGGTGAGGCTGGGGCGCGCACCGGTGGAGCGGACGGTGAAGAGCACGGCCGCGCAGGCGCTGAGCGCCACCGCGACGGGGGGCAGGACCGCCAGGCGCATCAGCTGCGGCCGTATCGGCGCCTCGGACAGAGAAGGGGCGGTGCGGGCGACCGGTCGTCCGTGCCGGCCGCCCTCACGGCGGTCCGCGCGGGCGGTCGGTGCGCGAAGCTGAGACATCGGAGTCCTTGCACTGGGTACGTCGGGGGCGTAGGGGGTGCATTGGGGGGCTCCCGCGTCTGCACGACCCGGGCATGCGCCATCGCGTGCCGGTCGAGAGAACCGAGGAATTCGGCCCTGTGTCGCCCGACGGCAACTCACAGTAGTCGCCAATTCATCATGTCTGGTGCGCAGTTGACAAAGTCTCCCGGAGAGCTTCCCCCTCCGGCATGAGGCTTCGTACGACAGACCGATAAACCTTCGGACACTCTTTCCCGATATGGGAAGTGTTCGATCAGGGACGGTCAGGGGCGGCCGGGAATAGTCGGAAACAAACCGCAAGGAAGGGCGAAGGACCAAGAGGCAATTCAGTCCTCGATCGTTGGAAACGATCGGAAATTCACTCGATAGGAAGGGTTTCCGGCCTCCCGACACCTTCCGCGGTCTCGTCGGAAACCACACCCATCGCCGTCGCGGTGACAGGACCGCTCTCAACGGTGGGGCCAACGACCCTTTGATGTGACGGCGACACCGCGCCACCAGGGCTCTGAGGGGACCGTCTCGGCCGGGGGCCCGAAGGGCCCGCCGGGGCGGGCCGCCGCCTCCGGCCGGGCTTCCGTCCCGGCCGGAGGGGCGTCTTCGGGGTGCGACCCTGACCCGGTGGTCGCCATGGGGGTGCGTCAGTTCAGTGCGGTGTCCGCGCCAGCACCAGGGCAAGGACGGGAGCGGCCAGGACTGCCACGTACAGGAAGAGGCCGAGGACCTGTCTCACTGCCGGCCGGCCTTCCGCGCCCGGATGCGGGCCAGCAGCAGGAGCGGGGCCGGGTCCGGCTGCACCAGGTGCGCGTGTGCGCGGTGGGCCCACACGGTGCGGCCGGGCCCGGAGTTGGTGTGCTCGTAGGCGACCGCTACGGCGTCCTCCGGGTCGGTGATCTGCCCGTCGCAGTGGCGGCAGATGCGCGGCATCGCGGTCATGAGCCCTCACCGCCCAGCTGCTCCAGGTGGCCGAGCAGGCAGCGAACCGGGTCCACCGGCAGGGACATGCCGGCCGTCATGCGCGCTCCCCCCGGGACCGGGCGTTGGCCGCCGCCACGCCTGCGCGCAGGGCCTCGGGGAGGGTGGCGGGCTTGAGGTTCTCCGGCTTCGCGTCCCATTCCCGGCCGCCGCCGAGGGGCCGCAACTGCACGTAGGGGCCCTCGAAGCCCATGACCTTGCCGGTCTTCTTATTGCCGGTGTCCTCGACGAGGTCACCGGGCTCCGGCCGGTACGCGTACGCGGTCGTCGTCACCGGGCCTCCCCGGCCAGGGCGGTAAGGAGCCGGGTCCGTTCGTCCTGGGTCAGTACGTAGGCGCGGACGAGGGCGCCGATGAGGGGGGTGTTCTCGGGGGTGAGCGGTTGCGGGGTGGGCTGCGTGTACGGGGCGGGCCACAGGTGCGGGGCGCGGCGGTGGCGCGCCGCGGCGAGGACAGCGGCCCAGGCCTGGGAGGAGGGATAGCCCTCGGCGGGGTGCGGGCCGGAGTCCGGGGTGGGGGTGGTGTAGCTGGGTCCGGGTGACCTGGACAGGAGTGTTCTCACCCGTTGAAGCAGGCGTGGTACAAGGTTCACTGTCGACTCCTTTTCAGTCGGCCGTGCCCCGGGCCGTGTCAGCGGTGCCGGGGTTTGTCGGAACCGTCGCCCGACGTGGCCTTTTCTCGCCCCTCTACCGTTCCAACAGCGGCATCTGGTGTCACGGGCAGCAGTGACCAACTTTTCCGGACAACCGGCAGGGCTGTGACCAGGTGCAATTGCTGCTCTTGGACGGCGACTTGGACGTCCGATGCCTGCAATTCCTGGTCGATGTGGTCCCTGTGAGCCGTGGCGCGGTTACGGTGAGTTGACGACTTTGCGCAGGGAGCCCGCCCATGAACGCCCGTCTCAAGCCCGGTTCCAAGGCGGACCGGGACGCCCTCCGCTACGACATGACCGCCGCCGGAGGAACAGTCGCGGACATCGCCGTCGAAATACGTGCCCGCTTCCGGACGCGCCCCAGGGAGGCATGGCGGCACGCCCACGGATGGACCCTCCAAGAGGCCGCGGATCGCATCACGCAGGCCAGCAGCCAGACCAACGGCGAGGCCATCGCCGCCGACGCCTCGCTCGTCGGCAAGTGGGAGAAGTGGCCAGGCCCGTCCTCACGCCGACCCACACTGCCGGTCCTGCTCGCCATGGCGGACGCGTTCAGCTGCCGCGTGGAAGACCTGCTCGACCTTGAGGACCGCAGGGCGCTGCCGGACAGCGACCTTCGCTTGTTGAAGAACCAGACGCGTCCCGCCAGTTCCCCAACCCCGGTCCCTGTTGCCCAGCCCGCTCCGCCGCTGGAGCCAAGCGGAAGCGAACTGGTGCGCCTGGCTGCGGACGAGTCCGCGACGTGGGCCCAGTGGGCCGAGACGTCCAATATCGGCGATATCGCAATCGAACAGCTCATGGCCGACACCCGAGCGCTCGCATCGGACTACCTCACCTCCGACCCCGTTCCGCTTTTTGCCCGCACACGGGTGCTGCGAGACCGGGTGTTCGCACTCCTCGAAGGCCACCAGTACCCGCGCCAGTCCATGGACCTGTACGTGGCGGCCGGTTACCTCTGCGGGCTGCTCGCCTGGATGTCCTCCGACCTCGGCCAGCTCCGGGAGGCGGACGCTCAGGGCCGTACCGCGTGGCTGTGCGCCGAACTCGCCAGCCACAACGACCTGCGCGCCTGGGTGCTCTCCACCCGGTCCAAGGTCGCGTTCTGGGACGGGCGCCTGCGGGACGCCATCACCTACGCCCGGCATGGAGCGGCATGCCGGGCGTCTGGCACGGTCACGATCCTGCTGGCCTGCCAGGAGGCCGACGCCTGGTCGAAGCTCGGAGCGCAGGACGAGGCGCTGGCGGCGCTCGCCCGCGCCGAGAGGACGCGGGACACCGTGAACGGCGAGGACGACATCGGAGGCATCTTCGCCTGTCAGCCCGCACGCCAGGAGAACTACGCGGCAGCAGTCCAGCTCCGTATCGGCCGTCCCAGCGACGCCCTGCGCGCGGCCGACAATGCCCTGGCCTTGTTGGCCGCGCAGCCCGTACGGGCCTACGGCACCGAGGCGCAGATCCACATCAGCAAGGCCGCGGCGCACCTCACCACGGGCGAGGCGGAAGGCGCCCTGGAGGCGCTCGCCCCGGTACTCGCTCTGCCCCCGGACCACCGACTGGCTCCCGTCACCCGGCGGCTGAACGAGCTGCCCATCGGCATCAGCCCCGCGTACTCCGGCAGCACAGCGGCCGTCGGCCTGCGCGCAGCTATCGAGGAGTTCTGCCTGGACTCCGCGCCGCGCCATCTTGCCCTCTCGCCAGGAGAGGGCAGCGCCTGATTTGATCCCGGGCTATGACGACTCACCCCCAAGCCATGCGCAATCACTGGTGGTGGCGGCCCGGCTGGAGCGTCGGCCGCCGCTTCTACACTTGGCATCTGACCTTCGAGGGCCAGGACGACGTGCACCGGCTCGCCGCTGAGTATCGATCCGCGCTCGCCCCGCTTGGAGACATCCTCACGCCGGTCCCCGACCGGTGGCTGCACCTGACGATGCAGGGAATCGGCTTCGTGAGCGAGACCGAGGAGGCGGACGTACAAGCCATAGCTGACGCTGCCCGCCGTCGGCTTGCCGAAGTGCCCGCGTTCGCTCTCCAGATCGGGCCGGAGGTCCTCGATCCGGAGGCGGTGCTGCTGCACGTCCATCCTGACGGGCCTGTGCGGGCAGTGAGGGATGCGATCCGTGCCGCGATCGGGGAGGTCCTGGGTGAGGTCCCGGAGAAGGCCGAAGGCTTCACCCCGCATGTGTCGGTGGCGTACAGCGCCGGCGACGGCCCTGCGGAGCCGATCGCACGCGCGCTGGCAGGGCTTGATCTGAGGCCTGCTCAGGCTCGTATCTCCACAGCGGAGTTGATCGTGATCCACCGGGACAACCGCATGTACGAGTGGGACTCCTACGCCGCGGTACCACTCGGCTGACACAGCACGCCGGCCGAGGAGGAGATCTCCGGATACCGCCAGCCCCTGTTCCAGCGCTGTCGCACGGTCCGATACGGCGTCGCAGGCCGTGGCCGCCAAGGACGAGGCTGCCGCGTGAAGTTGAAGGTTGCCGCATGGCGGAAATCAGCGTTGTCCGTGCCGGAACACCGGGCGACGATGCGGCCATGGGAACAAAGAGGATTCTCCTGCTCAACGGGCAGGTGATGCCGTCGAGTTCGTTTACGTCATGCGGGCCCTGAAGATACTGTCGTGGCTGACTTACCGGCAAGTGACAGGAGCGTGCGGATGAGCAGGGTGAGGTGAGGTGAGGGCGTGGAGCACCCCGGCCGAGGTACGGGGCGGCACCACCCTGCCGCAGCCCGGGCTGGAGCCGTGGGCCGCCTTGAACAGAGCAGTCGATCCCCCATCGAGCCGTCCGGACCGGACGGACGCAGCCGGTTCGTGGTGCATGTGGACAGCCACGGATGCGTGGGCACCAAGGGAAGGACATGATGCGTACCACGAAAAACGGAAAGACGCGCGCGGACAACGACGGCACGGCACTGAACCGCAGAAGGTTCCTGGCCTCAGCTGCCGTCGCGGGCACCGTGACCGCCGCTGCGGGCGACGCGTCACCCCCCATGATGCCGGTCGCCGGCACCGAGGACCGAAGCCGGGCAGAAGACACCTCGCCTACGGAGCACACGGGGCACACGGAGTACACGGATACGGAGCATACGGAGACACACTCCGGGCACCCCCGGGCCGGCGCGGGAGAGGACGCCCTTCCCGGTCCCGATGTCCCCCGGTACCGCACCCTGGAACCCTTCCAGGATCCCCTGCGTATCCCTCCGACCGTCAGAAAGAGTCGTGCCAAGGGGATTTCGTACGCGACCGTCCGGATGCGGGCGACGACGGCCCGTCTGCACTCACAGCTCCCTCCCACCCCTCTGTGGGCTTACGACGGTCACTTCCCGGGGCCGACGTTCGAGGTGCGGCGCGGTGAACTCCTGCGCGTCACCTGGACCAATGACCTCTCCGGCGTCTTACCACTGACCGTGGTCGAGGTACCCAACACCACCCTCACACCACCTGTCTACGACCAGCCGGGACGCAGCGGTGTGCCGCCACGCGAAGATGTTGCCGCGCTTCCGCCGTGGACAGTGGTCCACCTGCACGGAGCGCTCACCGGCAGCGGCAACGACGGCTGGCCGGAGAACGGCCTTCAGCCGGGCACGTCCCAACTGTCGGAGTACCCCAACGACCAGCCGGCGTCGGCGCTCTTCTACCACGACCATGCCATGGACATCACCCGCTGGAACGTACAGGCCGGGCTTTCGGGTCTGTATCTGATACGGGACGACGAGGAGAGTGCCCTCGGCCTGCCCGGTGGCCCGTACGAAATCCCGCTGTTCCTCACGGACCGCAACTTCGAGACCGACGAGGAAGGCCGCCTCACCGGCCGTTTTCTGCACAAGACGGTCGTCATCCGCCGCGAACCGATGATGCAGATGCGGGCCTTCACCGGGCCGTTCACGCTCGTCAACGGCGTCGTCTGGCCCTATCTGCGGGTGGCGCCCCGGTGGTATCGCTTCCGCGTGGTGAACGGGGCCAACACCCGCCAGTACCGGCTGTCACTCACCGACGAGGAGGGCAGGGCCGTACCGGACGGCACCGTCCACCAGATCGGTACGGACCACGGCCTGCTGCCCGAGCCGGTGCCTGTCACGGCGGACGACGGCCTGACTCTCGGCTCGGCGGAACGCGCGGATCTCCTCATCGACTTCTCGGCGTTCCGTGGTCGCCGGCTGCGTCTGGTGAACACCAACAGCAGTCCCGAGCCGGGGGCTTGGCCGCAGGTGATGGAGTTCCGGGTGGGCAAGTCGCCCGCACCCGACGCGTTCACGCTGCCGCGGCGGCTGGCGGGCACCGCCACCGCGCGCCCGAAACGGCACGAGAAGGTCGTCGACAGGCTGGTGGTACTCACGCCCATGGGACCCGGTCAGGCCCTGTGCTGGGAGATGGAGAAGACCGACGTGCCCTCGGGGGAGTTGCCCCAGGACGGCATCGTGCAGGTCAGGGAGGACGACGGAAGCCTCACCACGTACCGGCGCGCCGCGGCGAACTTCCATGACCCGGTGCGCTTCTTCGTCCGGGCCCGGAGCTGGGAGCGCTGGCGGTTCCTCCATGTCGCCCCCTCAGGGTGGGCCCACCCCATGCATATCCACGCGACCAGTTTCCAGGTGGTGAGCAGGGAGCTGTACGACGTCAGCGGTTTCAAGGCGTTCACGATGCCGGACGGAAACATCGGCTGCGGGACCGCCACACCCCTCAAGCGGACCGGCGACGGGGTGGTGCCGCCGGGTGAACGGGGCCCGAAGGACACCGTCCGTGTCGGCGCCGGTGAACTCGTCACGGTGGAGGGGTATTTCGGCGATTCCTCGGGGAGGTTCGTCTACCACTGCCACATGCTCGAACACGAGGACATGGGAATGATGCGGCAGTTCGTGGTCCAGCCCGCCGCGATCCACCACGTCGGCATGCACATGAACATGAACAGACCGCTGTAGTCCGCCGCGGCGCAGGACGAGCTCGCCCCTCCGCGCAAGCTGGTGGACCTGGTGAACCGAGGGCCGGACCCCGCGATCATGGGGTCCGGCCCTCGGATACCGTCAGCGAAGTACCGGGCGCGTCAGATGCCGACGCCCTTCAGGCGCAGATACGCCATCGGGTCGACGTCCGAGCCGTACTCCGGACCGGTACGGATCTCGAAGTGCAGGTGGGGACCCGTGACGTTGCCGGTGGCGCCGGAGAAGCCGATCTCCTGGCCCGCGCTCACGTTCTGGCCCGCCGCGACAGAGAGCGAGGACAGGTGGGCGTACTGCGCGTAGTGGCCGTCGGCCAGCTGGATGACGACCTGGTTGCCGTACGAGCCGCCCCAGCCGGCGGAGACGACCGTGCCGGCGCCGACGGCCTTGAGGCTGGTGCCGGTGGGGACGACGAAGTCGACACCGGTGTGGTAGCCGCTGGACCACATACTGCCCGCGGTCTTGTAGGCGGTGCTGACCGTGGCGCCGGCGACGGGGAGCGTCAAGCCGGAGCCGCTCGTCTCAGCGGCCTGGGTGGTCGACGGGGCCGCCTTCTGCGCCGGCGCTTCCGCCTTCGGTGCCTCGGCCTTCGGTGCCTCGGTCTTCGGTGCCTCGGTCTTCGGGGACGCGGACGCCGAGGACGGCGAGGACGGCGAGGACTCGGTCCTGGCCGACGCCCCACTGTCGCTGCCCGCAGTGCCACCGCCCCGGGTGTCCCTGCGCGAAGTACCGCCGTCCGAGGGGGCCTTGCCGCAGAGCGTGAGCTTCAGGCCCGGGCGGATGAGCGAGGGGTCGGAACCGATGACCTCGCGGTTGTCCGAGTAGATCCTCTTCCAGCCGCCGGTGACGCCCTGCTCCCTGGCGATCTTGGCAAGGTAGTCGCCGCGCTTCACCGAATAGGTCCGCTTCCCGGCCTTCTTGGCGGCCTTCTTGGCAGCGGCCTTCTCTCTCTTCTCGGTGACGCTTTCCTCGGTAACGCTTTCCTGGGAAACCCCTGTGGACTTCTGGGAAACGGAGTCCACTGGCGCGGCATGTGCTCCGGTGGCGCCGATCAGGGGAAGTACGAGTGCGGCGCCACCGGTTCCGGCGGCGGCGATCGAGCGGGTGAAACGCTGGGACTTCGGACGGCGGTGCTTACCCTTCGCGGGCATAACGAATTCCTCTCCGGCGCCTTCGAGGTGAGCTGTCGGGTGCGGACTGGAGATGTCCGGCCGTACTTGCGCACGGCTTGACCCCAAGCCTGTTCCGGAGACCGGAACAGGCGTATTGCCTGTGGGTCCCCCGCTCCTGCCGTACACGGGTGAGTTCGTGGCTCCGGGCGGCGGCAGGATTCGGCGTCCGTCCGGATTGAGGCCGAACGTAGGCGACTTACGGGCGCCGGGACAACTATGGGAATTGCCTGCCCGCCTTCCTTGCTGATCCTTACGGGAATTCCCGGTCACACTCCGTAAATAAGCGATCTTCTTCTTTTCTCAATCACCCTGAAAATCCGCCAGAATTACGCGAACACGACGGCGACATAGCGTCACGAATATGAGCCTGCTCACGCATCTCCACCCCACCCCACTTGAATCCAGGGCTACTTGGACTCAAGCCTTCATTTCCGGCAGAACGCCCAGATAGGACACAATCGGACAACCGTCACATCAACGTCGCCGCATTCAACATCATCACGGCATCATCACGGCATCATCACGGCATCCTCACGGCCGCCGGGGTCACACGGCAAACGCCCTAGGGATCACCCCCTAGGGATGGCCTCCTGTGGATGGCCTCCTGTGGATAACTCCTTGATCTACGAACCCATGTCGTATCGTCGAGTGCGCAATCGTCGGTGCGCAAAGCCGTGCGGCGCCGACGGCCGGACCGGAGGGGAGGAGCCACCGTGACGCAGCAGACCCCGTCGGCCCAGCCCGAGCTGACCGGCGTGCGCAACTTCCGCGATGTGGGCGGTCTGCCGTCCGTGGACGGCCGACGCGTGGCGCACGGACTGCTGTTCCGCAGTGGTCACCTCGCGCATGCGACCGACGAGGACGCCGCGTTCCTCGCCTCCCTCGGCCTGCACACGATCTTCGACTTCCGCAACGCGGCCGACCAGAAGCTGGAGGGCCCGGACGTCGAACTGCCAGGCGTACGGAACGTCAATCTGCCGCTGACGGACCCGACGGACGGCGCCGGGTTCTGGAAGATGGTCCGCTACGGCGACCTGGACCAGCTGCGTGTGCTCCTCTCGGACGGCAAGGCGGCGAACCGGATGATCGACTCCTACCGCGCGATCGTGACGCGGCGCACGGCCGAGCACTCCCAGGTGCTGCACGCGCTGGCCGAGGACAGCGTGCCCGTGCTGATGCACTGCGCGGCCGGCAAGGACCGTGCGGGCCTGTCCATAGCCGTGACGCTCCTCGCCCTCGGTGTGGAGCGCGAGGCCATCGTGGCCGACTACCTGGAGTCGAACGCCCCCCGCCACCGCTACAAAGTGCACCGCGACAGTGACAGTAAGTCGGCCCCTGTCTCCTCCCCCGAGTCCCCCGAGGTGATGGAGCTGCTCAACCCGCTGTTCGACGCCCGTATCGAGTACCTGGAGGCGGCGTTCGAGACGATCGAGCGGACCTGGGGCGGCGTGGGTACGTATCTGGAGCGGGGTTTGCAGGTCACGCCGCGGCTCCGGGAGCAGTTGCGCGAGCGGCTGCTGGCCTGAGACCGCGCCTGGGCGTGAAGATGGGGCCTGGGCCTGAGCCCAGGCCTGAGACTGAGCCCGGGCCTGGGCCTGGGCCTGGGCCCGGGCCCGGGCCCGGGCCTGGGCCTGAGCCCGGGCCCCGCAGATCAGCGGTTGGCCACCGCCTGCTTCACCAGCGTCCTCCCGAAGTCCCACATCAGCCCGCCCCCGCTGTGCGCGTCGTCCATCACGTCGGTGAAGGCCTCGACGAAGCGGTCCACCTCCCGTTCCCCGATGACCAGCGGCGGGATCAGCTTGATGACCTCCAGGTGGTCGCCGGAGACCTGGGTGAGGATGCGGTGCCGCTGCAGCAGCGGTACGACGACCATCTGCGCGAACAGCCCCTTGCGCGCGGCCTGGAGCATCGTCCAACGGCTGCGCAGCTTCAGCGACTTGGGCCGGCCGAACTCGATGCCGATCATCAGGCCCCGGCCGCGTACGTCGCTGAGCAGCTCGTACTTGTCGACGAGCGCCGCGAGCCGGGACTTCAGCTGCTCTCCGGTCGCCCGGGCGCTCGCGACGATCTGCTCGTTCTCCATGACGGACAGCACGGCGAGGCCCGCCGCCATGGCCTGGGCGTTGGAGCCGAAGCTCGCCGAGTGGACGAGGACGCGGTCCATCGACGAGTAGACCTTCTTGAAGATCCACTCCTTGCCGAGGGTCGCGCCCACGGGCACGTAGCCGCCGGAGAGCGCCTTGGCCACGCACACCAGGTCCGGTTCGACACCGTCCTCGTGCTGGTAGGCGTAGAAGTCGCCGGTCCGCCCGAGCCCGGTCTGCACCTCGTCGGCGATGAGCAGCGCCTTGTGCCGGTGCAGCAGTTCCTGGGCGGCGCGCAGATATCCGGGCGGCGCCGCGTGCACGCCCTTGCCCTGGATCGGCTCGACGATCAGGGCGGCGACGTC
The DNA here is from genome assembly GCA_963711935.1 of uncultured Actinomycetota bacterium. Classification (GTDB taxonomy): domain Bacteria; phylum Actinomycetota; class Actinomycetes; order Streptomycetales; family Streptomycetaceae; genus Streptomyces. The sequence goes on from CAVQGD010000018.1 coordinate 34,010, forward strand.
GCCCTTCTTCAACTCCCGCTCCAGCGCGTCGAGATCGCCCAGCGGGACGGCCGTGTCGGGCAGCAGCGGCGCGAAGCCGTCGCGGAAGCCCGCCTCGCCGTTGACGGAGAGCGAGCCGGTGGTCAGCCCGTGGAAGGCGTGCGTCGCAGTACGAGGATCCGCGGCCTGCCGGTGGCGTACCGGGCGAACTTCAGCGCCGTCTCGACCGCCTCCGTGCCGCTGTTGCCGAAGAAGACCCGGTCCAGGTGCGGGCTGTGGGCGAGGAGCTTCTCGGCCAGCAGCCCGGGCAGCGGCTGGCAGTCGAAGCGGGTGAGGTCGGCGAGCTGGGCGTCCAGCACGTCGTGCAGCGCCTGCCGACGACGGGATGGTGGCGGCCCAGGCCCATCACCCCGAACCCGGCGAGCATGTCGAGGTAGTCGTTGCCCTCGGCGTCCCAGAAGTGGCGCCCTCGGCCCGCTCGTAGACCTTGTCGAAGCCGATGGTGTGCAGCATGCGCGGCAGTTGGTGGTTGAGGTGGCGGGTGTGCAGCTCGTAGCGCTCGGCTCCGCGCTCGGCCAGCAGCTGCGTGAGGTCGAAGTCACTCATGCCCCGGCCCCTTCCCGGTGTTCTGTTGCGGTGGTCAGGTACGGCCCGTGGGGCGTGGTCCCGGCCGACGCACGGTCGTCGGGCGCCGGCCGCGCGCAGCGACTCCTTGAGGGAGCCCATGGTGGCGAGCACGGCGGTCGGCTCGTAGCCGCAGTGCGCCATGCAGTTGGCGCAGCGGGGGTCGCGGCCGCGGCCGTACGCCTCCCAGTCGGTCTCCTCGATGAGCTCCTGGTACGTGGGCACGTAGCCGTCGCTCATCAGGTAGCAGGGGCGCTGCCAGCCGAAGAGGGAGTAGTTCGGGATGGCCCAGGCCGTGCAGGGGAAGTCGGCCTTGCCCTCCAGGAAGTCGAGGAAGAGCGGGCTGTGGTTGAGCCGCCAGCGGCGCCGGTTGCCGCCGGCGAACGCCTTGCGGAACAGCTCGCGGGTCTGCTCGACGCCCAGGAAGTGCTCCTGGTCGGGAGCCTTCTCGTAGGCGTAGGCGGGCGAGATCATCATCTCGTCGACGTGCAGCTCGTCGTTGAGGTAGTCCAGCACCTCGATGATGGTCTGCGGCGTGTCGGTGTTGAAGAAGGTGGAGTTGGTGGTGACGCGGAAGCCGCGCCGCTTGGCCTCCTTCATCGCCTCGACCGCCTCGTCGAAGACGCCCTCCTTCGCGACGGATTCGTCGTGCCGCTCGCGCAGCCCGTCGATGTGCACCGCGAACGCGAAGTAGCGGGACGGGCGTGAACTCGTCCATCTTCTTGCGCAGCAGCACGGCGTTGGTGCACAGGAAGACGTACTTCTTCTTCGCCACCAACTGCCGGACGATCTCGCCGATCTGGGGGTGCATCAGCGGCTCGCCGCCGGCGATGGAGACCATGGGGGCGCCGGACTCCGTCACCGCGCCGACCGCCTGCGCGACGGGCATCCGCTGCTTGAGCACTCCCGCCGGGTGCTGGATCTTCCCGCAGCCCTCGCACTTGAGGTTGCAGGCGAACAGCGGCTCCAGCTCCACGATCAACGGGAACTTCTCGCGGCGGCGCAGCTTCTGCTGGAAGAGATAGCTGCCGATCTGGATGGTCTGACGCAGAGGCATGGCCATGACTCGCTCACCTCCAGGGGAGCAGCAAGGATCGGTGCCATTCGAGGAATGCGGGCAGAATGCCGCGAAGGACGCGGAATGCAGATATTCCACCTCGCAGTGTCCCGAGACGGATCAGTTCATGTCCTGGCGCGTCCACCACCACCCGTACGGCGGCAACCGGACGTCCTCGCGGGGCCGTCCCGGGGCCGTCCGCAGCGTGGCCGCGGACTCCATGTCGGCGGCCACGGCGCTGGTCGTATGCAGAGCGGCACGTGAGAGCCCGTGCACGACGTGCGCGGATCCCGCGAGCGGCCCGACGTGCACGGTGCCGTAGGGGCGCAGCGCCTCGGCCAGCAGCGCCGTCCCGGTGCACTCCGTACGGCCCGTGGTGTTCCCGTGTCTCGTCGGCGACGACGAGGTCGCCGGGATGCATGCCGGGCGGAGCCCCGCGCAGAAACCCGTCGCCAGACGAGGGCCGCCATGCCGCCCCGGGCTCGTCGCGCAGCGCCCTGGCGACCGCGCGTCCGGCGGCCTAGGGGCCCATGCCGGTGCGCAGTACGGGCGACCGTGCCCCCGGCACTGCGATGGATCGGTTCGCCTCCGGGGCGCAGAAAGCCTGTGTCGAGAGCCCGACCGTGCTCAGCCCTTCCTTCGTCAGGGCCTCCGCGCTCCCCCAAGCTCTCGGCTTCGCTCGAGCAGGGGGGACCCCCATGGCCTCTCGACACAGGCGCGCCCCTTCGCCTCATGCCGCAGTCGCCCCCACGCAGGGCGAACCGCTCGATGCCGAGCGCACAGGCGATCAGCAGCGGGACCGGAGCGGGAGCACCACCCACCTCAGCTCCCCTTGGCCGGTGTCCTGCCGATGGCCGGCTCACCGTGGACGTACCGGCCGAGCGCGGTGAGCGGGAACACCTGCCGGTAGAGGTGGTAGTTGATCGAGAAGTCCCAGGGAAAGCCGGTGCCGGTGAAGTACGGCTCGTCCCAGGAGCCGTCCGCCCGCTGGG
>CAVQGD010000019.1:0-16528 GCA_963711935.1 uncultured Actinomycetota bacterium
TACCCGTCGCGATACCCCTCGCGGCACCAGTCTCGCTACCCGTCGCGCTACCTGTCGAAGGGGCGGTCTCGCCGTCGTCGGTGTTCTTCGACGGAGCGGCTTCGCCGTCGGTGACGAAGAGCTGGCGGAAGGCGGGCATCGTCGAGCGGGCGGTGGCGCCCAGCAGCTCGGGGGCGATGGGCACCTCGCGCCAGCCGAGAACGGTCAGGCCCTCGTCGGCGGCTATGGCATCGATCCGCGCGAGGGTGTCCTCGGTCCCGTCCGTGGGCAGGAAGGCGAGACCGACGGCGTACCCACCGGCTTCGGGCAGATCGAATCCGGCCACCTCGCGGAAGAAGGCGTCCGGCACCTGGGAGAGGATGCCGGCGCCGTCCCCGGAGTCGGGCTCGGAGCCGGTGGCACCGCGGTGCTCCAGGTTGCGCAGCACGGTGAGCGCCTGCTCGACCAGCGCATGGCTCGCCTCACCGGTGAGGGTGGCCACGAAGCCGACGCCACAGGCGTCACGCTCGGTGCGGGGGTCGTACATACCCTGTGCGGCAGGGCGAGCATCCATGAAGGACCAGTTCTGGCCATCCGTGGAGTGCTGGGACGGCTGGCGCGGCGTACGCATCGGCTCTCCCGTCGTCGTCATGTGGCATATAGCAGGTGCCGAGGGACGACGCTGGCCCTCTGCGCGAAGTGAAGTGCAAAATTTCGTGCAGGTTACATGATGGAGCGCTTCTCGGGAACCGAGATATTTCGTTCCGGCATGCGGACGCCGCTGGCGCACGGTGCGGGCACCGCGCACGGCGGCGGCGGGAATCAGGGGGACCGGCCGGACAGGTCGGTGCCCGGCGGTCCAGGGGCGCAGAGGGCTTCGTCGCCCACAGCGGAGATTGCGGAGCAGGCGTCGTTGCCCGCGGCGCTTACGGCTCATGCCCAGCGGTTAAGTAGGCGAAACCGCCTGGTAACGACTACTTGGCCTGGCAACTCAGCCTGGCAACGACCACTTATGCGACCCCCCGCATAGATAGTCAGCCGACTCATTATACGGCCGCTTATACGGCCGCATCGAACACAGTGCCCAGGGCGTACGTCACGCCCGCCGCGGCGCCCCCGAGCGCGAGCTGCCGCAGCCCGCTGAACCACCAGGACCGCGCCGTCACCCTGGCCACGACGGCACCGCACAGGAAGAGCCCGGCGAGCGCCACCAGCACGGCGGGCCACAGGGCCCTCGCGCCGAGCAGATAGGGCAGGAGGGGGAGCAGGGCACCCAGGGCGAAGGACCCGAAGGACGAGACGGCGGCGACGGCCGGCGAGGGCAGGTCGCCGGGGTCGATGCCCAGTTCCTCGCGGGCGTGGATCTCGAGGGCCTGCTCGGGGTCGTGCGACAGCTGCCGGGCGACCTCACGGGCGAGCGCGGGCTCGACTCCACGGTTCTCGTAGAGCGCGGCGAGCTCACGCTGCTCGCACTGCGGATGCTTGCTCAACTCACGCCGCTCGACGTCGAGTTCGGCTTCGACCAGTTCGCGTTGCGAGGCGACGGAGATGTACTCGCCGGCCGCCATCGAGAAGGCGCCGGCGGCCAGGCCCGCGAGCCCGGCGATGATGATCCCCTGCGGGCTCACCGCCCCGCCCGCGACGCCGCTCATGAGGGCGAGGTTGGACACGAGCCCGTCCATCGCCCCGAAGACAGCGGGACGCAGCCACCCACCGTTCACGTCGCGGTGCGTGTGGTTGTCCCGGTGCGCCTCGTGCAGCGTCGCCTCGGTCTCGATGATGGCCATGGTTCAGGTCCCCCTCGGGTGTTTTCCACGGGCGCTCTTCAACTCAACTCGCCCTCACAGCCTGAACATACGCGCGGAAAATCGCTCCTGCCAGCAAGGAAGGCCGTACTTACCTGCGCTTTCCCGGCGTTCGGCGCCGCGGTTGCCCAGCATTCGGCCCACGCTTTCGATGCCTCGCGGAGCCTCACGGAGCCTCGCGTTCGACTCCTCGCGGAGCCTCGCGCGCTCATTCGTCTCTCCGTACGGGGTGGTCCCTGGCGCACCGAGGCGGGTAGCCGGGGGGCGGTACGCGAGCGGGTAGCCGGGGGGCGGTACGCGAAGGGGGCGCCGCGTCCCCCAGGATGCGGCGCCCCCTTCGCGTAACCGTCGAGGTCAGCTCTTCTTGGCCGCCTCGGGCTCGTTCTCGGACTCGCTTTCCCTGAGCTCTTTGGCCTCCGCTTTCGCAGACACCTTGTCGGCCTTGTCCGCGTCGCCTGCCTTCTCCGCGTCGCCCGCTTTCTCCGCGTCGCCTGCCTTCTCCGCGTCGCCCGCCTTCTTCTCGAGCGCCACCGAGTCACCGTCGCCACCGCCGGAGGCACCCGCACCAGGCTCCACGATCTCCTCGCGTCCCGGGCGCTTGCGTGCGGAGAGGACGAGGAAGAGCACCGCGAGGACGAACACGAGCATCGCGGTCCAGTTGTTCAGGCGCAGGCCGAGGATTTCGTGGGCGTGGTCGACACGCATGTACTCGATCCAGAAGCGGCCGGCGCAGTAGCCGGCGACGTACAGCGCGAACGCCCGCCCGTGCCCCAGCTTGAAGCGGCGGTCCGCCCAGATGACCAGGACCGCGACGCCGACGCACCACAGGGACTCGTACAGGAACGTGGGGTGGTATGTGCCCGGGACCCGGCCGTCCGCCGAGGAGGTGATCTCCACGGCCCACGGGAGGTCCGTACGCCGCCCGTACAGCTCCTGGTTGAACCAGTTGCCCCACCGCCCGATCGCCTGCGCGAACGCGATGCCGGGTGCGACGGCGTCGGCGTACGCGGGCAGCGGGATGCCCCGGCGGCGGCAGCCGATCCACGCGCCGACCGCGCCGAGGGCGATCGCGCCCCAGATGCCGAGACCGCCCTCCCATACCTTGAAGGCGTCCACCCAGTCACGGCCCTCGCTGAAGTACAGCTGGTAGTCCGTGATCACGTGGTACAGCCGCCCGCCGACCAGGCCGAACGGCACGGCCCAGACCGCGATGTCGGCCACTGTGCCGGGCTGCCCGCCACGGGCGATCCAGCGTTTGTTGCCGAGCCAGACGGCCACGAAGACGCCGATGATGATGCAGAACGCATAGCCGCGCAGCGGAACGGGGCCGAGGTACAGCTCCCCACGCGACGGGCTCGGAATAAAGGCAAGCTCAACAAGGTCCATAGCAGAAACGACGCTACCCTGCCGGACGGGCACCGCTGAAACCCGCCCGGCTACGGCTCCATAACGCACAGCCGTCACACGTCACACTTCACATGTCACATGTCACACGTCACACGGACCGCGAATGGTCTCGGCCCTGACTCTTCCTCGTCAGCCCACGCTCGGCAGTTCTCGCTCGTCAGTTCTCGCTCTTCGGCTCTCGCTCTTCAGCCCTTGCTCTTCTTCTCCACCATCTGCTTCAGCTTCGCCGGGGTCATCGACCGGTCCTGGTAGATGTTCGTGCCGTCGAGGAGCACGGTCGGAGTGCCCGAGAAACCGCCCTTCTGGAAGGCTTCGTTCGACTTCACGACCCAGCTGTTGTGCCTGCCGTCCTCTACGCACCGGCGGAAGGCAGGTGTGTCCAGACCGTCGGCCTTCTTCGCCAGCTCGATCAGCTTGCTGTCCTGGGCGAACGCGTCGTCCGTCTCGGGGGGCTGCTTCTGGAACAGTGCGTCGTGGTAGTCCGCGAACCTGCCCGCGTCCTGCGCGCACGCGGCGGCGTTGGCGGCCTTTCTCGATCCGCTGCCGCCCACGTTGCCGTCGATCAGTGTCGCCAGGTGGTACTCGACCTTGAGCTTTCCGGCGTCCGTGAGCTCGTGGATCGTCGAGCGGTAGGCGTCCTCGAAGGACTTGCACGCCGGGCAGCGGAAGTCCTCCCACACCGTGAGAGTCGAGGTGGCGCTGTCCTTGCCGACGGGGATCATCAGGCCGTCCTTGCCGCCCGCCCCCGAGGGCCCCACGGCCGGGCCCGAGGCCTCTGCTCCTTCGTCCTTGCCGACGTTCACCGCGACGGCACCCACCACCGCGGCCAGCCCCAGGACGCCGGCCACGGCGGCTCCCACGATCAGCACGCGACGGCGCTTCTCCGCGGCCTTCTGCTTCTCTCGCTCCGCCGCCAGCCGCTCACGGGCAGTGCGCTTTCCCTCACGGTTCTTCTCGCTCACATCCGGCAGAACGAACCGGGGAGACGCATCGCACCCCCCCGGTTCCAGGTGCACTCGTACGAGTGAGCGCGTGATCCGTCATGTGCGGGAACGGCCGCGTGTCATGGTTGCGCGCGGTGCCTTCCCCTCACTCCGTTCCGCGCATGCCCTTCGCGAGGTCGCCCGCCAGTGTCCGTACGGCCTCCAGACCCGCCGCCTCGTCCGGCGCGTCCAGCATCCGCTTCACGAACGCCGAGCCGACGATCACGCCGTCGGCGAAGGCGGCCACCTCGGCGGCCTGGGCGGCGTTGGAGACACCGAGTCCGACGCAGACGGGCAGGTCGGTGGTGGCCCTGGTGCGCTGGACCAGGCCCTGCGCCTGGGCACCCACCGATGCGCGCGTCCCCGTGACGCCCATCAGGGAGGCCGCATAGACGAAACCGGAACCCGCCGTGGTGATCTCGGCGAGCCGGGCGTCCTTGCTGCTGGGCGCGACGACGAAGACCGTGGCGAGCCCGTGCTTCTCGGCGTGCTCCCGCCACAGCGCCGACTCCTGGACGGGCAGGTCGGGCAGGATGCACCCGGCTCCGCCGGCTTCGGCGAGCTCGGTGGTGAACCGCTCGACGCCGTAGCGGTCGACCGGGTTCCAGTACGTCATCACGAGCACCGGCTTCCCGGTCGCCTCGTACGCCTCACGCACCGTACGCAGGACGTCAGCGATCTTGACTCCGCCCCGCAGCGCGATGTCGTCGGCGGTCTGGATGACAGGCCCGTCGAGGACGGGGTCACTGTGTGGCAGGCCCACCTCGACGACATCGGCGCCGCCGTCGAAGACCGCCTTGATGGCGGCGATGCCCCCGTCAACGGTCGGGAACCCGGCCGGGAGGTACGCGATGAGAGCGGACCGCCCCTCGGCTTTCGCCGCCGCCAGGGTGTCACTCAACAGCTGGCTTTTCCCCCCCATGGATGCGGCGCCGCTCACTTGACGTCCCCCTCGGTCTCGGTCCCGGCGGTCTCGGTGGTCTTGGCGGTGCCGGCGTCTGCGGCGATCGTCGCGTCTGTGTCGTACAGGCCGTCGTACAGGCCGAAGTAGCGGGCGGCCGTGTCCATGTCCTTGTCACCGCGCCCGGACAGGTTGACGACGATCAGCCCGTCCCTGCCCAGCTCGCGGCCGACCTCCAGGGCGCCGGCGAGCGCGTGGGCGCTCTCGATGGCCGGGATGATCCCCTCGGTGCGCGACAGCAGGCGCAACGCCCGCATCGCGGCGTCGTCGGTGACCGCGCGGTACTCACCGCGGCCGCTGTCCTTGAGGTAGGAGTGCTCGGGGCCGATGCCCGGGTAGTCCAGACCGGCCGAGATCGAGTACGGCTCGGTGATCTGCCCTTCCTCGTCCTGCAGGACGTACGACCGCGACCCGTGCAGGATGCCGGGCTCACCGGCGGTGAGGGTCGCGGCGTGCTCCCCGGTCTCGACACCGTGCCCGGCGGGCTCGCACCCGATGAGCCGTACGGAGGTGTCGGGGAGGAAGGCGTGGAAGAGCCCGATGGCGTTCGAACCACCGCCCACACAGGCAAGGGCGGCGTCCGGAAGGCGCCCTGCCCGCTTGAGGAGCTGCCGCCGGGCCTCGACACCGATGACCCGGTGGAAGTCGCGCACCATGACGGGGAAGGGATGAGGCCCGGCCACGGTCCCGAACAGATAGTGAGTGTGGTCGACATTGGCGACCCAGTCGCGGAAGGCCTCGTTGATGGCGTCCTTGAGCGTCCTGCTCCCGGACTTCACAGCGATGACCTCAGCCCCCAGCATGCGCATACGGGCCACGTTGAGGGCCTGCCTGCGGGTGTCGATCTCGCCCATGTAGATCGTGCAGTCGAGGCCGAAGAGGGCGCAGGCGGTGGCCGTGGCGACGCCGTGCTGTCCGGCGCCGGTCTCGGCGATGACACGCGTCTTTCCCATGCGCCTGGTGAGCAGGGCTTGCCCGAGCACGTTGTTGATCTTGTGGGACCCGGTGTGGTTGAGGTCCTCACGCTTGAGGAACACCCGGGCGCCCCCGGCGTGTTCGGCGAACCGGGGCACCTCGGTGAGTGCGCTCGGCCGCCCGGTGTAGTGCATGAGCAGGTCATCGAGCTCGCGGGCGAACTCGGGATCGGCCTTCGCCTTGTCGTACTCCACGGCGACCTCGTCCACGGCGGCGACGAGCGCCTCCGGGATGAACTTGCCGCCGTACGCGCCGAAGTACCCCTCGGGGCTGGGGACCTGACCCTCCGGGTCGGGAAGGAAGAACTCGCTGGACATGCGGTTACCTCGCAGGGGCTGTGGGACGGACCGCGGTGATCCGTCGCGCGCCGCCCGCGCTGTCGGCGGCACCGCCCGGCGCGGTGTGCGACGGCGGTGCGCGCCCGCCTCCGAGCCGGGGACGGCGCCGGGCGGTCGGCCAGCGCTCGCTGCGCAGGGTCGCGCGCGCGGGCGCGGTGCCATCGCAGCCGTTCACCTGCCCGGCTCGTCACCGATGACGTACCGGACCCGCCTTTCAGCCCCGGTTACAGGTCGGACAGGATCACGGTATCCACGTACGCGCGCTCATCGGCGTCACCTGCCCGCCCGAACCTCCCGGTGCGCGGCCCTCCCGGTGCGCGGCGCGCGCGGTCATCGCGGGCGTCAGCCCCTCCCCTGCCGCAGCGCCGGGTGCGCCCCCGCGGCCACGAGGTCCGCCACGGCCGTCTTCGGGTCGCGCCCGGTCACCAGGGACTCGCCCACCAGTACGGCGTCGGCGCCCGCGTTGGCGTACGCGATGAGGTCGTGCGGGCCCCGGACACCGGACTCGGCGACCTTGACGATGCCCTCGGGGATCTCGGGGGCGACCCGCTCGAACGTGGTGCGGTCGACCTCCAGGGTCTTCAGGTTGCGCGCGTTGACGCCGATCACCTTCGCGCCCGCGTCCACCGCCCGCTCGGCCTCCTCCTCGTCGTGCGCCTCGACGAGCGGGGTGAGCCCGATCGACACGGCACGTTCGATGAGGGACTCCAGGGCGGCCTGGTCGAGCGCCGCGACGATCAGCAGGGCGAGATCGGCGCCGTACGCCCGTGCCTCCCACAGCTGGTACGAGGTGACGATGAAGTCCTTGCGGAGGACGGGGATGTCGACACTGGACCGCACCGCTTTCAGGTCCGCCAGCGAGCCCCCGAAGCGGCGCTGCTCGGTCAGGACCGAGATGACCGCCGCGCCGCCCGTCTCGTAGTCGGCCGCCAGCCCTGCCGGGTCGGCGATCGCGGCGAGCGCGCCCTTGGACGGGCTGGAGCGCTTGACCTCACAGATCACTTTCACCCCGTCACCGCGCAGCGCGGCCACCCCGTCCCTGGCCGCCGGAGCCTTCGCCACGCGCTCCTTGAGCTCGTCGATGCTGACGCGCGCCTGCCGCTCCGCGAGGTCGGCACGGACTCCGTCGATGATCTCGTCGAGCACACTCACGCGAGTGGCCCCCTTCCTGGCGGTGACGGTTGAGGTGGTTCGAGCAGTTCAAGCTGGTCACTGCGATGGTATCCGGAGGTGGGCAGGGGTCTTGCATCTGGTTGATGCCGGTTCTTCCACCTGGACATTCGCGGTTTGATCAAGGATGCAGCCAGTCACCGAACGGCAGGTTCCGGGCAACGGTGAAGACCAGCACCAGCGCGCCCAGCGACCACAGCGCCACCGGCCCCCGTGCGAACCGTGTCGGCCGTCCGCGCACCGCACGGGCCACCCATACGGTCCACACCACCGCGAACCCCACGAAGCCCAGCACAGCCACCGCGTTGTCCGTGAGGGCCGTGACGAAGTCTCCGTGCACGAACGCGTGGGCGGCGCGCAGGCCGCCGCAGCCCGGGCAGTACAGGCCGGTGAGGCGCAGCAGCGGACAGACCGGGTAGTGCCCGGGTTCGTTGGGGTTCACGGCCCCGACGTACGCGAAGGCCCCGGCCACGGCCGCGAGCACCCCGGCGGGCACGGCCACGCGGCCCAGCACGGTGCCGGTGCCGGCGCTGGTTCCGGCGCTGGCTGGCAGAGTCGCCTTCCGGCCTTGTGTGTTCACCCCACGCATTCTGCCCGGTGCGGGCCGCACTGGGCGCGGGAGGGGTGGATCCGGAGGCGGTACCCCCCGGATCCACCCCTCCCGAAGTCGTACGGAGCCGTCGTACGGAGCCGTCGTACGGAGCCGTCGTCGTACGGAGTCGGCGTACGGAGCCGGCGTACGGAGCCGGCGTACGGGACTCAGCTCTCGGCGACCACCGGCTCGGCCTTCAGCTCGATTGTGGGCTCGGCCTTCGCGACCTGGCGCACCGGGTGCACGGTCCGGGGCCGGCCCAGCCCCATCGCGCGCATGATGCCGCCGACGACACCGCCGAGAACGACGAGCGCCAGGCCGCCCCAGAAGCCCAGCGGATTGGCCATCACCATGAAGGCACCCGCGACGCAGAAACCGATGACGGCGATGGTGACACCGGTCCAGGCTGCCGGGGTGTGTCCGTGGCTGCTGCCCGCCATGACGTGCTCCTCGTTGCTGTAAGCGATGCGTAAGCGAAGCGTGGTGAGTCGGACGCTCGCCCGCCCATTGTCCCGTACGCGCGCGAACGCACCTGAGCGGGGGTCTCCCCTCGCACGCGAACCGCCAGGGTACGGGTAGGCCCGGACGCCCGGACACAGCCGGGAACCCAGGGCCTCTACGTCCCCGTCGGGTCCTCGCCGCGGTCCAGTGCCTTCCACAGGTCCTCGGGCCGGTCCGGGTCCACGGGTTTCACCCTGCGCGGCCGGGGTGTCCCGTCGCGCTCGTAGCGGCCGGACATCGCGGGCCACAGCCGCCCGTACCGCAGTGCGATCAGCCCGGCCAGCAGGATCAGCGCGCCGCCCGCGGCCGCGACGTACGGCCACGCGGTGTGGCTGAGCGCGTCGACGGTGGCGGAGGTGTCGCCGGAGGCCTGCGCGGCCTTCTCGTCGAGCGCGGAGCTGTCGGCGGCGCCCAGCAGGGCCGCGACGACAGTGCCCGCGCCGGAGAGCGCCAGCAGCGCCGCGACCAGGACGCGCCCGGCTTTACGGACGGCGAACACGGCGACGAGCGCGGCGAGACCCACTATCGCGAGGGCCGCGGGCACGCCCGTGACGTCGCTGCCCCTGGCGGTCAGCGGGAAGTCGCCACCCGCGACCGAGGCGGTGGCCTCCGACCAGCGCTGCCGGGTGGAGAGCAGCGCCACGGCCGCGCCGAGCGCGCCGCACAGCAGGGCGACGGCGAGGCTGCGCCGGCTGGCACGGACGCGTACGGGTTCGGATGCGGGGTGAGGTAGTGCGGTCACGTACCCCACTATCGCGTGCACCCCGGGCGCCCCGTCACCCGGGGCCCGTCACCCAGAGCGCGCGCCACGCCGTGTTTCTCCGAGCCGGTTCGCCGTGTGTACCGCCCGCAGCACCGCCGCCGCCTTGTTGCGGCACTCGGTGTCCTCGGCCACGGGGTCCGAGTCGGCGACGATACCGGCGCCCGCCTGGACGTAGGCGGTGCCGTCGCGGAGCAGGGCCGTGCGGATGGCGATGGCGGTGTCGGAGTCGCCCGCGAAGTCGAGGTAGCCGACGCAGCCGCCGTACAGCCCGCGGCGGGACGGCTCCAGTTCGTCGATGATCTGCATCGCACGTGGCTTCGGGGCGCCGGAGAGCGTGCCGGCCGGGAAGCAGGCGGTCAGTACGTCGAAGGCCGTACGGCCTCCCGCGACGCGCCCGGCGACGGTCGACACGATGTGCATCACGTGTGAATACCGCTCGATGGACATGAAGTCGACGACCTCGACCGAGCCCGGCTCACAGACCCGTCCGAGGTCGTTGCGCCCCAGGTCGACCAGCATCAGGTGCTCGGCGCGCTCCTTGGGGTCGGCGAGCAGCTCGTCGGCGAGGGCCTGGTCCTCCTGCGGGGTGGTGCCGCGGTGGCGGGTGCCCGCGATGGGGTGCACCATGGCCTGCCCGTCCTCGACCTTGACCAGGGCTTCGGGGGACGAGCCGACGACGTCGAACCCGTCGAAGCGGAACAGGTACATGTACGGGGAGGGGTTGGTCGCCCGCAGCACCCGGTAGACGTCCAACGCGCTTGCCGTACACGGCGTTTCGAACCTCTGCGACGGTACGACCTGGAAGGCCTCGCCGGCCCGGATGCGCTCCTTGATGTCCTCGACGGCCTCCTGGAAGTCGGGGCCGCCCCAACCAGCCGTGTACTCGGGGAGTTCGGAGGGCGGGAGCGCGGCCGGGGGCTGCGAGACGGGGCGGGTGAGGTCGGCCTGCATGGCGTCGAGGCGGGCGACCGCGTCCGCGTAGGCCTCGTCGACGCCCGTGTCCAGGTCGTTGTGGTTGATGGCGTTGGCGATGAGCAGCACCGTGCCGTCCCAGTGGTCGAGGACGGCGAGGTCGCTGGTGAGCAGCATGGTCAGCTCGGGCAGCCGCAGGTCGTCCCGCTCACCGGGGCCGATCTTCTCCAGGCGGCGCACGATGTCGTAGCCGAGGTAGCCGACCATGCCTCCGGTGAAGGGCGGCAGGCCCGCGGCGAGGTCGCGGGGCGTGTGCAGGGCCTCGATGGTGGCGCGCAGGGCGGCGAGCGGGTCGCCGTCGACGGGGACGCCGACGGGCGGGGTGCCCTGCCAGTGCGCCTGGCCGTCGCGCTCGGTGAGGGTGGCGGCGCTACGGACGCCGACGAAGGAGTAGCGAGACCATGTGAACGCCGTGTGGCCGTTCTCCGCGGACTCCAGCAGGAACGTGCCCGGGCGCTCGGCGGCGAGCTTGCGGTAGAGCGCGACGGGGGTGTCGCCGTCGGCGAGGAGCTTGCGGCTGACGGGGATGACGCGGCGGTCGGTGGCCAGCTTGCGGAACGTCTCGAGGTCCATGGCGGCTGACCTTACTGATCCTGGTCCAGTGACGGTACGCCGGAACCGGCGCCGCCTTCGAGGGCCTTGAGGGGGTCCTCGTCGAAGCAGGTGCGGGCGCCGGTGTGGCAGGCGGCGCCGACCTGGTCGACCTTGACGAGCACGGTGTCGGCGTCGCAGTCCAGGGCCACGGACTTCACCCACTGGATGTGGCCGGAGGTGTCGCCCTTGACCCAGTACTCCTGGCGGCTGCGCGACCAGTAGGTGCAGCGGCCGGTGGTGAGCGTGCGGTGCAGCGCCTCGTCGTCCATCCAGCCGAGCATGAGCACCTCTCCGGTGTCGTACTGCTGGGCGATGGCGGGCAGGAGCCCGTCGGCGCCGCGCTTGAGGCGCGCGGCGATCTCGGGATCGAGGCTGCTGGGACTGCCTGGGGCCCGCTGGGCTCCGGGACCGTGGGGGCTGCTGGAGGACGGCGTGCTGGTCATGGGTGCCATTGTGCCGCGTGCCGCCGACGCACCTCGCCGTTGTCCACAGGCCCCGCTGTTGTCCACAGGCCGGACCCGGCACCGGGGCGGTCCGGTGGGCCCCTGACGGACTGCGCGGCTCCCCCTGTGCGGACCCGCGTCCCGGTCGTAGGCTGGCTGCCATGTCGACCCATGCCAAGCGTGAACGACTCCTCCTCGCCGATCTGTTGGAGACCGCGGGCCCGGAGGCCCCGACCCTGTGCGAGGACTGGAAGACCCGTGACCTGGCCGCGCACGTGGTGGTGCGCGAGCGCCGCCCCGACGCCGCGGGCGGCATCCTCATCAAGCAGCTCGCGCCGCGCCTGGACCGGGTGATGGAGGAGTTCACCGCCAAGCCGTACGAGGAGCTGATCCAGCTCATCCGTACGGGCCCGCCGCGTTTCTCGCCCTTCTCCCTCAAGCAGATCGACGAGGCCTCGAACACGATCGAGTTCTACATCCACACCGAGGACGTACGCCGCGCCCGGCCCGACTGGACCCCGCGCGAGCTGGACCCGGTCTTCCAGGACGCCCTGTGGTCCCGGCTGGAGCGCACCGCCCGGCTGATGGGCCGCGGCTCCCCCACCGGCCTCGTGCTGCGCCGCCCGAACGGCCAGACGGCGGTCGCCCACCGCGGCACGCCGGTCGTCACGGTGACCGGCGAGCCCGCCGAGCTGCTGCTGTTCCTCTACGGGCGGCAGCAGGTGGCCGACGTGGAACTGGACGGCGAGAAGGACGCGATCGCGAAGCTGCACGAGACGAAGCAGCTGGGGATCTGAGCGGCGCTGCGGCCTCCGGGAGGCTCACGCCGGCCAGTCGCGCAGGAGGCGGGCGGTCTCCTGAAGTCGGACTCGTCGCTGCGGATATCGGCGATGAGTTCGCCAGTGGCCGGGCGTCGGATCGAGCGGCGTGCCGCATGCTCCATGTACGCGCGGATGCAGCCGATACCAATCGTCGCGTTGTAGTCCATGAACGGCCTGAGCCTCACTGCCGTATGCAGGAACGTCGCCGCGCGCGCCGGCACCTCCTCGTAGTAGGGCTCGCCCGCGATGCGCTCGTACCTGTGGCGCTCGGCCATACAGTGCAGCGCACCCCAGTCGCGAAGGGGGATATTGGGGGAGAGACAGCGATCTGAACGTTGAGGATCCAGCCTGCGTCTACGTACAGCGTCATCGCAGCCCCACCGGAAAGCGCTCCTCGAGGACCAGCATGATGTCACGGGCGTACTTCGCCGCACATTCGACGAAACGCTGCTTCTGCCGCCGCCGCACCACATCCTCAGTCAGTATGTCGTGCGCCAGCCGTTTGATCGCGACGCCCTTCTCCTTGGCCTCCGCACGCAGCTCGGCAGCTCTGACTCGGTGAACTCAATCGTGATTCCAGGCATACGAGCACCATAGATGCCAAAGAGCCCTGACTACTACCGCATTCACTACCAGGGATGGCTCCTCGAACTACCGCACGGGGTGCCCCGCCTCCCGCAGCGCCTCCTTGACCTCGCCGATGCGCAGGTCGCCGAAGTGGAAGACGGACGCGGCGAGCACCGCGTCCGCGCCCGCCTCGACGGCCGGGGGGAAGTCGGCCAGCCTGCCGGCGCCGCCGGAGGCGATGACGGGGACGGTGACGTGCTTGCGGACGGCGGTGATCATCTCCAGGTCGTAGCCGTCCTTGGTGCCGTCCGCGTCCATCGAGTTGAGCAGGATCTCGCCGGCGCCCAGTTCGGCGGCCCGGTGGGCCCACTCGACGGCGTCGATGCCGGTGCCCTTACGGCCGCCGTGGGTGGTGACCTCGAAGGATCCGGAGTCGGTGCGGCGGGCGTCCACCGACAGGACCAGCACCTGGCGGCCGAAGCGCTCGGCGATCTCGCGGATGAGGTCGGGGCGGGCGATCGCCGCCGTGTTGACGCCGACCTTGTCCGCGCCCGCCCGCAGCAGCTTGTCCACGTCCTCGGCCGTACGGACGCCGCCGCCGACCGTCAGCGGGATGAAGACCTGCTCGGCGGTGCGGCGCACCACGTCGTACGTCGTCTCGCGGTTGCCCGACGAGGCGGTGATGTCCAGGAACGTCAGCTCGTCGGCGCCCTCGGCGTCGTACACCTTGGCCATCTCGACGGGGTCGCCCGCGTCGCGCAGGTTCTGGAAGTTGACGCCCTTGACGACCCGGCCGTTGTCCACGTCCAGGCAGGGGATGACTCGGACCGCCAGGGTCATGAATCCACGGCTCCTTAGGAATGGCTCTGCGAAAGGCCCGCTGAAGTCCTAGCCTCTGAATGCTTCCATCTCGACTTCGACCAGGATGCGCGGGTCGACGAAGCCCTCCACGACCAGCAGGGTCGCGGCCGGGCGCACCGGGTCGAAGATCTCCTTGTGGGCCCGGCCCACCTCTTCCACGTCCCGCATATGGGTCAGGTACATCCGCGTACGGATCACGGACTCGACGCCGAGCCCGAACTCGCCGAGCGCCTCGACCGCGCTGGTGAAGGCCACCTTGGTCTGCTCGTACGGGTCGCCCTCCCCGTACAGCACGTCGCCCTTGAAGGCCGTCGTGCCCGCCACCAGGACGCGGTCGCCCGCCGCGACGGCGCGCGCGAAACCGAAGGACTCCTCCCAGGGACTCCCGCTCTGCACCGACGCGCTCGGACGTCACGCGCGTTCGGACTGTCATGACGCACAGCCTCCAGGGCCTCTTCCAGGGTGAACGCCTTCGCGTACAGGGCCTTCCCGACGATGGAGCCCTCGACACCGAGCGGCACCAGCTCGGCGATGGCCCGCAGGTCGTCGAGGGACGACACGCCGCCGGAGGCCACGACCGGGCGGTCCGTCGCCGCGCAGACGTTGCTGCAGCAGCTCCAGGTTGGGGCCCTGGAGGGTGCCGTCCTTGGCGATGTCCGTGACGACGTAGCGGGCGCAGCCCTCCTTGTCGAGGCGCGCCAGCGTCTCGTAGAGGTCGCCGCCGTCGCGGGTCCAGCCGCGGCCGCGCAGGGTCGTGCCCGTACGTCCAGGCCCACCGCGATCCTGTCGCCGTGCTCGGCGATGACCTTGGCGACCCACTCGGGGGTCTCCAGGGCGGCGGTGCCGAGGTTGACCCGGGTGCAGCCGGTGGCCAGGGCGTTCGCCAGGGAGGCGTCGTCGCGGATGCCGCCGGACAGCTCGACCTTGATGTCCATCGCCCGGGCGACCTCGGCGACCAGGTCGCGGTTGTCGCCGGTGCCGAACGCGGCGTCCAGGTCGACCAGGTGCAGCCACTCGGCGCCCGCGCGCTGCCAGGCGAGGGCGGCCTCCAGCGGGGAGCCGTAGGAGGTCTCCGTGCCGGACTCGCCGTGGACGAGGCGGACCGCCTGGCCGTCGCGGACGTCGACGGCGGGAAGGAGTTCGAGCTTTGCCATGGCTACAGGGTTCCGATCCAGTTGTTCAGCAGCTGCGCTCCGGCGTCGCCGGACTTCTCGGGGTGGAACTGGGTGGCCCACAGGGCGCCGTTCTCCACGGCCGCCACGAAGGGCTTGCCGTGCGTCGACCAGGTGACCCTGGGGGCGGTCAGCGCGGGGTTGTGCGTCTCCAGGGACCAGTCGTGGACGGCGTAGGAGTGCACGAAGTAGAAGCGGGCGTCGGCGTCCAGGCCGGCGAACAGCTTGGTGCGGCAGGCGCGTCGACGGTGTTCCAGCCCATGTGGGGCACGATCTCGGCCTGGAGCGGCTCGACCGTGCCGGGCCACTCGTCGAGGCCCTCGGTCTCCACGCCGTGCTCGATGCCGCGCGCGAAGAGGATCTGCATGCCGACGCAGATACCCATCACCGGGCGGCCGCCGGAGAGCCGGCGGTCGACGATCCAGTCGCCGCGGGCCTCCTTCAGCCCCTTCATGCAGGCGGCGAAGGCGCCGACGCCGGGCACCAGCAGCCCGTCCGCGTTCATGGCCTTGTCGTAGTCACGGGTGATCTCGACGTCGGCTCCCGTGCGCGCGAGTGCGCGCTCGGCGGAGCGGACATTGCCGAAGCCGTAGTCGAAGACGACGACCTTCTTCGACGGCTGCTCAATTCCACACCTCCAGCCTCAGGACACCGGCGACAGACACATCGCGGCGCCGATCGAGAGCAGCACGATCAGGCTCTTCGGCATCTGCTGCTTGACGAAGGAGATGATCCCGCCGACCAGGAAGAGGCCGACGACGATCAGGACGGTGGAGAGGCCGTTCACAGCGCGCCCTTCGTGGAGGGCAGGATGCCGGCCGCGCGCGGGTCGCGCTCGGAGGCGTAGCGCAGGGCCCGCGCCAGCGCCTTGAACTGGCACTCGACGATGTGGTGGGCGTTGCGCCCGTACGGCACGTGCACGTGCAGCGCGATCTGGGCCTGGGCGACGAAGGACTCCAGGATGTGCCGGGTCATCGTGGTGTCGTACTCGCCGATCATCGGCGCCATCTTCTCGGGCTCGGTGTGCACGAGGTACGGGCGGCCGGTGAGGTCCACCGTGACCTGGGCGAGGGACTCGTCCAGCGGGACCGTGCAGTTGCCGAAGCGGTAGATGCCCACCTTGTCGCCGAGGGCCTGCTTGAAGGCGGCGCCCAGCGCGAGGGCGGTGTCCTCGATGGTGTGGTGGGAGTCGATGTGCAGGTCGCCGTCGGTCTTGACGGTCAGGTCGAACAGGCCGTGGCGGCCGAGCTGGTCGAGCATGTGGTCGTAGAAGCCGACCCCGGTGGAGATCGCGACCTGCCGGTGCCGTCGAGGTTGATCTCGACGAGGACCGAGGTCTCCTTGGTGGTGCGCTCCACGCGTCCTACGCGGCTCATGCGCTCCTGTCGCTCCTTCTTCAGTTCACGTACCGCGTCGAGGAACGCGTCGTTCTCGGCGGGGGTTCCGGCGGTGACCCGCAGCCATCCCGGTACGCCGTTGTCCCGGACCAGGACGCCCCGGTCGAGGATCTGCTGCCAGACCTCGTGCGCGTCCTCGAACCTGCCGAACTGCACGAAGTTGGCGTCGGACTCGGTGACCTCGTAGCCGATGGCGCGCAGCTCGGCGACCAGCCGGTCCCGCTCGG
>CAVQGD010000020.1:0-44251 GCA_963711935.1 uncultured Actinomycetota bacterium
GAGAAGTCCGGTCCCGGGCAAACAAGCCCGTCCCGCAACACAGTTGTGACAGCAACCCCCCGAAGACACCGCCACGACAGTACGTAAGCTGTGGCCACGGCTGTACCCCTGGGTGTTTTCCCTCGACAGGCGAGGGAGTTGTACGGCCGCAACTGAGTGACTGGGGGGCTTTCCGCTGTGGCGATGATGCTGCCGGACGAGCTCGAATGGATCCTCGAGATGCTCGGCTACAACTGGCCGACCGCGAACGAGGACAAACTAGAGACTGCGCCGCCCTGTGGCGGCAGTTCGGCGAGCAGGTCACCGAGCTGCACACCACCGCGAACAGCAGCGCCCGCACCGTCACCGCCCACAACGCCGGTGAATCGATCGACAAGTTCACCAAGACCTACGCCAAGTTCGACGGGGGCGGCGACGACGGCTACCTCGCCAGTGCCGCCCAGGCCGCCCACCTCCTCGCGAACGTGCTGGAGGCCTGCGCCTGCCTCGTCGAAGTGGCCAAATGGGCCGTCATCGCCCAGCTCATCGCCCTGGCCATCGAGATCATCGCCGCGCACGCCGCCGCCCCCTTCACCTTCGGCCTGTCCGAGGTCGCCGCCTGGGCGCCATGCAGATCACCCGCCTGATCGTGCGCCGCCTCCTCGACGAGCTCAAACAAGCCCTGATAGACGCGATCGTGGAGACACTGAAAGAACCCGCGATCTCGGCGATCGAGGCGATCGTCACCGACCTCATCCGGCAGAGCGTCAACGTCGGCTTCGGCGCCCAGGAAGGCTACGACGTCGGCGCCACCCTCAAAGCCGGCGGCCAGGCAGGCCTCGACGCCCTCAGACAGAGCCCGCAGACCTTCGCCGAAGGCCTGCGCGACAGCCTGGGCGAGAAAGCCGGCAGCCGGGCCCGGGACGCCATCGACAGCCGCATCGACGGATACGACGCAACACCAGGGTTATCGGGGGGCGGCAGCGGCAGCGCTCCGGGCCGGGGAGTTCCAGCTCCTCGCCCTCCGACTCCTCTTCGTCCGACTCCTCGTCGTCCAACTCCTCTTCCTCCGGCACGAGTTCGCCGGGATCGGACTCCTCCACCCCGACGCGCACCAGCAACGGCAACAGCCCCGGCGTGAACATAGGCAGCGGGATATCCGCCGACACCGGCGGCCCCGGCAGCGGCGCCCCCGATGTCGGCGCGGGGCCCCCTTCCGACTCCGCGTCGGGATCCGATTCCGGGCGGGGTCCGTCCTCCCCGGACACCCCGTACGCGCGGCCGGCGCCATCGACTGGGCCATCCCTGTCGGACTTCGACGACCCCTCGCCCGGCGGATCACCGGGGGCTGCGAACTCCAACGGTTCCTCCAGCACTCCGAGCACGTCCGGCCCCTCGCACTCCGCGGCGGCTCCCCCGTCTCCGGCCTGTCCTCCCCGAGCCCGCAGTCCACGCCCACGCCCACGTCCGCGTCCGCGTCGTCCGGCGGTACGTCGCCCTCGCCGGGCGGCGGCTCGATCGGCACCCAGATCGACAGCCTGGCCGCAAGCGCCCCCACGCAGTCCACCGCAGCATCCACACCGACGACGGCCGACCCGTCCCCCACCAGTACCGGCGGCCGTTCGGACGGCGGCCCGGCCGCGCCGACGTCGCCTGTGGCGCCTTCCACCGGGGCTGCCACTGCGGGCACGCACCACGCCCCGAGCACCTCCGGCGGCACCCCGTCCGCGACGAGCCCGACCCCCAGCTCGGGTCCGGCGAGGACACCTTCCGCCAGCACACCCCCCACCCCGGGCCAGAACCCGAGGACGACCACCCCGAACCAGACCCCCGGCCAGTCGTCTCCCCCGAGGACGGCATCGCCGTCCACCAGCATCCCCACGCCGACGCCCTCCCCCTCAACCGCTACCGGCCCCGAGCGCGCCTCCACACCGGGCAGCAGCACCCCGAACTCCTCGACACCGGGCAGCAGCACCCCGAACTCCTCGAGCCAGCCCGGGCCCGCCACCCACAACCCCACCCCTCAGGGCACGCCCGGCACTCCGAACCAGCCGAGTTCCGGCCCCTCCCCCACCAGGCCGCCCCAGCAGCCCGCGGGCAGCACGCCGAACACCCCGAACCAGCGGGCCGCAGCCCAACGCCCAGCAACCCCCGACGAACACCCCGACCCAACAGCAGCAGCCCCAGGTCATCGCGGTCCCGGTCCACCACGTGACCCCGGCGCCGAACAACCACCCCCAGCAGTCCACCCCACAGACCCCGGACTCCACCCCCAACAACCCCCACCAGCAGACTCCCCGGACAACCCGAAGCCGAAAGAGCCCCCCACCCCGGCCTCACAGACCCGCAACACCAACCCCCCAGGCGGCGTCACCGACCCCACCCGCGCCGAACAGGACGCCCTCGAAAACTCGGTGCCCCGAGACGAGAACGGCGACCCCACCCGACCGCCGAACCCGGCGGACGGCAACTGGATCGAACACATCAACGGCACCGGCCCCGACACCCCCGGCCGCACCAACAACTGCGTCGACGTAGCCCTGTCCACGGTGGACACCTACGCAGGCAACCCCACGGCAGCGGCCAGCCGTACGCCCGACCTGGGCTCGGACGGCAACCCCTCGGACCGCGGCGAGAAGGGCGGCCGCGACCGCATCGAGAACACACTGGGCGCCCGCTTCAGCGACATGGGCAACGGCCGCGACGCCTTCAACCGACTGGAGAACACCCTCCGCGACAGCGGCCACGGCTCACAGGCCGTGATCATCACTCAGGACGCCCACGGACGCGCCCACGCCTGGAACGCCGTCAACCACAACGGCCACCTCACCTACATCGACGCCCAGACCAGGCAGCAGAGTTCGAAGCCGCTGCACAGCGGGAACAACGGCGTCTTCGCGATTCCACTGGACTCGAACCGGCAGCCGGTGACGCCCGACCAGCGCGCCGACGACGGTACGCAGCCGCAACGGAAGGCCTCCGAGACTCCCGGAACCGGCGCCGACGCAGGGCGCCGCGACGAACCCGCCGGAACCACCAGATGAGACGAAGGACTCCTGGGACGACAAGGGTGACAACACTGGTGACGGACGGGAAGGACAAGAAGGCCGGACTCGAACCACACCCCGACTCTCCTCCACGTCTGAACCGCGAGTTCGGCGACAAGAAGGAGCAACAGGGCAACCTGGACCCGGATGACTCGCAGCAGCGTGTCCGCCAGACCAATCCTGTTTTCCGCCTGCAGCAGGGCCACGTCGACCAACAGCTGCGGGACTGGGCCAAGAACGGTCAGCTCGCTCATGTCCTGAATGTGGCCGCGGGTTCCGAGTCGGACCCCGATGCCTCCCCGGATCGACCGCGTACCTTCACATCCGATGGATTGAACAAGGCCCTGCCCGGATTCGAGTCCTTGAACCCGAGCGGTGCTGGAGCTCCACACCGTTCGAGGAAGACCAATCGGATCACCAGCACTACGGCGTCGCCGGCGACCAGGCACAAAGGAAGGAGTCGGAAGGCGCTGCCAAGCACAAGACCCCCGGCGAGCGCGTCAGAAAGTTGATGACGAAACTCGGGCTTCCGGAGACACACACACCGGACCTGACTCAACGAAACTTCGCAGTAGTCGAGTTGCAGCGGAACGACGGCACCATCGAATACGTGACGGACTCATCGTTCCCGATTTCCGGGAGCACCGGCGACATTCGACAGATCGACCTGGACCCGGTCTACAACACCCTGCGGGACTTTGCGAACAACGACAACGCCCTGTACACCGAACGCGAGCCGTGTGGCGACAAGAAGGGCGGACTCGGGAGTTCCAACTGCTCAAACCTGCTGGGTGAGCGTCTGGCCGGTGCGCCTGTGTACTACAGCACCACATACCGGGCCGACCTAGCGGATCAGCAGCGATCCGAGCTCACCAGGGAACTCCAGAAACAGCGCCGGGCAACGGGTTGATCCGTGACCTGCTCCCCCGAAGGAAGCAAGAAAAAGATCACGAATGAGGTCAAGAAGAAATTCCCGGTTACCGCCAATGAGAAGGCCCGCGATCGAGAGATGGTCAGACATGTCAGGAAGGTCGAAGCCCTCTGGAAGGAGATCGCACCACAGCTAAAGTAGCCCCCCAGCCCGTCCCTGTGTGAACACACCGAAAGTCAACAGATTCAGCGATGAGCCGTCAGACGCCCACCCCTTCACCCGTATCACCCGAACAAGCCCTGGCCGAGCTCCTGGAGTGGTCGGACAACGGGAGCCAGCGAGTGGCCGAGCTGACCGGCCCTCCTGGTTCCGGACGGACAGAGACGCTGCTGCGGCTGAGTGAGGCCCGCAGCGAAGCGGTGCTCGTGGATGCCACCGGACTGACCTGTGAGGACCTCATCGATCGGGTCATGGCTGCTGCTGGGTTCACCTCTCTGCCGGAGAAGCGGGCGGACTGGGGATTCGAGCTTGAAGACTCCCCGCTCGGTGGTGGGCTGGTCATCCTCGTCAATGCCCACCGTGCGGGCCGTACTCGGCGCTCCGCGGAGCCCGAGCGCATGGTGCACCGCTTCACCGGTAGAACTGGCGCCGCGACGACCTCAGGTCGTGATCGAACGGGACCTGCCGGATGTGCGGTTCAACGATCTGAGCCGAGGCCAACAGGCCGCGGCAGTCGAAGGTGTTCTGGGCACTGCCTGACGGCACGGACACCGAAGCGTTGCGTGCACTCGCACTGGCCGAGGTCCGTCGCGCTCCGTTGCCTGTGTGGACCGCTCTCGCCCAGGCGCTGGAGCCCCATGTGGGCCGGTCTCCGGATATCGCCACAACGCTGGAGGCTTCTGGCGAGCTACTGGAGGTGGACGGCGACGGCTGGGTCCGTTTCCGTGACGAGCGGTACGCCGAAGTGCTGCGTCTGACCACCGATGCCGAGATCGTACGAGCTTCCACATGAACCAGGCGCGTGGGCGCATCAGTCCGCGGCAGCGACGACGACCAGTACCTGACTCATGGATTGGCGATGCACGCCGTGCAGGCCGGTGAGTTCGACTCCGTTCAGCGCTCCGGCCGGCTCGTTGCCCGTATCGATCAAGTCGCCCTGATCGACGCGGCCCACGCCGACGACTCATATGTCGTGAGTGGTGCCTCCCTGGCCGGGGACGCGGTCAACTTGTGGATGTGCGGCGTCGACTCTCTGTCCCAGGGTGAATGGGCCTCATGGCTGCACCTGATGAGTACGGTGCGTGGCGATACGGAGACCGCCGCCCAGATCGCCTCGTCCGGCCAGCCGCTGCCGTGGCAGGTGCGCTGGGCCCATTGGCGTCCGCCGGGTGCTCTGAACGCCGCGTACGCTCGGCCCGGTCCCTTGGGAGACCCGGTCATCGCCCCGGAGGACTATCTCCCTGGCCGGCACGCCGTTTCCGCTCGGGGGGAATGGGACGAGCGATACCGAGTCTGGGACGCCGAAACCGGCGAGGAGCTGGCCGGCCCCTGGCCGGAGTCGAAGCCCGCACCGGGGCAGCGCGAGCCGCTGGCGCACCGCAGGCGCGCGACGTAAAAGCGGCTGGGACGATCTGACCGTGTTCGAGACCCTGGAAACCCCCGTGTCGGATCAGGTGAGGGTCGGCGCCCTCCTGGTCGTGACGGGATGGCGGCATTTTCGCGGGCGAGCTCCACGCCCCCGCCGCCAGTCCGCGCATCAGCAAGGTGCACGGTGAGCCACCTTCGACGATCCCGGTTACCTCCCCGCACTGCACCGCGGGACAGCACGGCGCCGAGGCTCGTACGACCCCGACCTCTTCGAACCGGGCGTCGTACGTCGCCTGCCCACCGGCCTGCTGCCCGAGGGGGTGACGGACGCCGAGGCACGCCGCGTTCTCACGGACGTCGGACTGCCCGCCTTCGAAGGCGCCGCAATCCGGCTCGAGGCTCTGGACGAAGTGGCTCTGCCCTGCCTTGCCCCTGGCGAGCTGTCGGCAGACGCTGCCCCAGGTGCGTACTACAAGATCGGTACGTGGGGTGGCGGCGACCTGGTCCTGCACGGCGGAACGGGGCAGGTCGTCCTGTTCGGTGCGGCCGACTGGAGCAGCGCAGAAGACGACAGCAGAAGACGACTTCGATGCCTACTTCGACTTCGATGCCTACTTCGACGACGAGCCCGACGACGGCGGGGAGCAGGAAACCAGCGCCGTGTTGATCGCCGGCAGCCTGGCCGCGTTCATCGACCTGCTCCAGCACTACCTTGTGGCCCGGTGCATGCTGGCCGCGGCGGGGAGCCGTACCGAGCGCGTCGCGATCAGAGACGATCTGGAGGACACACTGGCCGACCTCGACGACGCAAACACAGACACCACTTTCTGGACTGCCGCACTGCGAACCACCGACTGACCGATCCCTTCTGCCCGACCGATGACTCTGCTCGCTGCCCGGAGCGGGAGCCGCGTGGCCACCCTTCGAGTCGAACGGGCACGCGGACTGCGGAGGCTATATCCGCGCCTATCTGTCGGAGGAGATGGGGACGACTTATGCAACGGCTTACCGAAAAGGCGAACAGGTCGAACCATTCGTTCCGAGCAAGGGCAGACCCACTGCGGCGCAGGCCATGGAAGTCGATTTCCAGGATCACTTGAACAAGGTCGCCGATATCCTTAAGGCGTACGCCTCGCCAACACCAAAAAGCCCTGCGTAGAGAAGACCCGACGGTAGGAAAGACCTGACGCATGAGTACCACCCCGAACCCGGATGAAGTCACGGCAGAACTCGCGCTGAACCGTGCGCTGCGGTGGATCGACCGGCCTCGCGAAACAAGTGCCTGGCTGTGGATCGGCGGGCGCCCGGGCTGCGGCAGAACGGCGCTGCTGCGCGAGGTCGTTGCCCGCCACCCGGCCGCGGCCCACGTCGACTGCGCTGGCAGGTCAGCGGAGGAGGTGGCCCGGGAGGTGGCGATGGCCCTTGGCATCGCCGCCCTGGAGACCTTCAAGGGCGACATCGCCGCCGTGGTCGGCCGGATCAAGGGCGACCCCGTGGTCGTGCTCGCGAACACGCAGTGGGCGGGCCGACTGCGCACCTCGCGCGAACCGCAGCGTGTGGTCGAACGGGTGGCACGGGCGCTGATCACGTTCCATCCGCGCGGGCTGCGGATGCGCCTGCTGGTCGAAGTCGACGATGCCCCGGGCAGGGCCGACGAGTTGGGCGGACGGCATCTGACCCTGCAGGGGGGCTTCGAAAGCATGCCCGCCCTCGCGGAGTCGAACGAGGATGCGAACCTGTCGTCCGCCCTTGATGCGCTGGCGTTGGCCGAGCACCGCTTCGTTCCCATGCCCGTCTGGTCCCTGCTCTGCTCCGCCCTCGGCCGGGACATCCCGGACTCCGGGCTGGAGTCGCTGCTCGGCGATCCGGTGGCCGGGGAGTGGATCCACCGGACGGACGACGGGACCGGCACTGCCCTCGTCTCCTTCAAGCAGGAGGCCGCGGCCCGGCAACTGCGTGCGCAGATGCCCGCCGAGGAGGCCAGGTCCTGTCACGCGCGCGCAGTCACCGCGCTGTCGGCCGCAGACGCCCCCGAGGCCACACGCTGGTACGCCGAGCGCGCCCTGGCCGGTCACGCTGCCGCGGCCGGCCGGTTCAACGCGTTCCTCGAGGACACGGCAGCAGTCGCCGGGGTCGGCCATGAGTCGCTCTTCGAAGGGTTCGAGGCCGCGTTCCATGCACGACCCATCTCGCAGGGAAGTGCCGGGGCCCGTCTCCACTACCTGGCGCGCCGTGGAGTTCGGCCTTCGTCACAGGGTGAGTGGCTGGCGCTGTTGCACCTGACCCTGATGCAGGCCGGGCCGACGGAGGAAGCAGCCGCCGATCGGCTCCTGTCGGCGGCCGGCCCCGTGGCTCTGCCCTGGCGGACGCTCTGGGCCGAAGGCGTCGGTGCCGGCGTGTTCAGCACGGACGCAGTGGTCAGCCGCCCGATCGTCCGGACGCTCCGGATCGTGCACACCCCGACCGGCGATGTGGTCACCGCCCGCACGCGCCACGAACACATCGGCACCTGGGACCTGGCCACGGGCGCGCCCCGAGCCGAGCCCGATGAGGCGGCGGACACCTCCGCCACGCCGCAGGCGGATCAGGGGCCCAAGGGGTGGCGCCCCGACGGAGCCCTCAGCGGGGAAGTGGATCTGCCCCGTATGCCGAGTACGTCCTTCGGGGAACGCGCTCGGGCCATCACATCGCTCTGGCCACCATGGACGGGGTGTGTGTGGTCGAGATCAACCAGAGCGCCGGACACGAGGACGCACCAGGCCTCCTCAAGTGGCTGGTGGGCACCGACACGACGCTTGCTCGGGCCAACCTGCCCGCCCAGGCCCTGGCCCCC
Source organism: uncultured Actinomycetota bacterium (assembly GCA_963711935.1). Taxonomy (GTDB): domain Bacteria; phylum Actinomycetota; class Actinomycetes; order Streptomycetales; family Streptomycetaceae; genus Streptomyces. Next base: position 8,318 of record CAVQGD010000020.1, read on the forward strand.
ACGACCGATTGGCTGACGGACATCTTCGGATCCGCGGCAGTCAAACGGTTCCCGCAGGAGACCCTGCCGGACACCCTCTCCGACAGCGACGCACGCGCCTTCCTCTCCGACGTCGGCTTCCCCTGCGTCACCGGCTTGCTCGAACTCGACACCACCAGCCTTGAGCACACGGGCCTGCACCCCGTTACCGAGCCGTTCGGCAAACCGGACGAGACCCAGTCCACGTACTTCTCCCTCGGCAGCTGGCAACGTGCGCGACTCCTCCTCGACGGCCGCGACGGGCGCGTGCTGCAGGACGGCTGGTCGGGGATCGAGGACGAGCTGGCCGGAAGCAGTCTCGGCCAGTTCGTCGCGATGGTCCGCCTCTACTACTGGTGGCGCGCCTCCGACTGGTCGATCGAGGACACGGAGACGGATCTACGTCACTGGCTGAACCTCATCGACCCTCAGGCCTTCCAGACACAGGGCTGGCAAAGGGTCTTCGAGGACTACAACTTCGACGACCGGGTCTGACGAACCGGGCCCGGGGCGCTCATGCGTGACGCCGTCCGGGCGTGCCGACCGGCCCGGTTACCAACGGCACCCCCTCCGACCGCGGCGAAAAAGACGGCCGCGACCGCATCGAAAACACCCTCGGCGCCCGCTTCAGTGACCTCGGCAACGGACCCGACGCCTTCAACCGCCTGGAGAACACCCTCCGCGACAGCGGCCACGGCTCACAAGCCGTGATCATCACCCAGGACACCCACGGCCGCGCCCACGCCTGGAACGCCGTCAACCACAACGGCCACCTCACCTACATCGACGCCCAGACCGGGCAGCAGAGTTCGAAGCCGCTGCACAGCGGGAACAACGGGGTCTTCGCGATCCCGCTGGACGGAAACAGGCAGCCGGTCTCACCCGACGGTGGACCCACGAGTGACCGCTCACGTTCGGGCAGCACCAACCAGCCCGGCCGACAGACCCCGGCGACCCCTGCCGGGACCGACCGACGGCCACCGGAGGATCCAGCAGGCTCAGCTCCGAAGAAGGACGACCAGAATCTGCCCGACGACCCGACCGGGAAGAGCGCAACAACTCGTTGCCCAAGCCGGAGGTCAGGACGGAGGAGCACCAGAACCTCTCTCCGGACTCGCCCCAACAGGAGGTGCGGAACTACCCGAGCGACGACCAGCACGAGCACCAGGACTACGACCCGGACACTCCACGCGGCCTGAAGGTCCACCGCATCGGGCTGGACCCGGTGCACGACAGCCTCAGGAACTGGGCGGACAAAGGCCGTCTGACGCCCCTCCTGCAGAGCGCCGCGGACCGGATGGACGCGTACAACCAGGCCCGTGAGAACGGCGAAACGGACCTGCCGGCCACCGCGTTCACGCGGCAGGAACTGGAAGACGCTCTGGGCGACGACTTCCGTCAGATGAACGACGGACAGCGGTACGCCGTCGTCGCCTCGCTGGCCCGGCTCAGCCTCGGGTACCACGAGAGCCAGGGAGTGGGACACAATCCCGAGCACGACCGGGACGACCGGCCCTACGGGGACTCCAAGCGCCCCGACGGTACGCCCGACGCGGCCGCCGACAACGATCGGGCTCGCAGTGCGGAAGCCCGGGACGAGGCCAACGCAAAATTCCCCAAGGCGTACCGTTCGGATCCGGAGACCAACAAGAACATCTCCGAACTCCATCATCGATTCACCGGAGAGAAGAAACCCAATCCAAGCAACGCCGACGTCAATTCCCTCATCGACGCCCTGGGCCCCCATAAACCAGACTTCTCCGGCAAGAACTACGCCGTCATCGAAATGGTGGACAACAACGGGAACAGCACCTTCGTCGCCGACTCGTCGGTCCCGGCAGACCCGACCGGCGTCAGTCCCCGGCACTCGGAGAAACATCTCCTCGACTGGTTCGACAGGACGAACTCCAGCCCGGACGGCAAGAAGTACCGGATGGCAGGCCTCTACACGGAGCGTGAGCCATGCGGTTCCGGGCAGGGGCACGCAGATTACTCGACACGGCTGCGTACGCACCCCGACTTGAAGGACGGAAAGGTGCCCGTCTACTACAGCACCACATACCGGACCGATCCCGAAGGTGTGGCTAAACGGGACGCAGAGCGCGCGAAATTGAAGAGCCAGCAGGAGAAGAGCGGGCTCACCAACCAGCAGATCAGCAACGAGGTGAAGAAGATACGCACAGAGAACGAAGAGGAGATGCAGAGGGAGATGGATCGCCATCTCTCAGCCATCGGCTCGGTTTGGGCGAAGGCTATGCTGCACGTCGATCCGCCGCAGTAGGGAGCCCAGCCCCATGTCCGAGTCCTCCCCAGACCCCCAACGCTTCGCTCCGGCCCAGGCAGTCGCACAGGTACGTGACTGGTGGGGCGACGGCGCCCCCAAGAAGAAGCACTTGGACGTCGTCAGCGTCACCGGCGGCACGGGAGTCCTTGAGGAAGTGCACCAGCACATCACCCAAAGCGTGCTGGTCGATGCCGCGGAATCCGATGCGGAAGACGTGTTCCGAAACGCTCTCAGGCTCATCGGGGTGCCCGATGACAAGGCTCAGCCCTACACCTGGCACCAGGCTGTCCGCCTGCACGGGGACGGCAAGCTCGTACTGATCACGCACGCGGGACGGGCCGGGCTCACCCGCAGGTCCGCCCAGCCGGCTCTCGTTCGCGACCGCGTGGCGGAGCGTCTCGCCCTTGCCCGACCGAGTGTGGTGGTCGATACGCCGCCACCGGTTGATGGCACGCCGCCGCACCGTTGGCCCTCGCTCTGGCTGGAGGACACCTTCCCCGACGGCCCAGAGCACCCACTCGCGGCCGCAGTCTCAACGGCCTCGCAGTCCCCGCAGTTGCGCGCGCTGGCCCTGTCCGAGCCGCGACGTGTGCCCTGGGAAGCCTGGAGCGAGTTGGCCCGGGCCGCCGGAGCCGAGGATTTCGACGAGGCGGCACTGCACGAGCTTGCCAACCGATTCCCCGGACTCGTCACCGTGACCGACGCGGAGGTCTCGTTCGCCGACGAGGCCGTGGCCGAAGCGCTGCGTCGTGAGACTCCGGCGGAGTTGAGCGAGCAGGTCAACAGCCACATGGTCCGGTGGCTGCGAGGGCTCGCTCCCCGGCTGCGGCATCCGGACGGCTGGGCCGCCTCTGGTCCGCTGGGTCGTTACGCCGCGCATGGTCTGGCCATGCACGCGGTGCAGGCGGGCGAGTTCGACGAGTTGTTGCGAGAAGGCGGCGTGCTGGCCAATCTCCCGCAGAATGCCCTGTTGGACGCGGCTCACTGCGCGTATGACGGTTCGGTGCCCGGTTCGAACGCGGCAGCCGACGCGGTGTACTTGTGGATGTACGGGGTGGCGCCGACAGCTCAGGGCGAGTGGGCGGCGTGGCTGCACCTGATGGCGATGGCGCGTAACGACGCCGAACTGTGCGCCGCCATCGAACAATCCGGCGTACGTCTTCCCTGGAAGGCCCGTTGGACCCACTGGCGCCCACCGGGCGGATACGACCCGAGCTACCTCGAACCCGGTCCGCTCTACACACTGTTCGAGGTGCGCTGGCGCGACCGTCCGGCGGTGGCCGTGGAGGCCTCGGACAAGGGTGTGCGTGTGTGGGACGCGGAGACCTCGGAGCTCGTGGGCGGCCCTTGGTTCGACGAGGACTTCCCCGACGAAGCCGCGAATGTACTGACTTGGCCGCCGGAGACGGGCTGGGCCGGGCCGACCCGTCGCAGCGAACTCCTGGCCCACGACAACAGCGAGGAGGGCCCCGATGACGAGTTCCTGCCTGTTTCACTGCGTCTTGGCAACCTGACAGTGTTCGCCGGTCCCGGCGGTGTCTTCGCCGTGGAAGGCGCCGATACGGAAGCAGAGCACGTGCTCACTCCCCTCCGCGGGGCGCCGCTCCTCGGCACAAAGACCGCCGCAGGCCCCACCCTGCTCACGGATACTTCCACGACGACCGCGGCCGACTTGGCAAAGCTCTTCCCCAACGCGATTCTTCTGCGCACCCGACCGGAAGACCTGCCGACCGGACTCACCGATGAAACCGCCCGCCGGGTACTCACCGACATCGGTCTTCCCGTCATGGAGGAAAAGGGAATCAGGCTGGAGCCTGATTACGAGAAATTCCTGTGGGAACTGCCATGGACCAAGGACGTCGAACAGCCTGCGGAGAACGGCCCGTTCTTCCAGATCGGTTTGTGGATGGGCGCCGAGATCGTGATCGACGGCCCTTCCGGGCACGTCCTGCGTATGCCGCGCACCGCCGACGAGAGCGGACTCGACGGTTTCCTCGTCGCCACGTCCCTCGACCGTTTCCTGGCCATGGTCACGCAGTGGATCACCGGACGTCGCATCCTCTGGACGCTGGAGAACCGGGACGAAGACCACCTGTTCCGGCAGCACATCGAAGACGCCGTCTGGGAAATCGACGCGGACGGGGCCCACGCCAACGCGTGGACGTACGCATTGCACAACGACTGACGCACTCTCCGCGGTCCGCCCTGGAGGGCGAGATCTCCGGTTCCCCGTCACCCTGCTCCGGTGCCCCGGTGCCTGGCTCGCAAGAGGTCGAGCGCGTCGGGCAGTGGCGGGAAGTGGGGCGCGCAATCGCGGCATGCGTACACGTTGAACCCGGGCCCGGAGTTCTGGTGCACCTCGGAGACCAGAACCGGGGTATCGGTGATCCGGTCGCAGCGCACACACCTCCGCACACACCTCCGCACGGCCCGCCGTACGCCGGCCGACGCCTCCCCGCGGGCGCACCGCTGGCAGACCTGCCGGTGCCGGACGGTTCCGCCGCTGTCCGTGGTGACGGTCGCGTGCGGCTGCTCGGTCGAGCCGCACCTCTCGCACGCACCTGCCCACTCGCGGTTGGTGATGTTGCGGTGCGGGCCGTCATGCCCCCCGGTTCGCAGGCAGGTGAGTGTCGACGCGCCGGGGGGCGGTGCCCCGCACTCGGTGAGAGGCGGCTGCTGGGACCAGGCATGGCCACAGGCGTCACGGTGCTCCCCGTCATGGTCCTGCCCGAGGATGCAGGGCAGACGGTGACGGCTGGGGCCGGGCCGCTCCCACCCGGGACACCGGGCGCCGCACAGCGGGAGGTCGGTGGCGGTCATCAGGCCGCCCCCCGCGCGCCGATCACGTACGGCTCAAGACCGATCACGTGCTGGTCGAGGTCGATGCCGAAGTCCGCGGCGAGGACCAGGGCGAGGCGGCGTTCCCGCTGCCGCTGCCTCTCCTCGAACGCGACCAGGTAGGGGCGGACCAGGGCCCCCTCCGCACCATTGAGCGGCGACTCAAGCCCGTAGGGACTCCTCGGCGAGGGCCAGGGGGAGGGTGCCGGAGGGGCGAGCCGCGGCGGCACCGTGACCGCACGCCCTGCCCGGTGCCGGCCGTGCGGGCGCGGGCCGAACACCTCCAGCACCCAGCACAGGAAGGCATGGATAATGCTCACTGTCATCAGCTCCTGATATAGCTGTTGGCCATGCCCCGGGGCCCTGCCAGGCCGCCGGGGTCTTTGTGTTTGACACTAGCCCCGGACGCCGAGACTTGTCTACCTCGTCTAGGACGTTGCCCATATGCCTGAGGTGGGCCACATAGCTAACGTCCTGGTCATGGACATCGACCGCTTTGATCCAACGCCCATCTACAAGCAGGTGGCGCGAGTCATCCGCGGGCGGATCAAGTCCGGCGAACTCCGGCCGAAGGACCCGATCCCGTCCGAATCGAAGATGGTCGCTGAGTACGGCGTCGCCAGGGACACCGCGCGCCAGGCCGTTGCTCTGCTGCGCTCCGAAGGGTGGGTGATCACCCTCCCGCAGCGAGGCAGCTTCGTTGCGGAACAACCGCCCGCCGCCGCTCCCGAGGGCGACAAGACCGCCGACTGACGCACAACGTGCGTCTCTTCATGGCATCACTGTGCCTACCGGGGAGGTACGCCGTAGACGGCGCGTACCTGCACGGAGCCCGTCGTCCGGATGGCAGCAAGGTGATTGTCCTGTCCGCGGTACGTCACTGTGCCGGGTGACTGCGGCGGCCCGTAAGCGTGAGCGGGCTGCGGCGGGCGATACGCAGGAGCACCTGGGGCGCTGTCGGAGGCGGCCGAGAGAGTTCCGCAGAAGACAAGCCGGGATGGCCGCGTTGGGTGACCTCGCGGCGGCGCTGTACCGGTGAACGGGGAGAGTGGCTGACTCGCGATGGCGAGCGGACAATACAGAGTTGATCTGAGCGCTTTGGACGAGGTCGTCAAGAAGCTCAACTGGGTCATCTCGGACCTGGGCGACGCGAAGTCCGACTCCAAGTACAAGACCTACCTCCCGGCGGGGGCGCTGGGCGAGAGCGTCGAGGGCGCGAGGTTCATGGAGGCGGAGAAGCTGCATGGCGCGCACACGGAGATGAAGACGCACCTCGAGGAGATCGTGGAGCACATCCACGACCTGGTGGACGACTTCGGCGCGAAGACGAAGAAGACACACGGCGCTTACCAGGACCAGGAAGCGGACGTGACGAAGTCGATGCAGGGTGGGGCGTGACCAGGTCATGAGCGGCGGCATGGAAGCCCAGCTGAAGATGGCGGTGAAGATGGAGCAGTTGGGGGCTGCTTATGCTTCGCAGGCCAAGGCCATGGGGACGTGGCGTCCGACTGGCAACGTCAACGACAATGATCAGTATCCCGGCGCCCCCGGGGGTACGCCGCCGATTCCTATCGTGGTGATGCCAACCGGCTCCGGCCCCAGGCTTGTTGGGCGGACATCGCCCACCGGTGGTTCTCCCGGCAGTGCGAACCGTTCGGGGATTGCCTCAACCGTTAGAGATACAGACCCGTCGAGTCCTCGGCCCCCTCGAACCGGTCGGCGGCCACGGCGTGCAGGTCCCGCTCGCGCATCAGCACGTACGCCACGCCCCGGACCTCGACCTCGGCGCGGTCCTCGGGGTCGTACAGGACACGGTCACCCAGCTCCACGGTCCGTACGTTCTGCCCGACCGCGACGACCTCGGCCCAGGCGAGGCGCCGGCCGACAGCCGCCGTCGCCGGGATCAGGATCCCTCCGCCGGAGCGCCGGTCGCCCTCGGCGGCGTCCTGCCGCACAAGCACACGGTCGTGCAGCATCCGGATGGGCAACTTGTCGTGGTGGGTCTTCTCGCTCACACCCCTGAACCTACCTGTCTCCCCGCGGATCCTCCGCAGGAGGGGGCAGCCCCAGCGCCCGTACACGGCCCGACGTCAGCCCCTGCGGTACCGTACGCGGCCCGACGGCAACCCCTGCGGACCCGTACACGGCCCGACGGCAACCCCTGCGGCACCCGTACACGACCCCAGAGTCAGCCCCTGCGGCGCCGTACACGGCCCGACGGCAACCCCTGCGGCGCCCATACACAACCCCAGGGTCAGCCCCTGCAGCACCCGTACACGACCCGGCGGCAGCCCCTGCGGCGCGCGCCGTACACGACCCCAGGGTCAGCCCCTGCAGCGCCGGGTGCCGAGGGCCAGGAGCCCGACGACACCGGCCACCACCAGGGCGACCGGCACGATGCGCTCGAGCCGGGGCTCACCGTCCTCGTCCACCAGGTGGCCCTTGACATCGCTGACGACCCGGTTGACGCCGACATACGCCCGCCCGAGCGTGTGGTCGACATGGGAGACGAGCTTGGCCTTGGCGTCGCCGGCGATGGTCTTCGGGTGGACCCGGACGCCGAGCTCGTCGAGCGTCTCGGCCAGCGTCTCGCGACGGCGCCTGATGTCCGCCTCGATCTGCGCCGGGGTTCTGGTGTCCGGGATGTCCGGGGTGTCCGCCACCGCGCTGCCTCCGTGGTCGCCTCATCCACCAGCGGGCTCAAACCCGCGGGCTGTTTGACGGACAGTCTGTCAGCTCCGCGGGACACCGCGCCGCCAGGGCCCCCATTACGCTCGGGGTCGGCACCCGTTGCCGTCCTGCTTCAGCTTTGCTTCGACTTCAGCTTTGCTTCGACACACGTACGAGGAGACCAGACCGATGAGCGAGCGACTCCAGCCCGGCGACACCGCCCCCGCCTTCACCCTGCCGGACGCCGACGGCAACGAGGTGTCGCTGACCGACCACAAGGGCCGCAAGGTCATCGTCTACTTCTACCCCGCCGCCCTGACCCCCGGCTGTACGAAGCAGGCCTGCGACTTCACGGACAACCTGGAGCTCCTGACGGGCGCCGGGTACGACGTCATCGGCATCTCCCCCGACAAGCCCGAGAAACTGGCGAAGTTCCGCGAGCAGGAAGATCTCAAGGTCACGCTGGTGGCCGACCCGGACAAGAAGGTCCTCGAGGCCTACGGCGCCTACGGCGAGAAGAAGCTGTACGGCAAGGTCGTCACCGGCGTCATCCGCTCCACGGTGATCGTGGACGAGGAGGGCAAGGTGGAGCGCGCCCTGTACAACGTGAAGGCGACCGGCCACGTCGCGAAGATCATCAAGGACCTGGGGATCTGAGGACCTGGGGATCTGAGGAACTGACAGAAGCCGAGGGCCTTCACCAGTTGATGAAGGCCCACTGACCGGCCAGTCGCCCCCGTCACAGCTCGAATCGCTCGCCTGGGAAGGTTCCCGGCAGCTGGGCCGGCGACAGCGGCACCTCGGTCCAGATGGTCTTGCCCCTTGACGTGTACCGGGTACCCCAGCGTTGTGTCAGCTGCGCAACCAGGAACAGACCTCGGCCACCCTCGTCTTCCATGGCCGCCCGCCGAAGGTGGGGCGAGGTGTGGCCGCCGTCGGAGACCTCGACGATGAGGCCACGCTCCCGGATGAGCCGCAGACACACCGGAGCGCCGCCATAGCGAATCGCGTTGGTGACCAGCTCGCTGACGACGAGCTCGACGACGAACGACGCGGCTTCGTCGCCTCCCCACGCGGCCAGCTGATCGAGGGCCAGCGACCGCGCTCTTGCCACTTCTCCGGCGTCGGAGGCCATGTCCCACGTCGCCACCAAACTCTCGGCCAGGGCGTGGACGCGGAGCAGCAGCAGTGCGGCGTCGTCCTCGGGCGCCTGAGGCAGGAGGCTGGTGATGACCCAGTCACATGTCTTGTCCAGTTGGCCGTTCCCGGGCCCGGAGAGTGCGGTGCAGAGAGAGCGGATCCTTGCGTCGATGTCCGTCTGACGGTTTTCCACGAGTCCGTCGGTGTACAGAGCGAGCATGGCGCCTTCCGGCAGCTCGATGTCGGCGCATTCGAACGGCAAACCGCCCAGGCCGAGCGGCGGTCCGGCGGGAAGGTCCACAAGCTCGGCGTGTCCGTCGGGGGTGACGAGCACGGGCGGCAGGTGGCCCGCCCGTGCCATGACGCAGTGCCGGGAGACCGGATCATAGATCGCGTACAGGCAGGTGACGCCCAGTGCCTGGTCCTCGGCCTCGGCGGGCCCGGAAGGCGGGGCGCCGGTCCGCGCCACGAGGTCGTCGAGGCGGGCGAGCAGTTCGTCCGGCGCGAAGTCGAGCGCCGCCAGCGCCGCGACGGTGGTGCGCACCCGGCCCATGGTGGCAGCCGCGCCCGTGCCGTGTCCGACGACATCCCCCACCACCAACCCGACGCGTGCCCCGGAGAGGGGGATGACGTCATACCAGTCCCCGCCGACGCCGGCGGGCCCGGCCGCGGGCAGATAGCGGTGGGCGACCTCCACGCCCGGTTGTTCGGGCAGGGTGCGAGGGAGAAGATCACGCTGGAGCATGAGCGCGGTCGCGTGTTCTCGGGTGTAGCGGCGGGCGTTGTCCAGACAGACCGCGGTGCGGGAGACAAGCTCTTCGGCGAGCCCGATCTCCTCATTCTCGAAGGGGTCGGCGTGTCGAGAGCGAGCGAAGGCCGCCACACCCAGGGTGGTGCCACGGGCCTTGAGGGGAAGGGCGAACACGCGAGTGGCCGCGTCGGTGGCCGACGCGTTCTCGGCCAGGCACCGCAGGCGGACGGTCTCCAGTTCGTCGTACGCGATGTCCTTGGCCGCGGCATGATCGGTGCGGTGAGCCACCCGGCAGAGAGCGGGGCGGGTGCTGGCGTGTTGTGGTTCCTGCCCACGCAGGACGGGTTCGAAGATGTCCACGGTGACGGCCTCGGCGAACTCGGGGACCACGAGTTCCACCAGTTCGCCGGCCGTACGTCGGATGTCCAGGGTTCTTCCGATACTGCCGCTCGCCCGGCTGAGCAAGGCGAGACGCTGCCGCGCCACATAGCGGTCGGTGATGTCGAGGCCGACCTCACAGACTCCGATCGGCCGGCCTTCCTCGTCCTGAAGCCGGAAGTAGGAACACGACCAGACGCGTTCGTGACGGGGCTCCAGGAGAGTGGGGCTCCGGTACCGCACGTCGACCACGGGTGAGCTGGTGCGGGCCACGCGCTGGACGATCTCCTCGACAGTTGTGGCTGTCCCGTCGACCTCCCCCAGCACCTCGCCCTCCGGCAAGATGTCCTTCACGAACCTGCCGGCAACCTCCTCGAGCGTGACTCCGAACTGCTTCTCGATCGCGGCGTTGACCCAGCGCACCCGGGCGTCCGTGTCGTAGACCACCAGCTGGACGGGCGATTCCCGGTCGAGTCCGTCAAGCATGGCCCGGCCACGGGCCTCCCAGTGCGCCAGCTCGGAATCCCTGGCCACCAGCAGCCACCCGGTCGCGCCCACCCCGAGGGCGAGCGGGGTGAGAGACAAGGACACGGGCGCCGGGCGGCCGTCACCACGGCGGACCGGCCGAGGGTCGAGCGACCATGCCGTACCACCGTCACCTGCGGCTGAGGAGACGCCGGCTCCCGTCTCGGTATCGGCCAGGACGGCGTCGGCGGACCGGCCGAGGACTTCTTCGGACGCCAGACCGAACAGCTCCTCGGCTTCCCGGCTCCACCCGGTGAACCGCAGGTGCTGGTCCAGCACCGCAGTCGCGCCGCCGGGCATCGGGATGCCCCAGGAAGGCGTGCCGTGCGGCCGGACTCCCTGGTCATGCCCTTTGAAAGTGCTTGTCATCGCCGCTCCTGAGGTTGATGCAGGAGAGCTTCGGCTCATTCAATATACCGACGGCCGCTTCCAGGAGCGCCCCCGTCCTTCGCCGTAACCGGGCCGTGCGTCCTGGCCGGCCTCACCGTCCGTCTCTGCCGCGGCGGTCACTCGCCCCTCCTTCTGTCAGCTCGGCGGCGATCATCCCGGTCAGTTCGGGGACCGTCGGCGTGCGGTGCGGCGCCTCACCCTGGGCCGCCGGGCGCTCGGCGTGGCCTGCCGCGTCCCCGGCGGTGGGATGAAGCGTGTAGTTCCAGTCGGGCGTGATGTCCGATGAACAGTTCGTTACTCCGTGCGAGGCCACGAACACGTGGCCGGGACGGAGGGGAACAATGGGGGTCAGGTACACCCGCGAACTGCTTGAAGAGGCAGCACGGGCGACAACGAACTGGGACGACGCCGTACGGTGGTGCGGAGGCACGCCTACACCTGGCAGCAGACGCTATCTGCGCCAGAAGATGGCGGAGGCGAGCGTGGATGTCTCGCACTTCCCCACCCGATGGGTGCGCCATACCGAAGAGACGCTCCGAGAAATCGTGGCTGTGTCGACCAGTGTCAAGGAAGTGGTTTGCCGCCTGGGCATCAGCCCGGTTGGCGGCAACCACACGCATATCAGCCGCCGTATCACGGCGCTGGACATCGACACGTCCCATTTTGCGACGCGACCGAGAAGGCCGAAGGGCTCGCGCGGCGATCTGCTGAGCCTCGGGACACCACAGGCCGGCCGGATCCCGGGAAGTCGGCTGCTTCGGCATCTGCTCCGTACAGGGGTCCCGGAAACCTGCGCAATGTGTGGCACCGGCCCCAAGTGGAACAACAAACCCCTTCGTTTGGAGGTCGACCACATCAACGGCGAATGGTGGGACAACCGTCCGGGGAATCTTCAACTGCTCTGCCCCAACTGCCACGCCGTAACGGACACATACCGAGGCCGCAGGCGGAGGACGGCCGCATGAGCAAGCCGAAGTACACACGCGACCTACTGACTCGGGCTGCCGCCGAGGCCACCAGCATGGTCGACCTGATGCACATGCTGGGAGCTCCGATGGGTAGTGGCCCTCGCCGCTATCTCAGCAAGCGGCTACAGCACTACGGCATCGATACCTCGCACTTCTGTGAGGAGCCTCTGCCAGAACGCGAACGGCGCAGCTATTCGGAAGAACTCCTCAGAGAAGCCGCCGCTCATTCACACAGCATCAGGGAGATGCTGGAGTACATGGGGCTTCCTCCACGCGACAGCCCTTACGGCCACATCAGAAAGAAGCTGGACAAGTTCGGGATAGACACCTCGCACTTCACCAGCGGACGCAGATATGGCCCTGGCCTTCTTCCCCGCGCCGAACTCGCGACAGCAGTAGAAGCCTCCACAAGCGTGGCCGGAGTCATCGCCGCCCTTGGCCGAAGCAACAGCGGTACGGCTCGGGCGCTTGTGAAGCGCAGCATCGAAGCGCACGGCCTGTCGACCGACCATTTCACGGGGCAGGGGCACTATCGCGGTACCCGCTCCCCGAACCGCAAGCCAGCAGCCGAGATCTTGGTGCGTCTGGCTCCCGGATGCCCCCGCACCAAGACAATCCTGCTCAGGCGGGCCCTGGATGACCTCGGTGTACCGCATGTCTGCGATGAGTGTGGCATCGGAGACACATGGCAGGGCAGACGGCTCGTTCTGGAGATTGATCACGTCAACGGCGACCGTCTGGACAACCGCCAGGAGAACCTGCGTTACCTGTGTCCGTCCTGCCATAGCCAGACGGGCACGTTCTCCAATCGAGCACGCCATCATTCCGTCCCGTCGCAACTGCCCGCCAAGTACCAGTAAGCTGTACGTGGGGCCGTAGCCCAATTTCGGCAGGAGGCACCACTTTTAGGTAGTGGACAGTGCGAGTTCGAGTCTCGTCGGCCCCACCTTCAGGGCGCGGCTCCCAGCGGGGCGCCGCGCCCTTCTGTGTTCCTGCATGGCACGGCCCTCAGCCCAACAACTCCCGCACCACCGGCACCAACGCCCTGAACGCCTTCCCCCTATGGCTGATCGCGTTCTTCTCCTCCGGGCTCAGTTCCGCGCATGTCCGTGTCTCCCCCTCCGGCTGGAGGATGGGGTCGTAGCCGAAGCCGTTCGTGCCGAGCGGGGCGTGGCGCAGCGTGCCCCGTAGCTGGCCCTCGACGACTCGTTCTGTGCCGTCCGGCAAGGCGAGGGCTGCCGCGCAGGTGAAGTGGGCGCTGCGGTGGGTGTCGTCGATGTCGGTGAGCTGGGCCAGGAGTAGTTCCAGGTTGGCGCGGTCGTCGCCGTGTTTGCCTGCCCAGCGGGCGGAGAAGATGCCGGGGGCGCCGCCGAGGACGTCTACGCACAGTCCGGAGTCGTCGGCGATCGCCGGTAGCCCGGTCGCGCGGGCGAGGGTGTGGGCTTTGAGGAGGGCGTTTTCGGCGAAGGTGACGCCGGTTTCCTTGACGTCGGGTACGTCGGGGTAGGCGTCCGCGCCGACGAGGTCGTGGGTGAGGCCTGCGTCGGCGAGGATCGCCCTGAGTTCGGTGATCTTTCCGGTGTTACGGGTGGCGAGGATCAGGCGGGTCATGGCCCCACAGTAGTGAGGGACGGGAAGGGCGCCCGGGGTGGCGGTCATGCCGTCCCGGGCGCCCTTGGCTCACAGCTGGTGTGGTGTTACGACGTGCACACCTTTGTCAGCTCTCCTGCCGCGTCCGTGATGGGGGTGATGTCGGGGGTCTCGTCGCCGTTCTTGACGGAGTCGCGGACGTTGGTGACGGCTTGCTGGAGGTCGTCGACTGCCTTGCTGACGTCGGCGTTGTCGGTTTTGTCGCCGATCTCGGTGAGGCTCGTGTCGATGGAGTCGAGGGACTCGACGATCTGGGTCGGGTCGTTCGACGCGCTTTCGACCGCCTGCTGGAGGTCGGTGACGCTGCCGGCGATGGCGTCGGCGGTCTGGACGCAGTCCAGGGCCTTGTCGACGGCGTCGCAGCCTGTGGCGAAACCGGCCGTCAGCGTTACTGCGGCAACGGCGGCGGCGATGGTGGTACGACGTCGGCGGCTCGCGGCCATGGGACTGTCCTCCTAGCGTCAGGCCTGTCGGCCCCGGTGCGGTGTGGATTGCTTCCGCTTGTTGGATTGGTTGAATTGGTTGGTTTGTTGGTTTGTTGGTTTGCTGTGGCTTGCTGAGGTGCTGCTTGCTGGCCGTGCTGGCGTGCTTTATGTGGCCGGGTGTACAGCGGTGTGTCGTACGCCCGTGCTGGTAGGGACGTGGGGCGGGGCGCCGTGGTTGCGTGGGATGCCTGCCCGTCTTGAGGAATCCTCGAGGAGTCCTTGGTGAGTCCTTGGCGTGTCCTTTACCGTTCCAGGACCGTATCAAGCGCCTTGTGTTGCAGTGTGGCCAGCTCTGTGCAGCCGGTCACGGCCAGGTCGAGCAGGGCGTTGAGTTCCTCGCGGGCGAACGGTTCGGCCTCCGCGGTGCCCTGGACCTCGACGAAGCGGCCGTCGCCGGTGCAGACGACGTTCATGTCGGTCTCGGCGCGTGACGTCCTCCTCGTAGCAGAGGTCGAGGAGGGGGACGCCGCCGACGATGCCGACGGAGACGGCGGAGACGGTGCCGGTGAGTGGCTGGCGGCTGGCCTTGATCAGCTTCTTGCCCTGGGCCCAGGCGACGGCGTCGGCGAGGGCGACGTACGCGCCGGTGATGGCGGCGGTGCGGGTGCCGCCGTCGGCCTGGAGGACGTCGCAGTCGAGGACGATGGTGTTCTCGCCGAGTGCCTTGTAGTCGATGACCGCGCGCAGGGAGCGGCCGATGAGGCGGGAGATCTCGTGCGTACGGCCGCCGATCTTGCCGCGTACGGATTCGCGGTCGCCGCGGGTGTTGGTGGCGCGGGGCAGCATGGAGTACTCGGCGGTGACCCAGCCCTCGCCGCTGCCCTTGCGCCAGCGCGGGACGCCCTCGGTGACGGAGGCGGTGCAGAGGACCTTCGTGTCGCCGAAGGAGACGAGGACGGAGCCCTCGGCGTGCTTGCTCCAGCCGCGTTCGATGGTGACCGGGCGGAGCTGTTCGGGCGTGCGGCCGTCGATTCGAGACATGGCGATGAGCCTAGCCCCAGATGGGGGAGGGGTTCCTCCCGCGGTGGGAGGAACCCCTCGAAACCTGGCCTCTTGATCTCCGCCGAATCCTGGCCGCTTGAGCTCCGCTTGATCTCCGCTTGATCTCCGCGGGGGCAGAGGTGGTTCTCGTGCGTGGTTCTCGTACCTGTTTCTCGTACCTGTTTCTCGCGCTGTTCAGATCTCGTACGACGTCCGAGGTGCCGCCAGTTCGACCGGGCCGTCGTAGACGGCGCGGGCGTCCGCGAGGTTGACCTGGGGGTCCGTCCACGGCGGGATGTGGGTGAGGACGAGGCGGCGGGCGCCGGCGCGGGCGGCGTCTCGCCGGCCTCGCGGCCGTTGAGGTGGAGGTCCGGGATGTTCTCCTTGCCGTGGGTGAACGCGGCCTCGCACAGGAACAGGTCGGTGTCGCGGGCGAGTTCGTCCAGCGCGTCGCTGACGCCCGTGTCGCCGGAGTACGTGAGTGCGCGGCCGTCGTGCTCGACGCGGATGCCGTACGCCTCCACGGGGTGGGCGCACCCGCTCGGTGTGGACGGTGAAGGGGCCGATCTCGAAGGTGCCCGGCTTGACCGTGTGGAAGTCGAAGACCTCGCTCATGGAGGAGGCGGAGGGGGTGTCGGCGTACGCGGTGGTCAGGCGCTGTTCGGTGCCCTCCGGGCCGTAGACCGGGAGTGGCGTCGCAGCGGCCGCCGTCGTGGCCGGTAGTAGCGCGCCACGAAGTACGCGCACATGTCGATGCAGTGGTCGGCGTGCAGATGGCTGAGGAAGATCGCGTCGAGGTCGTAGAGACCGCAGTGGCGCTGCAGCTCGCCGAGGGCGCCGTTGCCCATGTCGAGGAGCAGCCGGAAGCCGTCGGCCTCGACGAGGTAGCTCGAGCAGGCCGATTCCGCGGACGGGAACGACCCCGAGCAGCCGACGACGGTGAGCTTCATGGAGCTGGAACCTCCGCTGGCGGGGAGCTGGAACGGGGGTCGTGCGGTTCGTCGAGCGTAAGGCGCGAAACCTCCGGTCGCTCCTCCAGTAGAGGTCGTTGTGGGCGAACTCACCTGGGGTGTCACCGGTTCGGCGGGAAAGGGGGCGCGTGCGGAGCGGTGGGGGCGTGGGGCAGGGCGGGCGTGGTGTGGTGTGCGCCGGTACCGTCGTGCGTATGGATACGTCGTGGTGGCTGGCGCTGGCGGCGGTGGTGCTGCTCGCGTTGGTCGCGACGCTGGTGGACGGCTGGGGGCGTCGTGGGCGTCGGCCGGGTGTGCGGGAGCGTGCGCCGGAGCGGCCGGAGCGGTCGTGGCAGCCGGTGGTACGGCCGGGGCCGCAGCCGACGGAGATCTGGTGGGCGGAGGTGCCGTACGAGGACGGGCCGGGGAGTCCGGTGGGGCCTGTGGGTCCGGGGAGTAAGGACCGGCCGTGTCTGGTGCTGTCGGTGCGCGGTGAGCGGGCGACGGTCGCGAAGATCACGACGCAGGCGCCGTGGTGGTGAGCGGGCGGGGGTGATTCCGCTCCCGCCGGGTTCTGTGGGCGATGCCCAGGGACGGACCAGTTTCCTGGAGACGGGTGAGCTGCGGGAGGTCCCGGTGTGGGATTTCCGGCGCAGGGCGGGCGTGGTGGACCCGCTGGTGTGGGATCAGGTGCGGCATCTGGCGGACTGAGGACTACGTCCCTGCTCCTGGCTACGCCCCTACGCCCGGCTACACCTCTACGCTCGGCTACGCCCCTACACCCGGCTGCACCTCATACACCCCTACACCCGGCTACACCTCTACGCTCGGCTAGGCCTCTATGCCCGGCTACACCCCTACACCCGGCTACGCCCAGAGCTGGCCCTGCAGCGTCTCGATCGCCTCCTCTGTCGTGGCCGCCGTGTAGACGCCCGTCGACAGGTACTTCCAGCCGCCGTCGGCGACGACGAAGACGATGTCGGCCGGCTCTCGCCCGCCTTCACGCGCCTTCTTGCCGACGCCGATCGCGGCGTGCAGCGCGGCGCCGGTGGAGACGCCCGCGAAGATGCCCTCCTGCTGGAGGAGTTCGCGGGTGCGGGTGACCGCGTCCGCGGAGCCGACGGAGAAGCGGGTGGTGAGGACGGACGCGTCGTACAGCTCGGGGACGAAGCCCTCGTCCAGGTTGCGCAGGCCGTAGACCAGGTCGTCGTAGCGCGGCTCGGCGGCGACGATCTTGACGTCCGGGCTTGTGCTCGCGCAGGTAGCGGCCGACGCCCATCAGCGTGCCCGTGGTGCCGAGGCCCGCCACGAAGTGGGTGACGGAGGGCAGGTCGGCGAGGATCTCGGGGCCGGTCGTGGCGTAGTGCGCGCCCGCGTTGTCCGGGTTGCCGTACTGGTAGAGCATCACCCAGTCCGGGTGCTCGGCGGCCAGCTCCTTGGCCACGCGGACCGCGGTGTTGGAGCCGCCGGCCGCCGGGGACGGGATGATCTCGGCGCCCCACATGGCGAGCAGCTCGCGCCGCTCCTGCGAGGTGTTCTCGGGCATGACGCACACGATGCGGTAGCCCTTGAGCTTGGCGGCCATGGCCAGGGAGATGCCGGTGTTGCCGGAGGTGGGCTCCAGGATGGTGCAGCCGGGCGTCAGCCGGCCGTCCTTCTCGGCCTGTTCGATCATGTGCAGGGCCGGGCGGTCCTTGACCGAGCCGGTCGGGTTGCGGTCCTCCAGCTTCGCCCAGATCGCGGACGTCGGCGGACGGCGAGAGCCGCGGCAGGCGCACCAGAGGGGTGTTGCCGACCGCGGCCAGCGGGGAGTCGTAGCGCATCAGCGTCAGGCCCGTCAGGCCATGCCGCCGGCGACGGCCGGCAGGATCGTGACGCTGTCGCCGTCGGTGAGCTTGGTGGTGATGCCGTCGAGGAAGCGGACGTCCTCGTCGTTGAGGTAGACGTTGACGAAGCGGCGCAGCTCGCCGCCGTCCACGATGCGGTCCTGGATGCCCGCGTGGCGGGTCTCGAGGTCGGCGAACAGCTCGGCGAGGGTGTCCCCGCTGCCCTCCACGGCCTTCTGGCCGTCGGTGTAGGTGCGGAGGATGGTCGGGATGCGGACCTCGATGGCCATGGCTGTGGGCTCCTGTCGGAAGAGAGGTGGCAGGTGCGGCTGCGGGGCGGCGCGGCGGCGTGCGGTACGCGGGCAGGAGCTCCGGTGCGCGGCTGCGCTCGCGGCCGGGCGGGCCGTCGGCTCACAGCCGTACGGCGGCAGGGTCGGCGTCAACAGATGGCGCTGGCGAGCCGGCACAGGTCGACGTGCAGCCGCGCCACGAGCAGCGTGCCCGGCGTCTTCGTCGCTCACGTCGTGGAGAACCATGGGCTCATCGTATCGATTCCCGGTCCGGGTTCTGGAATGTGATCTCACATGGTGGATGAATTCCGTCCGATACGGACCGGTCCGGCCAGGTCCGCGGCCTCGGCTCAGTACGCGTCCACGACCTTGACCTCCTCCTCGGTGACCTCGCCGTCCACGATCCGGAACGAGCGGAACTGGAACGTCGCCGTCGTCGTCGCGAGTCGGCGGTGGAGACCAGGACGTAGTGGGCGCCGGGCTCGTTGGCGTACGAGATGTCGGTGCGGGACGGGTAGGCCTCGGTGGCGGTGTGGGAGTGGTAGATGACCACCGGCTCCTCGTCGCGGTCGTCCATCTCGCGGTAGAGCTTGAGCAGATCGCCCGAGTCGAACTCGTAGAACGTGGGCGAGCGCGCCGCGTTGAGCATCGGGATGAAGCGCTCGGGGCGGTCCGATGCCCGCCGGGCCCGCGATGACGCCGCACGCCTCGTCGGGGTGGTCCTCGCGGGCGTGCGCGACGATCTGGTCGTACAGCTCCTGGGTGATGGTCAGCATGCCGGTCAGGATAAGCAGAAGGGCCGTCCCGTACCGAGGGGTGGTACGGGACTGCCCGGATGCCGGACAGGCGGGCGCGTGATGCCACGTGCCCTGGGTGGGCGCACGTGCCCTGGGTGGCGTCGGACGTCAGACGGCCTTGACGGCGCCCTTGCCCTCCTTGCCTTCCTTGCCCCCCTTGCCCTCCCCGGTGTTCGCAGCGCCCGCCTTGCGTCGCTTGACGTACTTCAGGAAGGAGTCGAGCTCCCGCTTGACCACGGGGGCGAGCAGGTAGAGGCCGATGATGTTGAACACCGACAGCAGGAAGAGCGCCGAGTCGGCCAGGCTGATCAGCGAGTCGAGGGACAGCAGGGCGCCCGCCACGACGAAGAGGCTCCAGACGGCCTTGAAGACGGTCTCGCTGGCCCTGCTCCTGCCGAAGAGGTACGACCACGCCTTGAGCCCGTAGTAGCCCCAGGTCAGGATGGTGGAGAAGGCGAACAGCAGCACCGCGACGGTCAGCAGGTACGGGAACCAGGGCAGTACGGTCGCGAAGGCGTCGGAGGTGAGGGAGATGCCGCCGATGCTCTCGCCCGCACGGGCCTCGGCCCAGCTGTCCGGGTTGGCGATGACGATGGTCAGCGCGGTCATGGTGCAGATGACGACCGTGTCGATGAACGGTTCCAGCAGGGCGACCAGGCCCTCGCTCGCGGGGTGGTTGGTCTTGACCGCGGAGTGGGCGATCGGGGCGGAGCCGAGCCCGGCCTCGTTGGAGAAGGCGGCCCGCTGGAAGCCGACGATCAGGGCGCCGAGCACACCGCCCGTGACGCCCTCGGCCTCGAACGCGCCCTGGAAGATGGCCCGGATCGCGTCGGGCACCGCGGTGAGGTTCACCAGGATGACGATCAGGCAGGCCCCGATGTACATGACCGGCCATCGCCGGGACCAGCCTGCTGGTGACCGAGGCGATGGAGCGGATGCCGCCGAGGATCACGAGGCCGACCAGCGCGGAGACGGCCAGGCCGAAGAGGATGGCGCCGGCGGAGGAGGCCATGAAGCCGTCCTCGCCGCCGAGGGTCGAGGCGACCTGCGCGTAACTCTGGTTGGCCTGGAAGAGGTTGCCGCCGAACAGGCCGAAGAAGAGGACCATGAGGGAGGCGAGGACGGCGAGGATCTTGCCGAGCCGGGCGCCGCCGTGCCCGAAGCGCTCGGCGAAGCCCTTGGGCAGGTAGTACATCGGGCCACCGGAGACGGTGCCGTCCGCGTGCTCCTCGCGGTACTTCACACCGAGGGTGACCTCGACGAACTTGCTGGCCATACCGAGCAGACCGCAGAGGATCATCCAGAAGGTGGCGCCCGGGCCGCCGATGGAGACGGCGACGGCGACACCGGCGATGTTGCCGAGGCCGAGGGTGCCGGAGACGGCGGCGGTCAGCGCCTGGAAGTGGTTGACCTCACCGGCCGAGCCCTCCTCGTCGTGCTTGCCCCGCACCACCTCGATCGCGAGCCTGAACCCGCGTACCTGGACGAGGCCGAACCAGGCGGTGAAGACCAGGCCGGCGGCCACGAGCCAGCCGACGATGAGCGGAAATTCGGTGCCGCCGACGGGCACGGCGTAGAAGACGACTTCGCTGACCCTGGTGGCGACGGGTTCGAAGAAGTCGCTGACGGTGTCCTCGATGGATTGAGTTAGGGACTCCAGTGACATCTGGTCTGCCTCGATGGCGCGGGGACGTGCTGGCATGGCGCAGCAGCACGGAGTGCGGGGCGGTGCGGTACGGGCGGTCAGGCGGTCAGGCGGTCAGGCGGTCAGGCGGTCAGGCGGTCAGGCAGTACAGAGCGAACACCGCTGTCGTACACCTCAGCGGTGGCCAACTCCTCCCTAGCTCAGCAGGGTTGGCGCCGCGGTGGAATTGGGAAGTCTTACCACGGCCTTTACACACCCTTGAGTGACGCACCTCACGAAAAACTACCCCCGGGCGCGAACACCCAGGGGCAGTGACATGATCGTTACGTGTATTCAAGCATTCTCTGAGCAAACTCTGAACCGGCATAAGGCGAACCCTGAACCGGCATAGGGCGAACCCCGAACCGGCATAAAGAGGCGGATCGGTGACCGACGGATAACCGACGGATAACCGACGGATAACTGACGGATAACTGACGGGTGACCGACGAATGACCGACGGGGCCGTCCCGTACCGATGAGTGGTACGGGACGGCCCCGTGCTGAGCCGGCGAGCCGGGTCGGAACCTGAGGGGGCAGCAGGCCTTCCCGGACCACCCTCTGCGCCTACTGCTCTGCGCCTACCGCTCTGCGCCTACCGCTCTATGCCTACCGCTCTGCGCCTACCGCTCTGCGCCTCCCGGGACCGCCGGGTGCCGTGTCTTCAGCACGAACCAGCCGACGGCCAGCGCGGCCGCCCATCCGGCCATCACGTACAGGCAGACGCGGGAGTTCGTCGTCGTACGCGATGAGGCCGGTGACGAAGAGCAGGAAGGCGATGGCGATCCAGCTGCACACCGAGCCGCCCGGCGCCGGGAAAGTGGAGGCGGGCAGGCGGCCGGCGACGACCGCGCGGCGGTAGCAGGATGTGGCTGACCAGGATCATCATCCAGGTCCAGATGCCGGCCGCGGTGGCGACGGAGGTGACGTAGCCGAAGGCCTTCTCCGGGACGACGTAGTTCAGGATCGACGCCGATGCCCATGAAGCAGCACGGAGACGGTGATGCCGAAGGCGGGGCGTCTTGGTGGACGACAGCTTGCTGAAGACCTTCGGGGCCTCGCCGTTGTCGGCGAGGTCGCGCAGCATGCGGCCGGTGGAGTACATGCCGGAGTTGCAGGAGGACAGGGCCGCGGTCAGCACGACGAAGTTGACGATGCCGGCGCCGAGCCGGGATGCCCGATCTTCGCGAAGGCCGGCACGAAGGGGCTGACGCCCGGCTGCGAACTCGGTCCACTTCGACCACGCGACAGGATGACGATGAGCGCGCCGACGTAGAAGAGCGCGATGCGCCAGGGCAGCGGTGTTGATCGCCTTGGGCAGGGTCTTCTCCGGGTCCTCGGACTCGCCGGCGGTGACGCCGACCAGCTCGACGGCGAGGTAGGCGAACATCACGCCCTGCAGGGTCATCAGGCGTGCGAGCCGATGCCCTTGGGGAAGAAGCCGTCGTGGGCCCAGAGGTTGGAGACGGAGGCGGTGTCGCCGGCGTCGCGAGAAGCCGAGGGTGAGGACGCCGAGGCCGATCACGATCATGCCGATGATGCGCGGTGACCTTGACCATCGAGAACCAGAACTCCAGCTCGCCGAAGAGCTTCACGGAGATCAGGTTGACCCCGAAGAGGATCACCAGGAAGACCAGCGCGCGTGACCCACTGCGGGATCTGCGGGAACCAGTAGTGGACGTAGATCGCGGCGGCGGTGAGCTCGGCCATGCCGGTGACGACCCACAGCAGCCAGTACGTCCAGCCGGTGACGTAGCCGAAGAACGGGCCGAGGAACTCCCGGGCGTACTCCGCGAAGGAGCCCGAGACCGGGCGGTAGAGCAGCAGCTCCCCGAGCGCCCGCATGATGAAGAAGATGACGACGCCCGCGAGGGCGTACATCAGGATGAGGCTGGGCCCGGCCTTGGCGATGTTCGCCCCGGCTCCCAGGAAGAGGCCGACGCCGATGGCGCCGCCGATCGCGATCATCTGGACCTGACGGCTGCCCAGCCCGCGCTCGTACCCCTCTCCGGGGCTCTCGCCGTTCGCGGCACCGTCGCGGTCGTGACCGCCGTCCTGCTTGTCGACCTGCGCTGAGGTCATCTGTGGTGCGCCCTTCTCTCTCCATGCCGGCCCTGGCCTTCTCGGCCGCGGACCGGGTCCCGATCCCCCCGGATGTGATGGAGCTGGGCGGGCCCGTGAGCCCGCCCGTGCCTGACCGGCGGTCCGCCGGCGCAGTGGCGCACCCGTCGGGGCAGGGGTGGCGTCCCGTCGGGCGGTCGTGAAGATTTATCACGGAGACGTAAGCGATCAGCGGACCGCAATGTGGCGCACGCCACAGGAAGAAGAGGACAAAAGGAACCTAGAACGCCATAACCGGCCGCACCGGTGACGGGATCGTTATCCGGATTTGAGCGTCCGCTGAGCGAACGCGACCGACATGATCGACTCCAGAGGGTCGGGTCGTCCGTCGGACCGCGGTCGCGAGGTCAGGGCATCAGCGTCTCGACGAGCGTCTCCTGGAGGCCGCCCAGCCACAGATACGCCATCACCATCGGCTTGCGCGGGTCGTCGTCCGGCAGCTGGTACAGGAGGTCGGTGTCGTCCTCGTCGGTGACCTCGAGCCGGGAGCCGATGGCCAGCCGCAGGTCGTTGAGGCGCCGAGCCACTGCCGGGAGTCCTCGGGCATGAGCTTCAGGACGGCGCCACCGTCGCCCGCGCGGGGTCAGCGCGTCCAGGGAGCGGACCACCGCGAGGGCGTCCTCGCGCTTGCGGGCGCGCAGGTCGTTCTCGGTGAAGCGGCGGAACTCCGACGAGTACTGCGCGCTGTTCCTCGGCCTGTCGGGGCGAGGTCGCCTTGCTGCCGGGGTCGCCGTACGCGTCCGGGAAGAGCCGCTGGCAGCGCCGGGTCGGCGGGCGGCTCGCTCGGGCCCGTCGGCGAACAGCTCGGCGAGCGGGTCGTCGGGGCGTCCTCGGCGGGGCCGGGGCCGATCAGCTCCAGGAGCTGGACGGCGAGGGAGCGGAGGATGGAGATCTCGACCTCGTCGAGCGCGACGGCCGCGCCGCCGCCGCGGGAGCGGCTCGAAGTGTCCCGGCCATCAGATGCGGTCCTGCTGGAGGGTGGCCCACAGGCCGTAGCCGTGCATGGCCTGCACGTCGCGCTCCATCTCCTCGCGGCTGCCGCTGGAGACGACCGCGCGGCCCTTGTGGTGGACGTCCAGCATCAGCTTGGTGGCCTTGTCCTTGGAGTAGCCGAAGTACGTCTGGAAGACGTACGTCACGTAGCTCATGAGGTTGACCGGGTCGTTGTGGACGATCGTCACCCAGGGGACGTCGGGCTCGGGTACGGCGAAGGCCTCCTCCGCCGACTCGGTGCGTTCGATCTCTAGGGGTGCGGGAGCACGTCACACGGCCCATGCTGCCACCACAGGGGGGCGCCCGCACAAACGGGCACTCCGATATCGTCAAACTGACGAGATGTCACGGAGCCGTACGCTCGTGCCACGTGCCAGAACGTCGTCCCGAGCCTCTCGGACCCGGAGACGACGCCCGACGGGCTCGAGGGCACGCCGAGCCGAGGATTCCCAGTGAACACGTGGCGGACCTGGGACTGCCGGTGGACGTGCCGTCGACGGCGCTCTTCACGGACCAGTACGAGCTGACGATGCTGCAGGCCGCGCTGGCGGCGGGCACCGCCGACCGGCGCTCGGTCTTCGAGGTCTTCACCCGGCGGCTGCCCGAGGGGCGCCGCTACGGCGTCGTGGCGGGCACCGGCCGGGTGCTGGACGCGGTGGAGAACTTCCGCTTCGACGCGGACGTGCTCGGCTTCCTGCGCGAGCGCGGGCATCGTCGACGAGCCGACCTTCGAGTGGCTGGCCTCGTACCGCTTCAGCGGCGACATCTGGGGCTACCCGGAGGGCGAGGTCTACTTCCCGGGCTCGCCGATCATGCGGGTCGAGGGCACCTTCGCCGAGTGCGTGCTGCTGGAGACCGTGATCCTCTCGATCCTCAACCACGACTCGGCGGTCGCCGCCGCCGCCTCCCGGATGGCCTCGGCCGCCGGCGGACCGGCCGCTGATCGAGATGGGCGCGCGGCGCACGCACGAGCTGGCGGCGGTGGCCGCGTCCCGGGCCGCGTACGTCGGCGGCTTCACCTCCACCTCCGACCTGGCGGCCGGCTTCCGCTACGACATCCCGACCGTCGGCACCAGCGCCCACGCCTTCACCCTGCTGCACGACACGCGAGCGGGACGCCTTCCACGGCGCAGGTGGACTCGCTCGGGCGGGGCACGACGCTGCTGGTGGACACGTACGACGTCGCCGAGGCCGTCCGTACGGCCGTCGAGGTCGCCGGGCCCGGAGCTGGGCGCCGTCCGCATCGACTCCGGCGACCTGCTGCTGGTCGCGCACCGGGTGCGGCAGCAGCTGGACGAGCTGGGCGCGACCGGGACGAGGATCGTGGTCACCTCGCGACCTGGACGAGTACGCCATCGCCTCGCTGGCGGCGGCGCCCGTGGACGCGTACGGCGTGGGCACCCAGCTGGTGACCGGCAGCGGGCACCCGACGTGCTCGATGGTCTACAAGCTCGTCGCCCGTGCGGAGTCCGCGGACCCGGAGGCTCCGCTGCTGCCGGTGGCGAAGAAGTCGACGGGCGGCAAGACGTCCGTCGGCGGCCGCAAGTGGGCGGCGCGGCAGCTGGACGAGTACGGCAGTCGCGGAGGCCGAGGTGATCGGCACGGGACCGGTCCCGGCGGAGCTGGCGGACCGGCAGCTCCAGGTGGAGCTGGTCAAGGGCGGCGAGGTCGTGGCCCGCGAAGCCGCTGGACGTCGGCGCGGACCGGCACGCGGCCGCCCGCGCGGACCTGCCGCTGTCAGCGACGCAGCTCTCGCGGGGGGAGGCGGTCATTCCGACGGAATACGTATGAACGGCCGGGCCCCGCACTCCTGACCACCGGCTTACCACCGACCTCATAGTCAGACTTACCACCGAGCTCATAGTCAAAGGCTCATAGTCAAAGGACACTCACCATGCGAGGACACTCACCATGCACCGCGCCTTGATCGTCGTAGACGTGCAGAACGACTTCTGCGAGGGCGGCAGCCTCGCGGTGGCCGGGGGCGCCGATGTGGCCGCCGCCATCACCGAGCTGATCGGGCAGGCGACCGCCGGCTACCGCCACGTGGTCGCCACCCGCGACCACCACATCGCCCCCGGCGACCACTTCTCCGACCACCCGGACTACGTCCGCTCCTGGCCGGCCCACTGCGTCGCGGGCACGGAGGGCGTGGGCTTCCACCCGAACTTCGCCCCGGCGGTCGCCTCGGGCGCGATCGACGCGGTCTTCGACAAGGGCGCGTACGCGGCGGCCTACAGCGGCTTCGAGGGCGCCGACGAGAACGGCGTACCGCTGGCCGACTGGCTGCGTGCCCGCGAGATCGACGAGGTCGACGTGGTCGGCATCGCCACGGACCACTGCGTACGCGCCACCGCGCTGGACGCCGCGCGAGAGGGCTTCCGCACCCAGGTCCTGCTGGATCTCACCGCGGGAGTCTCCAAGGAGAGCACGGAACGGGCCCTGGACGAGATGCGCGAGGCAGGAGTGGAACTCTCGGGCAAGCCCGTCGTCGCCTGAAGGTTCCCTCTGAAGGTTCCCTCCGAAGATGCTGTGACCTGCGGGGATGCTGTGACCTGCTGTCCTCCTGCACTCATCCCGTCCCCGCCGTGCACTCATCCCGCCCCGCCGTGCACTCTCATCCCGCCCCCCGAGTGGAGCGCTCACGCAACGCCCGGATCGGGCGCCAGAGTTCCAGGGCCGGGACGACACCGCTGTCAACGGCACCGCTGTCAACGGCACTGCTGTCAGGGGCCGTCCGCCATATCAGGCCGTCCGGGTGGTGGAGCACCGCGGTGATCTCGTCGGGGGTCGGAGGCGCCGTGTTGCCCCGGAGATACACCGCTCGCATACCGAGGTTGCGCAGGCGGGTGAGGGCTCGGGCGCGGTTGACCGCGTGGACCAGGACACGGACCGAACCGGGCGCCAGGGCGGTGCCCGGAGCGAGGGGTGTGGGCAGGTTCAGCGCCACCACCACCGTGCCGTTCGGCAGTTTGCAGAAGCCTCCTGCGGCCATGTGGTCATCCCCCGTACGAGTCAGGTGTCAAGGTGTCAAGGTCGATGTCAAGATCAGTGTCGAAGCTGGCGTGGAGGGCGGCGTGGACGGCGGTATCGATGTCAGTGCCGGTGCCGGGATCGGTACCGGGATCGATACCGGTGTCCATGAGAGGAACACAGGACGCACCTAAACACGATCGGCCGCGACCCGCCAGGGGGTCACGATCGACACGTCGCTGACCTGCAAAAATACCAGTTATTTCGCAGCGAGAGCCCTCTGGGCCGAGACCGTCCAGCCGTCCTCTGTACCGGCACCGTGGGTCAGGTCACGCTTACCCGCCGTTCCCCTCGGGCACGCTGGCGAATAGAGTCGATTGGCGGAACGCCGGAAGTCGGCGGCAAGCCAAGCCGACACCGTTGCCACACCTTTGATTCGTATCCGCACCTTCTCCCACTCATCCCCGTCATCCTCAGTCGTCGCGTGAGGGTCGAGCGAGGCACGGGGAGAGCCCACCCGAGGACACGATGAACATGCCTCGTCCGACGACCGCGCAGCTCGCCTACGGCTCCTGCACTGTGATTTTGTCCACGCTCGCCATGCTGCTGCTGTCCCAGACGAGTTCAGGTCTGGCGATCGTGATGATCGCCGTCTCGGCGCTCGCGCTCGGGCTGCTCGTCGCGATGACCGTACCGCTGCCGAAGCCGACCGCTGCCCCGAAGGCCGCCGAAGGCGGCAAAGCTTACCGAACCGCTCCCACCGTCAACTGGCGCTGACCACCACCGTTTTGGCCGCCTTGTCATGGAGGCCCTGCTTGTAGGGCTTGTCGAAGAAGCTCCAGCCGCCCGCGATGGCCGTCCAGAGGCAGGCACAGCAGAACGCGAACGGGATCCACAGCACGGCCGCGCGCAGCAGTGCGGTCCCCACGGAGGGCGTGGAGCCGTCGGTGAGGTTCGCGGTCCGCAGCTTCATCAGCTGCTTGCCCGAGGGTCTGGCCGTTCTTGGCCGTGAAGTAGGTGTCGTACGCGATGTAGAGGACGACGGCGATCCCACTCAGCCCTGTGGATTCGGCGTAGTTGGTGTCGTCCGCGTCCATCGTGAACTCGACGAGCCCGAATGCCCAGCCCAGCAGCCCCACCACGACAAACACGATGATCATGTCAATGATGCGGGCGAGCATGCGTTTGCCGCTGTCGGCGAGCGGGGGCATACCGGCGAGCGGGTCGGTGTCGTACGGGCCGCCGCCGTACGGGTCGCCCGCGGAGGGCGGGGGCCGGCTGCCGGACGGGGCGTCGTACGGCGAACCCCCGGAAGGCGGGGGCTGCTTCTTGAACGGGTCCTCTTCCGGGGGCTGCCCGGAGCCGGGGGGTGGCGGTTCGGTGCTCATGGCCCGAGTCGACCGCGAACCCTCCGGCTCCGCATCCGGCGCGGGGCCGTCCGGGGGACGAAAATCCGTACGCCTGTACGCCTGTACGTCCATGCCCGTGGCTGTACAGCGGGCCGTGCAAGGCCGTACAGCGGGGGCCCCTACAGCAGCCGTACGATCCGGCCGCGGAGCCGGAGAGCACGGAGGGCCAACCACGAACGGGCTGTCGGGCTGTCGGCTAACCGGCCACGAACGTGTGGGCCGCCTTGTCGTGCCAGCACTGGCGCCAGGGCCGGTCGAACAGGCACCACAGGACACCGACGAAGCCGATGCCGAGCAGTCCCGGGATGCTGTAGACGAGCCAGCGGCGCAGAGACAGCCTGAAGGACGGCGGCTCGTGCCCCTCGATGTCACGGACGTCCAGGCCGAACAGCTTCTTGCCGAGAGTGTGGCCCCACTTGGCGGTGGGCAGCGCCTCGTAGAGGGCGCCGAAGACGAGGAGCACACCGAGGACGATGCCGAGATACAGCGAGGTCGTGCCGTCGATCAGCCAGACCGTGACGGTCTCACCGGAGAGCTTGGCCGCGTCGATCTTCTCGTTGACGTGGTCGAGCGTCTTCGTGCCGAGCGGCAGGGCGGCCGCACTGGTGACGGCGAGGACGACGAGGCTGTCCAGCAGCCGCGCGGCCAGCCGCTTGCCGAGGCCCGCGGGCCTGGCCGAGGACTGGGCCAGGGCGGCCGCCTGGAACGGGTCCTCGGCGACCGGCTTCCAGGGCGCGACGGGCTGGTCCGAGGCCCCGCCCGCGAGCTGGTGCACCTGCTGCGCCCACGAAGGCTGGCCGCCACCGGGTCCCGGGGTCATGGGGGTGGCGGCGGACCCGGCGGACTGCGGGGGCGCGGCAGCCACGGGCTGCTGCGCAAGCGAACCGCCGCCGACCTGCGGCTGCGGCTGGGCGGGCGGGGCGGGCGGGGTGCTTCTCTGTTGCGGGGCGGCCGGCTGCCGCGGGACCGGAGGCGCCGGGTTGGCCGCAGCGGACGGGGCTGCCGGAGCCCCTGGCCGCTGAGGGCCCTGCCCCGGGCTCTGCTGCCAGCTCTGCTGCTGCGGGCTCTGCTGCTGCGGGCCGGACGGTACGCCGGGGCCCGTCTGGGGGGTCAGGCCTGGTACCTGCTGGGAGGCGGCCTGGGCGTTCCTGCCGGGTGAGTCGTACGACGGTCCGGAGCCCTCACCGACCGCCGCCGCGCTCCCGTTCTGCGGGCCCGTGCGCGCGACGGGTGCCCGGAACATCATGGTGCCCTCGGCAGGTGCGGGCTCCGCGTTCCCGGACGCGGCGGGGCGCGCGCCGATCGCCGGCCGACGGAAGAGCATCGTGCCCTCCGGGGCCTCTACGTCTGCGGAAGGGTCCGTGGGAGGGACCGAGGCCGTGCCGGGAGGGACCGAGGCCGTGCCGGGAGGGACCGAGGCCGTGCCGGGAGGGACCGAGGCCGTGCCGGGAGGGACCGAGGCCGTGCCGTCCGTGCTCGCCGGGCGCGCGAAGTCGCCGCTGTTCCGGTCCGGGCTGTTCCGGTCCGGCTGGTCGCCCGGCATCCGCAGGTCCGTTCCGCCCGGCGCGCCCCAGGAGACGCGGCGGTCCCGGTCACTGCCGAAGCCGGCCTGCCAGGACTGGTCGGCGCCCCACGCGGACGCGAGCTCTGGCCTGCTGCCGTGCTGGGCCCCGGCCGGGGGCGCCTGCCTCGGCTCCCCGGCGGGTGCGGCAAGCTCGGCAGGCGCGGCAGGCGCTGCGGGCACGGCAGGCGCTGCGGGCACGGCGGACTCAGCCGGCTTCGGGCCCTCGTCGAAGAAGTGTGGTCCCGTCTCCTCCAGGGGAGCCGGGGTGGCGGGAGCCGCGCCGGGCGGCGCGAGCGATTCACCGTCGGAGGGCGCGGGACGGCTCGTGCCCGGCACCCAGGAAGCACCGTTCCAGTAACGGACATATCCAGGAATGGACGGGTCCGGGTAATACCCTTCGCGGGGCCTGTCGTCACCGGGGGCCGGGGTTGGGGCGCTCATGTCCGTCGTCCGGTATCTGCTCGGGGGTTGATTAGGGGCATCAACATCTACCAGACGGACGCATGTAGCACTGCCCCTCCCGCCGTACCCGCCACTTTCGAGCACCGTTCTGCTACGAACACGCGGCCTCAGACGGCCACCGCACGCCCCCGGACTATCGGACAAAGTCCAGCAAACCGGGCAATACTCCCTGCACCCAGAGGAAAGCGAGTGAAGCGCGCCTCAGAACAGCTTGCCCGGGTTGAGGATGCCCAGCGGGTCGAAGGCCGCCTTGACCGCGCGCTGCATCTCCAGGCCCACCGGGCCGATCTCGCGGGCCAGCCACTCCTTCTTCAGGACGCCCACGCCGTGCTCGCCGGTGATCGTGCCGCCGAGTTCCAGGCCGAGCGCCATGATCTCGTCGAAGGACTCGCGGGCGCGCCGGGACTCGTCGGGGTCGGCGGCGTCGAAGCAGACGGTGGGGTGGGTGTTGCCGTCGCCGGCGTGGGCGCACGACGCCGATGGTCAGGTCGTACTTCTCGGCGATGCGGTCCGACTCCGTCGAGCAGTCTCGCCGAGCTGCGAGCGGGGCACGCACACGTCGTCGATCATCGTCGTGCCCTTGACCGCCTCCAGCGCGGTGAGCGACAACCGCCGTGCCTGGAGCAGCAGTTCGGACTCGGCCGCGTCGTCCGCGGGGACGACCTGGGTGGCGCCCGCCGCCTCGCACAGCGCGCCGACGGCGGCCAGGTCGGCGGCCGGGTCCGGGGTGTCGAAGGCGGCGAGCAGCAGCGCCTCGGTGGTCTCCGGCAGGCCCATGTTGCGCCAGGTCGTTGACGGCCCGGACGGTCGTACGGTCCATCAGTTCGAGGAGCGAGGGCACGTGGCCGCCCTCCATGATCCGGCACACGGCGTCGCAGGCGGCGGCCGCCGGAGGGGAACTCGGCGGCCAGCACGAGCTGCTGCGGGCGGCTGCGGCCTGCAGCGCGAGGACGGCCCGTACGACGATGCCGAGGGTGCCCTCGGAGCCGACGAACAGCCGGGTCAGGTCGTATCCGGCGACGCCCTTGGCGGTGCGGCGGCCGGTGGACATCAGCCGTCCGTCGGCGAGGACGACGTCCAGGCCGAGGACGTACTCGGCGGTGACCCCGTACTTCACGCAGCACAGGCCGCCGGAGGCGGTGCCGATGTTGCCGCCGATCGTGCACATCTCCCAGCTGGAGGGGTCCGGCGGGTAGTACAGGCCGTGTTCGTCGACGGCGCGGGAGAGCGTGGCGTTGACGACGCCGGGCTCGACGACGGCGATCCGGTCGACGGGGCTGATCTCCAGGATCCGGTCCATCTTCGTCGAGGGACAGCACGATGCAGCCGTCGGAGGCGTTGGCCGCGCCCGACAGGCCGGTGCGGGCGCCCTGCGGGACGACCGGGACGCGCAGCTCGGTCGCGGTGCGCATGACGTGCTGGACCTGTTCGACGGTGCGCGGCAGGACGACGACGGCCGGGGTGCCCGCCTCGCAGAAGCTGGCCATGTCGTTGGCGTAGGAGGCGGTGACGTCCGGGTCGGTGAGGACGGCCTCGGCCGGCAGGCCGGCGAGGAGCCGGTCGAGGAGGTCCCGTCCTCGCCGCGTCCTGGGCGTCTTGCGTCCTTGGCGGCAGGCCTTCGATACGGCTCATGATCACAGCGTCGCACCCGGGGCCATCGGTGTGAACCCCGTCGGCCGGTGACTTCCGGGTGCCGGGTCGCGCTCTTCGTATTGACGCACAGTGAGCGCCATGGAGAGCCAGCGAGAGACGGTTGAGGCCGGTCGGGCGGGCGTTGCGGCGTGCGCTGGGCTGGGCGTTGTTCGGGCGTGTCGTACTCGGCGGGGTGCTGCTGATACTGCTGCCGTCCGGCTACGGGCGGCAGGCGGGCGGACAGGAGGCCGCCGGGCGGGAGACGGGCGTGACACCCGCGCCCACCGCCGCGCCCACCGCCGCACCCGCGCCCGCACCCGCACCCGGACCGGGTCCTCCCCCACGGAACGCACCGAAGGCACGGGCCCGGGCGGCGGTCGTGGCCGGGGTGCCCGCCGCGCTGCCCGACCTGGCCGCGCTGATCCGCGACCGCGAGGCGCAGGTGCGGGACCATCCCAAGGACGCGCGGTCGTGGGCGGTGCTCGGCTCGGCGTACGTGGAGCGGGGCGGCGGACCGCGGCGCCGCGGACTTCCCGAAGGCGGAGAGGGCGCTGCGTACGTCGCTGAGGGTGCGGCCGAGGCGGAACGCCGAGGCGCTGGACGGGCTGGCCGCGCTGGCGAACGCGCGGCGGGACTTCCGGGCGGCGCGGAAGTGGGGCGAGGAGGCCGTACGGTGGCGCCGAAGCGGTGGACGGCGTACCCGCTGCTGATCGACGCGTAAACGGGCTCGGCGACTACAAGGCCGCCCGCAGGACGCTGGACCGGCTGCGCGGCCTGCGGCCGGGCCGGCGGCCGCAGGCGCGCACGGCGCAGGTCTACCGGGACCGGGGCTGGCGCGAGGACGCGGCGGCGGCGATCTCGGACGCGGCGGCGCGCGCCGAGGCCCCGGCCGAGCAGGCCGCGTACTCGTACTGGGCCGGGCGAGCTGGCCTGGGAGCGCGGGGAGCCGGAGGAGGCGCTGCGGCACTTCGAGGCGGCGCTGCGGCCGACCCCGGCGAGCACGCCGCGCTGGCCGGGCGGGGGCGGGCGCTGGCGGCGCTGGGGCGCACGCGGGAGGCGGTGACGGGCGTACCGGGCGGCGCTCGCCGAAGCGGCGCGTTGCCGCAGTACGCGCTGGAACTGGGCGAGTTGTACGAGTCGCTGGGGCGCGGGCGGCGGCGCGCGGGCGCAGTACGAGGTGCTGCGCGCGCGGGTGCGCGAGGGAGGCAGGCGGCGGGGTGAACGAGGATTGCTGCTCGGGCTGTTCGAGGCGGACCACGGGGAGCCGGGGCGGCGGTGCGGCGGCTGCGGGCGGAGTGGGCGCGGCACCGGGGCTCGAGGTCGCGGACGCGCTGGGGTGGGCGCTGCACCGGGCGGGCGAGGACGAGGAGGCGCTGGGGTTCGCGAAGCGGGCGACGGACAGGAGCACGGGGCGGCGGGGTGCGCAGCGCGCTGTACGCGTACCACCGGGGCGATGATCGAGCGGGAGTTGGGGCTGACGCGCGGCCGGCCCGGCGGCATCTCGCGGAGGCGCTGCGGATCAACCCGTACTTCTCGCCGCTGCGCGCGCCGGTGGCGGAGGCGGCGTTGAGGGAGGCGCCGGACGCCGGAGCCGCGACGGCTCCGGTCCCGGACGGGCTGGGCGACGTCCGCTGCTGGACTGCCGGGCCGCGCGAGCCGCTCGTACGGGCAGCCGTAGGCCGCCCCACGGGCGTGTCGGAGCGTGCCTGGCTGCCGCTAGTCTACAGGTTGCCGCGCTTGTCCTGCTCGCGCTCGATCGCCTCGAAGAGCGCCTTGAAGTTGCCCTTGCCGAAGCCCATGGAGCCGTGCCGCTCGATCATCTCGAAGAAGACGGTCGGACGGTCCTGGACCGGCTTGGTGAAGATCTGCAGCAGGTAGCCGTCCTCGTCGCGGTCGGCGAGGATCTTCAGCTCGCGCAGCGTCTCGACGGGCACCCGGGTCTCGCCGGCCCACTCGCCGAGGGTGTCGTAGTACGAGTCCGGGGTGTCGAGGAACTGGACGCCGGCCGCGCGCATGGCCCGTACCGTCGGCGACGATGTCGTTCGTGGCGAGCGCGATGTGCTGGACGCCGGCGCCGCCGTAGAACTCCAGGTACTCGTCGATCTGCGACTTCTTCTTGGCGATCGCGGGCTCGTTGATCGGGAACTTGACCTTGAGGGTGCCGTCGGCGACGACCTTCGACATCAGCGCGCTGTACTCGGTGGCGATGTCGTCGCCCACGAACTCCTTCATGTTCGTGAAGCCCATGACCTTGTTGTAGAAGGCGACCCACTCGTTCATCCGGCCGAGCTCGACGTTGCCGACGCAGTGGTCGATGGCCTGGAAGGTGCGCTGGGCCGGCGGCTCGACCATCGGCTCGGCGGCGACGAAGCCGGGCAGGTAGGGGCCGTCGTAGCCGGAGCGCTCGACGAGGGTGTGGCGGGTCTTGCCGTAGGTGGCGATGGCGGCGAGCACGACGGTGCCGTGCTCGTCCTTCACCTCGTACGGCTCGGCGAGGCCGGTGGCGCCGTGCTCGACGGCGTAGGCGTACGCGGCGCGGGCGTCCGGGACCTCGATGGCGAGGTCGACGACGCCGTCGCCGTGCTCGGCGACGTGCTCGGCGAGGAAGCGGCCCCAGGTCGGTGGCGGGCTTGATGACGGAGGTGAGCACGAAGCGGGCGCGAGCCCGATCTCGAGGACGTAGCTGGCGGTCTCGCGGCTGCCGTTCTCCGGTCCGGAGTAGGCGACGAGCTTCATGCCGAAGGCGGTGGAGTAGTAGTGCGCGGCCTGCTTGGCGTTGCCGACGGCGAAGACGACCGCGTCCATTCCCTTGACCGGGAAGGGGTCGGCCTGCCGGGCGGTGTCGGGGGCTGCGTGCGGTGGTCTCAGTCATGGCCGCAGGCTCCCCCCGTTCCACAAGGTGCGCAATAGTTCGCGTATTCACTGGACAATCTGTTCAGCAGATAGGCCCGTGCATGCCGGACGATCTGTGCAGGGTGACCAGATCGACCGGAGAGGGAAGCTCATGGGCGATCGATCGGCTGGACGGGCGGCTGCTCGAACTGCTCGCGCGAGGAGCCGCGGATCGGGGTGCTGGAGGCGTCCCGGCGGCTGGGCGTCGCGCGCGGCACGGTGCAGGCGCGGCTGGACCGGCTCCAGTCGAACGGGCGTCATCCGCGGGTTCGGGCCCGAGGTCGACCCGGCGGCGCTCGGCTATCCCGGTCACCGCCTTCGCGACGCTGGAGATCAAGCAGGGGCAAGGGGCCGGACGTACGGGCGCACTTGGCGACCGTGCCGGAGGTGCTGGAGCTGCACACGACGACCGGGCAGCGGGGACATGCTCTGCCGCCTCGTGGCCCGGTCGAACGCCGATCTCCAGCGGGTGATCGACCGGGTCGTCGGCTTCGATGGCATCGTGCGGGCCTCGACGGCGATCGTCATGGAGAACCCCGTTCCGCTGCGGATCATCCCGCTGGTGCGGCAGGCGGCGGAGGACGACGACTGGCAGGGCGCCGTAAGCCGGACGCGAGGGCGGGCGTCGACGGGGGACCCGCGCGCGGTCGC
Organism: uncultured Actinomycetota bacterium; assembly: GCA_963711935.1. Lineage (GTDB taxonomy): Bacteria > Actinomycetota > Actinomycetes > Streptomycetales > Streptomycetaceae > Streptomyces. Next base: position 43,640 of record CAVQGD010000020.1, read on the forward strand.
CCGGACCGGCGGGAGATGTCTATCGGGCGGGCCGAGCGGCTCCACGGGCTCGTGGGGCAGGCGCTCGAGAAGGGCCCTGGCAGTGCCCCAGCAGCTCGGGTACGGAGCCCTTGCCCGTCTCCAGCGCCACGAGCGAGCTGACCGCGCCCTTCAGCGTGGTCACCGGGATCAGCCGCAGCCCCTTGGGCAGTTCGGCCTTCGCGTCCGAGCACTCGGCCTTCGGGACGAGGAAGACGGTCGCGCCGTCGCGCCGGGCGGCCTGGGTCTTGAGGGCGACCCCGCCGACCGCGCCGACCCTGCCGTCCGCGTCGATGGTGCCCGTACCGGCGATGACGCGGCCGCCGGTGAGGTCGCCGCCGCTGCCGTCGCCGTCGAGCTTGTCGACGATGCCGAGGGAGAAGAGCAGGCCGGCGCTGGGGCCGCCGACGTCGGCGAGCCGCAGGGTGACCTTGATGTCGCCGGAGTCCTCGCCGAGGTAGTTCAGAGCCGCCTCGGTGGCCGTGTCCTGGGACTCCTTCATCTCCGCGGCGTTGTGCTCCTCGATCTCCTTCGCGGTGTCGCCGCTCGGGTAGACCGCCTCGCGCGGCATGACCGCCTGGTCCGTGCGGAACC
>CAVQGD010000021.1:0-10000 GCA_963711935.1 uncultured Actinomycetota bacterium
CCTCCTCGGCGCGTACGGCCGCCGAGGCGCCCGCGGGCACGGTGATCCGCCCCTCCACGACCGCCGTTCTTGGCACCGATCCGCACCAGAGCCGGGTCCGCCCGGCCACCGAGCAGCAGGCCCAGGCTGGTGACGACCATGGTCTTGCCCGCACCGGTCTCACCGGTGACGGCGGTGAACCCGGCGACAGCTCGACGACCGCGTCGTCGATGACTCCGAGCGACCGTATCCGCATCTCCTCCAACACGGACACGACCTTACGAGGTCCGGTACCGGCTGTGCGACGCCGCCCCGCGTCGTCAAGCCAGGTGACGACGGCGCCGGGTGTCACCCTCCCGGGGGGACTTCGTCAGTCGGGCCTGGCGAGACTCCCTGCCACGGCGGGCATGTTCCACTCCGCGGCACGGCCACGCCGCCCACGCTCCCCGACGAGCCGCTCACGTCCCCAGCACGGGCGCGCTCTAGTGCGGCGCCCCCCGCCACCCGGCGACCGGCAAGCGCGAACTTCGCGACCAACCGATCGGTGAACGACGCATGATGCAGCCGAGCCAGCCGCACCGGCACCGCCCCCCGCCGCACCTCGACCCGCGCTCCCGGCGGCAACTCGACGGTCCGCCGCCCGTCGCACCACAACACCCCGTGCGGGGTGTGCGGCTGCACCTCCACCGCGAGCACCGAATCCGGCGAGGTCACCAGCGGCTTGGCGAACAGCGCATGCGCACTGATCGGCACCATCAGCAGCGCCTCCACCTCCGGCCACACCACAGGCCCGCCGGCCGAGAACGCATACGCCGTCGACCCGGTCGGCGTCGCACAGCACGATCCCGTCGCAGCCGAACCCGGTCACAGGCCGCCCGTCGATCTCCAGCACGACCTCGAGCAGCTTCTCGGCGCCCGCCTTCTGCACGGCCGCCTCGTTCAGCGCCCAGTCGGTGTGCACGACGTCGCCGTTGCTGGTGCACGACGACATCGACGGTCATGCGCTCCTCGACCTCGTACGCCCTGGTGACCACCCGGTCGACGACCTTGTCGAGGTCGTCCCGCTCGGCCTCCGCGAGGAAGCCGACCCGCCCGAGGTTGACGCCGAGCATCGGCACCCCGGAGGCGCGGGCGAACTCGGCGCCGCGCAGCAGCGTCCCGTCACCGCCCAGCACGATCAGCAGTTCGCACCCGTCGAGGCACTCGGGAGTGGCCTCCTTGACGAGCTCCACCCTGTCCGGCAGCGGCAGATGGGCCGCCGCCGCCTCGGCCTCCAGCACCCGCACACCGAGCCCGGAGCGCAGCAGCCCCTGGACGACGAGCTCGGCGCTGCGGATGGCCGCGGGCCGCCCGGTGTGGGCGAGCAGGAAAACAGTACGCGTTCGGTTCTGTGTCAACGCGGCCCCTCCGCCACTGCACGGTCGACGTCGGCCGGGTCCAGTTCGGGCGCCCCGGCTCGCAGCCACAGAAAGTACTCGACATTCCCCGAGGGGCCGGGCAGCGGGCTGGCCGTGACGCCCTTCACCCCGAGCCCCGACTCCCCCGCCTGCCCGGCCACTCCGCGCACGGCCTCGGCGCGCAGTTCCGGGCTGCGTACGACACCGCCGCTGCCCAGCCGTTCCTTGCCCACCTCGAACTGCGGCTTGACCATCATCACCAGGTCGGCGTCGGGCTCCGCGCACCGCACCAGGGCGGGCAGCACCAGGCCGAGCGGGATGAAGGACAGATCCCCCACGACAAGATCCACCGGCTCCCCATCGATCGCTTCGAGCGTCAACTCGCGTACGTTCGTACGGTCCTTGACGGTGACGCGTTCATCGCTCTGGAGAGACCAGGCGAGCTGTCCGTAGCCGACGTCGACGGCGACGACGTGCGCGGCTCCCGCGCGCAGCAGTACGTCGGTGAAACCGCCGGTGGAGGCGCCGGCGTCCAGCGCCCGCCGCCCCTCGACCCGCAGCCCCAGCGGCACGAAGGCCTTCAGCGCGCCCGCGAGCTTGTGGCCGCCGCGCGAGACGTACTCGGGGTCGCTGTCGTCCGCCGGTGACCACGATGGCGGCGGCGGTCTCCACCTGGGTGGCGGGCTTGGTCGCGACGGTCTTGCCGACGGTGACCCGCCCGGCGGCGATCAGCTGGCCGGCGTGCTCCCGCGAGCGGGCGAGCTTCCGGCGGACCAGCTCGGCGTCGAGACGGCGGCGTGCCACTCCTGCCACGTTCGGTTCAGCTCCTGTTGTTGTACGAGATTCAAATGCTGTGACGGTGTGACCCGAAGGGCCCCGTTAGGGGCGGAGGTCGGGTGACGGGTGGGGCCCGGGCGGGCGTCGAGCGCGGTGAGCGCGTCGCGCAGCCCCCGGTGCACATCCTCGTACACCTCGACGTGGCCCGTCCGTGGCGAGGTGGTCGGCATCGGCGAGCCGGTCGAGCGCGCGTCCACCTCGGCGTTGCCGGTGGGGGTGCGGGGCACGTTCAGCGGGGCCGGGGCGGCGGGGGCGTACTCCGGCTCGGGCTCGGGCTCCGGCTCGGGCCCGGGCTCGGGCTCGGGCTCGGCCTCGACCTCCGGAGGGCTCGGGCCCGGCTCGGGCACAGAGTCGTTCATGCCCCGACGCTACCGCGAAGCCCTGCGGCGGCGTCGAGGGAGCGCTGGGGTACCGTCGTCGCGATGGCCACGATTGAGGAGTGCCGCAGCGCACTCGACAAGCTCTCGGACAACATGGCGGGCGCGGAGGGCGACGTGCGCAGCGCCGCCGCCCTGGACCGCTCGCTGAGCTGCCGTATCACCGACCTCGACATCACCTTCGTCGGCCGCCTGAAGGACGGCCGGATCGAGGTGCTGGACACGCTCCAGGGGCAGCCGCGGGAGAAGGCCGAGATCCGGCTCACCATGGCCGGCGACGACCTGGTCGCCCTGGTCAACGGCGAGCTGCACTTCGCGAAGGCCTGGGGCTCCGGCCGGGTGAAGCTGGAGGCGGGCCTGTGCGACCTGCTCCGCCTCAGGAAGCTTCTGTGACAGCGACTGCCCGGCATCCCCGCTCACCACCCCAACCGCGCCAACGCCTTCCCCCCGTCCAGCCCGCACGAGCCCTCCCCTGCCGCCGTCCAGGCCGCCGCGCACAGCGCCCGCAACCCGTCGAGCGCCGCACCCTCGCCCTCCAGCTCCAGCCTCCCCCGAGCCCTCGCTTCCTCCCCCGTACTCCCTGCGGTCCCCCATGCTCCCTGCCGTCCCCATGCCCTCTGCCGTCCCCACGCTCCCTGCCGTCCCCATGCCCTCTGCTGTCCCCGTACTCCCTGCCGTCGCCGTCCAGCCGCCGCAGCGGAACCCGGCACCCGCCTCGACGACCTCGGGCTGGCCGGTCAGCAGCCCCCGCAGATCGGCGTCGACGTACGTCGGCCGGTGCTGCGGCGGCGCGGCGAGCAACTGCGCGCCGTCGGTGACCCCGGTCAGCACGAGCAGCGAGTCCACCTCGCCGTTGAACGCCCCCTCGATGTCCGTGTCCAGCCGGTCCCCGACCACCAGCGGCCGCTCGGCGCCCGTCCGCAGGATCGTCTCCCGGTGCATCGGCGGCAGCGGCTTGCCCGCCACCTGCGGCTCGGCACCGGTGGCGATCCGTACGACCTCCACCGCCGCCCCGTTCCCGGGCGCGATGCCCCGCGCACTCGGAATCGTCAGATCGGTGTTGGACGCGAACCACCGCACCCCGCGCGCGATGGCGTAGCAGGCCTCCGCGAACCGCCCCCATGGCAGCTCGGGCCCGCCGTACCCCTGCACCACCGCCACCGGATCGTCATCGGCGGACTCGACGGGCTCCAGCCCTCGCTCCCGCAGCGCCACCCGCAACCCGTCCCCGCCGATCACCAGCACGCGCGCCCCGGCGGGCACCTGTTCGCTGATGAGCCGGGCCACGGCCTGGGCCGAGGTGATGACGTCACCGGCCTTGGCCGGTATCCCCAGCGCTGTGAGGTGCGCGGCCACCGTGTCCGGTGTCCGCAGCGCGTTGTTCGTGACGTACGCGAGGTGCATCCCACCCCCGCGGGCCGCGCCGAGCGACTCGACCGCATGTGCGATCGCGCTCCCGCCCGCATACACCACCCCGTCCAGGTCGAGCAGTGCCGTGTCGTACGCCTCGCTCAGGGGCCGCTCACTCCCCTCGGGCCGCATCCTGACGGTCCGGCTCATTACGGTCCGGCTCATTCCACATCGCTCCTCGGTCGATCGTCTGCCGGTCTCTCCAGCCGATCATCGCTCATGCCACTGACACACCTACGATGCCTCAATGAACTACTGCAGGTCCCGCGGGGGAGACCCCAGCGCACAGCGGCCTCGAACTGACCCCGTTCCGGGGTCTTCGCTACGCCCCGAGCGGGTCGGCAGCCTGGCCGCGGTGACGTCCCCGCCGTACGACGTGGTCGTACGGCCGGACGGTCTGCTCCACCTGGAGTCCGCCGATCCCCACAACATCGTCCGCCTGATCCTCCCCCAGGCCACCTCCCCCACCGCCCGTAACGACCAGGCAGGAGCCACCCTGCGCCGCTGGCTCTGCCGAGGGCGTCCTGACCGCGGACGCGGAGCCGGTCCTGTACGTGTACGAGCAGCGCGGCGACGGCATTCTGCAACGCGGCGTCATCGGCGCCCTGCGCCTGCCGCAGCCTGCGGACGGCGTGGTCCTCCCCCACGAGGACGTGATGCCCCACCTCGATCGCGACCGCGCGGCCCTGATGCGCGCCACCCGCGCCAACCTCGAACCCCTGCTCCTGGCCTACCGCGGCACCTCCTCGGAAACCGGCACGAGGGCCGTCATCGAGCGCACCGCCGAGCGCCCGCCGCTCCTGTCCACGACCACGGAGGACGGTTTCAGTCATCGTCTGTGGGCAGTGACGGACCCGGCCGACCTCACCGAGATCCAGTCGGATCTCGCCCAGCACCAGGCCCTCATAGCCGACGGCCACCACCGCTGGGCGACGTATCAGCGTCTACGCGCGGAGCATCCCTCGCCCAGCCCGTGGGACCACGGCCTGGTCCTCCTGGTCGACACTGCCCGCTACCCGCTCCGGGTCCGCGCGATCCACCGCCTTCTGCGCCAACTCCCCCTCTCCGCGGCGCTGTCCGCCGTGGCGGACCACTTCCGCGTACGCCGCTTCGACGTCCCCCTCATGGAGGCACTGGACGTCCTGGCCGACGCGGCCCGCGCAGGCAACGCCTTCCTCCTCGCCGGCGACGGCGCCTTCCACCTCCTTGACCGCCCGGACCCGGACCTCCTCGCCCGTACGATCCCCGCCGGCCATCCGACGGCCTGGCGCACCCTGGATGCGACGGTCCTGCATGCCACGCTCCTCGACCACGTGTGGCACATACCCGAGGACTCCCCCGCCCACATCGCGTACCTCCATGACGCGGCTGCCACCGTCGGCAAGGCGGAGCAGGAAGGCGGTACGGCGGTCCTGATGCACCCGGTCCACGAGGAGGCCGTCCACGACCTCGCCCGCCAGGGCGTCACCATGCCTCGCAAGTCGACGTCGTTCGGTCCGAAACCGGCGTCGGGCCTGGTGCTGAGGGCACTGGAGATCTGACATGCGAAGGGTCTGAAATGCGAAGGGCGGGAGCCGTTTTCCGCCACGGTTCCCGCCCTTGTCCCTTCAGCCGGGGACGTCAGCTCGCGCCGTCCTCAAAGCCGTCACCGGCAGGTACATCCTGAGCGTCACTCTCACCGAGGGCATCGACGAAGTCGACGCCGTCCAGCTCCGCTAGCCGGTCGGAGGCGTCCGTGCTGCCGTCCTTGTCGGCCTCGACGGCCTTGGCGAACCACTCACGCGCCTCACTCGCCCGTCCCGCCGTGAGGAGCGCGTCAGCGTACGCGTACCGCAGGCGCGCGGTCCACGGCTGTACGGCGTTGGAGGCCAGCTCGGGGCTCTGGAGGGTCACGATGGCCGCGTCGAGCTGCCCCATGTCCCGCCGGGCACCGGCCGCCACGAGCCTCATCTCGACCTGCCCGGCCTTGTCCAGTTTGTGCACCTCGGGCGCCCCGGCCATGTCCAGCGCCTTCTCGGTCCGCCCGAGACCGCGCTCGCAGTCCGCCATGACGGGCCACAGGTCGATGTTCCCCGTCATGCGCCGCGCGGCCCGGAACTCGGCGAGGGCCTCGCTGTATTTCTGGTTCGCGTACGCGGCGAAACCGGCGGCTTCCCTGACAGCGGCCACGCGCGAGGCGAGCCGCAGGGCCACCCTGGAGTATCCGTACGCGGCCTCAGGGTCCTCGTCGATGAGCCTGGCGACCATCACCAGGTTCTTGGCGACATCCTCGGCAAGCGTCTTGGGCAGGCTCTGCAGCTCCTGCCGTACGTCCCTGTCGATCTCCTCGCCTGTGATGTCCTCGGGGATCGGTAGCCGCTTGATCGGCTCACGGTCCCGCTCCCGCTCCTCACGGAAACGCCCGCCACCGCGCCGGTCGTCGCCCCGCCCGCGGAAACCACCGGGTCGGCCGGGCCCCCCGGACCGACCGCCACGGTCGTCGTGACGAGGTCCGCGGCCGCGGTCCCGATCGTCACGGCCGCGGAACTCACCACGCTCACCACGGCTGTCGTCCCGACGGAACCCACCACGCTCAGCGCGCTCACCACGGCTGTCGTCCCGACGGAACCCGCCACGCTCAGCGCGCTCACCACGGCTGTCGTCCCGACGGAACCCACCACGCTCACCGCGGTCGTCACTCACGCCGGTCGTCTCCGCCGGAAGCCGGAACGCTCAGCGCGCCACCACGGCGTCGCTCACGCCGCTCGCTCAGCGCGCTCACCACGGCTGTCGTCCCGACGGAACCCACCACGCTCAGCGCGCTCACCACGGCTGTCGTCCCGACGGAACCCACCACGCTCAGCGCGCTCACCACGGCTGTCGTCCCGACGGAACCCACCACGCTCACCACGGTCGTTGCTCCGCCGGTCGTCTCCCCGAAAGCCGGAACGCTCACCGCCCCGAGGCTCCTCACGCCGCTCGTCACGCCCACGGCTGTCGTCCCGACGGAACCCACCACGCTCAGCGCGCTCACCACGGCTGTCGTCCCGACGGAACCCGCCACGATCATCACGTCGCTCATCCCGCCGGTCCTCATGCCGCCCGTATCCCCCACGGTTTTCGCCCCGGCGGAACCCACCACGGTCATCACGGTCGCTGCGGTCACTACGGTCTATGCGGTCGTCGCGGCGGAACGTCGGACGTGGCCCGCGGTCGCTCTCTCGGCGGTCATCGCGCTGGCTGTAGCCTCCGCGGTCGTCGCCCCGACGGGAACCACCCCGGTCTCCGCGGTCGTCGCCCCGACGGTCATCACGACGGGAACCACCCCGGTCTCCGTATCCACCCCGGTCTCCGTATCCACCCCGGTCACCGTCGCGTCGGTCATCGCGACGCCCATAACTACCACGGTCGTTGTCGCGGCGCGGACCTCCTTGGGACCCGCCGCGCTCACTGCGGTCGCCACTGTCCCGGCGCCGCTGATCGCGTTCCGGTCGCTCGTCGGGAGAGTTGGTGGACATCGGGGACTCCTGTCTTCGGTACCGCAGTCAATTCTTGCGCAGCCGAGTACCCGGTGCGCTCCGGAAAAACAAAAGGACCCTTGGCCCCAGCTGAACGCTGGGACCAAGGGTCCTCCAAAGATTGTTCGGCGGTGTCCTGCTCTCCCACAGGGTCCCCCCTGCAGTACCATCGGCGCTGTAAGGCTTAGCTTCCGGGTTCGGAATGTAACCGGGCGTTTCCCCCACGCTATAACCACCGAAACACTATGAAATTTCGAACCGGGCCTCAACCCCAGTAGCCTACCGGGAGAGGCGTGTTCGTGGTTTCAGAACCAACACAGTGGACGCAAACAAACACAGACAAGCCCTCGGCCTATTAGTACCGGTCACCTCCACCCCTCACAGGGCTTCCAGATCCGGCCTATCAACCCAGTCGTCTCCTGGGAGCCTTAACCCCTCAAAGGGGGCGGGAACACTCATCTCGAAGCAGGCTTCCCGCTTAGATGCTTTCAGCGGTTATCCCTCCCGAACGTAGCCAACCAGCCATGCCCTTGGCAGAACAACTGGCACACCAGAGGTCCGTCCGTCCCGGTCCTCTCGTACTAGGGACAGCCCTTCTCAATGTTCCTGCGCGCGCAGCGGATAGGGACCGAACTGTCTCACGACGTTCTAAACCCAGCTCGCGTACCGCTTTAATGGGCGAACAGCCCAACCCTTGGGACCGACTCCAGCCCCAGGATGCGACGAGCCGACATCGAGGTGCCAAACCATCCCGTCGATATGGACTCTTGGGGAAGATCAGCCTGTTATCCCCGGGGTACCTTTTATCCGTTGAGCGACGGCGCTTCCACAAGCCACCGCCGGATCACTAGTCCCGACTTTCGTCCCTGCTCGACCCGTCGGTCTCACAGTCAAGCTCCCTTGTGCACTTACACTCAACACCTGATTACCAACCAGGCTGAGGGAACCTTTGGGCGCCTCCGTTACCCTTTAGGAGGCAACCGCCCCAGTTAAACTACCCATCAGACACTGTCCCCGATCCGGATCACGGACCCGGGTTAGACATCCCGCACGACCAGACTGGTATTTCAACGACGACTCCACCACCACTGGCGTGACGGCTTCTTAGTCTCCCAGCTATCCTACACAAACCGAACAGAACACCAATATCAAACTGTAGTAAAGGTCCCGGGGTCTTTCCGTCCTGCTGCGCGAAACGAGCATCTTTACTCGTAGTGCAATTTCACCGGGCCTATGGTTGAGACAGCCGAGAAGTCGTTACGCCATTCGTGCAGGTCGGAACTTACCCGACAAGGAATTTCGCTACCTTAGGATGGTTATAGTTACCACCGCCGTTTACTGGCGCTTAAGTTCTCAGCCTCGCACACCCGAAGGCGCACTAACCGGTCCCCTTAACGTTCCAGCACCGGGCAGGCGTCAGTCCGTATACCTCGCCTTACGGCTTCGCACGGACCTGTGTTTTTAGTAAACAGTCGCTTCTCGCTGGTCTCTGCGGCCACCTCCAGCTCAGGTCGTAAAGACCGTCACCAGTGATGGCCCCCCTTCTCCCGAAGTTACGGGGGCATTTTGCCGAGTTCCTTAACCATAGTTCACCCGAACGCCTCGGTATTCTCTACCTGACCACCTGAGTCGGTTTGGGGTACGGGCCGCCACAAGACTCGCTAGAGGCTTTTCTCGACAGCATAGGATCATCCACTTCGCCGGTATGGCTCGGCATCGGGTCTCAGCCTGCTGTGCGGCGGATTTACCTGCCGCACGGCCTACACCCTTGCCCCGGGACGACCACCGCCCGGGCTGGACTGCCTTCCTGCGTCACCCCATCACTCACCTACTACAAGTCTGGTTCGCCGGCTCGGCCACTTTCCTTTCCCCGAAGGGTCCGGAACGGCGTCACGGGCTGAGCATCGCCTGGTTCAGTGTCTGGCGTCTTACAGCGGGTACCGGAATATCAACCGGTTGTCCATCGACTACGCCTGTCGGCCTCGCCTTAGGTCCCGACTTACCCTGGGCAGATCAGCTTGACCCAGGAACCCTTGGTCAATCGGCGCACACGTTTCCCACGTGTGTATCGCTACTCATGCCTGCATTCTCACTCGTGTACCGTCCACAACTCGCTTCCGCGGCTGCTTCACCCGGCACACGACGCTCCCCTACCCATCCCAGCGGGCGTTGGCCCTGCTGCTGGAATGACACGGCTTCGGCGGTACGCTTGAGCCCCGCTACATTGTCGGCGCGGAATCACTCGACCAGTGAGCTATTACGCACTCTTTCAAGGATGGCTGCTTCTAAGCCAACCTCCTGGTTGTCTGGGCGACTCCACATCCTTTCCCACTTAGCGTACGCTTGGGGGCCTTAGCCGGTGTTCTGGGCTGTTTCCCTCTCGACCATGGAGCTTATCCCCCACAGTCTCACTGCCGTGTTCTCACTTACCGGCATTCGGAGTTTGGCTAAGGTCAGTAACCCGGTAGGGCCCATCGCCTATCCAGTGCTCTACCTCCGGCAA
>CAVQGD010000021.1:12500-406494 GCA_963711935.1 uncultured Actinomycetota bacterium
CAGTCCCAGTGTGGCCGGTCGCCCTCTCAGGCCGGCTACCCGTCGTCGCCTTGGTGAGCTGTGACCTCACCAACCAGCTGATAGGCCGCGGGCTCATCCTGCACCGCCGGAGCTTTCCACCCCTCCAGATGCCTGGGGGGGTTGTATCCGGTATTAGACCCCGTTTCCAGGGCTTGTCCCGGGGTGCAGGGCAGATTGCCCACGTGTTACTCACCCGTTCGCCACTCATCCCCACCGAAGTGGTTCCTCGTTCGACTTGCATGTGTTAAGCACGCCGCCAGCGTTCGTCCTGAGCCAGGATCAAACTCTCCGTGAATGTTTACTCGGCCAGTAAATTAATACAGCCGGTGCACACATCACGAGAGCGGAACAGCCAGGCGGAATGAGCCCGGCCGTTCACAGCGTCCTCGCTGTGTTTGTTTCAAAGGAACCTCGCCCCAGCCGAATGGCCGGGAACGGGGTATCAACATATCTGGCGTTGACTTTTGGCACGCTGTTGAGTTCTCAAGGAACGGGTGCTTCCTCTGTACTGGCCGGGAGAGGTGTTCTCCTGGTTTTCCTCGGGGCGTTTCCCTTTCGGTGTTGCGCTTCCGATTCTAGCAGACTTTGTGTTCTGGTCTGTTTTCCTCGGTGCTTTCCAGGGGGTGTGCTTTCGCGTTTCCCTTTCCGGCGGTTCCGACTCTATCAGATCCTTTCGGGTCCGATTCCCCGTCGGTGGGGGTGCCTTCGCGGCCTTTCGGCATCCACGTACGTTAGTCCATTCCCCCGCTACCTCATAATCGAGCTTTCGCAAGTTCGGAATTCAAACATGTGGGCATGCCGAATTGGCTTCCCATTGAGGGAAGCTTTAGGTAGTGGGTTGGCCGCTTCCAGCTGCTGACTGATCGCAGTACCCGGTTCAAGCGGCTCGGGCTACGGTACGGGGCTACCGGGGGCACGTCAAGTTCGGCGGTGACGGGGCATGTGGGCCCGATAGGGACTCACCGTCGGGTCGTTGGCGATCCAGAAGCGCCAGGGGAGGGCGCCTCCGTCGCCCGCGACCCCGGTGCGGGGACCGCTGCGTACCTGGTCGGAGGTTACGGGTGTGCCCCGCAGGAGGGTGAAGGGGCTGTCCGAGGCGGCGCAGGCGTCCGCGCCGTCGAGGGTCCGGTCCACGCCCAGGGCCGTGGCCAGACGGGCCGGGCCTTTGGCTAGTTCCTTGTCGTTTCGGGCCGAGATTCGACGTGTACGGGCGAGTTCGGCGCCCTTGATGATCTCGCCAGCGCGCAGCAAGACCGCGCTCGCCCGGCCCTCCGGACCGCACACCAGGTTCATGCAGTGCCACATGCCGTAGGTGAAGTAGACGTACATATGACCAGGCTCACCGAACATCACTTCGTTGCGGGCGGTATGGCCTCGATAGGCGTGGGAGCCGGGGTCGTTCTCGCCGTCGTACGCCTCGACCTCAGTGAGGCGGAGTTCGATCGGACCGTCGGGGGTGGTGCGTGCGAGGACTCGGCCCAGGAGGTCCGGTGCGACCTCGAGGACGGGGCGGTCGAAGAACTCCCGGGGGAGAGGCGTACGGTCAGGGGTCGCGATCATGGCGTACGAGCGTAGTGCCAGACGGGTGGGTGCCGAGGGTGGCCGGGGCATTCTCCTGGGAAGGGTGTGGGCGCGGAACTGGCCACGGCTGGATTGCGTTTATAGAGATCGAGGTTCCCTGTCCCTACGGAACAGGGTTTCACCACACAGCACAGGCGTTGCCTGGAGAGGAAGAGACATGGGGTTCAAGCGGCTGCTCGCAAGCCTGGGGGCCGGTGGTGCTTCGGTCGAGACGGTGCTGACCGAGGTCAATGTCGTCCCGGGCGGCGTCGTCCAGGGTGAGGTGCGTATCCAGGGCGGCTCGGTGGACCAGCAGATCGAGAGGCTGTCGGTCGGGCTGCAGGCCAAGGTCGAGGTCGAGGGGCAGGACCAGGAGTACAAGCAGGACATCGAGTTCCTGAAGGTGCCGCTCGGTGGGGCCTTCGAGCTGAAGGCCGAGGCGATTCACGCCGTGCCGTTCGGCCTGGAGATCCCGTGGGAGACGCCGATCACGATGATCGGGGGTCAGGCACTGCGCGGGATGAACATCGGTGTGACGACGGAGCTGGAGATCGCGCGTGCTGTGGACTCGGGTGACCTGGACCCGATCAGCGTGCACCCGCTGCCGGCGCAGCAGGCGCTGCTGGATGCCTTCATCCAGCTGGGCTTCCGTTTCAAGAACGCGGACCTGGAGCGTGGCCATATCCGGGGTACGCGGCAGAAGCTGCCGTTCTACCAGGAGATCGAGTTCTTCCCCCCGCAGCAGTACCGCGGGCTGAACCAGGTGGAGCTGAGCTTCGTCGCGGATCAGAACGAGATGGATGTCGTGCTGGAGATGGACAAGAAGCCGGGCCTGTTCGGCGAGGGCAGCGATACGTTCCGTTCCTTCAAGGTGGGGCTGAACGACTATCAGGGGACCGACTGGGCGGCGTATCTGAACCAGTGGCTGTCGGAGGTCGGCAGCAAGCGCAACTGGTTCTAGGCTCGGGAACGAGAGATTCCAACCCCCTCAGGAGGTACCGAGGTGACCGAGCTCAACAGGCCGCCGCTGCCCCATGATTTCCATCCGGTCGTGCCGTCGTTCACGGTCACGAGCGAGGATGTCGAGCCGGGCGCCAGGCTGAAGGATGCTCAGGTCTATGCGGAGGGGAACATCTCGCCGCAGCTGCGCTGGGAAGGCTTCCCGCCGGAGACCAGGAGTTTCGCGGTGACGTGCTACGACCCGGATGCCCCCACGGGGAGCGGGTTCTGGCACTGGGTCGTGTTCGACATCCCGGCCTCGGTCAGCGAGTTGCCGGCCGGTGCGGGCTCGGGCGAGTTCGAGGGGCTGCCCGAGGGTGCGGTGCACGCGCGCAACGACTACGGGACGAAGGACTTCGGCGGTGCCGCGCCGCCGCCCGGGGACCCTGCGCATCGCTATGTGTTCACGGTATATGCCGTGGACCAGGAGAAGCTCGGCCCGGACGCGGATGCCTCGCCTGCGGTGGTGGGCTTCAACCTGCGGTTCCACACGCTGGCGCGTGCTCAGCTGATCGGTGAGTACCAAGCTCACCGATCGGATTAGCTATCCGTAGCGCTCCTGCCGGCCGATGTGATGCCGTTGGCTCTCCGGGATGACGATTTTGAGGCGTTGCCGGGGTCGTTGGCGCAGTCTGCGGCGTGACCAGAGCCCGATCCAGGCCCGTACGGCGATGGGGGCCACCTCCCTGGCGGAGGTGGCCCCCATCGTCGTACAAACGCCGGTCATACGAACGCCGTCAGTCGGTAATCGGCGGCTTCTCCCGGCGTCCCGTGCCGGAGCCGCCGGCGCTGCCCGAACCGCCGTTCGGAGGGCCGAAGTTGCCGAGGGCGCCGGAAAGGCCCTTGAGTGCGTCGCCGATCTCGCTGGGAACGATCCAGAGCTTGTTGGCATCGCCTTCGGCGATCTTCGGGAGCATCTGGAGGTACTGGTACGAGAGCAGCTTCTGGTCGGGGTCTCCGGCGTGGATGGACTCGAAGACCGTGCGGATGGCCTGGGCCTCGCCTTCGGCCTTCAGAGCCGAGGCCTTGGCCTCACCCTCGGCGCGCAGGATCGCGGACTGCTTCTCACCCTCGGCGGTGAGGATCTGCGACTGGCGGATACCTTCGGCGGTGAGGATCGCGGCGCGCTTGTCGCGGTCGGCGCGCATCTGCTTCTCCATCGAGTCCTGGATGGAGGTCGGCGGCTCGATGGCCTTGAGCTCGACGCGGTTGACGCGGATGCCCCACTTGCCGGTGGCTTCGTCGAGGACGCCGCGCAGGGCCGCGTTGATCTCCTCGCGGGAGGTCAGGGTCCGCTCCAGGTCCATGCCACCGATGATGTTGCGGAGGGTGGTGACGGTGAGCTGCTCGATCGCCTGGATGTAGCTGGCGACCTCGTATGTGGCGGCTCGCGCATCGGTCACCTGGTAGTAGATGACGGTGTCGATGTTGACGACCAGGTTGTCCTGGGTGATCACTGGTTGGGGCGGGAACGGCACGACCTGTTCGCGCAGGTCAATGCGGTTGCGGATGGTGTCGATGAACGGGACCACGATGTTCAGGCCCGCGTTGAGTGTGCGCGTGTAGCGGCCGAAGCGCTCGACGATGGCGGCGCTGGCCTGCGGGATGACCTGGATGGTCTTGATCAACGCGATGAAGACCAACACCACCAGAATGATCAGGACGATGACGACTGGTCCCATCGTGGTTTCCCCGTACCTTTCTCCGCCTCGGTGCTTCCGGAGGATCTTATGTCTGTTGAAGATCTTGCTGGTTGAGTCTGGCAGACCGCGGACTGCCAGGTGGGGCGTTCGGCCCGGTTGCTTCGTGTGCGGTCACATGATGATCGCTGTGGCTCCCTCGATGTCCACGACGTCCACCTCCTGGCCTGCCTCGTAGCTCTGCCCGGCGTCGAGGGCGCGTGCCGACCAGATTTCTCCGGCGAGCTTGATCCGGCCACCGGTGCTGTCGACTTGTTCCAGTACGACGGCGCGCTTGCCCTTCAACGCGTCCACTCCGGTGGCGAGTCGAGGCCGCTGGGCTCGGTGCCGGGCCGCGAGGGGCCGTACGACGGCGATGAGCGTGACGGAGACGACGGCGAACACCAGCACTTGGAGCACGGCACCACCGCCGAGCCCTGCGGTCGCGGCCGCGGCGACGGCGCCCACGGCGAGCATGCCCAACTCCGGCATCGCGGTCACGACGAGCGCGATCCCGAGCCCGGCCGCGCCGATCAGCCACCATACCCATGCGTCGATGCTGTCCACATGGTCATGGTAGGACCACGATCCTCCTGCGGACAGAGCGCGCGATCAAGTCGGGCGCGTCCGGCCCGGTTTGTGCGCCCCATGGTCCAACTCCCAGAGGCACAGCAGGCCTTGGCCGTCAGCTCAGGGGCAGGCCCTGGGCCGTCCAACGGTTGCCGACCTGTTCGACGACCAGGGGGAGGCCGAAGCAGTGGGAGAGGTTGCGCGAGGTGAGCTCCAGCTCCAGCGGGCCCGCCGCGAGCATCTGGCCCTGGCGGATCATGAGGACGTGGGTGAAGCCCGGGGGGATCTCCTCGACGTGGTGCGTGACCATGATCATGGAGGGGGCGATCGGGTCGCGGGCGAGTCGGCCGAGGCGGCGTACGAGGTCCTCGCGACCGCCGAGGTCCAGCCCTGCGGCGGGCTCGTCGAGGAGCAGCAGTTCAGGGTCGGCCATCAGGGCTCGGGCGATGAGGGTGCGCTTGCGCTCGCCCTCGGAGAGGGTGCCGAACTCGCGGTCCGCGTACTCGGTCATGCCCAGGCGGTCGAGGAAGGCGCGGGCGCGCTGCTCGTCGATCTCCTCGTAGTCCTCGTTCCAGGTGGCCGTCATGCCGTACGCGGCGGTCAGTACGGTCTGGAGGACGGTCTGGCGCTTGGGGAGCTTCTCGGCCATGGCGATACCGGCCACACCGATGCGCGGGCGCAGCTCGAAGACGTCGACCTTGCCGAGGGTGTCGCCGAGGATGGTGGCGGTGCCCTTGCTGGGGAAGAGGTAGCTGGACGCGACGTTCAGGAGGGTTGTTTTTCCGGCGCCGTTGGGGCCGAGGATGACCCAGCGTTCGCCCTCCTTGACCGACCAGGAGACCTGGTCCACCAGAGCCCGGCCCTCGCGGACCACGGATACGTCCTCCAGCTCCAGAACATCGCTCATGAGCGCGCTGTCTCCCCTTGCAGTGTCCGCCAGTCCCGGCTGTCGGCCTGGTCCTGGCTGTCGCGTACGCCGGTGGGCGCCGCCCTCGCCTGTGTGTGCGGCCCCCAAGGAAATCTACGCCACCGTTCGGGCGGTCCTCCCTTCGGTCGGTCCTTAGGGTGGGGGCATGATCTCGGAACCACGTTCAGGACGCCTCGCCGCATGGGGAAACGCCCTCTTGGCCGGACTTGTCTCCCCGGATGACGCGGTGCTCGCGATCGTCGGGGACGATGCCGTGCACCGGGTCGAGGGGTTGCCCGGTGAGTCGGGGCAGGTCGGTCTGACGCTCGCGCTGGGGCGGCTGCGGGGGCTCGGGGTGGCCGGGCTGCGGGTGGCGCTGCCCGCGCCCGGGCATCCGCTGGGGTTGAGCGGACCGCCGGAGTTCAATGCGCGGGCGCTGGACGCAAAGGAGGCAGTGACCTGCCAGAAGGCCGCGCTGGGGCTGGTACCGGAGGTGTACGAGGCCGGGCCCGAGGGTGATGTGCGCGTGGAGGTCGTCTGGCACTGTCTGGAAGCTCGGGAGGCCCCGCCCGCGGATGTGCCGTCCCTCGGGGAGGCCGAGCGGGAGCTGGCAGAGGCGCTCCGGGAGGCGACGGAGGTGCTGTCCCGGCTGGATGTGGCGGCATCGGGGCCGGGGGCGGAGACGGCGATCGACGCGTACCGGGCGCGAGTCGATGGGGCGGCACGAGGGGGCCCCCAGGCTTTCGGTTCTGGGGGAGCCTCCTTGAGGGGCGGCGGCCGGGCGACGGGCGGGAGAGGGCGGGAGGTCCTGGCGCCGGGGTATCCGCCGCGGGCGGTGCGCGTGCTGGAGCTGGCCCAGCGGGTGGGGTTGCTGATCTCCGTGGCGTACGAGAAGGGGCACGGGGGTGCGGTGAGCGCTTCTGAGATGGCGGCGCGGGCGTCGGCGCTGCGGCCTGTGGAGCGGACGGCTCGGCGGGCGCAGGTCGCGGCGTACAACTCCGTTTTGACCTCCTCCCCCTCGTGAACGAGGGGGATTCCAGCCCTTGCCGGGCTGAGGTTCACGGACGCTTGAACGACTATTGGCCGCTGTCGTCCCTCCGGCAGGCCCTGCCGCGACATGGGGGTAAAGCTGTGTGCCCGCTTCGCGGGCGGATGACTCAGCTTGGCTATCGCTTGAGCCGTCCCAAAACCTGTCAGATGCCTGGTGCTGCTGATCGTCGGAACGGTCTTTCGCCCTGGGGCGAAACCCCGTTCCTTGCCCTGCTCCGCAGGAGTCGCATTCACCCCCGGCCCGAAGGCCGAGGCACCCTGCGAAGAAGACCGGCGGCCCAGATCCCTCACTCAAAGTATTGCTTCAGCAACTACTGGTGAGACCGACGCGCACCCGATGTGAGCCCGCGCATAGGACGCACCTCACGTACGAAGCCGCCTAGGAGGGACATAACGCCCGAATAAACGGGACAGGCATGCCGATCTGTCCGTTTTACCCTCCCCCGTTCCACTACCCGGGTTCGTACGTCACACCTTTGCCAGTGCATTTTGTGGCCGCTAAGAATGGCTGCCGTCGCTCGGTGCCGCGGTTCTCTCCCGCGGCGCTTGTGCTGGAAATGCCTTGTCCCCACCGGCCAGAGAGCGACCTCCGAGCTATTCGAAGAGGTCATTTCTTCATGCCCAAGTTCACCACCATCGCCCGTCGTAGCCGTGCCCTGACCAAGCCCTGCAAGCCCTCGCTCGCCGGTGTGGCGGGCCTGGGTGCCGCCTCCCTGGCGTTCACCCTGATGCCGGGCGGCGGACAGGCCACGGCGGACGCGGCAACCTCGGTTGCCCCGGTGGCGTACAGCGAGCAGCAGACCAAGGCCGTCAAGGACATCGAGGCGAGCGTCACCGGCCAGCCGGTCAGGAGCGCCGTCAAGGCCGAGGCGGTCGCCGCGAAGACCTACTCGAACAACCTCGACGGCTGGATCCGCGAGTCGCTCGACATCATGAAGAAGCACAAGATCCCGGGTAGCTACCAGGGCCTGTACAAGAACATCATGCGGGAGTCCTCGGGCAACCCGAACGCCATCAACAACTGGGACATCAATGCCCGAAACGGCGTTCCGTCGATCGGTCTGCTGCAGGTCATCAAGCCGACGTTCGACGCCTACCACGTCCCGGGCACGGCCCGGGACCAGTACAACCCGGTCGCCAACATCACGGCTGCCGCGAACTACGCGGCCGACCGGTACGGCTCGATCGACAACGTCAACAGTGCGTACTGAGGTCAGCTCGGAGCCACACTGAGGCGCGGAGTCACACTGAAGGGCGGCACCCGGCGGGGTGCCGCCCTTCACGTTCCGGAGAACTACTTGTCACGTTTTGTCACGTTCTGGAGAACTACTTGCGCATGACCTCCGGCTCGTGGCGGCGCAGGAAGCGGGCCACGAGGATGCCGCAGACCACCCCGAGAGCGATCAGGGCGGCCATGTCGAGGCCCCAGACGCCGACCGTGTGGTCCCACAGCGGGTCGGTCTCGGTCGGGTTGTCCTTGTTCGGGTTGACCAGGTTGAAGTCCAGCGTGGCGCCCGCCGCGGCGACCGCCCAGCGGGACGGCATCAGGTACGAGAACTCGTTGACGCCGACGGAGCCGTTCAGTACGAAGAGGCAGCCGGTGAAGACGACCTGGAGGATCGCGAACATCACCAGCAGCGGCATGGTCTTCTCGGCCGTCTTGACCAGCGCGGAGATCACCAGGCCGAACATCATCGAGGTGAAGCCGAGCGCCATGATCGGCAGGCAGAGTTCCAGCCTGGTGAGGCCGCCGAGGATCAGGCCCTGCGCGGGGACCTCGCGCGCGCCGAAGCCGATCCCGCCGATGATCAGTCCCTGGACCATGGTGATCATGCCGAGCACGATGACCTTGGACATCAGGTAGGCCGAGCGGGACAGGCCCGTCGAGCGCTCCCGTTCGTAGATCACCCGTTCCTTGATCAACTCGCGTACGGAGTTGGCCGCGCCGGCGAAACAGGCGCCGACGGCGAGGATCAGCAGGACGGTGGTGGCGGTGCCGTTGGGCTGCCGCAGCCCGTCTGCGCGCAGCTCGTTGGGCAGCAGGGGGTTGCCGGACTTGATGAGCAGGCTGACCGCGCCGAGTACGGCGGGCAGGACCAGCATCAGGGCCAGGAAGCCCTTGTCGGACACGATGACCGCCACGTACCGCCGGATCAGGGTTATCAGCTGCGAGCCCCAGCCCTGCGGTTTCACCGCCTTCATCGCCTGCGGCGGTGGCATGTGCACCGGCTGCGGGGCGACAGCGTCGATGTCCGCGGCGTACACCTGGTAGTGCTGCGAGCCCTTCCAGCGGCCCGCCCAGTCGTAGTCGCGGTAGTTCTCGAAGGCTGAGAAGACATCGGCCCAGGAGTCATAGCCGAAGAAGTTGAGGGCCTCCTCCGGCGGGCCGAAGTACGCCACCGAGCCCCCCGGCGCCATCACCAGAAGCTTGTCGCACAGCGCCAGTTCGGCCACGGAGTGGGTGACCACGAGGACCGTACGGCCGTCGTCGGCGAGGCCACGCAGCAGCTGCATGACGTCGCGGTCCAGGCCCGGGTCGAGGCCGGAGGTCGGCTCGTCCAGGAAGATCAGCGACGGCTTGGTGAGCATCTCCAGGGCCACGGAGACGCGCTTGCGCTGGCCGCCGGACAGGGACGTGACCTTCTTGTCCTTGTGGATGTCCAGCTTCAGCTCGCGCAGCACCTCGTCGATGCGGGCCTGGCGCTCGGTGGCCGTGGTGTCGGCCGGGAAGCGCAGCTTGGCCGCGTACTTGAGGGCCTTCTTGACGGTCAGCTCCGTGTGCAGGATGTCGTCCTGCGGGACCAGACCGATGCGCTGGCGCAGCTCGGCGAACTGCTTGTACAGGTTCCGGTTGTCGTAGAGGACGTCACCCTGGTTGGCCGGTCGGTAACCGGTGAGGGCCTTCAGCAGGGTCGACTTGCCGGAGCCGGACGGGCCGATGACCGCGATGAGCGACTTCTCCGGTACGCCGAAGGAGACGTCCTTCAGGATCTGCTTGCCGCCGTCGACGGTGACCGTCAGATGCCGTGCGGAGAAGGTGACCTCACCGGTGTCGACGAACTCCTCGAGCCGGTCACCGACGAGACGGAACGTCGAGTGGCCGACACCGACGATGTCGTTCGGGCCGAGCAGCGCCGAGCCGCCCTTGCCGATCGGCATACCGTTGACGAACGTGCCGTTGTGCGAGCCGAGGTCGCGGATCTCGTAGCGGCCGTCGGGCATCGCGTGGAACTCGGCGTGGTGGCGCGAGACCTGGAGGTCGGAGACGACCAGCTCGTTTTCCAGTGCACGGCCGAGGCGCATCACACGGCCGAGGGGCATCTGGTGGAACGTCGTCGGACTGCGGTCGCCGTAGACCGGCGACGCCTC
Organism: uncultured Actinomycetota bacterium; assembly: GCA_963711935.1. Taxonomy (GTDB): domain Bacteria; phylum Actinomycetota; class Actinomycetes; order Streptomycetales; family Streptomycetaceae; genus Streptomyces. Next base: position 22,656 of record CAVQGD010000021.1, read on the forward strand.
CGCGGCACCACCGGGGCCCTGCTGCTGCGGGATCGCAGGCGGCTGGTGCTGCGGGATCGCAGGCGGCTGGTGTGCCTGCTGCGGTGCCACCTCGTGGGCGGCCCCGGCCGGGTTCGCGCCCTGAGCCGCGTACGACTGCGGCTGCGGCTGCGGCTGTGCCTGTGCCTGTGGCGAGGCAACGGCAGCGGCGGCGCCGGAGAGGTTCAGGCGCGGGCCGTCGGTCGCGTTGCCGAGGTGCACGGCCGAGCCGGGGCCGATCTCCAGGTGGTGGATCCGGTGGCCCCGCGCGAACGTGCCGTTGGTGCTGCCCTGGTCCTCGATGATCCAGCTCCGGCCGCTCCAGCTGATCGTGGCGTGCCGCCAGGACACTCTGGCGTCGGTCAACACGATGTCGCCCTGCGGATCACGTCCAAGGGTGTATGTCCTGGACTGGTCGAGCGTCCAGGTTTGTCCATTAGATTCCAGTACGAGTTCCGGCACTCCATGCCCCACTGAGTTGTCCCCCGAGTCACCCCCACACAGGGAGTTTAGGGATGTTGAATATCGGGGGGAACTATTTCAGGATCGGCCCCCTGACTGAAAGTCGGGCCCTGTGAAGAGCACGCACGGGGGCGTCGCCTGGTTCCGTTGCCGGGGTGGAAACCCGGCCGGAGAGCGGCAATCCGACACGAGGGGCACATTCGCGGGGGAACGCAAAGACCGCCGAAGTGCGAGGTGGGCCGGGGCATCGAGGGCACCAGGAGCACTTGAGGCACCAAGGACCCCCTCGGCGCGGCCCCGAGGATCAAGGCGTACGTCGCGCGCACACCCGAGTGTTCGTCTTCCGCCGGGCTTCCGCTGGGCGGACTTCAGAGGGAAAAGCCCCGGGGCGCCGGATACGGTGGGAACACCATGAGCGCATCGCAGAACTCTCGATGTCCCCACTCTCCTCGTCAAGATCTTCGGTAAGGACCGGCCGGGCATCACGGCGGGTATCTTCGACACCCTCGCCGCCTACTCCGTCGACGTGGTCGACATCGAGCAGGTCGTCACCCGTGGCCGGATGGTGCTGTGCGCACTTGTGACCGAGCCACCGGAGGGGCACGAGGGCGATCTCCGGGCCACCGTCCACAGCTGGGCGGAGTCCATGAAAATGCAGGCGGAGATCATTTCGGGTATCGGCGACAACCGTCCGCGCGGCCTCGGCCGCTCCCTCGTCACCGTGCTCGGACACCCGCTGACCGCGGAGTCGACGGCCCGGATCGCCGCGCGGATCACGGCGACCGGGGGCAACATCGACCGTATCTTCCGCCTCGCCAAGTACCCGGTGACGGCGGTGGAGTTCGCCGTGTCGGGTACGGAGCCGGAGACGCTGCGCACCGCCCTGGTGACGGAGTCGGTGGCGCTGGGTGTGGACGTGGCGGTGGTCGCGGCCGGGCTGCACCGCCGGGCCCAGCGGCTGGTGGTCATGGACGTGGACTCGACGCTCATCCAGGACGAGGTGATCGAGCTCTTCGCCGCGCACGCGGGGTGCGAGAAGGAGGTCGCCGAGGTGACTGCGGCCGCGATGCGCGGGGAGCTGGACTTCGAGCAGTCCCTGCACGCGCGCGTGGCGCTCCTCGAAGGGCTCGACGCCTCGGTGGTGGACAAGGTGCGCAGCGAGGTGCGGCTCACACCGGGGGCGCGCACGCTGATCCGTACGCTGAAGCGGCTCGGCTTCCAGGTCGGGGTCGTCTCGGGCGGGTTCACCCAGGTCACGGACGATCTGAAGGAGCGGCTCGGGCTCGACTTCGCGCAGGCCAACACCCTGGAGATCGTCGACGGCACGTTCACGGGCAAGGTCGTCGGCGAGATCGTGGACCGTGCGGGCAAGGCGCGGCTGCTGCGGCGGTTCGCGGCCGAGGCGGGGGTGCCGCTGGCCCAGACGGTGGCGATCGGTGACGGCGCGAACGACCTGGACATGTTGAACGCGGCCGGGCTGGGCGTCGCCTTCAACGCGAAGCCGGTGGTACGGGAAGCCGCGCACACCGCGGTGAACTTCCCCTTCCTCGACACGGTGCTCTATCTGCTGGGCGTGACCCGGGAAGAAGTCGAGACTGCGGACATGCACGACGAGGAGTGACGTATTCGTACGCACGGGTTCGCATGCACGGGTTCGCATGCATGCGAAGGGGTCCGGCACCGAGGGGGTGCCGGACCCTGGTGGTTCCCGTGGGGCTGGGAGGCTCCCTTGGGGGTGCCGGGGTGTCGGGGAAGCTGGGCCCGGTGGGCTCTACTCCGTCGGCGCCCAGTAGTCGATCAGCGTGCCCACGCCCGGCTCCAGAGTCTTCCAGGTGCCGTCGAAGGAGAGCACGGCGAACGCGGCGGTGGGGAAGCCGTGGTGGCTCATCCGCTCCTGGGCGCCGCCCTCGGAGCGGCCCACCAGGATGTCGGCCAAGCCCTGGATGCCCGGGTTGTGGCCGATCAGCAGGACGTTCTGGGCGTCGTCGGGCAGTTCGTTGAGCATGGCGATCAGTTCGCCGGGTGAGGCCTCGTAGATCCGCTCCTCGTAGACCGTTTTCGGCCGCTGCGGCAGCTCCTGTACGGCGAGCTTCCAGGTCTCGCGGGTCCGGGTCGCGGTGGAGCAGAGGGCCAGATCGAAGGGGATGCCGGAGTCGGCCAGCTTGCGGCCGGCGACGGCGGCGTCCTTACGGCCCCGGTCAGCAAGCGGCCGCTCAGGGTCGGACACCTGTGGCCAGTCGGCCTTCGCATGCCGGAAGAGGACAATCCTGCGGGGTTCTGCGACGCTCATACGTCCCAGCTTCGCATGAAACACGCCAGGTGGCGCAGAGAGTTGACGAGCGCTTCCCTGACGTCTCGGGAAGCGGGCTCGGCTGGTCGCGCCTCCCCTCCCCCACTCCGCGCCGCCCTCGTCATGGCATGCCGTGCGGCGGCGTGTTACCGCTCTGCGGGTACAGGTCTGCGGGTACAGGCGCGTCAGGGCGAGGCGATCGTCGCGATGACGCCGATGATCACGAAGACGGCGACGAACATCCCGAAGATGATCAGCATCTTCTTCTGGCCGTTCGGGGGGTTCGGGTCGAGCACAGGCATGCCACCAGTTTCGCACCCTTCGTCTGCTCGGCCGCCGCTGGGGTGAGCCGGAGGAAGGCGCACGGGCGCGTGTCAGCGCTCCTCCTCGTCCTCCACCGTACGGTCCCGGCCCGCCAGGACGCCTACGGCGATCTGCGGGATCATCAGGCCGGCCATGAGCGCGATCGGCAGGCCCCAGCCGCCACTGTGCTGGTAGAAGACGCCGACCAGGAGGGGACCCGGGATCGAGATCAGGTAGCCGGTGCTCTGCGTGAAGGCGGACAGCCTGGCGACGCCCGCCTCGGTCCTCGCCCGCATGCCGACCATCGTGAGTGCCAGCGGGAAGGCGGAATTGGACACACCGAGCAGCAGTGCCCACGCCCAGGAGCCGCCCGCGGGGGCGAGGTACATGCCCGTGTACCCGACGAGCCCGCACACCCCCAGGGCCGCCACGATCGGGCCCTGGTGAGGCAGGCGCGCGGCGAGCCTGGGAATCACGAGGCTCAGCGGCACGCTCACCACCATCGTGCCGGCCAGCAGCAGGCCCGCCGTACCGGCCGGAACGCCCGCGTCGCGGAAGATCTGCGCCATCCAGCCCATCACGATGTACGCGGTGGTGGACTGGAGCCCGAAGAAGACGGCGAGCGCCCAGGCCGTACGGCTCCGGGTGATACGCAGCCGTACCTCCGGCTGCTCGCGGTTGCCGGCCTCGTGCTCTCCAGGGCCGACAGCCGTGCCGCGTCGATCAGCGGCTCCGCCGTCGGTGGTCCCCCGCGCGCGTGCCACCACAATCCACGGCAGCACGGCCGCCGCCGCGAAGCCCGCCCACACGGCGAGCCCGGACTGCCAGCTCCCGCCCAGGGCCTCGGTCATGGGGACGGTGAGCGCCGCCGCGGCGGCGGTGCCCAGGGCGAGGGCCATGGAGTACAGGCCGGTCATGGGGCCCACGCGGTCCGGGAACCGGCGTTTGACGATCACGGGCAGCAGGACGTTGCTGACGGCGATGCCCATGAAGGCGAGCGCGCTGGCGGCCAGGAAACCGCTCGTGGTCCCGGTGTAGGGCCGGATCGCCAGGCCGGTGGCGATCGCGAGCATGCCCGCACCGACCACGGCACCCGGCCCGAACCGGCGGGCGAGACGCGGCGCCAGACCCCCGAAGGCCGCGAAACAGAGTGCTGGTACGGAGGTCAGCAGTCCGGCGACGCTGCCGCTCATCCCGAGCGCGTCGCGGGTCTCTTCGAGGAGGGCGCCGAGGCTGGTGACGGCGGGGCGCAAGTTGACGGCTGTGAGGACGATGCCGACGACCATCAGACGCGTCGCCCACACGCGCGTGGATGCCGTTTCGCCCCGGGGGCCCGTGGAACCGGCCGGGCGGCGGCGGGTGGGCGTGGGCGTCATCGTCTGTATCTCCTCATGTGCATGGACCTATCATAGAATCATGGGATGATTGGCCGTAGCTCCCGTGCGAAGCTTGCGAAAGTAACGCCATGCCGCTGAGCCACCCCCGTCGTTCGGCACTGTCCGAGCAGGTCATCGCCGCGCTGCGGAAGCAGATCACCTCGGGCGAGTGGCCGGTCGGCTCCCGTATCCCCACCGAGCCCGAGCTGGTCGAGCAGCTGGGTGTGGCCCGCAACACGGTCCGCGAGGCCGTGCGGGCTCTCGCGCACAACGGTCTGCTGGACATCCGGCAGGGATCGGGCACCTACGTCGTCGCGACCAGCGAGCTGGCCGGCGTGATGCACCGACGCTTCGCCGACACCGACCCGGACCACATCGCCGAGCTGCGCTCCGCCCTGGAGTCGAACGCGGCGAGGCTGGCCGCCGAGCGGCGCACCGAGCAGGACCTCCAACAGCTCGACACGCTGCTCGTACGGCGTGAGGAGTGCTGGGAGTCGGGCGATGCCGAGGCGTTCGTGACCGCTGACACGAGCTTTCACATGGCGGTGGTGGCCGCGTCCCACAACGGCGTCATGACGGCGCTGTACGCGGACCTGGGCGAGGTACTGCGCGGCTGGCTCCGCGGGGAGGTCGGCGAGGAGCCGGCGCCGGGGACCTTCATGGACCATGCCCGGCTCGTCGAGGCGATCCGCGCGGGCGACACGCAGGCCGCCGCCGCGGAGGCCGCGAGCCATCCGTTCATGTGCCGTCCGGGGCACCCGAAGAGGCGTCCGGGGCGTTCGGGACGCCCTGGGAGGGCTGCCACTTCTGGTGGCTGACCCACGCCGAGCGGACCTCCTTCCAGCAGCGGCCGGTGAGCCGTACGGTCTGCGCGGGCCCGGTTTCGACCGGGAGGCCGTCACTGTCGATGTCCCACCAGCGGGCGCACTCGATGTGAAGGCGTACGCGGTCGGTGTCCGCGTAGGGGTTGTGGCAGTACACCAGCACGCGCGAACCGATGACCTGGGTGCGGCACTCCGCGCCGGACGGGTCGGGCTCGGCGGGCGGTTGCGCCCCGCGCACGGGGTCCGTCCCGGCCTCTACGCGCGCGTGGGGGGCGGCCACGTACGGGAGAGCCATGAGGAGGGCGATCGCCGCGGTCACCGGGGCGAGGCTGCGGGACAGACGCACAACGGGACCTCCTCGGCCGTACGGCTGCGGGGCGGTGCGTGTCTCCAGCGTGCCTGGTGGGAGGCCGGGGGCGCCCGGTCAGGTACTCCCAATGGGTGACGCACTGAGGGCCCGCGTCCGAAACGGAAGCGGGCCCTCAGCTGCTGGTCAAGGCTGCGCCGGTCAAAGCTGTGCCGGTCACACCTCAGCGGCAGCGATCACGCGCCGATCGCGTGCAGACCGCCGTCCACGTGGATGATCTCACCGGTGGTCTTCGGGAACCAGTCGCTCAGCAGCGCGACGACACCACGGCCGGCCGGCTCGGGGTCCTTGACGTCCCACTCCAGGGGCGAACGGCTGTCCCACACGGAGGCCAGCTCACTGAAGCCCGGGATGGACTTGGCGGCCATGGAGCCGATGGGGCCGGCGGAGATGAGATTGCAGCGGATCTGCTGCTTGCCCAGGTCGCGGGCCATGTAGCGGTTGGTGGCCTCCAGGGCGGCCTTCGCCGGGCCCATCCAGTCGTACTGCGGCCAGGCGTACTGCGCGTCGAATGTGAGGCCGACGACAGAGCCGCCGTCCTGCATCAGCGGCAGGCAGGCCATGGTGAGCGACTTCAGGGAGTACGCCGAGACATGCATGGCGGTGGCGACGGACTCGAACGGCGTGTTGAGGAAGTTGCCGCCGAGGGCGTCCTGCGGGGCGAAGCCGATGGAGTGCACCACGCCGTCGAGGCCGCCGAGCTCCTCACCGACGATGTCGGCCAGCCGCCCGAGGTGCTCGTCGTTGGTGACGTCGAGCTCGATGACCTTGGTGGGCCCGGGGAGCTTCTTGGCGATGCGCTCGGTCAGCGTAGGCCGCGGGAACGCGGTCAGGATGATCTCGGCGCCCTGCTCCTGGGCCAGCTTGGCGGTGTGGAAGGCGATGGAGGACTCCATCAGCACACCGGTGATCAGGACGCGCTTGCCCTCGAGGATTCCACTCATGGTGATCAGTGACCCATTCCCAGTCCGCCGTCCACGGGGATGACGGCTCCAGTGATGTACGAGGCGTCGTCCGAAGCGAGGAACCGCACCGTCGCGGCGACCTCCTCGGGCTGCGCGTACCGGCCGAGCGGCACCTGCTTGACGATGCCCTGGCGCTGCTCGTCGGTGAGCACCTTGGTCATGTCGGTGTCGACGAAGCCGGGAGCGACGACGTTGAAGGTGATGTTGCGCGAGCCGAGCTCACGGACCAGGGAGCGCGCGAAGCCGACGAGGGCGGCCTTGGAGGCGGCGTAGTTGGCCTGCCCCGGCGAGCCGTACAGCCCCACGACCGACGAGATGAGCACGACACGGCCCTTCTTGGCGCGCAGCATGCCGCGGTTGGCGCGCTTGACGACGCGGAAGGTGCCGGTGAGGTTGGTGTCGAGGACGGACGAGAAGTCCTCCTCGGACATGCGCATCAGGAGCTGGTCCTTGGTGATGCCGGCGTTGGCGATCAGTACCTCGACGGGGCCGTGCTGGGCCTCGATGTCCTTGTAGGCCTGCTCCACCTGCTCGGTGTCGGTGATGTCGCACCTGACGGCGAGGAAGCCCTCGGGTGGCTCACCGGAGCGGTATGTGATCGCGACTTTGTCGCCGGCGTCGGCGAACGCGCGGGCGATGGCGAGGCCGATGCCCCGGTTGCCTCCGGTGACGAGAACCGAGCGGCTCATCGGATCACCCTTTCGATAACGGTCTGGTACCCCCGCCCGAACAGCTGGATGACAGGACAGCTGGATGACAGGCGGCTTCCCCGAAAACCTATCGGTCCACCCGACCGCGCGGGCAAGGGGGCACCCACAGTGGGTCAGTCCGTGTCCTGTCGGATCCCTACAGAAACCGTCGGCGTCAGTTCAGGGCGCCCGGGGCATGAGCCGGAAGTCTTGCCTCCCGGTGCCACCACTCGATCGGCTGCCCCGTATCGTCCCCTCTCGTCCCCTCTCGTCCCCTCACGCCGGCGCGGGGTTTCCGCAGCACTTCTTGTACTTGCGCGCCGATCCGCACCAGCACGGACCGTTCCGGTGCGGCGGCCAGTCGGCTGTCTGCCCCAGGCGGGCGAGTTCGGCGGCGTACGCGGACCGGGTGTCCGGCGCGTCAAGGGATCCGCCACCTTCCTCCGCGTGAGCCTCCAGGCCTCTCACCGTCGCATGGCCGATGGCGAGGTGCGTGGCTCCCTCTTCGGACAACTTCCGTAGTGTGTGCTCGACCTGCCATCGGTGATCGGCATGATCGCTGCCGTAGGCATCCGCCGCCTTCGGCCACCGTGCCAGGAGGCCGGCGAACTCCTCCGGAGGCCAGTACAGGACACATGTGGTCCTCAAGGCCGTACGTGCGGGCCGGTGCCCGCCGCGGAGTTCGTCCGGCAGCGCTTCGATCGCGGCCTCCAGCGCCTTTGGGGCATGCTCCGCGATCCGCATGAGCCGGAGCGGATCATGCATCTCGTCAAGCGGCGTCACGCGGCCGAGGAAGGGGGCTGCGCGCCGCTCGTGCAGCGCGTCGGCCACCTCGTCCCAGTCGTCGTGCGGCTCGCCGAGCAGCCGCCGCACCCGGTGGCGCCCGATGACGAGCATCTCGATGTCGTAGTGGTGCGGGTGCGCTTCCACGCTGTCCACCGTTACCGTCGCACTCGCACCGAGTACGTGCGTGACGCCGGCGGTGAACCACTCGGCGGCCGTGGCCGTTTCGTCCCGCGCCTCGATGGCCTCCGCGAGGAAGTTCCAGGCCCCCGCGTGCCGGGAGTGGCGCTTGCGGAACGCGGCAGCCTCCGCACGGGCCTCCTCGTCCCGCCCGGCGTCCCACAGCGTGCTGATCCGGAAGGCGTCCACCAGGTCCGGTTCCGCGCAGCCTTCGTTCCGCGGGTCCAGCAGCCGCTCGTAGAGGGCGAGCGCACGGTCGTACTCGCCCGCGTCGCTCCACGCGTCGGCGGCTTCCATCAGGAGCTCTTCACGGTCCTCGGGATACTGTTCCGCCAGTTCCTCGCACTCCTGCGCCGCCCGGGCGTGATCGGCCGGCGACGGGGGCGCGCTGGGGCGGAAGGCAGGTGCGCTTCTGTTCGCCCGCGCCTGCTTGTTCTTGCTCTTCTTGCTCTTCTTGCCACGGGTGTGGCGCTTGCTGAACATGTTTCCTCAACTTAGCGAAGACAGCGAAGACAGCGGAGACAGCGGAGACAGCGGAGACTGACATTCCTCGTCGGCGTGAGCGCACACCGGGGGTCCGCCAGGAGTCACAGGGCAGAAGTCACAGGGCAGGAGTCACAGGGCAAGGGTCACAGAGCAGAGCCACAGGGGCGGAGCCGCCGCCTTTGCCCGGAGGCGAAGCAGTGTGTCAGCCGGCTTCCCTGGCCTGGTGCGCAAGTCTCGGTACAGCGCGGCGGTCCTGCCTGGCTTGAATCCGTTGGAAGCCAGGCTGTCGGCGCTGCATGATTCACTACAGAACGGACACATCAGGCAAAAAGGGGAGGCCCCTCGTGGCCCACGAGGTCGATCAGTCATTCCTGGCGCTTCCGCTACGCGTCCTGGCCGATGCCGCGCTCGCACGCGCGCGGGCGCTCGGGGCCGAGCACGCCGACTTCCGGTTCGAGCGGGTGCGCAGCGCGGCCTGGCGGCTGCGGGACGGCAGGCCGTCCGGGTCGTCGGACATCACCGACCTCGGGTACGCGGTTCGGGTCGTGCACGGCGGGACGTGGGGGTTCGCCTCCGGTGTCGACCTGACCATGGACGCCGCCGCGAAGGTCGCCTCGCAGGCCGTGGCGATGGCCAAGCTCTCCGCCCAGGTGATCAAGGCCGCGGCGTCGAAGGTGGGGGCACCTCCCACGCCTTTCGGGCAGTGGGGAAGGGTGGAGCTCGCCGACGAGCCCGTGCATGCCGAGAAGACGTGGGTGTCGTCGTACGAGATCGACCCCTTCACCGTGCCCGACGAGGAGAAGTCGGGACTGATGACCGAGTGGAGTACGCGACTCCTCGCGGCCGACGGGGTCGACCATGTGGACGCCTCGCTGCTCACCGTGCACGAGAACAAGTTCTACGCCGACACGGCGGGCACGGTGACCACCCAGCAGCGGGTGCGGCTGCATCCGCAGCTGACCGCCGTCTCGGTCGACGAGTCCAGCGGTGAGTTCGACTCCATGCGCACCCTCGCGCCGCCCGTCGGGCGCGGCTGGGAGTATCTGACGGGCACCGGCTGGGACTGGGGCGAGGAGCTGGCGCGGATCCCGGAGCTGCTCGCCGAGAAGATGCGCGCCCCGAGCGTCGAGGCGGGCGTGTACGACCTGGTCGTGGACCCGTCCAACCTGTGGCTGACCATCCACGAGTCCATCGGACACGCGACGGAACTGGACCGTGCGCTCGGGTACGAGGCCGCCTACGCGGGTACGTCGTTCGCCACCTTCGATCAGCTCGGCAAGCTGAAGTACGGCTCCGAACTCATGAACGTCACGGGTGACCGCACCGCCGAGCACGGCCTCGCGACCATCGGGTACGACGACGAGGGCGTGGAGGGGCAGTCCTGGGACCTCGTGAGGGACGGGACCCTCGTCGGCTACCAGCTCGACCGGCGCATCGCCCGGCTCGCCGGCTTCGAGCGGTCCAACGGCTGCGCGTACGCCGACTCCCCCAGCCATGTGCCGGTGCAGCGCATGGCCAACGTCTCGCTGCGGCCGGACCCGGCCGGGATGTCGACCGAGGACCTCATCGGGGGTGTCGAGCGCGGCATCTACGTCGTCGGTGACCGGTCCTGGTCCATCGACATGCAGAGATACAACTTCCAGTTCACCGGGCAGCGGTTCTTCAAGATCGAGAACGGGCGGATCGCCGGGCAGGTGCGGGACGTCGCGTACCAGGCGACGACCACCGATTTCTGGGGGTCCATGACCGCTGTCGGGGGACCTCGGACGTATGTCCTCGGCGGTGCCTTCAACTGCGGCAAGGCCCAGCCCGGTCAGGTCGCCGCCGTGTCGCACGGCTGCCCGTCGGCCCTCTTCAGGGGCGTCAACATCCTCAACACGACCCAGGAGGCCGGTCGATGAACGGCAAGTCCGCGATCGGCTGGGGGTCCGGGGGCCCGCGGCGGCAGCCGCTGATGTCCCAGCCCCCGGGAAAGCACAGTCTCAACACGACCCAGGAGGCCGGTCGATGACCACGACACCCCGGACGAGCAAGCCCCACGAGGTCGTCGAGCGCGCTCTCGAACTGTCCCGGGCCGACGGCTGTGTGGTGATCGCCGACGAGTACTCGACCGCCAATCTGCGCTGGGCGGGCAACGCGCTGACCACGAACGGAGTCACGCGCGGGCGCACGCTGACAGTCATCGCGACCGTCGACGGCAGGGAGGGTACGGCGGCGGGCGTGGTGTCGCGGTCCGCCGTCACCGTCGAGGAGCTGGAGCCGCTGGTACGGGCTGCCGAGGCCGCCGCGCGCGGGGCGGGGCCCGCCGAGGACGCGCAGCCGCTCGTGTCCGGTATCCCGGAATCACCCGACTTCAGGGACGCGCCCGCCGAGACCTCGTCCGCCGTGTTCGCGGGTTTCGCGCCGGCGCTCGGGGAATCGTTCGCCCGGGCACGCGCGGGCGGCCGCGAGCTGTACGGGTTCGCCAACCACGAGCTCGCGTCCAGCTACCTGGCTACGTCGACGGGGCTGCGCCTGCGGCACGACCAGCCCAACGGCACGCTGGAACTGAACGCCAAGTCCCCGGACCGTACGCGCTCTGCGTGGGCCGGGCAGTCGACGCGGGACTTCAAGGACGTCGATCCGACGGCGCTGGACGCGGAGCTGGCCACGCGGCTCGGCTGGGCCGCGCGGCGCATCGAGCTGCCCGCCGGGCGGTACGAGACGCTGCTGCCGCCCACGGCCGTGGCGGACCTGCTGATCTACCAGATGTGGTCGGCGTCGGGCCGGGACGCGGCCGAGGGCCGTACGGTCTTCAGCAAGCCCGGCGGGGGCACGAGGATCGGCGAGAAGCTGGCCGAGCTGCCGCTGACGCTGCGCAGCGATCCGGACGAGCCGGGGCTGGAGTCCGTCCCCTTCGTGCTCGCGCACGCCTCCGGCGACGACGCGTCGGTGTTCGACAATGGGCTGCCCCTGGAGGCCACCGAGTGGATCGGCGGGGGCGAGCTGCGGCATCTGACGACGACCCGGCACAGCTCGGGCCTGACCGGGCTGCCGGTGACGCCGTTGATCGGGAACCTGATCCTCGAGGGGGGCCAGGACCACGCCTTGGAGGACATGGTCGCGAACACCGGGCGCGGGCTGCTGCTGACGTGCCTGTGGTACATCCGCGAGGTGGACCCGGCGACGCTGCTGCTGACCGGACTGACCCGTGACGGCGTGTACCTCGTGGAGAACGGCGAGGTCACCGGCGAGGTGAACAACTTCCGGTTCAACGAGTCGCCGGTCGACCTGCTGGGCCGGGCCGCGGAGGCCGGGCGCACGGAGCAGACACTGCCGCGGGAGTGGAGCGACTACTTCACCAGAGCCGCGATGCCGCCGCTGCGCGTGCCGGACTTCCACATGAGTTCGGTCAGCCAGGGCGTGTGAGCCCAGTTGAGCTCTTGGCCCAGTGAGCTCTTGGCTGAGCGCTGACGCCGTGAGCTCTGTCAGTCGGGGCGTATAACCTCGTAGTCGGCTGTCACCCGACCGCCCCGAAGACCCTCATCTGCCCCGAAGACCTTCGCAAGGAGACACGAGAACCGTGACGGACATCGTCGACGAGCTGAAGTGGCGGGGGCTGTTCGCCCTGTCCACTGACGAGGACGCTTTGCGCAAGGCGCTCGCGGACGGTCCCGTCACGTTCTATTGCGGTTTCGACCCGACGGCACCGTCGCTGCATGTGGGGCACTTGGTGCAGGTGCTCACCATGCGGCGGCTGCAGCGGGCGGGGCACCGCCCGCTCGCACTCGTGGGCGGCGCCACCGGACAGATCGGCGATCCCAAGCCGACCGCGGAGCGCACGCTGAACTCGCCGGAGACGGTCGCGGCCTGGGTCGAGCGGGTCCGCTCCCAGATCGAGCCGTTCCTCGTCTTCGAGGGGGAGAACACGGCGACGATGGTCAACAACCTGGACTGGACGGCGGGCCTGTCCGCCATCGAGTTCCTCCGTGACATCGGCAAGCACTTCCGCGTCAACAAGATGCTGACCAAGGACTCCGTCGCCCGGCGTCTGGAGTCCGAAGAGGGCATCAGCTACACGGAGTTCAGCTACCAGCTGCTCCAGGGCATGGACTTCCTGGAGCTCTACCGCAGGTACGGCTGCACGCTGCAGCAGGGCGGAAGCGACCAGTGGGGCAACCTCACGGCGGGCCTGGACCTGATCCACAAGCTGGAGCCGCACGCCGACGTCCACGCCTTGGCGACACCGCTGATGACGAAGGCGGACGGCACCAAGTTCGGCAAGACCGAGGGCGGCGCCGTCTGGCTCGACCCGGAGATGACGACGCCGTACGCGTTCTACCAGTTCTGGCTGAACGTGGACGACCGGGACATCTCGACGTACCTGCGGATCCTGTCCTTCATGTCCCGCGAGGAGCTGGAGGAGTTGGAGGAACAGACCAAGGAGCGTCCGCAGGCACGGGCCGCGCAGCGCGCGCTGGCCGAGGAGCTGACGACGCTGGTGCACGGCGCGGAGCAGACGGCCGCCGTGATCGCCGCGTCCAGGGCCCTCTTCGGTCAGGGGGAGCTGGCCGACCTCGACGACAGGACGCTGGCCGCGGCGCTCTCCGAGGTGCCGCACATCCAGATCGCCGAGCTCGGGCTCGTGGTGGACCTCTTCGCGGAGGTCGGCCTGGTACCCAGCAAGTCCGCCGCGCGGCGGACGGTGAAGGAGGGCGGCGCGTACGTGAACAACGTGAAGGTCACCGCGGAGGACACCGTCCCCGACAAGGGGGACCTGCTGCACGGGCGCTGGCTGGTGCTGCGGCGGGGGAAGAAGAACCTGGCGGCGGTGGAGATCACCGGCGGCTGAGCGAGCGCACGACACGAAGAGGGCGGTCTTTGATGCTGCATGAAGGTGCTGCACCAAGGGGGCGCTCTTTGATACTGGAGGCCGCTCCTTTGCTGTACCTGCCGTCAGGCTTCGCCGTGCGTGCCGTCAGGCTCTCCGTCTGCCGCCCACCGCCGTGTACGCCCTGTCGCCGAGGCCGACGAGAATGACCGCGGCGATGAGCTGAAAGGCGTGGCGCCACCAGTCGATGCCCGGCGTCGCGTCGACACCGGCTGCCCGCGCGAGCGCGTTGCCGCCGACGGCACCGAGCATGCCCAGGATGGTGGTCAGCCACAGCGGGATGTGCTGCTTCCCCGGGATGACTGCCTTGGCGATCAGGCCGAGCACGAGTCCCACGATGATCGCCCAGAACCAGCCCATGGCTGTCTCCTCCAACGGCTCGACGTGAGCTCTACAGCCAGTGTCGTACCGGACTCCGTACGGCGCATGTCGTGGGACGCCGTACGCGGCAGGGCACAGGGCAGGGCACAGGCCGTTCATCCAGGCAGCAAGGGCCCGGTCTCGTGGGCGACGCGGACGCGGCGTAACGTTGGGATTTGTTCGGGCCTCGTTCCCTGACCGGCTTGGGATCTGAGTACGGGCCGGGGAGCATCCGATGCGGGCGGGTGGTGGAACGTGACACGGAAGCAGAGCGGCGGCCAGGTCTTCCGGATCACCGGGGCCCGGCAGGGACTCGCCGAGGATGTGCGCGGCCGGCAGCGGCGGTACATCATCTCGATGTCGGTCCGCACGGTGTCGGTGATCGCGGCTGCGGTTCTGTGGAATGTCGAGCGGCACGTCGCGGTCGTCGCGCTGGTGCTCGGTGTGGTCCTCCCCTACATCGCCGTGGTGATCGCCAACGCGGGGCGTGAGAACCCGCCCTCGCTGCCGTCGACGTTCGTGACGGTCCCCTCGAAGCCGATGATCGCGCCGCCGTGTGCGGAGGAGCGCGCGGACTCCGCCCCCAAAGGAGGCACCACGGAGGGCACCACGGATGTCGGCTTCGTGGAATCCGTCCGGGAGGACGTCACAGCCACCCCCGCCGCGGACAGCCGGGCCGAGCCCCGGAAACGGGTCTGAGTTCCGGCCGTTCGCCGGGAAGCGGAATCCGGTCGCGCACCAAGCGCAGGAAAACCTCAGAGCAATCATGCTGTTCCAGTGCCGGGCGACTCGTTTCCCGTGACATACTTCTTACGTGCTCCGCCTCCCCCGTCGGAGCGAGAGACCGACGTCGGGCAGCTCCCCCCGTGGCTGCTCGGCGTCGCTTTTTCCGAGACGCTTTTCGTGGAGCCGAGCCGCGTTAGGGTCGGGGTGTGATTCTGAACCCCTCCGGCTCTGAACTGTCCTCCGGCCCGTCCTCTCCGGTCTGCTCCGCCAAGGGCTGCCGCGCCGGTGCCGTGTGGGTGCTCGCCTGGAACAATCCGAAGCTGCACACGCCGGAGCGCCGCAAGACGTGGCTCGCATGCGAGGAGCACCGGGAGTACCTGTCGAAGTTCCTGGGCGTACGAGGGTTCTTGAAGGACGTGGTGAAGCTGGAGGAGTGGCGGGCTCCCGAAGCGCCCGAGGCTCCCCCCACCAGCAAGGGGCTCGACGCCCACACGGGGCCCGCCACCAACGAGAGACCCAACGCCCACGAGGGGCCCAACGCCCACGAGAGGCCCGCGGCCAACGCGGAGCCCGCCACCAACGGGAGGCCTGCCGCCCACGAGAGGTAGCTCAGCCCCCGATCGCCGACATCGGCCGGTCCGGCTGGACGAACGACGGGTCGTCCAGGCCCGCACCCGCCTTCTTGCCCCACATCGCGAGCCGCCAGATGCGGGCGATCTCCTCGTCGGGTGCGCCCGAGCGGAGCGCACCGCGCAGGTCGGTCTCCTCGCGGGAGAACAGGCAGGTGCGTATCTGGCCGTCGGCCGTCAGTCGCGTACGGTCACAGGCCGCGCAGAACGGGCGGGTGACCGAGGCGATCACGCCGACGCGGTGCGGTCCGCCGTCGACGAGCCAGCGCTCGGCGGGAGCGGAGCCGCGCTCGTCGGTACCCTCGGGCGTCAGCTCGAAACGGGTGCGCAGCGAGGCCAGGATGTCGCCTGCCGTGACCATGCCCTCGCGCTTCCAGCCGTGCTGGGCGTCCAGGGGCATCTGCTCGATGAACCGCAGTTCGTAGTCGTGCTCCATCGCCCAGGCCAGCAGGTCCGGGGCCTCGTCCTCGTTCAGGCCCGGCATCAGGACCGCGTTGGCCTTCACCGGGGTCAGGCCTGCCTCGCGGGCGGCCTGGAGGCCCTCGATGACGTCCTTGTGGCGGTCGCGGCGGGTGAGGGTCTTGAAGACGTGGGGGCGGAGGGTGTCCAGCGAGACGTTCACCCGGTCCAGGCCCGCCGCTTTCAGGGCCGGTGCCGTGCGCTTGAGGCCGATGCCATTGGTCGTGAGGGACGTCTGGGGACGCGGCTCCAGCGCGGCGACCCGCTCCACTATGCCCACCAGGCCGGGACGCAGCAGCGGCTCGCCACCGGTGAAACGGACCTCCCTGACACCCAGAGAGGTGACCGCTGATGCCGATGAGGCGGACGATCTCGTCGTCCGTGAGCAGGTCGGGCCTGGCCAGCCACCGCAGGCCCTCCTCGGGCATGCAGTACGTGCAGCGCAGGTTGCACCGGTCGGTCAGCGAGACCCGCAGGTCAGTGGCCACTCGGCCATAGGTGTCGATGAGCATGTGGGCCCCCTCCCTCGAACGGACTCGAACGGATCACCCATTCTCCGGACACCTGCGAGCCTACGGGACAGCACGGACAACACCTGCGGTCGGTCCCGCACCACGCGGCGCGGAACCGCCGTAGATCTCCACGACCGACTGTAGAGATCCACGACCGGCCGTAGAGATCCCCTACCGACCGTAGAGATCCACGACCGGCCGTGGACGGCTACGCCGACCGTGGATCTCCGCGACGACGTCCGCGCGATGCGGCGATGCGGCGCTACCGAGAACCCGGCTCCGGTGCTCAGCAGGCCGGGACCCTCAGTGGGCCCCGGTGCCCGTGAGGGACCGTACCTCCAGCTCGGCGTACTTGCCGGTGTCGGGCTCCTCCGTGGACAGGACCGTGCCGAGCCAGCCCATCAGGAAGCCGAACGGGATGGAGATGATGCCCGGGTTCTTCAGGGGGAACCAGGCGAAGTCCACGTCCGGGAACATCGCCTTCGGGTCCCCGGAGACGACGGGCGAGAACAGCACCAGGCCGACGGCCACGATCAGACCGCCGTAGATCGACCACAGCGCGCCCTGGGTGGTGAACCGCTTCCAGAACAGGCTGTAGAGGAGGGTCGGCAGGTTGGCGGACGCGGCGACCGCGAAGGCGAGCGCGACCAGGCCGGCCACGTTCAGGTCGCGGGCGAGGGCGCCGAGGGCGACGGAGACGATGCCGATGAAGACAGTCGCCCAGCGGGCCGCGCGGACCTCTTCGGCGCCGGTGGCCTTCCCCTTGCGGAGGACGTTGGCGTAGATGTCGTGCGCGAAGGAGGACGACGAGGCGAGGGTGAGGCCGGCGACCACGGCGAGGATCGTCGCGAAGGCCACCGCCGAGATCGTGGCGAGCAGGATCGCGCCCCAGGTCGAGTCGACGCCGCCGAGATGCAGGGCGAGCAGCGGTGCCGCCGTGTTGCCGGACGGGTTGGACGCGATGATCTCGTCCTGGGGGATCAGCGCGGCGGCGCCGAAGCCGAGGGCGATGGTCATCAGGTAGAAGCCGCCGATGATGCCGATCGCCCAGTTCACGGACTTCCGGGCGGCCTTGGCGTGGGGCACCGTGTAGAAGCGGATCAGGATGTGCGGCAGGCCGGCGGTGCCGAGCACCAGGGCGATGCCGAGGGAGATGAAGTCCAGCTTGGAGGTGCCGGTCGCGCCGTACTGGAGGCCCGGCTCCAGGAAGGCGGTGCCCTTGCCGCTGTTGGCCGCGGCTGAGCCGAGCAGGTCGGAGATGTTGAAGTGGAACTTCAGCAGCACCAGGAAGGTGATCAGGAGGGTGCCGCCGATGAGCAGCACGGCCTTGACCATCTGGACCCAGGTGGTGCCCTTCATCCCGCCGATGGAGACGTACACGATCATCAGGACGCCGACGAGGGCGACGATGAGGATCTTGCCGAAGTCGGAGGTGATGCCGAGCAGCAGCGAGACGAGGACGCCCGCGCCCGCCATCTGGGCCAGCAGGTAGAAGATCGACACAACGATCGTGGAGGTGCCTGCCGCGGTGCGGACCGGGCGCTGGCGCATGCGGTACGCGAGGACGTCGCCCATCGTGTAGCGGCCGGAGTTCCTGAGCGGCTCGGCCACCAGGAGCAGGGCCACCAGCCAGGCGACCAGGAAGCCGATGGAGTACAGGAAGCCGTCGTAGCCGAAGAGGGCGATGGCGCCCGCGATGCCGAGGAACGACGCGGCCGACATGTAGTCACCGGAGACCGCGAGGCCGTTCTGGAAGGCGCTGAACTGGCGGCCGCCCGCGTAGAAATCGGCGGCGTCCTTCGTCTGGCGGCCCGCCCACACGGTGATGAAGAGCGTCGCGAGGACGAACGCCGCGAACAGGGAAATGATCATCGGCCGGTGCTCGCCGGCCTCGTTCGCCGCGAGAACGGTCTGCTGTACGGGGCTCATGCGCCGCCCTCCATCCGGGACTTGATCGCCTCGGCCTTGGGGTCGAGTTCCGCGGCGGCGTGCCGTGAGTACCACCAGGCGATGAGGAACGTGGTGACGAACTGGGCGACGCCGAAGACGAAGGCGACGTTGATGTTGCCGAACAGCCTGGAACCCATGAAGCCGCCCGCGTAGTTGGACAGCAGGACGTACAGCAGGTACCAGGCGATGAAGGCGACGGTCAGCGGGAAGGCGAAGGAGCGGTAGGAGCGGCGCAGTTCACCGAAGTCCGCGCTCTCCTGGACCCGGACGAAGTCCTCCGTCGGGGGGAGGCGGTGCTCTGCTTTCGAGGGGGGCGGTGCGTCGGTTGCCACAAAGTCTCCTCGCATTGCGGTTTCCGTTTCCCCGGTGGCCGGGGCCGGGTCCGGGGACGGTTCCGGGTACGGGTCGGGTACAGGTACCGGTACGGATATGGATAGGGAGGTTCTGATCTTCGCAGTGATGTGGATCACATGCGTAGTGATGTAGATCACATGTACGGGGTGCTGGCCGCCGGACTGTCAGTCGTGGCCCGTATTCTCGGTGACCATGCTCGAAGACCGTACGACCGCGCCGTCCGGCGCCCCCTGGCCGGCCGCGTATCCGCAGGGGTACGCGGTCGTCGACGTGGAGACCACAGGCCTGGCCAGGGACGACCGGATCATCTCCGCGGCCGTCTACCGACTGGATGCCCACGGCGAGGTCGAGGACCACTGGTACACGATGGTCAACCCGGAGCGTGACCCGGGCCCGGTGTGGATCCATGGTCTGACGAGCGAGATGCTCGAAGAAGCCCCTCTTTTCCAGGACATCGCCGAGGAGTTCGCCGACCGGCTGGCCGACCGCGTGCTCGTCGCGCACAACGCGGTCTTCGACTGGTTGATGATCGCCCGGGAGTACGCGCGCGCGGAGCGCGAGGCACCGGTGAAGCAGCGGCTGTGCACCATCGCGCTCTCCAAGAAGTTGGGCTTCCCGCTGCCCAACCACAAGCTGGAGTCCCTGGCCGCCCACTTCGGCGTCGTACAGCAGCGGGCCCACCACGCGCTGGACGACGCGCGCGTGCTGGCCGAGGCGTTCCGGCCGAGTCTGCACGCGGCGGTGAGCAAGGGCGTGCGGCTGCCGCTCATGGAATGCCGCCCGCTGACCGAGTGGTCCGCCGCCCCGCACCTCGGGCGGGAGTCCTCCGACGGCTACGGCGACCACCAGTTGGGCAGTTGGCGCCCGTCCCGCAAGCGGCCCCCGTGCCCGTACCCCAACCCGGGACGCTACGAAGAGGGCAAGCCGCTCACCCAGGGCATGCGGGTGGCCTTCTCAGGGGATACGTCGGTCGACCGTGAGCTGCTGGAAGACCGTGCTGTCGAGGCCGGACTGCACGTCGCGACGAGCCTGTCCCGGCTGACCAGCCTCCTCGTCACCAATGACCCGGACTCGGGCACGTCGAAGGCGGCCAGGGCACGGCAGTACGGGACGCCGGTGATCGACGAGGCGGCGTTCGGGCAGTTGCTACGAGACGTAGCACCGGCGGCGGGACAGGGAGTGCCCGCGCGGGAAGGGTGACCAGGGGCCGATGCCCCTCCACACCGGAGGGGCCCTTACTCATACGGCAGAACCAACCTTGTCCACGATGCCGACCTTTCCCTCTGCACGCGAACAGTGGGCGCCGCAGTACCAGTGGCCTTCCACCTCGACGCCCTGGCCGATGATCTGCACACGGCAGTGCTCGCAGAGGGGGGCCATACGGTGGATCGCACAGGCGAACGAATCGAAGACGTGACGTGACCCGTCCTGGGTCTCCACAGTGAACGCCAGCTCGTAGTCATTCCCACACACTTCGCAACGTGTCATAAGCCACATCGTCAGAGAGGGAGCGGGCGTTCGCAAGCTGACAGCGCTCCGCCAAGAACCGCGTCCACCTCGACGTCCGTGCGGCTCCCGGACTGCGGGGAGAGGAGCGGATGGCGGCACTGGAGGCCGAGTGCGAACGGCTCGTCGCGCTGGGAGCAAAGCGGGTACGTCGCGGCAAGCCCGCTCCCCCTTCACTTATCGCGACTTATCGTGACTGGTCACAGGTTGACACTCTCCGTGGCGGTTCCCAAGCTGGTATGAGGGGCTGGTGGTAGGGAGCGTGATCGTGAGTGGTGGGCACAGCGGACTTGCCCGGCTGCTGACGGCTGCGGAGACGGCGGCGCCGGTGGAGGCCGTCGACGTGGTCGCTGAGGACCTGCGGCGGCGTTTCAAGGCCACGAAGGTCTCTTTCCTCATCGTGGATCTGACGGGGAAGGCGGTGGCGCGGTTGTCCACCGTCGGCGCTGTGGAGGGCGGCCGGGAAGCGGAGCGGATCCCCCTGTTCGGCAGCGTCTACGAGAAGGTGATCCGTACCCAGCGGCTGCATCAGGAGGCGAGCGGTCAGGAACAGCGGGTGATCGTGCCGGTCACCAACCGGGGGGATGCTATCGGGCTGCTGGAATTGCTCCTGCCGACCGATCCCGGCGAGGACGTCCTCGATGAGATCGGGGAAGCTGCCCACATCCTGGCCTACATCGTGATCGCCAACGGGCGGTTCACCGACCTCTACACCTGGGGCAAACGCTCCAGGCCCCCCACCTTGGCTGCGGAAATCCAGTACCAGCTGCTGCCCTTGTCACTGTCGTGCGAGGCTGCGCAGTTCACGCTGTGCGGGAGCCTGGAGCCCTCCGAAGACCTCAGCGGCGACACCTTCGACTACGTCCTGGACCGCGACGCCCTGCACCTGTCGGTGACCGACCCCATGGGCCACCACATCAATGCCGCCTTGGCCGCCACGGTCTTGGTGGGCGCCCTGCGCGGCGCCCGCCGGGCAGGAGCCGACCTGGCCGAGCAAGCCCACCGGGCCGATCAGGCTCTGGCCGACCACGGTCAGGGTCACGCCACCGGGCAGCTCCTGCGCATCAACCTCCACACCGGACAGGCCCAGCTCGTCAACGCCGGCCACCCCTGGCCGCTGCGCATGCGCGAGGGGGTTGTGGAGGCGATCACCTGCAAGGTGGACCATCCCTTCGGGCTGTCCGTGGCCGTGCCCTACCCCTACCGCGTGCAGGATATCGATCTGCGCCCCGGTGACCGTCTGCTCATGTTCACCGACGGCATGCTCGAGCGTCATGCGGAAAAGGTCGATTTGCCCGCCCTGCTGGAGCACACCCGGGACCTGCACCCGAGGGAGGCCGCACTGATGCTGACGTCCGCGGTCCTGGAGGCCGCCGACGGCCGGCTCGAAGACGATGCCACCGTGATGTGCCTGGACTGGCACGGTCCCCAGGAGACCCAGCGGCATGTCAGCTCCGGCGCGGACACTCAGCAAGCCTCAGCCAGCCGCAGGAAGTCGTAGTGACCCTCCCGTCGAGGGCCGTATCACGCGAGGTACCGTCAGTGGGTGTACCGCTTCCTGTTGTCCCGGCAGTGGGTGATTCTCACTCTTGTCGCGCTCGCGCTCATCCCGACGATGATCGAGTTGGGCTTCTGGCAGCTGCACCGTCACGAGCACCGCGTGGCGCTGAACAAGGTGATCTCCGACTCGCTGAACGCGAAGCCGGTGCCCGCTCGGATGCTCACCTCCCCCGGTGCGTCCGTCGGCCGCGACGACCTGTACCACAAGGTGACCGCGAAGGGCCGGTTCGACACCGCGCACGAGGTCGTGGTCCGGCGCCGTACGAACTCCGACGACGAGGTCGGCTACCACGTCCTCACTCCGTTCGTCCTCGACGACGGCCGGGTGCTCATGGTCAACCGGGGCTGGGTCCCCGTGGCCGGCTCGCAGACCGAGTTCCCGAAGATCCCGGCGCCCGCCAGGGGTGAGATCACCGTCACCGGGCGGCTCATGCCCGACGAGACGACCGCCGAGAGCGGCATCAAGGACGTCCAGGGCCTCCCCGACCGCCAGGTCATGCTGATCAACAGCGGGCAGCAGGCAGAGCGCCTTGGCAAGCGGGTACTCGGCGGCTACATCGAACTGACCGCTCCCGAGCCCAGGAGCGGCACCCCGGAGCTGATCGCCGAGCCCGACCACGGCAGCATCGGGCCGCACATGGCGTACGCCATCCAGTGGTGGCTGTTCGCCGCGGGCGTCCCCGTGGGCTGGGTGATCCTGGCCCGCCGCGAACACCGCGACCGCCGCGAACGCCGCGAACGCCGCGACCGCACGGAGGCGACGCCCGCCGGGCTCAGTTCACCCGTTCCGCCCGGTGTCTGACCTCGCGGAGTCGTACCCACGCGGGGAGCGCGGCCAGTCCGGCCGACTCCCGGGCATGTGCGAGGGCCTCGGTGATCAGCCGGTGCAGGGCATCCCCGGGGTCCGCATGCGGTTCCAGCGTCAGCCGCACCCGGGCCTCGGGGGTGCCGCGCCGTCCGGTCAGTTCCACGTGGGCGCGCCGCACGCCGTCCAACTGCCCCGCCTCACCGGCGAGTACGCCTTCCAGGGCGCGCCCGCGCAACAGAGCGCCCTCGCCGTCACCGGTGTCGATGAGCACCTCCGCGAGGCGGCGCCGCCGCAGCACGGCGGTCAGCCACCACAGGGCGAGCAGCATCAGTACGGCGAGTACGGCGATGACGGTGGGCCACCACCAGCCCTCGTCCCGCCACCGTGCCCGGTCCGTGTCGCTGAGCAGCACGTCGCGCTGCCCGTCGTGCACCCACCAGGACGGGGGCTCCACTCCGAGCCCGACGGCGAGCACGGAGCCTCCGGCCACGACGAGCAGCAGCCCGGCGAGCCCCAGCAGCACCCGGTTGACGATCCTCAGCACCGTCCTCACCCCTTCCGTGCGGGGCGCCGGACGTGCACGGCCGGCGCGAGCGGCCGGGAGAGCCCGAGCCTGCGGATGCCGACGGCGAGCGTGGCGTCCAGGTCGGCGCGTACCTCATCGAGTTCCCGGAAGTGCGCGACCGCGCGGACCTCGACCTTCCTGCGGCCCACATGGACCCGTACGGTCCGCACGCCCGACACCTCCATGGCCCGGTCGCGCAGCACCATCGCGGCGGCGCCCCGGTGCAGCCCGGCCCGTACGCCGGTGTGGACGCGCCGCATCGGCAGCACGTCGCGCAGCCCGGGCGTCGCGGCGAGCACGAGCAACCCGATACCGAGGGCGACAGCCACCGCGGCGCCGACGAGCACCCAGAGGTCGTCGAGGGGGCGTTCGGCGAGCTGCCGGGCGAGGGTGCCGCGCCACCGCATGGCGGGCCGGTCGGCGCGCACGGCGGCGATGTCGTACAGAAAGAGGCCCGCGACGGCGGCGATCAGCAGCGCGAGGACTCCGGCGGGGACGCGGCGCGCGGACCACAAGCGCCTCTCGTCGCCGTTCTCGCTGTCGGGGCTCGGCAGCGGATCGTACGCGGCCGCCGAGGTCGCCTGGGCCGGGGCGTCGGCCGCCTTCTCCATGACCGGCAGCCGCTGTGTGTCTTCCGTGCCGGTCGTGCTGGTCGTGCCTTCCGTGCTTTCCGTGCCGGTCGTGCCTTCGGGGCCCTGGGACTCGCTCATCGCGTCCTCCGCTGTGCCTCGCCGGGGCCGTGCGCGAGATGCAGCCGCTCGACCTGGATGGCCACCTCGGGTACGTCCATCCCCGCCAACGCCTCTACCCGCTGGGCGACGCGGCGACGCACGGCGGCGCACCGGGCGCCGATGTCGGAGGGGTAGCCGAGTTCGAGGCCGACACGGACGCGCGCGGTCGCGACGGCGGAGCCGCGGGCCTGGGGGTGGACGACGACGACGGCGTGCGGAGGCGCGGCGTCCGGCGGCAGTACGTCCAGTGCCTCGCGCGCCGCCTGTGCGGCGATCTTCGCGACCACGCGGTCGGCGATCGTCGTCGCACCGCGCTCGGCCGGCGCGACGACGGTGAGCGCTCGACGGGCCGCGTCGGGAGGGTCCTTGCCGGGACAGGCTTCACCGGGGCGGTCCTCATCGGCACGGCCCTTAGAGGGACGGGCTGCGTCGGCACGGTCCTCGTCGGGGCGGGCTTCGTCGGGACCGCCCTCACCGGGGCGGCTGCCGTCCACGGGTGTCACCGCCGTCGGTCGCCACGCGGGCGGAAGAAGTCCCCAAGATCCAGGTCCCCCTCCAGCAACCGGCCGATGACGAAACCGACGGCACCCAGCGCGGCCACCAGCAGAAAGGCACCGAATCCGCCGAAGTACCCGGCGAAGCCCAGCGCCATTCCGGCGATCATGCCGATCACGGCCAAACTCATGCTGTGCTCCTAGGGACCAAGACCAGTGGTGCAGGAAGCAGGGATCAGGAAGAGACCAGGGACCAGGGACCAGGGACCAGGGGGTGCCGGGTCACTGAAGCCTGGTCTCCGACTCCTCTTCTTCCTCTTCCTCCGGCAGCTTCACATCGCTGACCGCGATGTTGACCTCGACGACCTGGAGTCCGGTCATGCGCTCGACGGCCGTGATGACGTTCTCGCGTACGGCGCGGGCGACGTCGCCGATGGACACGCCGTAGTCGACGACGATCTCCAGGTCGAGCGCGGTCTGTACCTCGCCGACCTCGGCTTTCACCCCCCGGGTCACCGATTTCGACCCGCCGGGCACCCGGTCCCGTACGGCCCCGAAGGTCCGCGACAGTCCGCTGCCCATGGCGTGCACGCCGACCACGTCCCGCGCGGCAAGCCCGGCGATCTTCTCGACGACTCCGTCGGCGATGGTGGTACGCCCCCGGGTGGCCGGATCACCACCGCCGCGCCGTGTGGTCTTGCGGGCGCCGCCGCCGGGTGGCGCCGCCGTCTCGCCCTCGGGGTCCCCCGTCCGGTTCCGCTGCGTCATGTCGGTCATGGCGTACGTCCCTTCCGGCTGTCCTCCTCTGCCCACAGTAAGGGGGGTTGCGCGGTCGCGCGCCGGGGATGCGGCAGGCTGGAGGAATGACCGCGGACGGTTGGACGAACGCTGTGCGGCAGCAGCTCGGGCTCGGCAGGGTGCTTCCCCTGGGCGGCCCGCACGACGGCGCGTGGATCACGGAGCGGGCGGCCGACTCCGTCCTGCGCCGCACGGCCGCCTCAATGCGCGAGGTGCGCCTGGGCACGCTGCGGATCTCGCCGGTCGATCCGGAGGCGTCGTACGACCTCGCCGTACCGCCTCCGCCGAGCGCGCTGCCGCCGGGGCCGCTGCGGCTCGGAGCGGACTTCCTGGCATCGGCGGCCCCCATGGCCCAGGCCGCCGAGCCCCTGCCCGCGACAGCGGCCCGCCTCAGGACGACCCTGGCCGCGGCAGCGACGGAACGCCTCGGTCTGACGGTGACGGAGGTGGACCTGCGGGTGACAGGGTTGCTGGACGCCGACGAGGACGCCGCGGCCTCGGGGCACGCCGACGAACCCGCCGACAATCCCGCCGGTGACGGGCCCGGCAGACCCGGCCACGACGAGCGTCACGGTGGCGAGCCCTCGCCGCCCGGCAACGATGAGGAGTCCCACGTGGCAGCGGCAGCACTGTCCGTACCGGGCGTGACGCGCCTGACCGGCGCGCTGGGCGGCCTCGGCCGCGCGGTCCACATCGAGACCGGCCCCGCGCTGCCGCGCCGCCATGTGCGCGTAGAGATCGCGGTCACGGCGACGGAGCGGGCGCTGGACGTGGCGCGCGGGGTGCGAGCGACGGTGGGCGAGGTGCTGCCGGACCACCCTTCGGTGGCGGTCGTCGTGACGGCGGTGGACTGACTGACGGCGGTGGACTGACGGAACAGCAGCCGCCGCCCGGCCTACTCTCCGGCCCCCGCCAGATCCCGCAGCCGCCGGGCCTGGGCGGCACGCTCGGCGGCGCGCTGGTCGTCGTACGGTCGCTCCTGCGCCCCGCGCATCAGGGCCTTGGTCTCGATCACGGCGTCGCGCGGTGCGGCGAGTACCGCCGATGCCAGGTCATGTACGGCGTCGTCGAGTTGGTCGGCGGGCACGGCGAGGTTGGCGAGGCCGGTGCTCACCGCTTCCTCCGCCTGTACGAAGCGGCCGGTCAGGCAGATCTCGAGCGCGCGGCCGTACCCGATGAGGCGCACCAGGGGGTGCGTTCCCGTCAGGTCGGGTACAAGTCCGAGGCTGCTCTCGCGCATGGCGAACCGCACGTCGTCCGCGACGACGCGCAGATCACAGGCGAGCGCGAGCTGGAAGCCCGCACCTATGGCGTGCCCCCGCACGGCGGCGATGGACACGATGTCGCTTCGCCGCCACCAGGTGAACGCCTCCTGGTACGCGGCAAGGGTCGCGTCGAGCCCCGCGTCGTCGCTGCGCGCGAGGTCGATGAACGACGGCTCGCCCTCGATTCCCTCAGGCGTGAACATCTGCCGGTCGAGCCCCGCCGAGAACGATGTGCCCTCGGCACGCACCACGACCACCCGCACGGAGCCCGGCAGCATCCGACCGACCTCGGCCAACGCCCGCCACAGAGCGGGATTTTGGGCGTTGCGTTTGGCCGGGTTGGTCAGTGTCACCGTGGCGATCGCCTCGTCGAGGGTGAGGCGTACGCCGTCCTTGTCGAGTCCGGAAATGAGGTCCTTGTCGAGCGAAGCCATGGGCGTCTCCGGTGTGTGCCGTCGGTCGGGACGCCGTACCCCGTCGTACGACGGCGCGCGCCCTCACATAACCGCCTCACATAACCGCACAGTAACCACCCGGCCGATCTGGGGTATCTCCCAGGCCCTTGAAGCACTGGGGGACAGTCGACCGGGTGGCTACCACCGAAGCCGATGGGCTGCACGGGCGTCAGGCCGACTGAGCCTTCTTGCCCCGCGTCGCCCCGCCACGCCCTCGCAGCGTGACGCCCGACTCGCTGAGCATCCGGTGAACGAAGCCATACGAGCGGCCGGTTTCCTCGGCCAGTGCTCGGATGCTCGCACCGGAGTCGTACTTCTTCTTCAGGTCTGCCGCGAGCTTGTCGCGCGCGGCGCCGGTCACCCGGCTGCCCTTCTTCAGAGTCTCGGCCACCCGTGCCTCCTCATGGGAAGTGCGCTCTGGTCCCCTCATGATCACCCCTCCGGGGCGTGATGGCCACCCATTCGGCAAGGTCCATTGAGACAAGGTGGTGGCGACGGGAGCACATCCCCCCAGGGGAATCCGACATTCCACGCAAGTTTATCCGTACGACCAGCTGGGTTGTTTCGCAAAGTGGCAGGTCAGAGGCGTGTCACGGCCGAGCTTGCGCTGTGGAAGGGCCCGGCCGTGAAATCGATGGAGGACACACCTCGGTACGAGAAGATCTCACACAGATGATGGATCACTGATCGGCCGAATGATCCGTACTCAGTGGATCACGTTATCTCCCCCCGGCCTCAGCTCCAGCCCCGGCTCCGCCCGGCTCAGGCGAGGGCGACAAGATCGGCGTAGTCGGCGCCCCAGAGGTCCTCGATGCCGTCGGGCAGCAGGATGATCCGCTCCGGCTGGAGCGCCTCGACCGCGCCCTCGTCGTGGGTGACCAGGACGACTGCGCCCTTGTAGGTGCGCAGCGCGCCGAGGATCTCCTCACGGCTGGCCGGGTCGAGGTTGTTGGTCGGCTCGTCGAGGAGGAGGACGTTCGCGGAGGAGACGACCAGGGTCGCGAGCGCGAGGCGGGTCTTCTCGCCGCCGGAGAGGACACCGGCCGGTTTGTCGACATCGTCGCCCGAGAACAGGAAGGAGCCCAGCACCTTGCGGACCTCGACGAGGTCCATGTCGGGGGCGGCCGAGCGCATGTTCTCCAGCACCGTGCGGTCGGCGTCGAGAGTCTCGTGCTCCTGCGCGTAGTAGCCGCGCTTCAGCCCGTGGCCTTCGCTCACCTGGCCGGTGTCGGGCTTCTCGACGCCGGCCAGGAGGCGGAGCAGGGTGGTCTTTCCGGCGCCGTTGAGGCCGAGGATGACCACCCGGGAGCCCTTGTCGATGGCCAGGTCGACATCGGTGAAGATCTCCAGCGAGCCGTACGACTTGGAAAGGCCCTCGGCGGTGAGCGGGGTCTTGCCGCAGGGCGCGGGCTCGGGGAAACGCAGTTTGGCGACCTTGTCGGACCGGCGTGTTTCCTCCAGCCCGGCCAGCAGGCGCTCGGCGCGGCGGGCCATGTTCTGCGCGGCGACCGTCTTGGTGGCCTTGGCGCGCATCTTGTCAGCCTGCGCGTTCAGCGCCGTGGCCTTCTTCTCTGCGTTGGCCCGCTCCCGCTTGCGGCGCTTCTCGTCGGCCTCGCGCTGCTGCTGGTACAGCTTCCAGCCCATGTTGTAGATGTCGATCGCCGCGCGGTTGGCGTCCAGGTAGAACACCTTGTTGACGACCGTGTCGACCAGGTCGACATCGTGCGAGATGACGATGAAGCCGCCGCGGTAGCTCTTCAGGTAGTCGCGGAGCCAGGTGATCGAGTCGGCGTCGAGGTGGTTCGTCGGCTCGTCGAGCAGGAGCGTGTCCGCGTCGGAGAACAGGATGCGGGCAAGCTCGATACGGCGCCGCTGACCGCCGGAGAGCGTGTGGAGCGGCTGGCCGAGCACGCGGTCGGGCAGGTTCAGCGCGGCGGCGATGGTGGCGGCCTCGGCCTCGGCGGCGTACCCACCCTTGGTGAGGAACTCCGTCTCCTGCCGCTCGTACTGCTTGAGTGCCTTCTCGCGTGTGGTGCCCGTGCCGGTGGCGATGCGCTGTTCGTTGTCGCGCATCTTGCGGATCAGTACGTCCAGGCCGCGCGCGGAGAGGACGCGGTCACGGGCGAGCACCTCGAGGTCGCCGGTACGCGGGTCCTGCGGCAGGTAGCCGACCTCGCCGGAGCGGGTGATGGTGCCGCCGGCGGGGATGCCGTCGCCCGCCAGGCACTTGGTGAGGGTGGTCTTGCCGGCGCCGTTGCGGCCGACCAGGCCGATGCGGTCGCCCTTGGCGATACGGAAGGAAGCGGACTCGATGAGGACGCGGGCACCAGCGCGTAGCTCGATACCGGAAGCGGAGATCACGGACAGACTCCAGAGCAGGGTCGTTGACGGCGGGGTGGGCGGCTGAGGGCGGTCACGCCGTCTCAATGCGTGAGGAGAATGGCCATACGGCCGATTCTAACGGGGCGTTGCGGGCGGTTTTTCGCCCCTGGCGAACGAGTTCGCGTGGTCTCGGTCACCTGGTCCCGCTCACCGCGGGGCGGTGGAGCGCTTCCGCGTGGTCGCGGCACCCGCGTAGGGCCGGTACGGGGGGCGCACTGCTCCGCCTTGCGAGGCACCGGTCCTCCCCGGGACCGCTCAGCTGCTGCCGGTGTGCACCTGGAAGGCGGCGCGGCGCACGGCTTTGGCGAGCGCCGGGTCGGGGTGCGCGGCGGCCAGCGCGACCAGGACCTGCACGGTGCGTGGGTGCCCGACGGCCCGCACTTCGTCGAGGAGCGCGGGCACGGTGGACTGTATGGCTGACTCCAAGTGCCGTACGAGGAGCGGGGCTTCACCGTGGTCGGCGACGGCCGCGGCGGTGTCCACCCACAGCCAGGTGGCCTCCTCGCGAGTGAGTGCCTCGTAGGCTTCCTCGGGGTCGGTGCCGTCGTGCTCGGCGAGCCACAGCAGGGCGTAGGACCGCAGCGGGATCTCGTCGGCCACGGCGCGCACGTCGGGCTCGGCGGGGGCGCCGACCACGCGCAGCGCCTCGAAGGCGAGACCGCGGATGAGGGCGTCCTCGCCGCGGGCGGCGTCGATGAGTTCGGTGACGGCACTGCCGACGGGGCGGGCGGCGAGCCAGGCGCGGTACTCGCCGCGGGCGGCGTTCGGGCGGAGCCGGGCGCAGCCGCGGAGCATGTCCTCGGCGGAGCCCTCGATGTTCCCGGCGGGGCTCTGCGCGGCGACACAGATCTGCTCCAGTTTCACCCATACAGCCCAGCTGCCGAGCGGGGTGAGCGTGGCCTGCCCGTCGCCGTAGGTGAGGGCACCGACGGAGGCGAGGGCGTGCAGGGCCCAGTCGAGGAGGGGGGCGAGCGGGGTGTCGTCGGGGAGTGTCTTCGTGTCGTCGGTGTCCGTGGTCGGCTCGGGATCAGGAGGAGCGGCGTGAGGGTGCTCCCCCCAGGTGTTCCGCTCCGGGGGAGTCTCTTTGCCGGGGCGGTGGGGGGAGACGGGCGGGACGAAGGGGATCTCGCAGCGCTCGGTGCGCAGCTCCGTGACCCG
Source organism: uncultured Actinomycetota bacterium (assembly GCA_963711935.1). Taxonomy (GTDB): domain Bacteria; phylum Actinomycetota; class Actinomycetes; order Streptomycetales; family Streptomycetaceae; genus Streptomyces. Next base: position 52,981 of record CAVQGD010000021.1, read on the forward strand.
TTTCTTGAGGAGGTCGAGGAGTTGTTCGACGGGTACGGGGCCGGCGGAGAGCTGGAGGAAGGAGAGGACCTGGGGCATCGCGGAGACGACCTCGGCGACGGCGGCGGGCTCGCGGTCCGCGGGTTCCGGATGGGCGAGCGACCAGGCATCGAAGAGGGCGACCCAGCCGCGCAGGACGGCGCTGTCGTCGCGGTTCCAGGCACGCAGCCGCCAGCCGGGGCGGGCACTGTCGCCATGCACCTCGACGAGGCCGGCCAGGCGTGCCATGTCCCAGTCGTGGCGGACCTGGTCCGGTGTCAGCCCCAACTCGGCGGCGGCCCGGTCGGCGGTCGCCGCGCAGAGGGCGCCCTTGCCGCCGAAACCGCCCCTCGCCGCCAGCCCGCGCCCTTGCCCTCAGAGCCCGCGCCCTTGCCCTCGGAGCCCGCGCCCTTGCCGCCGGAGCCCGCGCCCTCGCGGCCGGGGCGGAGAGCGGCGTGGGTCCAGCGGGCGACACGGGCCGCGTCCGCCAGACCGGCACGGGCCATGCGGGCGAGTTCCGCGAGCGGCGGGGTTCCTGCCGGGGGGCGGGGGGCCGGCCTGGCCGGTCGGCGGCGCTGGTTCACCGCTGCTCCGGGAACCCTGGCGGCTGCTGCGGGAGCAGCCGCCAGGGTTCCCGGAGGGACGAGTCGGAGCCTGGAGTCGCGCGGGGTACGGGACATCACGGGGGCAGTCTTCCGGTTGACCGTCCGAAAACCCAAACGGAATGTCACAAGGGGCGACAAGGAGGGCCGGCGCAAGGGCTCGGCAAGGGCTCGGCAAGGGCTCGACACGTGTGAGCGGTGCTTTGACCGAGCCGGAAACGGAATGGGCGGGATTACGGCTGTTCCTCCCGGGCGGGATTACGGCTGTTCCTCCCTGCCTCACATCAGCGGGGTCAGGAAGCGGCGGAGAGTCTCTTCGTAGTCCGCCGGGTCGGCGTTCCACATGGCTCCGTGCGGGGCGTGGGGGACCGTGTGCAGGGCGACCTGGTTCGGGTTGTGCTCGGCGAGGCGGCGGGAGAGGCTCCAGGGGGCGATGAGGTCGTCCGGGCCGTGGAAGATCAGTGCCGGCACCTTCAGCCGCTCGGGCGCGAGGGTCGCCTGGATGCGGTCGCCGCGCAGACCGGTGCGGCCCTGGGCGGCGCGGACGGCCAGCGGCAGCAGGGCCCCGGGGGTGCGGCGGGCCGCGGCGAGGGCACGCAGCGTGATCTCCCAGCTGAGGACGGGCGAGTCCAGGACGAGCCCGGTGACCCGGTCGCGCAGGGCGGAGTGGGCGGCGGCCCGCAGGGCCATGGTGGCGCCGGTGGACCAGCCGTACAGGATGACGTGGCGGGCGCCGTGGTCCACGGCGTACCGGAGGGCCGCGTCCAGGTCGCGCCACTCGCTCTCACCGAGGTGGTTCAGGCCGTCCGGGGAACGGGGTGCGCCGAGGTCGCCCCGGTAGGCGGGGAGGAGGACGGGGAGCTGGCGCCGGTGCAGGAACTCCAGGACGTTCAGGGGGTGTTCGCGGGTGGCGCCCAGGCCGTGCACGGCGATCACCCAGGTTTCACGGGCCGCGGGCACGAACCAGGCGGGCAGGGTGCCCAGGGCGCCGCGGATCTCGACGTCGGTGTGGTCGAGACCGAGGGCGGTGCTCGGGTCGCCGGTGTGCACGTTCGGGGTCATCCACACCTTGTCGCCGGGTTCGAGGGTGCCGTGGGTGACGCGCTCCAGGCGGCGTACGACGGTGTCGGCGGGGTGGGGGGCGGTGTCCGTCAGGACCGGGCCGACGACCGCGTGCGCGTCGCCGCCGGTGAGGCCGTAGGTGCCGGGGCGCTGTGAGGCGAGGTCCCGGGTGAGGGCGATCTGCCCGACGGCCGTCGTGTGGACGGCCAGGCGGGGTTCCGTGGGCAGCGGCCTGCCCGGCGGCGCCTTCAGCGCGGCATCACTGGCGAACCGGCCGGCGGCGATGCTCGCCGCGCCGGCCGCGAGGACGACGGTGGTGGCCGCGACCGCGGCTTTGCCTGTGCGCACCTTTCCAGTGTCCTGTCGGACCCGGCCACCGGCCAGCGGAAGAGCGAGAAGAGATGAGTGGGCCTCAGCACACTCTCCCGCCGCAGGTCAGCGGCAAGTTGACGGGTGTTCTCGGGCCGTGGTGGACTGCCGGGGCCATATACGGCGGCAGGAGAGGAAGCCGGTGCGAGTCCGGCGCGGTCCCGCCACTGTCACCGGGAAGGACCTTCCGAAGGATCTTCCCGGGAGCCAGGAACTCTCACCGCCGGTCTCGTCGAACCAGGGCGTGGACACCCTGAGTGAGGACATATCGCCATGTGTGGCTGCCGATCGAAGTTCAGTGCCAGGGCGTTCAGTGCCAGGGCCGGGTCCGACCCCGCGGTCGGCTGAACCCGTGCGTGCCGATCGCGTCTTCGCGTACGGCGCCGCCGCCGGGCTCCTCGGCGACCTGCTCCTGGGCGATCCCCGCCGGGGGCATCCGGTCGCCGCGTTCGGGCGGGCCGCGGGTGCCGTGGAGCGGGTGTTGTGGCGGGACCACCGGGGGTGGGGCGCGCTGCACACCGCCGTGTGCGTGGGGGGTGCCGTCTTTCTCGCTGCCGCCGCCGCGTCAGCTGTCCGTGCGTCCCGTACCGCCTCCGTCGCCCTGACCGCCGCCGCCACGTGGGCCGTTGTCGGCGGGACATCGCTCGGGCGGGAGGCCCGGGCCGTCGGGCGTGCGCTGGAGGAGGGGGATGTCGAGGGTGCCCGTGCGCGGTTGCCCCGTCTTTGCGGGCGGGATCCGCAGGCCCTCGACGCCGACGGGATCGCCCGGGCCGTCGTCGAGTCCGTCGCCGAGAACACCTCGGACGCGGTCGTGGGAGCGCTGGTGTGGGGAGCCGTCGGCGGGGTGCCGGGGCTCGTCGGGTTCCGGGCGGTGAACACGCTCGATGCCATGGTCGGGCACAAGTCGCCCCGGTACCGGCGGTACGGGTGGGCCTCCGCCCGGCTCGACGACGTCGCGGGCTGGCCGGGGGCACGGCTGACGGCCGCTCTCGCCGCCGTGGCCGCGGACGCTCCGCGGGAGGCCGTACGGGCGTGGCGTGCCGATGCGGCCCGGCATCCGAGCCCCAACGCCGGGCCTGTGGAGGCGTCGTTCGCGGGGGCGCTCGGGATACGGCTGGGCGGGACGCTCTCCTACGGGGGGCGCATCGAGCACCGGCCCGTGCTCAACGGCGGCGGGCGCGCCGCCCGGGTCCGGGACATCGAGCGGGCCGTACGGCTCTCGCGGCGCGTGAGCTGGCTGGCGCTCGGCGTGTGCGTCGGCGCACGGCTGCTGACGGGAGAACAGCCACCACTGGCACGGGGGCTGCTCTGGGCAGGGAAACGGCCACCACTGGCACCGGGACAACTGCGGACAGGGAAACAGCCACCGCCGACACCGGGACAACTGCGGACAGGGAAACAGCCACCACTGGCACCGGGACAGCTACGGACGAGAGGACGGACCTCATGAGCGGTGGACCGGGTGGTGGGCTGCTCGTCGCCGGGACCACGTCCGACGCCGGGAAGAGCGTCGTGACCGCGGGGATCTGCCGGTGGCTGGTGCGCCGGGGCGTCAAGGTCGCGCCCTTCAAGGCGCAGAACATGTCACTCAATTCGTTCGTGACCCGTGAGGGCGCCGAGATCGGGCGGGCGCAGGCCATGCAGGCCCAGGCGTGCCGTATCGAGCCGACCGCGCTCATGAATCCGGTCCTGCTCAAGCCCGGTGGCGAGCAGAGCAGTCAGGTGGTGCTGCTCGGCAAGCCGGTCGGTGAGCTGAGCGCGCGCGGGTTCTTCGGGAGCTCTGGGAGCGCTGGGGGGTCTGGGGGGTCGTCCCCTGGGAAAAGGCTGCACGGAGGGCGGCGGGAGGAGCTCCTCGGGACCGTACTGGAGTGCCTCGCCGAGTTGCGGGGCACATATGACGCGGTGATCTGTGAGGGGGCGGGCAGTCCTGCCGAGATCAATCTGCGGCGCACCGACATCGTGAACATGGGCATGGCCCGAAACGCCCGGCCCCAGCTGCCTGTTCTCGTCGTCGGTGACATCGACCGGGGGGGCGTCTTCGCCTCCTTCTTCGGGACCGTCGCCCTGCTCGCCGCGGAGGACCAGGCCCTGGTGGCGGGGTTCCTCGTCAACAAGTTCCGCGGGGACGTGTCCCTGCTGGAGCCCGGCCTGGACATGCTGCACGGCCTCACCGGGCGGCGTACGTACGGGGTGCTGCCCTTCCGGCACGGCCTCGGCATCGACGAGGAGGACGGGCTGCGGCCCGCTTTCCGAGCGGACTTCACCTCCCGCACAGCGCCGCGCGGGACGGCAGGGGAGTCGGTCCTCGTCCCGCCCGTCGGTGAGGACGTGCTCCGGGTCGCCGTCTGCGCGGTCCCGCTCATGTCCAACTTCACCGATGTGGACGCGCTGGCCGCCGAGCCGGGCGTCGTCGTGCGGTTCGTGGACCGGCCTGAGGAACTGGCCGACGCGGACCTGGTGGTGGTCCCCGGGACCCGGGGGACGGTGAGGGCCCTGGAGTGGCTGCGGGAGCGCGGCCTCGCCGACGCGCTCCTGCGCAGGGCCGCCGAGGGCCGCCCCGTGCTCGGCGTCTGCGGCGGCTTCCAGATCCTCGGCGAGCACATCGAGGACGAGGTCGAGTCCCGGGCGGGGCACGTCGACGGGCTCGGGATCCTGCCCGTACGGGTGCGGTTCGCCCGCGAGAAGACCCTCACCCGTCCGGTCGGTGAGGCGCTCGGCGAGCGGGTCGAGGGGTACGAGATCCACCACGGGGTCGCCGAAGTCGCAGGCGGGGAAACGTTCATCTCCGATGGCAGGGGACACAGCCTGGACGGCTGCCGGGTCGGTGCCGTCTGGGGCACGCACTGGCACGGCTCGCTGGAGTCGGACGGTTTCCGGCGGGCTTTCCTGCGCGAGGTGGCCGCCGCCGCGGGGCGCCGCTTCGTACCGGCCCCCGACACGTCGTTCGCCGCGCTGCGCGAGGAACAGCTCGACCGGCTCGGCGACCTGATCGAGGAACACGCGGACACGGACGCGCTGTGGCGGCTCATCGAGTCGGGCGCGCCCCAAGGACCACCGCAAGGACTGCCTTTCCTTCCCCCGGGAGCGCCTGTATGAGCACTGGCACTGTGTTGTTGTTGTCGACCGCCGACACCGATCTGCTGGCGGCCCGTGCCTCCGGCGCGCCCTACCGGATCGGCAATCCGACGCGGGTGGACCTCGCGCGGGAGCTGCCGGCGCTGCTCGAAGGCGCGGACATCGCCGTCGTACGCCTGCTCGGCGGCAAGCGTGCCTGGGAGGACGGGCTCGCCGCGCTCAGGGCGTCCGGCGTTCCGACCGTGCTGCTCGGCGGCGAGGCCGTGCCCGACGCGGAGTTGATGGCCGAGTCGTCCGTGCCGGCCGGTGTGGTGGCCGAGGCGCTGCGGTACCTCGTCGAGGGCGGGGCCGCCAACCTCACCGAGCTGGCCCGGTTCCTGTCCGACACCGTGCTGCTCACCGGTGAGGGCTTCGTCGAGCCGCGGAAGATGCCGGAGTACGGCGTCCACGGGGACCGTACGCTCCAGGAGGGCCGCCCGACCGTCGGCGTGCTCTTCTACCGGGCCCACGAACTCAGCGGCAACACCGCCTTCGTGGACACCCTGTGCGACGCGATCGAGGCGCGGGGGGCGAACGCCCTTCCCGTGTACTGCGGTTCGCTGCGCGGCGCCGACGCGGGCCTGTACGAGATCCTCGGCCGGGCCGACGCGCTGGTCGCCACCGTGCTCGCGGCGGGAGGCACGCACGCCTCGCAGGCGTCGGCGGGCGGGGAGGAGGAGGCCTGGGACATCGGGGCGCTGGCCGACCTGGACATCCCGGTGCTGCAAGGGCTCTGCCTGACCTCCTCGCCGACGGCCTGGGACGGGTCCGACGCCGCGCTCTCCCCGATGGACGCGGCGATGCAGGTCGCGATCCCGGAGTTCGACGGGCGGCTGATCACCGTGCCGTTCTCGTTCAAGGAGCGGGGGCCGGACGACGTGCCGGTGTACGTGGCCGATCCGGAGCGGGCCGCGCGGGTGGCCGGGATCGCCGTACGGCACGCGCGGTTGAGGCACAAGCCGAACGCCGACAAGAAACTCGCGCTCGTCTTCACCGCCTACCCGACCAAGCACTCGCGGGTCGGGCAACGCGGTCGGCCTGGACACGCCCGCGTCGGCGGTACGGGTGCTGGACGCTCTGCGAGACGCCGGGTACGGCCTCACCGAGTACCCCGCGGACGGCGACGAGCTGATCCACCGGCTCATCGCGGCCGGCGGCCACGACGTCGAGTGGCTCACGGAGGAGCAGCTGGCCGCCGCGCCCGCGCGGGTGCCGCTGGCCGACTACCGGGCGTGGTTCGAGCACGCTCGACCCCGAGCTGCGGGACGCGATGCTGGAGGCATGGGGCGAGCCGCCGGGCGGCGCTGTACGTCGACGGCGACGACATCGTGCTGGCGTCGCTGCGCTTCGGGAACGTCGTGGTGATGATCCAGCCGCCGCGCGGCTTCGGCGAGAACCCGATCGCGATCTACCACGACCCGGACATGCCGCCGTCGCACCACTACATGGCGGCGTACCGCTGGCTGGAGAACAGTTTCGGCGCCGACGCGGTCGTGCACATGGGCAAGCACGGCACGATGGAGTGGCTGCCGGGCAAGGGGCTCGGGCTGTCGCGGGGGTGCGCGCCGGACGCGGTGCTCGGTGACCTGCCGCTGGTCTACCCGTTCATCGTCAACGACCCCGGCGAGGGCACCCAGGCCAAGCGCCGCGGCCACGCCACGGTCGTCGACCACCTGGTGCCGCCGATGGCGCGCGCCGACACGTACGGCGACCTGGCCAAGCTGGAGCAACTCCTCGACGAGTACGCCCTCGTGTCCGACCTGGACCCGACGAAGGCCCCGGCGGTGCGGGCGCAGATCTGGACGCTGGTCAAGGCCGCCGAGCTGCACCACGACCTGCATGTGGACGACCAGCCGGACGACGACGAGTTCGACGAGTTCGTCATGCACATCGACGGCTATCTGTGCGAGATCAAGGACGTGCAGATCCGGGACGGTCTGCACATCCTCGGCGGCGGGCCGGAGGGCGAGGCGCGGGTCAACCTGGTGCTGGCCGTGCTGCGCGCCTCGCAGGTGTGGGGCGGGCAGGCGAACGCGCTGCCGGGCCTGCGGGCCTGTCTGGCCGAGCACTTCGGGCTGGTGGAGAAGGAGCTGCTGGCCGAGCCGGGGGCGCCGGTGAAGGTGCCGGTGGAGCTGACGGAGCTGGTGGACGGGCCGTCCCGTACGGCGGCCGACGCCATCGACCTGCTGGAGCAGCTGTGCCGTCAGGTCGCGGAGGGCATGGAGGAGCGCGGCTGGGACGTGGTGGCCGTCCCGTCGCTTGTGCGAGAGGTGCTCGGCGTCGAACTCCCGGACGCCGTCGCGGTGTTGGAGTTCGCGTGCCGGGAGGTGGTGCCGCGGCTGGCCCGGACGACGGACGAGATCGGGCACATCCTGCGGGCCCTGGACGGCGGTTACGTCCCGGCGGGCCCGTCGGGCTCGCCGACGCGCGGGCTGGTGAACGTCCTGCCGACCGGCCGCAACTTCTACTCCGTCGACCCCAAGGCGATCCCGTCCCGGCTGAGCTGGGAGGTCGGGCAGTCGCTCGCGGACTCGCTGCGTCGCAGCGGTACCTGCCAGGACACCGGCGAGTACCCGCAGTCCGTGGGGCTGACGGTGTGGGGCACGTCCGCGATGCGCACCCAGGGCGACGACATCGCGGAGATCCTGGCGCTGCTCGGGTGCCGTCCGGTGTGGGACGACGCGTCGCGGCGGGTGACCGGCTTCGAGGTGGTTCCGGTGGAGGAACTGGGCCGGCCGCGCATCGACGTCACGGTCCGTATCTCCGGGTTCTTCCGGGACGCGTTCCCGCATGTGGTGGGGCTGATCGACGACGCGGTGCGGGCGGTGGCGGAGCTGGACGAGCCTGCCGACAGCAACTTCGTACGGGCGCACGTGGACGAGGACACCGCCGAGCACGGGGACCGGCGGCGGGCCACGGCCCGGATCTTCGGCTCGAAGCCGGGGGCTTACGGGGCGGGGCTGCTGCCGCTGATCGACGCGCGGAACTGGCGGTCGCGACGCCGACCTGGCCGAGGTGTACGCGGTGTGGGGCGGCTATGCGTACGGGCGCGGGCTGGACGGGCGGGCGGCGCGCGGGGACATGGAGACGGCGTTCCGGCGGATCGCGGTGGCGGCGAAGAACGTCGACACCCGCGAACATGATCTCGTCGACGCGGACGACTATTTCCAGTACCACGGCGGGATGGTCGCCATGGTGCGGCATCTGACGGGGGCCAGTCCTGAGGCGTACGTCGGCGACTGCGCCACGCCCGACCAGGTGCAAGACGCGGACGCTGGGCGAGGAGACCCACCGGGTTTTCCGGGCCCGGGTGGTCAACCCGCGCTGGATGGCGGCGATGCGGCGGCATGGCTACAAGGGTGCCTTCGAGATGGCGGCGACCGTCGACTACCTCTTCGGGTACGACGCCACGGCCGGGGTCGTGGACGACTGGATGTACGAGAAGCTTGTCGGCGGAGTACGTCTTCGATCGCGGAGAACCAGGACTTCATGCGGAAGTCCAACCCGTGGGCACTGCGCGGCATCACCGAACGTCTGCTGGAGGCGGCCGAGCGCGGGCTGTGGGCGGAGCCGGACCAGGAGACCCTGGACCGGCTCCGGCAGACCTACCTCGAGCTCGAGGGCGATCTGGAGGGAGACGAGTGATCTCCCATGAGAACCCCCGCGTCGGCGGGGACCACAGCAGCTGCGGCCGCAGCTCGCCCTCATCCGGAGGACCACCCCCGCGTCGGCGGGGACCAGACCTTCGACCATGGCATACCTGCGGCCAGACCGCTTGACACGCCTTGTGACGCCGCACCCGAAGGAGTGATCACCGCGTGAGCACCCCCTACCCGTTCACCGCCATCGTCGGACAGGACGACCTGCGGCTCGCGCTGCTGCTGAACGCCGTGTCACCCGCGGTCGGCGGGGTGCTCGTCCGCGGCGAGAAGGGCACCGCCAAGTCCACGGCCGTGCGCGCCCTTTCGGCGCTGCTGCCGGAGGTGGACGTCGTCGCCGGGTGCCGGTTCTCGTGCGACCCGGCGGCGCCCGACCCGGCCTGCCCCGACGGTCCGCACGAGGCCGGGACCCGGTACGACGCGTCCCGCGCGAATGGTCGAGCTGCCGGTCGGCGCCTCCGAGGACCGGCTCGTCGGCGCGCTCGACATCGAGCGGGCGCTGGCGGAGGGCGTGAAGGCGTTCGAGCCCGGGCTGCTCGCCGACGCGCACCGCGGGATCCTGTACGTCGACGAGGTCAACCTCCTGCACGACCACCTGGTCGACCTGCTGCTGGACGCGGCCGCGATGGGCGCCTCGTACGTCGAGCGCGAGGGCGTCTCCGTACGGCACGCCGCCCGATTCCTGCTCGTCGGGACCATGAACCCCGAAGAGGGCGAGCTGCGCCCGCAGTTGCTGGACCGCTTCGGGCTGACCGTCGAGGTCGCCGCCTCGCGGGAGCCCGACCAGCGGGTGGAGGTCGTACGGCGGCGGCTCGCGTACGACGACGATCCCGCCGGCTTTCGCGGCGCGCTGGGCCGACGAGGAGGCCGCCGTACGGGCGCGGATCGTGGCCGCGCGGGAGCTGCTGCCGTCCGTACGGCTCGGCGACGGGGCGCTGCGGCAGATCGCGGCGACCTGCGCCGCCTTCGAGGTCGACGGCATGCGCGCCGACATCGTGATGGCGCGGACCGCCACGGCGCTGGCCGCCTGGGCCGGCCGTACCGACGTACTCGCGGAGGACGTCCGGCAGGCCGCGCTGCTCGCGCTGCCCCACCGGCGGCGGCGCAACCCTTCGACGCGCCGGGACTGGACGAGGACAAGCTCGACGAGACACTGGAGGAGTTCGGCGGCGGGGACGGCTCCGGCGACGAGGATCCGGATCCGGATGGGCCCGGCGGTGGCGGGCAGCCGCCGCAGGACGGGCCGGACGGGGATGACTCGCCTGCCGGCTGACGTTCCGGCGCAGGGACGAGCCCTCGGAAAGCGACGGGCAGGCGTCGGCGGCGCCCGGTGGCGGTGAGCAGTCGCCCGTACGGGCTGCCGAGCCCTTTCGTACCAAGGTGCTGAGCGTGCCCGGCCTCGGCGAGGGTGCTGCCGGGCGGCGGTCGCGGGCGCGGACCGAGCACGGGCGTACCACCGGGGCCCGGCGGCCCCAAGGGGCGCTCACCAAGCTGCACTTGGCGGCGACCGTGCAGGCCGCCGCGCCGCACCAGCGGGCGCGCGGGCGATCCGGGCCGGGGCTGGTGGTCCGGCGGGACGATCTGCGGCAGGCCACCCGGGAGGGGCGCGAGGGCAATCTCGTGCTGTTCGTCGTGGACGCCTCCGGGTCGATGGCGGCCCGGCAGCGGATGAGCGCCGTGAAGGGCGCGGTGCTGTCGCTGCTGCTGGACGCCTATCAGCGGCGGGACAAGGTGGGGCTGGTGACGTTCCGGGGGGCGGCCGCGGAGGTCGCGCTGCCGCCGACCTCGTCCGTGGACGCGGCGGCGGCGCGGCTGGAGTCGCTGCCGACCGGTGGGCGGACGCCGCTCGCGGCCGGGCTGCTCAGGGCCCACGACGTGCTGCGGGTGGAGCGGCTGCGGGATCCCGCGCGGCGTCCGCTGGTGGTCGTCGTGACGGACGGGCGGGCCACCGGCGGGCCGGAGCCGGTCGCGCTGGCCGGGCGCGCGGCGCGGCTGTTCGCGGCCGGGGCGTCGCGGCCGAGGGCGTCGCGTCCGTCGTCGTCGACTGCGAGTCGGGGCCGGTGCGGCTCGGGCTCGCGGGGCAGCTCGCGGGTGAACTCGGCGGTACCGCCGTGACGTTGGACGAGCTGCGGGCCGACTCGATCGCCGGGCTCGTCAGGGACGTTCAGGGCAGCAGGGGCAATGGCAGGAGGGCCGCGTAATGCCGCAGGGACAGCCGAGTGTCGTACCGGACGACGGGCTGACGACTCGTCAGCGCCGTAACCGGCCGCTGGTCGTCGTGCACACCGGGATCGGCAAGGGCAAGTCCACCGCCGCCTTCGGGCTCGCGCTGCGGGCCTGGAACCAGGGGTGGCCGATCGGGGTGTTCCAGTTCGTGAAGTCGGCGAAGTGGAAGGTCGGCGAGGAGAACGCGCTGCGGGTGCTCGGCGCCTCCGGCGAGGGCGGGTCCGTCGACTGGCACAAGATGGGCGAGGGCTGGTCCTGGGTGCAGCGCGACTCCCAGATGGACAACGAGGAGAAGGCCCGCGAGGGCTGGGAGCAGGTCAAGCGGGACCTCGCTGCCGAGACGTACAAGCTGTATGTGCTGGACGAGTTCGCGTACCCGATGCACTGGGGGTGGGTGGACGCCGACGAGGTCGTCGCGGTGCTGCGGGACCGGCCGGGCACCCAGCACGTGGTGATCACCGGGCGGAACGCGCCGCGAGAAGCTGGTCGACTTCGCCGATCTCGTCACCGACATGTCCAAGGTCAAGCATCCGATGGACGCCGGCCAGAAGGGCCAGAGGGGCATCGAGTGGTGAGCGTCGTGAAGCCCTCGCCGGTCGTGAGTCCTCGTCGTCCGTCCTCGGCTGGTCATCGCCGCGCCCTCCTCCGGCAGCGGCAAGACCACCGTTGCCACGGGGCTGATGGCCGCGTTCGCCGCGCGGGGGCTCGCCGTGTCCCCGCACAAGGTGGGGCCGGACTACATCGACCCCGGGTACCACGCGCTCGCCACCGGGCGGCGTGGGGCGGAACCTCGACGCGTACCTGTGCGGGCCGGAGCTGGTCGGCGCCGCTGTTCGCGCACGGGGCGCGTGGGTGTGACCTCGCCGTGGTCGAGGGCGTGATGGGGCTGTACGACGGGGCCGCCGGGGAGGGCGAGCTGGCCTCCACCGCTCAGGTCGCGAAGCTGCTGCGGGCGCCGGTGGTGCTGGTCGTGGACGCCTCGTCGCAGTCGCGGTCCGTGGCGGCGCTGGTGCACGGGTTCGCGTCGTGGGATCCGGAGGTGCGGGTCGCGGGGCGTGATCCTCAACAAGGTCGCCTCCGACCGGCACGAGGAGCTGCTGCGGGAGGCGTTGGACGCGGTCGGGCGTGCCGGTGCTGGGCGTGCTGCGGCGCGTCGCTCAGGTGGACACGCCGTCCCGGCATCTTGGGCTGGTGCCGGTTGCCGAGCGGCGCGCTGACGGCTGTGGAGGCCGTGGCGGCGATGGCCGCGCAGGTGCGCGAGGGGTGCGACCTGGAGGCGCTGCTCGCCCTGGCGCGGGGGGCGGGTGCGTTGTCATGTGCGTCTTGGGATGCGGCTGAGGTCGCTTGGGATGTGGCTGAGGTCGCTCGGGACGCGGCTGAGGTCGCTCGGGCTGCGGCTCGAGGTCGCTCGGGAGGCGGCTGAGGTCGTCGGGCCCGCGGCGGAGCCGCTGAGGGATACAGCGCCTCCGGCGTCCCGTGACGGGCTCCAGGTGGTTGCCGTCGCCGGCGGCCCCGCGTTCACCTTCTCCTACGCCGAGCACACCGAACTGCTCGCCGCCGCCGGAGCCGAAGTCGTCCCCTTCGATCCCCTCCGTGACGAGCAGCTGCCCGACGGGCACCGCGCGGGCTTGGTCATCGGCGGCGGGTTCCCCGAGGTGTACGCCTGCGAGCTGTCCGCCAACGAACCCCTCCGCAAGGCCGTCGCCGAGCTCGCGCTGAGCGGCGCTCCCGTCGCCGCCGAGTGTGCCGGGCTGCTGTACCTGTGCCGGGAGCTGGACGGGCAGCCCATGTGCGGGGTGCTGGACGCCACCGCCCGGATGACCGAGCGGCTCACCCTGGGCTATCGGGACGCCGTTGCCGTCGGCGACAGTTCGCTCGCCGCTGCCGGGACCCGGATGCGCGGGCACGAGTTCCACCGGACGCGTCGTCGAGCCCGGTGCCGGGGCGGCTCCCGCCTGGGGGGTGCGCGCCCCACGCAAGTGCTTCGAAGGTTTCGTACAACAAGGTGTGCACGCGAGTTATCTGCACACCCACTGGGCGTCCGCGCCCGGTGTGGCCCGTCGGTTCGTGGAGAGGTGCCGGACGTCATGAGCAGCAGGCTGATCGGAGTCGGGGTCGGGCCCGGCGACCCCGAGCTGGTGACCGTCAAAGGCGTCAACGCTCTGCGGGCCGCCGATGTCGTCGTCGTACCGGTGATGGACAGCGGGGAACGAGGGCGGGCCGAGGCCACCGTGCTGCACTACGTCCCCGAGGAGAAGGTCGTACGGGTCGTGTTCGCGCTCAACGAACGGACCGACCGGGCGCGGCGGGAGGCCGCGTGGGACGCGGCGGGCGAGCGCGTGGCCGAGTTGCTGCACCAGCACGCCGCCGTGGCCTTCGCCACCCTCGGTGACCCCCATGTCTACTCCACCTTCACCTATCTCGCCCAGACCATCGCGGAGTCGGTACCGGAGGTCGTCGTCGAGACCGTTCCCGGCATCACCGCCATGCAGGACCTCGCCGCCCGCTCCGGTGCCGTACTGACCGAGGGGACCGAGCCCCTCACGCTCGTGCCCGTCACCGCGGGGGCCGCCGTACTCAAGGACGCGCTGGCCGGGCCCGGGACCGTCGTCGCCTACAAGTTCGGGCGGCAGGCGAAGGAGGTGGCCGAGGCGCTGCGGCAGACCGGGCGGGTCGAGGACGCCGTGTGGGGTTCCGCGCTGGGGCTGCCGGAGGAGTCCATCCGGTCCGCGGCCGGACTCGGGGACGAGCCGCTCCCCTACCTCTCCACCCTCATCGCGCCCGCCCGGCGCGACGGCGGCCGCGGCGGGAAGCTGTGACCCGACACGCTCCCCCCGGCAATACCCCCGCAGTAGCTACGAGAGGACCGATCCCCATGGCCGATGCCCCCGTCGGCGCCCCACGTCGATGCCCCCGTCGATGCCGTCGTCGATGCCCCCATCGGCGCCCCTACAGGCGCCCCCACCGGCAAGGTGACCTTCGTCGGGGCCGGTCCCGGCGCCGCCGATCTGCTGACGTTCCGTGCCGCGCGCGCCATCGCGGAGGCGGACGTCGTGATCTGGGCGGCCAGCCTGGTGCAGGCGGAGGTTCTCGACCACGCGCGTGAGGGCGCGCGGATCCTGGACTCGGCGGCCATGTCGCTGGAGGACGTCGTCGCCGTGTACGAGCGGGCGTACCGGCAGGGCTTGAAGGTGGCCCGTATCCACTCCGGTGACCCCGCTCTGTGGGGCGGCACGCAGGAGCAGCTCGACCGGTGTGCCGGGATCGGGATCGCGACGGAGGTCGTGCCCGGGGTGTCGTCGTTCTCGGCCGTGGCCGCGCTCGCACAGCGCGAGCTGACCATTCCCGAGGTCGCGCAGTCCGTGGTGCTCACCCGGCTCGGCGGGGGCAAGACGCCCATGCCGCCGGGCGAGGAGGTACGGGAGTTCGCGCGGCACGGCACGACCATGGCGGTCTTCCTGTCCGCCGCGCGCAGCGGGCAGCTGGTGCGGGAGCTGCTGGAGGGCGGCTACCCGACGACCACGCCCGTGGTCGTCGCGTATCAGGTCGACCTGGCCCGAGGAACTGGTCGTGAAGTGCGTGATCGGGACCCTGGAGGAGACCGTCAAGGAACACAGGCTGTGGAAGCACACGCTGTTCCTGGTCGGCCCGGCCCTCGACGCGCACGGCACGCGCTCGCACCTGTACCACCCCGGCCACTTCCACGGCTTCCGCAAGGCCGACCCGGCCGCCCGCAAGGCCCTGCGGGAGGCACGCCGGGAGACAGCGGGCCGGGAAACAGCAGAGCCGGGAAACAGCGAGTCCGGGAGACAGCAGGCCGGGAAACAGCGGTCCGGGAGACAGCAGGTCCGGGAAACAGCAGGTCCAGGAGACAGCAGGCCGGGAAACCGCGGAGAGCGCCCGGCGAGAGGCGACGCCGTGATCACCGTCATCGGTACGGGGACGGGGGCGCCCCTCCCCCCGGACGCCGGCCACGCGCTGGCCGGGGCGGCGCTCGTCGTGGGTGCCCGGCGGCATCTGGAGGCCTTGGCCCTGCCGCGCACGGTGGAGCGGATCGTCCTGGGTCCGCTGGCGCCCGCGCTGGACGCGATCGAGAAGCACCTGGCGAAGGAGACGCACCCGGCGAAGGAGACGCACCTGGGGAAGGAGACGGACCCGGCAAAGGACACGGACCCGGCGAAGGACACGTACCTGGCGAAGGAGACACACCCGGCAAAGGGCACGCACCCGGCAAAGGACACCCAGGACGAAAACCGGCGGATCGTCGTCCTCGCCTCCGGTGATCCCGGCTTCTTCGGGATCGTCCGGGTCCTGGCCGAACGGTTCGGGGCGCGGCGCCTGGACGTACGGCCCGGTGTGTCGTCCGTCGCCACCGCTTTCGCGCGGGCCGGGCTGCCCTGGGACGACGCGGTGGTGGTGAGCGCGCACGGCCGTGACCTGCGGACCGCGCTGAACGTGTGCCGTGCCCATCCGAAGGTGGCGGTGCTGACCGGCCCCGGCTCCGGGCCCGCCGAACTGGGCGCGCGCGGCTCCAGCTCGCAGCGCGTCGTGTCCTCGTCGTGGCGTCCGCGCTGGGCGATTCCCGGCGCGAGCGCGTGGAGCGGCTGACGCCGGCCGAGGCGGCGGGCCGTGAGTGGGGCGGCGCGGTGAGCGTCGTGCTGTGCCTGGACGAGGACGCGGCTTCTCGCTCCGGTATGCCGCACCGTGGCCGGTCCGTCGGCCCGGCCCTCCGCATGGGCCCTGGGCGAGGACGCGTTCACGCACCGCGACTCGATGATCACCAAGTTCGAGGTGCGGGCGCTGGCGCTGGCCCGGCTCGGGCCGCGCCTCGGCGACCTGGTGTGGGACGTCGGCGCGGGTTCCGGTTCCGTGGCCGTGGAGTGCGCGCGGCTCGGCGCCGCCGTCACCGCGGTCGAGAAGAGCCCGGACGGGGTGGAACGGATCCGCGCCAACGCCGCGGCGCACGGCGTCGACGTACAGGTGGTCCATGGCGCGGCGCCCACCGTGCTGTCCGAACTGGATGATCTGGACGATCCGGACGCCGTGTTCATCGGTGGCGGGGGGCGCGAACTGCCTGCCCTCGTCACGGCCTGCGCGCGGCGCGCCCGGCGGACCGTCGTGGTGGCCGTGGCGGCTGTCGACCGGGTTCCGGCCGTGCGGGAGGCGCTCGCCGGGGCCGGGTTCGGCTGCGACGGCGTCCTGCTGCAGTCGTCGCGGCTGGCGCCGCTGCCGGGGGATGTGACCCGGCTGGCGGCGACCAATCCCGTTTTCCTGCTGTGGGGCGTCAGGCCCGCGGCGCGTACCGAAGGAGTTGCCCTGTGATCGGCCTGATTTCCGCGACCGCGGCGGGCGCGGCCGCCCGTGACCGGTTGGCCGCGGCGTGGCCGGAGCGCACGCGCGTGTACGACGGACCGGTACGGGACGCCGTGCGGCGGGCGTTCACGGAGTGCGGACAGCTGGTGTGCTTCCTCGCGACGGGCGCGGTGGTACGGCTGCTCGCGCCGCTGCTGGGCGACAAGGCGTCCGACCCGGGAGTGGTGTGCGTGGACGAGGGCGGGCGGTTCGCCGTGTCGCTCGTCGGCGGGCACGGCGGCGGCGCCAACGAACTCGCCCGCGAGGTGGGCGAGTTGCTGGGTGCCGAGCCCGTGGTGACCACGGCGACCGACGCGGTGGGCGTGCCGGGCCTCGACACGCTCGGGTTCCCCGTGGAGGGCGACGTCGCCGGGGTGACGCGGGCCCTGCTCGATGGCGAACCAGTCGCGCTGGAGACGGAGTTCGCCTGGCCGCTGCCTCCGCTGCGGGTGGCGGACGAGGGGTCGTACGTCATTCGCCTGACCGACCGGACGGTCGAGCCCGCCGAGCGCGAGGCCGTCCTCCGTCCGCCCTCCCTCGTCGTCGGTGTGGGCGCCTCCAGGGGCGCGCCCGTGGAGGAGGTCCTCCGGCTCGTCGAGGGCGCCCTGCGGGACGCGGGACTGTCCCCTCGCAGTCGTCGCCGAGCTGGCCACCGTGGACGCGAAGGCCGACGAAGCGCGGGATCGTGGGGGCGGCCGAACGGCTCGGGGTGCCCGTGGTGACGTACACCGCCGAGGAGTTGGCGGGCGTGGCGGTGCCGAACCCCTCCGACGCGCCGCTCACCGCCGTCGGCACGCCGTCCGTGGCGGAGGCCGCCGCCCTCGTGCGCGGAGGTGAACTCCTCGTCCCCAAGCGGAAGTCGGAGCGTGCGGACGGCCGCCCCGCCATGGCGACCTGCGCCGTCGTACGGCGCCCCGCGCGCGGCCGGCTCGCGGTCGTCGGGCTCGGTCCGGGCGCCCGCGACCTGCTCACCCCCCGCGCCAGGGCCGAACTGCGCCGCGCCGCCGTGCTGGTCGGCCTCGACCAGTACGTCGACCAGATCCGCGACCTGCTGCGTCCCGGCACCCGGGTCCTTCAGTCCGGGCTCGGCGCCGAGGAGGAGCGGGCCCGGACGGCGGTCGCCGAGGCCCGGCGCGGGCAGGCGGTCGCGCTGATCGGCAGCGGGGACGCGGGCGTGTACGCGATGGCGTCGCCCGCGCTGGCGGAGGCGTCCGAGGACATCGACGTGGTCGGGGTGCCGGGCGTGACGGCGGCGCTCGCGGCGGCGGCGATCCTCGGCGCGCCGCTCGGCCACGACCATGTGTCGATCAGCCTCTCCGACCTGCACACGCCCTGGGAGGTCATCGAGCGGCGGGTGCGGGCCGCCGCCGAGGCCGACCTCGTGGTGACCTTCTACAACCCCCGCAGCCGGGGCCGGGACTGGCAGCTGCCGAAAGCGCTCGCGCTCCTCGCCGGGCACCGGGCGCCGACGACGCCGGTCGGTGTCGTACGCAACGCCTCGCGGCCGGACGAGTCCAGCCGTCTGACGACGCTGGCCGCGCTGGACCCGGCGACGGTCGACATGATGACGGTCGTGACCGTGGGCAACACCGCGACGCGGCAGATCGCGGGCCGCATGGTCACACCGCGCGGCTACCGCTGGCAGGAGGAGGCGAAGTGAGCGGAGTGAGCCAGGTGTTTCCCGGGAACCGGGTCGTGCACCCCATCGAGCGGGTCGTGCACCCCATCGAGGCGGAGTCCTTCCGGCGGCTGCGCGCCCGTCTGGACACCTCCCCACTTCCCGCCGCTGACCCGGGCGGTCGTGGAACGGGTCATCCACTCGGCGGCCGACCTCGACTACGCCACCGACCTCGTCATGGACGAGAGCGCGCTGGAGAGGGCGCACGCCGCGCTGCACGCCGGGGCGCCGGTCGTGGTGGATGTGGAGATGGTCGCGGCGGGCATCACGCGCCACGAGACGGTCTGCCGCCTCAAGGACGCCAGGTCCGGCCCCGGGCTGACGCGTTCGGCGCACGCGATCCGGCTCGCCCACGAGGAAGTCGGCCCGGGGGCGCTGTGGGTGATCGGCTGTGCGCCCACCGCACTGGAGGAGCTGCTCACCCTGGACGCCGACCCGGCGCTCGTCATCGGGCTGCCCGTCGGATTCGTCGGCGCGGCCGAGTCCAAGGCCGCGCTGCGCGAGAGCGGGCTGCCCGCCGTCAGCAACGTGTCGGAGAAGGGCGGTTCGGCGGTCGCGGCAGCCGCGTTGAACGCCTTGCTGTACCACCCCGTATCGTCACCTGCCCCATCATCGGCATCGCCTGCCTCACCCAGACCTTCCTCACCCGGATTTACGTCATCCATACCTGCGTCATCCATACCGCCCGTCTCGAAGGAGAAGCCGTGACCACCCCGCCCCCCGCCCTGCTCATCGCCGGTCACGGCACCCGGGACGACGCGGGCGCCGAGGCGTTCCGGTGCCTTCGTCCGGGAGCTGGGGCGCCGGTATCCCGGGCTGCCCGTCGCGGGCGGGTTCATCGAGCTGTCCCCGCCGCCGCTGGGCGAGGCCGTGACCGAGCTGGTCGAGCAGGGGGTGCGCCGGTTCGCCGCCGTACCGCTGATGCTGGTGTCCGCCGGGCACGCCAAGGGGGACATCCCGGCCGCGCTGGCCCGGGAGAAGGAGCGGCACCCCGGGATCTCGTACGCGTACGGGCGCCCGCTGGGCCCGCACCCGTCGCTGCTGAGCGTGCTGGAGCGGCGGCTGGACGAGGCGCTGGGAGGCACGGACGGTACGGGTCGTATGGAAGGTACGAGTCGTACGGACGGTACGGATCGTACGGCCCGTACGCCGCGGGACCGGGCCGATGTGACCGTGCTGCTCGTCGGGCGGGGCTCCACCGACCCGGACGCCAACGCCGAGGTGCACAAGGCGGCGCGGCTGCTGTGGGAGGGGCGCGGGTACGCGGGGGTGGAGACGGCGTTCGTGTCGCTGGCGGCGCCGGATGTGCCGAGCGGGCTGGACCGGTGCGTGCGGCTGGGCGCGCGGCGGATCGTCGTCCTGCCGTACTTCCTGTTCACGGGCATCCTGCCGGACCGGGTGCGCAGGCAGACGGAGAGCTGGGCGGCCGCACACCCGGGGATCGAGGTGCGGTCGGCCGATGTCATCGGTCCGGAGCCGGAGTTGCTGGACCTGGTGATGGAGCGGTACGAGGAGGCGGTCAAGGGCGACCTGCGCATGAACTGCGACTCATGCGTGTACCGGGTCGCGCTGCCGGGCTTCGAGGACAAGGTGGGCCTGCCGCAGCAGCCGCACCACCACCCGGACGACGACGGCCACCACCACGGTCACCACCACGGGCCTCACTCCCATGAACACTGAACACGACGGCGGGCGGCACGACCTGCGGCACCACGGTGACGCCGAGGTGCGGGGCGACGGTGCCGCGCTCACCGATCTCGCGGTGAACGTCCGCGCCGGTACGCCTCCGTCCTGGCTGCGGGAGCGGATCGCCCAGTCGCTGGCCGGGACCGGTCTGGCCGCCTACCCGGACGGCCGGTCCGCGCGGGCCGCGGTGGCGGCGCGGCACGGGCTACCGGTGGAGCGAGTACTGCTGACGGCGGGCGCGGCCGAGGCCTTCGTCCTGCTCGCGCGCGCCCTGAAGGTACGCCGCCCCGTCGTCGTCCACCCGCAGTTCACGGAGCCGGAGGCGGCGCTGCGGGAGGCGGGGCACACGGTCGGCCGGGTCCTGCTCGCGCCCCGAGGACGGCTTCCGGCTGGACCCGGCGTCGGTGCCCGAGGACGCGGACCTGGTGGTGATCGGCAACCCGACGAACCCGACGTCGGTACTGCACCCGGCGGCCACGATCACCGAACTCGCCCGCCCGGGGCGGACCTTGGTCGTGGACGAGGCGTTCATGGACGCGGTGCCGGACGAACGCGAGGCCCTGGCGGGCCGATGCGGCATACCCGGCCTGGTGGTGCTGCGCAGCCTCACGAAGACGTGGGGCCTGGCAGGACTGCGCATCGGCTACGTCCTCGCCGCCCCGGACACGATCGCGGACCTCGCACGCGCGCAGCCTCTCTGGCCGGTCTCCACGCCCGCCCTGGCCGCGGCCGAGGCATGCATGTCCGCGCGGGCGTTGGCGGAGGCGGCCGAAGCGGCCCACCGCATCGCCGCGGACCGCGCCCATCTGCTGGCCGGCCTGAACGAGTTCGCCCCCGACGGCCTCTTCGTGGCCGGGCCCGCCGACGGCCCGTTCGTCCTGGTCCGCCTCCCCCATGCGGCGGCGGTACGGCACCACTTGCGCACCCTTGGCTTCGCCGTACGCCGCGGGGACACGTTCCCCGGCCTCAGCGACGAGTGGCTCCGCCTGGCGGTGCGGGACGGGGTGACGGTGAACCGCTTCCTGCGGGCGCTGGGCAGGGCAGTGGCGCTGACGGGCCGCTGAGGGGTTGCGTTCGCGGGCGTCGGGGCTCCGCCCCGGACCCCGTCCGCAGGCGAACTGCCCCCGCTTTGAACCCCGTTCGCAGGCGAACAGCGCCCCAACAACACCCCGTAGGCGCGGGCGCACGAAGCCCCGGCACTGAACCCCGCCCCGGACGCCGTTCCGAACCCCGTTCGCAGGCGAACAGCGCCCCTCAGCCTGCCACCCTGCCGTTCAGCACCACCCGCCGCGGCGCCGCCAGGACCCGTACGTCCGCCCGCGGGTCCCCGTCGTACACCACGAGGTCCGCGGGCGCCCCCTCCTCCAGCCCGGGCCGTCCCAGCCACCGCCGGGCGCCCCATGTGGTCGCTGACAGGGCCTGGACCGGCGGGATGCCCGGCGGTCACGAGTTCGGCGACCTCCGCCGCCACCAGGCCGTGGGCGAGCGAGCCCCCGGCGTCGGTGCCGACGTACACCGGGATCCCGGCGTCGTACGCGGAGCGCACCGTGTCGTAGCGGCGGGCGTGCAGCCGCCGCATGTGCGCGGACCAGCGCGGGAACTTGGACTCGCCGCCGTCCGCGAGGCGGGGGAAGGTCGCGATGTTGACGAGGGTGGGGACGATCGCGATGCCGCGCGAGGCGAAGAGCGGGATCAGGTCCTCCGTCAGGCCCGTCGCGTGCTCGATGCAGTCGATGCCCGACTCGACCAGGTCCCGGAGGGAGTCCTCGGCGAAGCAGTGGGCGGTGACGCGGGCGCCGAGCCGGTGGGCCTCGGCGATGGCCGCCCCGACGGCTTCGCGGGGCCAGCAGGCGGAGAGGTCGCCGAGGTCCCGGTCGATCCAGTCGCCCACCAGCTTGACCCAGCCGTCGCCGCGCCGGGCCTCCTGGGCGACGTACGCGACCAGCTCGTCCGGTTCGATCTCGTGCGCGTAGTCGCGGATGTAGCGGCGGGTGCGGGCGATGTGGCGGCCCGCGCGGATGATCTTCGGCAGGTCGTCGCGGTCGTCGATCCAGCGGGTGTCGGAGGGCGAGCCCGCGTCCCGGATGAGCAGGGTGCCCGCCTCACGGTCGGTGAGGGCCTGCTTCTCGGAGACGTCGTCGGGGACGGGACCGTGGGCGTCGAGACCGACGTGGCAGTGTGCGTCGACCAGGCCGGGCAGGGCCCAGCCCTCGACGGTGCGGACGTCGCGGGCGCCGCCGGGACGCTCGTACGAGATCCTCCCGCCGACGACCCACAGCTCGTCCCGGACGTCGTCGGGCCCGACGAGCACCCGCCCCTTCACGTGCAGAACCGCGTGATCGCTCATACCGTGCAGCGTAGTTCGGCGGCTGATCCGCCTCGCCCACTTGGGCCGGATCCGGGAGTACGGAGTCCGGAGTCCGGATACCTCACCGGGGCCACCGGGTGCTGGTACCAGGTACCCGATACCGGTACTGCCTGCCCCTGCCCCGCAGCCGGAGTGCAGGAAATTCGCACACGCCGTTCACGGAAATTAAATAATCCATTCCAGCGTAGCTCCCCGTATTCTCCTGCCCGCTTTTTCCGCACCTAAACACTAAGGTTTTCACTAACGCCTACCGGCATAATTTCGGGTAGATCTCGCGAGGGTTACACATCTGTGACCAACCCCACATCGCGCCCGTTTTCTCCCTAATGATCCGGGCAAATCATAACATCTTGCCGAGCCCTCGCGCAGCTTCACACGGCCGTACGCGCACGCGCAATAACACATCAAGGCCGCGGACGTAACCCCGACCGGAGATGCAATTTCAACTTTCGCTCGGTAAATTCAATTCACATGACCGCCGCACAAGCAGACCTGTCGAGCCTCCCGGACCTGCCCGCGGAATTCCTGGAAATGCCGGAGGGGCTGCGTATCGACCGTCCCGACGTGACGGACGGCGCCGCGCTCTGGCGCCTCGCCAGGGACTCCCGCGCCCTCGACCTCAACTCCTCGTACAGCTACCTGCTGTGGTGCCGTGACTTCGCCGACACCTCCGCGGTGGCGCGGGACACGAGGGACGGGCGGCCCGTCGGTTTCGTCACCGGGTACGTCCGGCCCGAGCGCCCCGACACCCTCCTCGTGTGGCAGGTGGCCGTCGACGCCGCCCAGCGGGGTCGCGGGGTCGCCGCCGCGCTGCTGGACGGGCTGACGGTCCACGTCGCCCGGCAGCACCCGCTGACCACCGTCGAGACCACCATCACCCCGGGCAACACCGCCTCGGAGCGCCTGTTCGCGTCGTACGCCGCACGGCACGGCGCCAGAGTCGAACACGAAGTCCTGTTCGAGACGGGGCAGTTCCCGCGACGGCCCGCACGAGCCCGAGGTCCTGCACCGCATAGGCCCGCTCTCCGTCTGAGCCACTCTCTCCCTCCCCACCCCTCAGTTTCTCCCCTCTCCTCCCGCTCTCCTCCCCTCTCCTCCCTTCCAGCCCCTCTGTCCCCCACTCCCCTCTCCGCCCCCGCTCCCCCGACTCCCCCAACTCCCCCTTCTCTCACTCCTTTCCGTCCCCCCACACACACCGAGGAGCGATTCGCCGTGACCATCACCCAGCCCGACCTGAGCATCTTCGAGACCCTGGAGTCGGAGGTCCGCAGCTACTGCCGCGGCTGGCCCACCGTCTTCGACCGCGCGCAAGGCAGCCGCATGTACGACGAGGACGGCCACGCGTACCTGGACTTCTTCGCGGGCGCCGGGTCACTCAACTACGGCCACAACAACGCCGTACTCAAACGGGCGTTGATCGACTACCTGGAGCGCGACGGCGTCACCCACGGGCTCGACATGTCGACAACCGCGAAACGCGCCTTCCTGGAGGCGTTCCAGAACCTGGTGCTCCGGCCGCGCGACCTGCCGTACAAGGTCATGTTCCCGGGTCCGACCGGCACCAACGCCGTGGAGTCCGCGCTGAAGCTGGCGCGGAAGGTGAAGGGCCGCGAGGCCATCGTGTCGTTCACCAACGCCTTCCACGGCATGTCCCTCGGGGCCCTCGCCGTCACCGGCAACGCCTTCAAACGCGCCGGCGCCGGGATTCCCCTCGTGCACGGCACGCCCATGCCCTTCGACAACTACCTCGACGGGCAGCGTCCCCGACTTCCTGTGGTTCGAGCGGCTGCTTCGAGGACCAGGGCTCCGGGCTCAACCAGCCCGCCGCCGTGATCGTCGAGACCGTGCAGGGCGAGGGCGGCATCAACGTCGCCAGGCCCGAGTGGCTGCGCTGCCCTCGCGGAGCTGTGCACGCGGCAGGACATGCTGCTGATCGTCGACGACATCCAGATGGGCTGCGGGCGGACCGGCGCCTTCTTCTCCTTCGAGGAGGCGGGCATCACCCCGGACATCGTCACCGTGTCCAAGTCCATCAGCGGGTACGGACTGCCCATGTCGCTGTGCCTGTTCAGGCCCGAGCTGGACATCTGGGAGCCGGGCGAGCACAACGGCACCTTCCGCGGCAACAACCCGGCGTTCGTGACGGCCACCGCCGCCCTGGAGACGTACTGGTCCGACGGCGCCGCCATGGAGAAGCAGACCCGCGCCCGCGGCGAGCAGGTCGACGCAGGCGCTGGCCGCGATCACCGAGGAGAACCCCGCCGACGTCAAGGAGTACCGCGGGCCGCGGCCTGGTGTGGGGCATCGAGTTCCACGACAAGGCGCGCGCGGGCCGGATCGCCCAGCGGGCCTTCGAACTCGGGCTGCTCATCGAGACGTCCGGCCCGGAGGGCGAGGTCGTCAAGCTGCTCCCGGCGCTCACCATCACCCCGACGAGCTGGACGAGGGCCTGCGCACCCTCGCCCGCGCCGTACGCGAGACCGCCTGAACAACCACCGCCTGAACAACCACCGCCTGAACAACCACCACCTGACAACCAGCCGGGCAACCGCCTGAACAGCAGGCGACTCCACACAAGGAGGCAGGACACCACCGTGATCGTCCGTTCGTTCAAGGACCTCGAAGGCACCGACCGGCATGTCAAGTCCGCGTCCGGGACCTGGGAGAGCAAACGCATCGTCCTCGCCAAGGAGAAGGTCGGCTTCTCCCTGCACGAGACGATCCTGTACGCGGGTACGGAGACGTCGATGTGGTACGCGAACCACATCGAGGCCGTCGTGTGCGTCGAGGGCGAGGCCGAGCTCACCGACGACGAGACCGGGCAGAAGTACACGATCACGCCCGGCACCATGTACCTCCTCGACGGGCACGAGCGGCACACGATGCGGATCAAGGAGGACTTCCGCTGCATCTGTGTCTTCAACCCGCCCGTGACCGGACGGGAGGACCACGACGAGAACGGCGTCTACCCCCTGCTCGACCGAGGAGGTCGTGAGACCACCGTGACCACCACCGCCACCGGCATCCCGACCTCTACCCGAGCCGTGGCGCCACCGAGGTGACCGTGCCCCGCCAGGACCCGGTCGTCTGGGGCGCACCCGGCACGCCCGGCCCGATCTCGCTCGGCCGGCCTCCAGTCGTACGAGCGCGACGGCTTCCTCGCCCTCGATCAGCTCATCAGCGAGGAGGAAGTCGCCCTCTACCACGGCGAGTTGGAGCGACTCGTCAGCGATCCGGAGATCCGCGCCGACGAACGCTCGATCATCGAGCCGAAGTCGCAAGGAGATCCGCTCGGTCTTCGAGGTACACAAGATCAGCGAGGTGTTCGCGCGGTCTCGTACGCGACGAGCGCGTCGTGGGACGGGCCCGGCAGATCCTCGGCTCGGACGTGTACGTCCACCAGTCGCGGATCAACGTCAAGCCGGGCTTCGGCGCGTCCGGGTTCTACTGGCACTCGGACTTCGAGACCTGGCACGCCGAGGACGGTCTGCCGAACATGCGCACGGTGTCCGTCTCGA
The DNA here is from genome assembly GCA_963711935.1 of uncultured Actinomycetota bacterium. Lineage (GTDB taxonomy): Bacteria > Actinomycetota > Actinomycetes > Streptomycetales > Streptomycetaceae > Streptomyces. The sequence goes on from CAVQGD010000021.1 coordinate 78,633, forward strand.
TCGCGCTGACCGAGAACCACGACACCAACGGCGGCCTCATGATCATGCCGGGCTCGCACCGGACGTTCCTCGGATGCGCGGGAGCCACGCCGAAGGACAACTACAAGAAGTCGCTCCAGATGCAGGACGCGGGCACCCCGTCCGACGAGGCGCTGACCGCCCTGGCCGGTGCGCTACGGCATCAAGCTGTTCACGGGCAAGGCGGGCTCGGCGACCTGGTTCGACTGCAACTGCATGCACGGCTCCGGCGACAACATCACGCCGTTCCCGCGCAGCAACGTCTTCCTCGTGTTCAACAGCGTGGAGAACACGGCGGTGGAGCCGTTCGCAGCGCCCGTACGCAGGCCGGAGTTCATCGGGGCGAGGGACTTCACGCCGGTGCGGTGAGACGGCACCCACGCGAGAGCCCCAGCCCCTGGAATCCGCTTCCTCGGGCTGGGGCTTTCGTCATGCGCGGCTACAGATCCGCGGCTACAGACCCAACGCGAGATCCCTGTACGGCAGTTTCACCGTCAGGTTGTCCGCGATATCCAACTCCTTCTCCACCCGTTCCACCATCCCGGCAGCCGCGATCGCGTCCACGCTCATGACCTCCGTCTCCACGAACGTCCCCACACCGGCCACCGTGTCGACGCTGACGACCACGTCCGGGTAGTCCGGGTGCCGGTAGGGGGTGCGGTGCTTCTCCACCCGGACCAGGAGCCGCATCCCGATGCTCTCCAGCAGTCGGTCCGCGAACACGGCCTGCCCCGCGGCGGCGAGGACCACATTCGTCTCCGGCTTCGAGATCACACCATCCGCGCGGTGCGTCCCCGCTGTGGAAGCCGGCTTGTAGGTGATCTCCGCGAACTCGCCGCGCCGCCGCACCCGCAGACACTCCACCGTCTCCATGAAGTCGACATCGGGGCGGCTGTAATACGTGTCCACCTCCGTCACCGCCTGGCCGGCCTGCCAGCCAACCTCGGCCAGCAGGCCGGTCAGGCGCACCCCGTCATCCGGGAGCCGCCGCTTCCGCTCCACCTCGATCATTCCGCCCACCGTCATCCTCCCGAGTTGATCGCCGCATACACGCGAGCCAGGCTGCTCTTGCCGCACCACCGCTGAAGGGTCTGCATCCCCTCGCCCAACGAGCGGGCATCGCCGACAGGGACGTTCGAGAACAGCACCAACTGCTTCGCGTCCTTCAAGGGGTTGGGGATCGCCCGCCGCAGATAGCGGTTGTAGTACGCACGGTCACGCAACAGGACATCCCCTGCCCGCACCGGCATCAACACCGTCCGCTGCTCCTGCACAACCTCGGCCGAGTTCACCGCAACCGCGGCAAGCAACGCGTCCAGCGTCACGTACGCGTAGGTCTCCCGGCCTTCCCGGGTGGCCCAACTCCGCCACACTACAGAGCACTCCCCGTCACCGTGCTCCGCCAGATCCAAGAACGCCGTGAGAGCGATGTCCGTGCACTCGTCAGCGATGTCCCCGTCCACGGTGTAGTGGTCCATGTACTCCTCACTCAGAGCCAGCAGCATCGACCTCTGCGAGGCAGGAAGCCAGTCCGTGTCCGTCAACGAGTAGTGGACCCGCTTGTGCCCGCTCCGCGCGTCGATCCAATCCGACGCCAACGGACCTTCCAAGAACGGCCGGAAGCCGAGCACCCCCGAGCGCCACACATGATCCCGGAGCGTGATGTAGTGCCGCTGCAGTTCCCGGAAGAAGCCGACGGGCGCCGACGCGACCACGCTCGTCCGCTCGCACAGATCCTCCGCCGGCACGATCCGCGAATCCTGCCGGAACACGACCAGGTCCGCGGCGCTGTGGTACGGATGCGTCCCCTCCTGCAGATACTGCGGAACGAACAGACGCATGAACTTGATCCACGACCGGGACGTCGACGTGTACGTCTGCAGCACACGGTCATGCAGCGATGGTGCCTTCACCGCATACACATCCCGGTAGGCGAACATGCCGCCCGGCCGAATCACCGTCGGCAGAGTGCGGATCATCGAATGCAAGCCTGCGTACCCGCCACCATACGAATACACCTCGTGCAGCAGCGCCGACGCGCTGATCACATCCACCGGCTCGCTGAGGATCGTCCCGACGTCCCGCGCAAAACCCGTCACCAGATCACAGGAACCCACCCGGTTGAAATCCTCCACCGCCTGCACCAGCGACGCAGACGTCACACCCGGAACCTCCACCAAAGTCAGACGCACATCCTGGCCGGGAGGCTCAGGGGATGCCAGTTGGGAGGCCAAGAACGCCACCGCGGACCCGCCACCCGGACCGATCTCCACCAGATGCGGACTGCGACACCGCAGCCGCTGCAGCGCCCGAAGCGCAAGGAACGCCTTCTCCTCACCGTGCGCATTTGCCGCCACATCGATGTAGCCGGCCGCAGTCTTCAATGACGTCGAGAACGCAGACATCCCTCACCCCTTGAGGGACGAAGCGATGGCGCGGAGCTTCTCCAGGCTCGCGATCGCCTTGTCGCAGAACTCCTCGGCGTGCCGGGGGTCCATGGGGTAACCGTTCGCGGTGCAGCCGTCCTCTGCGACCATGAACGGGCGCCGCTCGTCTGTTGCTACAGTCATGGAGGTTCCTTCTTTCGCGAGATGGATCACTGATCAGCGAGTGGCGACTCGCTGTCGAACACGGCCGGGCGTGGCGACGCCCGGCCGTTCGCTTACTCAGGGTCGACTTGCAATTCCGGGTTGGGATGCCGCATCCAGCCGCCCCCGAGCCGGTGGGTGGCGTCGTAGATGGGCTTCTCGTCTCGGATCACGACCGCTTCGGCTTCTTGCGCGAGGGTCCGTGTCTCGTACCACTCGATCTTCTTGCGGACCACCTTCGGCCACCACCGCCTCGTGCTGTGCTCCCTGAAGCGGCGCTTCGGGTCGATCGTTACGCCCGCGTAGAGCAGCCGATCGTCCGCGCCATAGAGGCGGTAGAGCGCTGTGGGGATCGCGTTGAGCGCCTGCATGTAGGGCGTGCGCAGGCTGATAGCCGGGCGTTCGTCGGTTGGTTCGCTCACAGGTGTCCCTTCGCATGCAGGGGCTACCCCTCTACGCTTCTCCGTAGAGAGGTGCTTCACCTGGAGCCTGCCCGCTTCTTCGAAGAAGCGCAAGCGTTTCGCAGAGTTCGCATTCGGTCGGAGGTCGCGACTAGCATCTCTGAAGAAGCCGATCAAGGAGGTGCCTTGCCCAGTAAGCCGCAGCGTGAGCCGCGCCGCTATCAAGAGATCGCGGACGAGTTGCGCGCAAAGATCCAGAGTGGCGAGCTACCTCCAGGCGGCATCGTCCCTGGCGAGAACACGCTCATGAAGAACCATGACGTGGCCCGCTCTACTGCTCGCCAAGCCCTCGACGTCCTTCGCTCGGAAGGCCTCATCGAGAGCCGCCAAGGTGTCGGCATCACCGTCCGAGAGTTCCGACCAGTCAGACGGCCGGCCGTGCAGCGCCTCTCCTCAGAGGTCTGGCATGCCGGGCGGTCTATCTGGGACATCGACCTAGAGGACCGCCCGCGTCGCATAGAGGTGGATGTCGACGAAGTTGACCCACCTGAGAATGTGGCCCGACTCCTCGGGGTCGACGAGCGGATGTGCCGCCGCAGTCGCCGCTTCTACGTCGAGGGGAAGCTGATCCAGACGGCGGTCTCCCATCTGCCCATCTCTCTTGCGCAAGGGACGCGCATCATGGAGCCGGACACAGGACCGGGTGGGCTCTACGCGCGCCTCGCTGAGATCGGGCACATGCCGACGCGCTTCAAGGAAGAGGTGCGCACGCGAATGCCGACCCCGCAGGAGGCGGCCGACTTTCAGCTCGGCCCGGGAACTCCGATGTTCCAGATCATGCGCCTCGCCGCAGACCAGGATGACCGCGTCGTGGAGGTCAACGAGATGACCCTGGACGGCTCCAACTACATCCTGGAGTACGTCTTCCCTTCCTGATCCAAGAGGTCTTCGAAGCCCCCAGCCCTCCCCTGGCTGGGGGCTTCTTCGTACTTGGCAAAGTCCCCCAGGCGCACTTCCAGGGAGAGCTTGTCTTCTTCGGAGAAGTGAGCTTCACTGGTGCCAACCGGATGGTTCTTCGAAGAAGCCAATCCGGGGCAATACGCCCACGCCCAAGGAGATTTCGTGTGCCACGAAGCACCCGCCGTTGAGGACGCACCCGCTGAGCCCCTGCTGCGTGCGAAGCAAGTGGCGGAACGGCTGGACGTCCATGTCTCGACCGTCTACCGCCTCGCGGACTCCGGCGCGCTTCGTGCCCACCGGATCGGCGAAGGGCTCCTCCGCAAGCGCGGACTCCGCATTTCCGCCTCCGCCGTCGAGGCGTACCTCAATGACTCCCTGATCGCCCCCCAGGAGATGGCCTGAATGCCCAACACCACTGCACTTTCCCCTGACTTCCTCACTGCCCCGCTCCCTCTGGCGGCCCTGTCGGCTCTCCACTGTCTGGAGCGCGCCCTCGCCGCCCCAAACGTCGCCACGGCCGTCGAGTACGTGCGGCGGCCGACACCGGAGGCCGTCCGATGAGAGAAGAGGTACGCGGCCCCGCTGAGGCAGGAGCGGGTGCGCTCGTGCACTCCCGCAAGGACCGTGAACTCGCGGTGGGCACCTGGCTCCTGGCGGCGGCGCAGGACATCAAGCTGGCCCGGATTCAGTGGCAGGAGAGCGGAATCGCGCTGCTGCGGTGCGGGGGCCTCTTCGGCGCGATCCGGCTCTCGGCCGACCTGGTACGCGCGGCCGCCGGCACGGACAACACCCAGAAAATCGACGCCTTCCTCGCGGAGGCATTGCACGGCGGCCCAGTGTTCATAGACCTGTACGCCCAGCGGTACTACGTCCTCGTACCGGTGAGCGCCGGGCAACTCCCCGGCTGGGCCGCCCGGCGCGACCTGGAAGCGGAGTTCCTCGGGCGCGGCTGCTTCCTCGGGGTGCCGCGACCGGAGAACACCGAGCCGGAGGGTGTGCGCTCGTACTGGTGCGTCCCGATGAACGGCCCCGGCAATCTCACCGGCTCCCACGCGGTGGCCCAGCTCCTCGCCGTGGCCCGGTTCCGGCGTGCGCAGGCGGAAGGGGAAGCCGAGTCGCAGTGACCTGGCACTGAAGACTCCGGGGCCCACTCCCGGCCCCGGGCCCCGGGACCTGCGTGACCGGTCAGCGGGTGGCGCGGATCATCACTGTGAGGACCGGTGAGGCCGGGGACGGCTGGCTCTGCCCGATGTCCTCGTATCCCCACGACCGGTAGAGCGCGTGGACTTTCCCGTCACCGGCCGCCGGGTTGACCATGAGCGTCGCGTACGGTTCGTCGCGTGTGGCGAGGAGGGCGTCATGGATGCGGCGGGCGGTTCCCGTGCCGCGCCACGGGATGCGTACGCCGCCCTCCTTCAGGGCCACGGCCGGACGCTCGGTGTACTCGTCCGCCGGCGCCGGGGTGGTGCGCTGCCAGTACCGGTCACCGTGCTCGATGGTGTTGCCGTAGGCGTAGCCGACCGGATACCCGGCCACGTACGCGAGGGTGGCCACGAACCCCGGCTCGGCGCCGTGCCGGTCCAGGCGTTCGCCGAAGGCGGTGACCGCGTAGTTCGGCAGGTGGAGCAGCGGGGCACGCACGTCGGCGTACACGTCGAGGAGATCACCGCGGACGGTGTCGAGGGTGGTGAACGTGCGGAGTTCGCTCGCGGATGCCGTGGTCATGCGGTGCTCCTCCAGGTGGCGGCGTGCTCGGTCCAGGTCCGCACGATAGGACTGCCCGGCGCGGTAGTGCGCAGCACGGCCCCGAACTCCTGAAGCATGCGCTTCACGCGGGGGTGTTGGGAGTAGCGGGGAAACCACGGTGCAAGAGACCCAGCCCGAAGAAGCCGCACCTCAGCCGTTCACCCAGGTCAGTGCCCAAGCCAGCCTCAAGTGATCGCAGCTTCCCAAGATGATGGTCAGCAAGGTCGGCCACGCCTACCGGCGCAGTTTGGGTCATGCTCGCAAACCAGCGATGGCATGCTGCTGCCGTGAACCAGCAGATGGAGTATCGGGGCCAGATGGCCATACAGGCTGCGGTCCTGCCCGCTCGGGCAGTCTATTTGATCAAGGAAGGCAGCAACGAAGGCTTCCGGCGTGCAGTTCAAGAGGCAAGCACGCGGTGGGGCGGAGTGAGCGAGCCGATCGTCGAGGTGCTGCCGGACGGGAGCGTGCCTCCTGGGCATCGACAAGTTGTAGAACTGTCAGGGGCTGTCGGTGCGGTCAATGTTGATCTCTCTGAGGGGCAAGCCCGTAACGCTGCCTCTCAGCTGGATCTAGACTGCGTTCCGCTCCTGCGAGTAGACCGGGATGGCATTACGCGGTTCACCTGCCATCCCAGCCATACGGCTCGCTCTGCGGTCGACTCCTCTCATGTGCTGGCACGTGAAGGCGGCAAGCTCTGGGAGGTTGCCGCTGCAGGTGACCTAACTGACGAAGCCCTTAGTGACATGCAGCGCTCCGCTTTGTCTGTCCGTCGTCCCCGTACGAACGACGAGATCGGGCGGGCACAAGTCGGCATCGGAAGCACCCTTCTGCAGCAGACAGAGGCTCAGGCCGGCGAGTACCAGATCAGAGGTATTCCAGGTCAAGCGCCCGCCGTTATCTGGGTGACAGAATCCGACGATCTCAACGATTGCCTTGCATTCTGGAATCTTCGCGCCTTGCGATCACTAACCTTTGGCCAAGCGCCAATAATGCTTCTTCCCATCGACGAAGTGAAATACTGGGTAGACTTCGAACGTCATCTTTCCCGAGTGTTGGCCAGGCCTGCCGAGTTCTCACCTGATGCCATCGTGGTCAGCTGCGGGGTGGGGCGCGAGCGCCTGGAGGACTTTGCCCATATACTGAATCTGCAACCCACGACGGACAATGTCAGGGTGAGTCAAAAGTGGCCGAGCCCTCCACTGCGGCAGCCCCCGTATACCTGCCGTTTCAACATCGATGTAAGGCAATTTTTTGACTTTGAGCGTGAGCATGGGAAAGTCGCCACATTCGACATCCACGTCTTTCGCTCCGGAAGCACTGTACGCTTTGCTTCGCCTGTAGTGTTCGGTGCCCCCGGGGCCACACTCGTGCGTTTCTTTGGAAGGCCTTTTGACGGCTTGCCGCGACGCTCCGCTGTAGCCACACTCGTTCACGAACACGCCATCTGGCACGGTGACAGTATTCAGCTCAAAACCACTGCCAGCAACTCATATCAGTTTGACCTACTTGTACCCTCCCTTGACCAAGCGTGCCAAGAAGTTCTTAATTCAGTGACTGCGCGTTACCAATTGTCGGATAAGGGCCGCATGGGAGTGGCCTTGCAGGAAACAGCGGATATTTCCGTCCTGCTGGATCCAGGGATCTTTGAGGCGTTGGTTGACTTGATGACACCTCGCTCCAAGACTTTGACGAAGGAGCTTAAGAACCTTGCGCAGCAAGGAATCATAGAAAGAAACCTGGCCGACCTGGCGGTGCGATGGGGAAGTCGCACGGAGCGTCGATACCTTCCTGCTCAACAGCTTGCGAAAGTAACAAGGGACGAACGGGCTGTGATTGCTGAGAAGCTCTGCGCCCTGGGCTGGGCAGAGAGAGGGCTGAAAGTCGCGTGCCCACGATGTGGCATGGATAACTTCATCCGCATGCCTCAGGTAGAATCCGTGGCTTCTTGCCCAGGCTGTTCAGCTCCTGCCAGCTACACTACGGACCGGTCGGCTCTATCGATCTTCTACCGACTCGATACTCTCGTCGACCGCGCCACCGATCAAGGGGTGTTTCCACACTTGATGGTTATCGCAGCGATGACAAAGACTGAACCGGTGTCATCTTTTCTCCCCGGCGCGGATCTCTACTTCCCCGAGGAAGAGAAGTCTGTTGAGGTAGACGTGTTTGGGATCTGTGGCGGAAAGGTTGTCTCAGGTGAGGTTAAGACGAGTTCGTCAGAATTTACTGAAGAGCAGATGAGACGGGACGTCGAACTCAGCAGCCGCCTACGCGCGGACGTACACATCTTGGCCGCAGTTGACAAAGTGCCCGAAGAGACTCGCGTACTTGCCCAAACTTTGTGTGACTCAGCTGGCTTGGAGCTGCGCGTTCTAGACGGTGAGCAACTTCGTCCCGCATAGCCTTCTGCGTGACGCTCCCGTCTCGCAGAAGATCGATCGATGGCTCGAGCGCCAGCGACCCGATCCACATAGCGGCCCGTGCCACAGCCGTGCCAGATGCAGGGGTCAGCCACGGTCAACCAGGGTGGCTCCGGTTCGCATCCGGGCCAGCTAGCTGAACGAAAGAAGCCGCAGGTCACGCAACCGACGCCCCAGCCTCTCTCAAGGTGCGGAACCCTGGTTAGCTTCCTTGATGACCACCAAGCCGACGTTCGAGAACAGCACCAACTGCTTCGCATCCTTCAAAGGGCTGAGGTGCTCCTCCTTGACCCCGGCAACGCCACCCCAACGGACGTTGCACGCCGAATCGCCGACAGCATCCCGGCCCTGCCGATAACGTCGGTCACCTCCCCCACCCCTCCGACTCTCCAGGGAACATGAGCGAACAACCAGCACAGCCCGTCATCGACACCCACGTCATCCTCCGCGAGGGCGACAAGATCCTCTTCTCTCAGCGCGGCGGCCCCTACGGTCACGGCCGATGGCACATGCCGTCCGGCAAGCTCGACCAGGGCGAGTCCCTTCCCGACGGCGCCGCCCGCGAGCTGTACGAGGAGACCGGCATCACTGTCGAACCGGCTCACCTGCGCCTGGTCCAGACCGTGCACCACCGGCAGAACGCGCAGGTAGAGCGAATCGGCTTCTTCTTCGAGGCCACCGAGTGGGAAGGGCAGCCCGTCAACAAGGAGCCCGAGAAGTGCCTCGCCCTGGAGTGGTTCACCGTGCATGACCTGCCCGACGACATCATCGAATACCCGGAGGCCGGCCTGCGCGGCTACCTCGACGGCAGCGGTCCGCTCACGGAACACAGCGGGGAGTAAAGCGGCCCTCCTCAAGCGGGTGTCGCAGGTTCGAATCCTGCCGGGGGCACAGAGAAACACCTGGTCAGGGGCCCTTCCGTCCGACGGACGGGAGGGTTCCTGCGCTTGCAGCACACATATGGCACCGCCGCCGCGGCCACCTACAGTTGCTGCTCCCACGGATTGACCACCAGAGCCCCGGTTCGGGCCATGTGCTTGATGTTGCGCGTGGCCACCGTCCAGCCGTTGGCCAGGGCGATAGCAGCGATCAGTGCATCCGGCGGGTCGATGCTGGCGCCGGCTGCCTTGAGCGTCTTATGGATGGTGAGGTAGGCGGCCGCTTCCGGTTCGCCGATCGGCGCGATGCGGTCGCGGTATTCGTGCCGTACCGCAGCGAGAGCTTGGGCGTAGCGGGCCTGCCGTACGGGATCCGGGGCTGCGGCCACACCGGCCTCGATCTCGGCCACGGTGATCACGCTCAAGAAGCGGTTGGGTCGGGCCGTGGACCGAAACCAGGCCAGGACGCGGGGGTCAGGCTTCGCCCGGCTCGTCAGCTCGGCGACGACATTGGTGTCGAACAGGTAGATCACTCGGCGTCCGTCTGCTCGTCGTAGGAGCGGGCGCCGAACTCCAGACCCTCGAAGGGCCGGGAGAGCAGGAACTCCTCGAAGCCGTCGTTGCTCAGGGTCACCCAGCGGTGCAGCATCTCGGGCAGTGCCTCGATCTCCGTGTCGGCGAGCTCTGCATCGAAGTGCCGGCGCTGGTCCTCAGGCAGGGACTCTCGGATGTCACGGATGGTCCGCAGCGGGTGCGACAACGGGGGCTGCGGGTGAGGCACACCGCTCGGGGCTGTGGTCATCGGCATCCCCTCCGCTTGATCAGGCTGTGTACTGCTGCTGGTCCCAGGCTATGGGCTCCCGCCTGCCCGCTCACAGCTTTGTGACGGGAGCGGGGCATCCGTCAACCCTACCCGCCGAGCGACAGCGGCAGTTATTACGGAGTGCGCCCGGTCGTCCTCCCTGTCCTGCCGGAGTGACGGCAAAGTGGTAAGTCCGTCCGTTCAGCCGTTCGGTAGCTTCTGCTCGCACCAGAGGGTCTTTCCTACGGTGGTATGCCGGGCACCCCAGTTCTGGCTGAGCTGGGCGACCAGGAACAGGCCCCGGCCACCCTCGTCGTAGTCCCGGGCACGGCGCAGGTGCGGCGCGGTGCTGCTGGCGTCAGAGACCTCGCATATCTGAGGCCACGTGCTCATGGCACGAGGTCAGGTACCATCTCCGGCCAGAAGGTCTGGACCGCCATGGGGGTGTTCGGCCGTTCAGATCAGGGGGCGGGAAACATGTCCGGTGCGGGCTCGGACGGCTACAGGATCCACGCGAGCGGCATGGACGGCGAGGGCGGAAAGCTCGACCAGGCCGGCGATGACGTCGGTGTCATACGCAAGGCCGTGGAAGACCACATGTGCTACGCACCGAGCACTCTCGGCGGCTCAGACTCCGGCCCCGCGTACGACAACTTCGCCGCCGCCTGGCAGGCCGAGGCGAAGACGCTGGAAGCCGCGCTGCACGAACTCGCGGACAAGCTCGGCATCTCCCAGCGGAACTACGAGAGCGCCGAGCACGAAACCATCGTCGCGCTGCGCTCCGCGGGCGCGGACGACGGCCTGACGACCATGCCCGCACCCGCCGCTGCCCGGCCGGGGATGACCACAGGCCTTACTCCGGGCGCGCGCCCCGCCGTCCTCGGTGGGCCGCCCCTCGGCACCCAGCCCACCCCGGGCGCGTCTCCGCCGAGCCTCGCCGACTTCGACTGACGGACCGGCGACCGCGCACACAGATCGACACACCGGCGACCGCACACACCCGGCCGACGTGTGTGCTTCCACCTGACACCTGACACCTGACACCTGAGCAAGGACAGCGGGGCTCTCACCACATGGCTGACGCAGGCGAATCCACCACCGACCGCAGGGAAAAGATCGACCGTTACACGGGAGACCTCGCGGTGGCCGACAGCAAGAACGAGGTCCTGGAGGCCATCGGCAACCTCCTTGGTGTCCCCGCGCCGGTCGGTTCCCCGAGCACCCTGGACACCCTCGCCCAGCGCTACAAGAGCCAGGCCGACGATGCCGCGGACGTGCAGCACCGGGTCGAGAAGGTCGCCGTGTCAGGGCTTCCGTCGGTATGGGTGGGCAGTACCGGCGCCAAGGCGGCCGAGGTGGTGGCGGCGGCCGGCCGTTCCGCCGAGCAGATGGCCGAGGCGTTCCGTAAGGCGTCCAGAGCCCTCTACGACCTCTCTGACGCGCTCACCTCCGCCCAGTCCAAGGACGACGACGGCCGCGAGCAGTTGCGCAGGGCCCGCACGATGCTCGGCGGCGAGGACGGCTTCTTTGACGGCATGGTCGAGAAGGACGACGAGGAAGCCGACCGCAAGCGGGCCCAGGAGATCGCGGGAACGGGGGCCAACTTGCTCCACGCCGCCGCGCGGGAGGCGGACGACGCGGCGCGGGCGGCGGCGCGGGAGCTGAACAAGTACGCGGCCGAGGCCCGTGCCGGGCACATGCACACCGACAACATCTCCGCCGCCGACCGCCTCGTCCTCGCCGACGTCGGCGTGTTCGGGGGCCCGCAGGAGCAGAACGAACTCCTCACCGCGGGCGACCTCGAACGTTCCGGCCGTTTCCTGGAGAAGATGAACGCGCGGGACGAGGCCCGCTTCGAGCGGATGCTCGCCGATGCCAACACGCCGCAGGAGCGGGCGTATCTGGTCAAGGCGCTGGCCGCGGGCTATGACGTGGACAGGGTCGGCCAGTTCCACGACAAGATCCACGGCAAGGACCCGTACTGGCTTCAGCAGCACCTCAGCCCGATCGTCACGGCCAGCGACAGCAAGGTGGACGAGGGGCTCTATACGGACAGGTCGAACCGCAACACCGACGATCAGTGGTTCGGCGACGAGAATTGGTCCCAGGAGGGCGCCACCTGTGTGCCGTCGAGCACCGTGACCGCCCGCGCCATGGTCGATCCCCTCTACGCGCTGGAGTTGACCGGCGGACCGTCCGGGCAGGAGGACGACCCCGACGCCTTCCGCCGCCGTCTCACCGACGAACAGCTGCGCCTGCACGAGGAAGGCGACGGCAGCTACACGCACTGGTGGTCCGACGTCCCGACCGGAATGGACAACGACGGGCAGAACCAGATCGCCAACACCGAGATCAGCCCGCACACCGGCAGCGCGTACGAGTTCCAGCAGGTGCGCGGTGCGGACGAGCGCCGTGACGTGCTGCCGGACATCGAGAAGTCCGTCGCCGAGGGCAAACCCGTCCCCTTCGAAGTGGAGGGGTACGACAAGGACGGCCGGCACGGACATCAGATGATGGTGATCGGCCAGGAGGGCGACATGCTGCAGATCTATAACCCGTGGGGCACAACGACCTGGGTCAGCGAGGACGACTTCGTCAACGGCCGCATGGACAAGGCCTCCGACCACCGCATGCCCGACGCGTACGCCGTCCACCTGCCCGCCGACCGATAAGTGAGCGTCATGACCAGCGCCCTGCGCCGACTCGCCCTTCCCGCCCTGCTGACGACCGCGCTCGCGGGCTGCGGCCTCATCGGGCCGGACACCTACGAACTGGACGAGAAGCACATACAAGTGGAGGCCGGGGAGGAGTTCACGCTGTCCGTTCCAGTCGCCACCGCGATGGGGGAATGGTGGTACCTGACCTCGCCGGAGCCCGACCCTGACGTCGTCCGGAAGACGGGCCAGCGGGAGGAGATCGAAGCCGACGACGACCTCGTCGGCAGCGGGAGCGGAACGGACTTCTTCGACTTCAAGGCCGTCGGTCCGGGCACGACGAAGATCCGGCTCATCCAGTGCCCGTACGGTGCCTGCGCCAGCGGCGGCGATGCCGGCGGCTCCCGTCACCTCGATCCCCGTACCCAGCGGCAGCCCCACCCCCCAAAAGAAATACCGAGCCACCATCCACACCTACACCGTCACCGTGAGGAAGCCATGACCTCCGCGCCGCAGTCCTCGCCGCCCGGCCGGACCGACGACGAGCTGGCGCAGTCGGACATCGCGGCGATGCTGCGGTACGGCCTCTCCTTCGCCGGACCGCACCGCACCGCCCTCTTCGGCGACGGCGCGGTGGGCGCCGCCGTCCTGCTGGACCGGCTCGGCATTCAGCCGCGGGCGGTGGCCTTCCTCGCCAAGGTGGTACGCGGCGGGAGTGTCCGGTATGCGGCCGGGCTGCGCGAGCCGGTGCCGGGCGATGAGGCGGTGTCCATGGTGCGTGCGTGGCTGGAGTCCGCGGCCACCGTCGCCGACGGGGTCGACGGTGATGAGGAGGCCGCCCGCTGGCTGGAGGCCGTCGCCGAACTGCTCGGCCTCCGGCGCGTCCACCGCTCTCGGGTAGCCACGGCAACCACGGCAAAGTGGTAAGTCCGCCCGTTCAGCCGTTCCATTCAGCCGTTCGGTAGCTTCTGCTCGCACCAGAGGGTCTTTCCCACGGTGGTATGCCGGGCACCCCAGTTCTGGCTGAGCTGGGCGACCAGGAACAGGCCCCGGCCACCCTCGTCGTAGTCCCGGGCACGGCGCAGGTGCGGCGCGGTGCTGCTGGCGTCAGAGACCTCGCATATCAGCGTGCGGTCGCGGATCAACCTCAACTGGATCGGAGAGTCGCCGTAGCGGATGGCGTTGGTGACCAGCTCGCTGACCAGGAGCTCGGTGGTGAACGCCCCCTCCACCAGCCCCCACTCGTCGAGCTGTTCGACGGCCACCTTCCGGGCCCACATGACAAGGGACGGGTCAGCGGGGATGTCCCAGATGGCGACCCGGTCCGAGGTGAGTGCATGGGTGCGGGCGAGCAGCAGGGCGATATCGTCGGCGGGACGCTCACCCACCAACGTGTGGATGACGGTGTCGCAGGCGTCCTCGAGCGACGCTGTTCCCGCCTCCAGCGCGTCACGCAAGGTGTCCAGGCCCTCGTCGAAGTCGCGCTCACGGGACTTGACGAGGCCATCGGAGTAGAGGGCGAGCACGCTGCCCGCGGGCAGGGTCAGCTCCGTGGTCTCAAAGGGCAGGCCGCCCAGCCCCAACGGCGGGCCTACGAACCCGGACACGAATTCCACAGTCCCGTCGCGGGTGATGACGGCGGGCAGCAGATGACCGGCCGAGGCCAGCGCCCAGCGCCGGGAGACCGGGTCGTAGACCGAGTACAGGCAGGTCGCTCCCAGCTCGCCGGCCGCCGCGACGTCGCTTTCCGCGGTGCCGGCCTCCTCGTCACCGGTGAGGTGGACGACCAGGTCGTCGAGATGGGTGAGGAGCTCGTCGGGCGGCAGGTCGACGTCGGCCAGGGTACGTACGGCGGTGCGCAGGCGTCCCATGGTGGCGGAGGCGTTGATGCCGTGGCCGACGACGTCTCCGACGACGAGGGCGACCCGGCTGCCGGAGAGCGGGATCACGTCGAACCAGTCACCGCCCACGCCGGCCTGTGAACCTGCCGGCAGATAGCGGAAGGCCACCTCCACAGCCGTCTGCCCGGGCAGCTGCTGCGGCAGCAGACTTCGCTGCAGAGCCAGCGCGGTGGCCCGCTCACGGGTGTAACGACGCGCGTTGTCGGTGGCCACGGCGGACTTGGCGACCAGCTCCTCGGCGTCGGGCAGGTCCGTCACCTCGAAGGGTTCGGATTCTCCCGCGCGCCAGAAGCTGACGACCCCCAGCGGCACGCCCCGTGCCCGTTGGCGGCCTGTGCTCAGAGAGCGGATGCCGAGTCCAGCACCGCCCGGCCTGATCCGGGACCAGCGAGTGCCGATGCGCGGAGGGCAGCGGGGTGATCGTCCATGCGCCCTAGGGCATTCCTGGGGGAGAGGCTCAGCCATGGGGGTAGTCAGCTGCTTGCCCGGGGAGCGTAACAAGGGCGGTTTAACTCGATCGTGTGATGATCGGCTTCCCGGCTTGCGGCGTGCTGGGCCGTCTGGGTTAGCGTGACTGCGTGATCTGGGACGCCGGGTACGGCGCCTGGGGGTGCCCCCTCTGGGGGAGCTGCGGGGCCCCCGCTCCACCAGAGTGATGGTCCGGGGCCTCCCCGTCGCCTCTGGCGCGTACCCATTTGGCCAGGTCGCGTAGGGAACTGGCCTCCCGGGACCGGACCACGCACGGGATGCGTATCGCCGCCCCGGGGTTGAGTACGCCGGGGACCAGTGCGCCCAAGACCGTTCGGGGCGTGCGGCTGAGTGGACTCACTCCTGCTCAGTCCAGAGGAACGGTACCAGGAAGAAGTCGAAGCAGACGGTGGCCGACACCGCCGCGACCAGGTCGGCGACGCGGTCCCCCTGGGCGGCCACAGCCACCACCACCGCGACCAGGACGAGAGCCGCGTCGGTGCTGGGGAAGGAGGTCCGGACCGGCACCAGCAACAGAGCGACGATCAGCGGTGCCACCAGGGCGGAGAAAACAACCCGCCTTCTTCTCCGCACGCGCACAGGGCGCTCCGCGTCCACTTGGACCGCCTCCTCGGTGGCGACCGCCGAGACCCCTTGCCCCTCCCGTCAAGGAGCGATGCCCTGACTGAGGGCATCTCCAGACGTTCTGGGGTCAGTGGGGTCAGTGACCTGTTTCCGTGGAGACGCCTCCCGGACGAGGTACCTCCTTCAAGCTTCCAAGCTTCAAAGGTCCGGCCCCCCGCCGGACCCCGCTCCCCTCTTCCTCACCCCTCCCGGTTACCCCTCCCGGCCGGACATCGACATCCCCCAAGGGCGCTTCGGCTCAAGCGCCCTTGGGCCACAAAGCCGCCTTGATTCCTCGGCGCTGTACCACCAGCACAGCCGCGTCGTCGTGCAGGATTCCGCCGACATGCCTGCTCAGCTCCTCATGCAGCCGCTCCAGCAGATCGCCGGTGGGCAGCGTCACCCACGCGTGCAGCCGCTCGGCCAGTGGATAGAACTCACCCTGCGGACTTCGCGCCTCGAGGATCCCGTCCGTGCACATCAGCACCCGTCCGCCGCTGGGGAGCTTGATGTCCTGCCACCGCCGCGGCGTGGACGAGAGGTCGGCCAGCCCCAGCGGCAGGCCGGGCTGCTCGAACCGGGCTTCCACGGCCTCGCCACCGGCGAGCACGAACGGGGGGACGTGCCCACAGTCGATCACATGCAGGTCCCGTCCCAGCGTCTCCGCTACCAGAGCGGTGACGAATTCCTCCTCCGGTTCGCGGGCAGAGCGGTCCTTCCACCGGAGCAGCCCCTGTTCCATGTGCTCTACGACGGTCCGCAGGTCCGGCTCCCGGTACGCGCCCTCGCGGAAGGCGTTCAGCACCGCCGCGCTCGCACCAATCGCCGGCAGCCCCTTGCCCCGTACGTCTCCGATCACCATCCGCACGCCGTAGGGGGTCCACAGCACCTCGTAGATGTCCCCGCCGACCATCGCCTCGCGCTCGGCCGCCTCGTAGAAGCCGTCCGCCACGATATCGCCGGCCAGCAGCGGAAACGACCGCAGCAGCAGCCGCTGGACCGCCCCCGCCGTCAGTCTCAGCCTCTTGATGCGCTCCTCACGCTGCAGGCGCACCCGGCAGACCAGGAAGCTCACCACGCATACGGCCAGTGCGGAGACACAGACGGCGACCCGGTTCTGCACACTGATCCCCGGAATCCACAGGCCGTAGCCAAGGACGGTCAGCACCAGGTACAGCGCGCACACGACAGCGGTCTGGCGGATGTTGAGCAGCGCGGCGGCGACGACCGGGGCGAGCACCGCGACAGCGGCCAAGCGCACCAACGTGTCGGGGACGGACACGTCCAGCACGCTGATCAGGACGGTATAGGCCACAAGCGCGGCGAACACACCCCTGTCCCCATCAAGCCTGGCCTGCACGGTGCACTCCTCGCCTTCACCGCCGGGCGTCTCCAGGCTCGCACGCTCCCCAGGGACCGGCCACCCGGACCGCGAGCGGAGCCTGAGCGCATGCGGCCCCCGCGCGGAGTGGTTCCCTCGCCGGTAAGGCAGCTTGCCGTGGAGGCGAGTGGTGCCGGCCGGCCGGACGGACGGTCAACCGGAGAGTACGGAGAGTACGTCGAGAAGCCGGTCGACGTCCGCGGGTGTGTTGTACACGTGGAAGGAGGCGCGCAGGTTTCCCGCGCGGTGGGAGACCTCGATGCCGGCGCTGCTCAACTCGGGCTGGCGGTGGCCGAGTCGGGGTACGGAGACGATGGGTGAGCCGGGTGCGGGCAGGGGTTCGTGGCCGAGGGTGGCGAGTCCCGCGCGGAAGCGGTCGGCGAGGGCGAGGTCATGGGCGCGTACGGCGTCCACGCCGAGTTCCTCGACGAGGGCCAGGGAGTGGCGCAGTCCGGCGTAGCTGAAGAGGGCGGGGGGCAGGTCGAACCGGCGGGCGGAGTGGGCGAGTTCGGTGACGGGGCCGTAGCAGCTGTCCCAGCGGTTCTCCCCCGCGGCCCATCCGGCCAGCACCGGTGTCAGGGCACCGAAGTCCTCCGGCACGACGAGGAAGGCCGCGCCGTGCGGGCCGAGCAGCCACTTGTAGCAGATGGCGGCGGTGTAGTCGTACGCGTCGGCCTCCACCGGCAGCCATCCGGCGGCCTGGGAGAAGTCGACGTAGGTACGGGCCCCGTGCGCCCGGGCCGCCTCGCGCAGCGCGGGCAGGTCGGCGATCCGGCCGTCGGCGGACTGCGTGGCGCTGACCGCGACGAGCGCGGTGGCCGGGCGGACGGACTCGGCGATCCGTTCCAGGGGCACGGCCCGCACCTTGAGGTCGCCGCGGGCGTGGAAGGGGTTCACGACGGAGGCGAAGTCGCCCTCGGCGGTGAGGACTTCGGCGCCCGGGGGCAGCGAGGCGGCGATCAGTGCGGTGTGGGCGGTGACCGACGCTCCCGCCGCCACCCGGCCGACCGGGACTTTGGCCAGCCGGGCGAAGGAGGCCCGGGCGGCCTCCATGTCGGCGAACAGCGGGTCCAGCGGACTGCCGTCGGCCTTGAGCCGTATGGCCTCGTGCAGGGCGGCCACAGTACGGGCGGGGAGCAGTCCGTAGCTCGCGGTGTTCAGAAAGGTGTTCTTCGGGGCGAACTCGGTTCGGACAAGGCTCTCGAAGGTCTCCATCCCTTGATCTTCGCAGGGAATCCCGGCCTTCAGGACTCTGCTGGGAAGCGAAGTCGAGAGCTTGAGGGAGGGGAAGAGAGGAAGGGGAAGAGCGGGAAGGGGAAGAGCGGGAAGGGAAGAGCGGGGAAAAGCGGCGGGGGCGAAAACCTGTGCGCCCGTCGAATGGCCCTGGTAAGGGAACGGTAAAGCGCCTCCGCTCGTTCACCGGGCATGACAGCTATGACCCCCGGCTCGAACATCCCTCTTCCCACCGCCCGCGTGACGGTGGACGTCGCCGCGCCCGTGCGGCTCGACGTATCGGGCCTGCTGCTCACCGCCGACGGCAAGGTGCGCTCCGACGACGACTTCATCTTCTACAACCAGCCGACCGGCCCGGGCGTGACGTACCGCTCGGGCGGCGGCACCACCCCCGATGCGATCACGGTCGACACGGCGGCCGTGCCCCCGGGCATCGAGAAGATCGTCGTCACGGCGAGCCCGGACGCCGCGGGCCAGACCTTCCAGGGCATCGAACCCACGGCGACGATCCGCAGCGCGGACGACAACTCCGTCCTGGCCACCTTCACCCCGCCCCGGCTCGGCACGGAGACGGCCCTGGTGATCGTGGAGGTCTACCTGCGCAACGGCGCGTGGAAGGCCCGCGCGGTCGGCCAGGGGTACGCGAACGGCCTGGCGGGCATCGCGACGGACTTCGGCGTGACGGTGGAGGAACCGGCAGCACCCGCGACCCCGCCGCAGCCCACCGCCACCCCGGCCGCGACCCCGCCGCAGCTCTCGACTCCCCCGGTCGCGGCCCCGCCGCAGCCCACCGCCACCCCGGTCGTGGCCCCGCCGCAGCCCACCGCCGCCCCCACCCCGGCCGCTCCCCCGGCGGCAGCCGCCCCTCTCCCGGGCACCGGCAAGATCAACCTCGACAAGGGTCGCGTCAGCCTCCAGAAGAACCAGACCGTCTCCCTGGTCAAGGGCGGCCGTCCGCTCCTCTCCCAGGTCAAGATGGGCCTCGGCTGGGAGCCGGCGTACCGCGGCAAGGACATCGACCTGGACGCCTCGGTCATCGCGTACGGCCCGCAGCGCAACCACATCGGCAGCTGCTACTTCGGCAAGCTCCAGATCGTGAACGGCTCGATCAGGCACTCCGGGGACAACCTCACGGGCGAGGGCGGAGGCGACGACGAGGTGATCTCGGTGGACCTCGGCAGTCTCCCCCAGGAGGTCACGGCCCTGGTCTTCACGGTCAACTCCTTCTCCGGCCAGAAGTTCACCGAGGTCGCCAAGGCCTACTGCCGCCTCATGGACGCCGCGACCGGCGAGGAGCTGGTCCGCTTCGACCTCACCCACGCCGAGCCCCAGACCGGCGTGATGATGGCCAAGCTGATCAAGCAGTTCTCCGGCGAGTGGGAGATGACGGCGATGGGCGACTTCGTCAAGTCCCGCACGGTCCGGGGCATGGTGAAGCCTGCGGCGCAGTCGCTGTAGGCGGCCGTACGCAGTCGCTGTAGGCGGCCGTACGCAGTCGCTGTAGGCGTCGTACCAGTCGCTGTAAGCGTCCGTACGTGTTCGGGGCGCTCTCTTCCGAGAGGGCGCCCCGTCGTACATCAGCGCTGCGGTCGGTCGCAACCCTCACGTGCTCACGTGCTTACTCCGAACGCTGTGACCGCGCCTTGAACGCCGCTTTGCGGGCCTCCTTGGCGACTTTCTTGTCGGGGTGGAGGCGGCCCATGGCCTCCAGGACGTCGGGGGTGGCCGGGTGGTCGACGCGCCAGGCCGTGGTGAAGAAGTCGCTGTGCTGCCGGGCGAGGGCTTCGATCAGGGCCTGGAGTTCCGCGGAGTTGCCCTCGGCCGCCAGTTGCGCGGCCACCGTGTCGATCGTCAGCCAGAAGACCATCGACTCGGTCGGCGCGGGCACGTCCGCGGCGCCGTGTTCGGTGAGCCAGACCCGGGCGAGCCCGCCGAGCTCGGCGTCATCGAGGACCTCCCGGAGGGCCGGTTCGGCCGAGGGCCCTACGAGGGACAGCGCCTGCTGGCAAGAGAGGCGGCGCAGGGGTGCGCCCGCGTCGGAGCCCCTGGCCGCCGCCAGCAACTCCCGTGCGGCGGCGAAGGGTTCGCGGCGGGCGAGCCACTGTTCCGTCTCGGCCCGCGCCGCCGGCTGCGGGAAGGTGCCCGTGCCGTCCAGCAGCGCGTCCGCGCCCTTGTCCACCAGGTCGCCCACCGCGGGCGCGGGGACACCGGCCTCCAGCAGCCGGGCCCGCAGACCGTACAGGCCCAGGGGGGTGAGCCGTACCATCCCGTACCGTGCGACATCGGCCTCGTCGGCCGGCTCGGACGGCTCGGACGGTTCTTCGGGCCCGGTGGCGTCGTCGGCGTCCACCAGGAGCGTCTCGTCGACGGGCTGGTACTCGACGAGGCCGACCGGCTCCAGCAGCCGGAACTGGTCGTCGAGCCGCAGTATCACCTCCGACACCTCTTCCAGCATGTCGTTGGTGGGCACCCCGATGCCCTCGGGAACGACCACCGAGACGGCCAAAACGGGGAGCGGCACCAGACCGTCGCCGGGGCCGGCCTCGCTCACGGTCAGCAGGTAGAGGTTGCCGAGCACCTCCTCCAGGAGCTCCGCCTCCTCCTCGAGGTCCCAGTCCAGCCCGGAGAGGCCGGCTCCGGAGAGGTTCGGGCTCCGGAGAGGTCGGTGAAGCCGCCTGTGTCCATGGCCGCCTCGAAGAGGTCGTCGAGGTCGGGTACGGCCGCGTCGGCCACCACGGTGTCCAGTGCGCCGAGCCAGACGCCCAGCACGTCCTGTGGCCCTCCGGAGGTGAGCATCCTCAGCTCCGCGCCCGCGGTGACGGTGCCCTCTTCCTCGTCCACGATCTCCACGAGCCCGGTGTCCAGGGCCACCAGCCAGGCCTCGCCCGCGAGGGCCGCCGCGTCCTCGCCCGTGAGGCCCAACTCCTCGACAGCCTGGGGAAGTTGCTCATCGATCAACTCGCCCTCGGCGTCTACGCGCGTGTCCGGTCCGGCCCAGCGGGCGAGCCGCGCGGCGCGCGAGAGCAGCGGTGTGGCGAGCGCGTCCCGCGCCAGCTCCGCTTCGGAGTGCAGCCGCACCGGCGGCAGGGGGAGCTGTCTGACATCGGCTGGGTTCTCCTCCGGACGATCATGACGGGCACATGGTGCCAGGCCTGCGACACCACTGCTGCGGCACGGCGTTGCACTGCGGCAGCACGGTTACGGCGCCACTGCTGCGGTGCCACGGTTACGGCATCACTGCCGCGGCACCACTGCCGCGGCACCACGCGCCACGCTTTTCACTGCGGCACCGCGGCTGCGGCACTACAAGCAGTCAAGCACGACATACAGGGCAAGTGATATGCGCCCCGGGATCCGAAGCCGCCGCCGAGCGTACAAGTCCCGGCGGCCGCTCCGTAGCGGGGCAACGGCTCTCCCTGGACGGATCTCCACTCATGCCATCCGGTGCCTCCGGTGCCTCCGGTGCCTCCGGTGCCATCCGGTTCACGGTCCCGTCAGGAGCCGTACATGGCCGAAACGCGGCGTCGTATCCCGGGAATACGCCGTGAGGCCTCGCGGCGGACTGGCGATACGCGCCGCGAGGCCTCACGACGGAGCGGCGACACGCGTGGTGAGACGTCACGGCGAAGCGACGACACACGCCGTGAGACCTCTCGCCAGAGCAGTGATACCCGCCTCGAGAAATCCCGCCGGACCGGTGACACCCGCCGTGAAAAGTCCCGCCGGACCGGTGACACCCGCCGTGAGAGGTCTCGCCGGAGCGGCGAAGAACGGTACCGGTTCCGCCCGCCGAACACCCCGCCCCGCGGCGCATGGTGCCGCCGCCCGAGCAACTGGACCCGCGGATGCCGCGATGCCCCCGCCCGAGCAACTGGACCCGCGGTGCGTGCTGTCGCCGTCGGTTCGCCGCTCCCACTGCCGCCGCGGCGGCCCCCACACCCACGCCGCCGATCACGACAGCCCGGGGCGCCCGTTCCCGCAGGGAGTGCGCGGCATGGGAGGCCGAGCCCTTCAGTCCTGCCATCTGGGCCCGGGCCAGCGCCTTCACGTCCGTCTTGGCGAGCAACTCCTCCACTGTGTCGCCGAGTTGATGCCGTGTCGTCTCGATCTGCTGCCGCAGCTCGTCGGGGCCCTTTGCCCCGGCCGAGCCCTTCGAGCCGGCCGAACCGCCGGAGGTACTCGTCATCGGTGCGCCCTTCCCTTGATCTCCTCGACGTCGGCCTTGAGGCTGCCGATCACCCACGCGGGAGTGGGCGGCGTGGCGCGGCGCAGCTGGGCGCGGCCGGTCAGCGCCAGGATGCCCGCGATGGCGAAGAGCACTCCCGTGATGATGAGCGCGGATTGCCACACGGACAGCACCAGCGTCAGCGCGGCGACGCCCGCGGCCGACAGGCCGACCAGTCCGATGTAGCCGA
Source organism: uncultured Actinomycetota bacterium (assembly GCA_963711935.1). Taxonomy (GTDB): domain Bacteria; phylum Actinomycetota; class Actinomycetes; order Streptomycetales; family Streptomycetaceae; genus Streptomyces. The sequence continues at coordinate 101,125 of CAVQGD010000021.1, forward strand.
CGGCGCCGGCCGCGCCGAGCAGCCCGCCACCACGGCCCGCGCGCCGCCCCTTCTCGGCCAGCTCCTTCTTGGCGAGGGCGAGCTCCTGCCGTACGAGAACGGACATCTGTTCGGTGGCCTGCCCGACCAGTTCGCCGACGGAATGGTGCTCGGCCGCCGTGGTTCGCGCGGGCCTGGTGTCCACGGTTCCGGTCACGTGTCCCGCCTCCTCTCGTCCGGGAAGGCCCGGGTACCCCCGATCGGGCCGCGCTACTCCCTGGACTCTCTGGCTGGGGACTCTCTGGGGCTGGGGACTCTCTGGCCGGCTTGCGGATCAGGTCTTAGTTATGGCTGTGCAGGATCTCGTTCAGGCCGCCCCAGACCGCGTTGTTCGGGCGGGCCTCGACGGTGCCGGTGACCGAGTTACGGCGGAACAGAATGTGGGAGGCGCCGGACAGTTCACGGGCCTTGACGATCTGCCCATCGGGCATGGTGACGCGGGTGCCGGCGGTGACGTACAGGCCTGCCTCGACGACGCACTCGTCGCCGAGCGCGATACCGACGCCCGCCTCGGCGCCGACCAGGCACCGCTCGCCGATGGCGATGATCACGTTGCCGCCTCCGGACAGGGTGCCCATGGTGGAGGCGCCGCCGCCGATGTCCGAGCCGTCGCCAACCACGACGCCCGCGGAGATGCGGCCCTCGACCATCGACGTGCCGAGTGTGCCCGCGTTGAAGTTGACGAAGCCCTCGTGCATGACGGTGGTGCCCTCGGCGAGGTGCGCTCCGAGGCGGACGCGGTCGGCGTCGGCGATACGGACGCCCTTCGGGGTGACGTAGTCCGTCATGCGCGGGAACTTGTCGAGGGAGGTCACCTGGAGGTGCAGGCCCTCAGCGCGGGCGTTCAGGCGGACCTTCTCGAGGTCGTCGACGGCGACCGGGCCGAGGGAGGTCCAGGCGACGTTCGCGAGGAAGCCGAACATGCCGTCGAGGCTCTGGCCGTGCGGCTTGACCAGGCGGTGTGAGAGCAGGTGGAGGCGCAGGTACACGTCGTGCGCGTCGATCGGTTTCTCGTCGAGGGAGGCGAGGGCCGTACGGACCGCGACGACCTCGACACCCCGGCGGGCATCCGGGCCGATCGCCTTCGCGGCGCCCTCGCCGAGCAGCTCCACGGCACGCTCGGCGGACAGCCGCTCGGTGCCGGACGGGCCAGGCTCGGCGGTGAGCGCGGGAGCGGGGAACCAGGTGTCGAGGACGGTGCCGTCGGCGGCGATCGTGGCGAGGCCGGCGGCCACGGCGCCGGTGGTGCGGGGAGCAATCGTGTCGGTCATCGGATACCTCCGTGGATACTCCGCCTTTCAGGGCGGAGAGGAATCGGACTCCTGCCAAGCAGGGCAAGGAGCGGGGTTGTGCCGCCAGGGCGAAAGACCGTGCCCCGCCCCGCGGATTTGATCCTCACCCGTGAGCCTACTAGCTTGTGAACGTGACTACGAACTATGTGAAGCGGGCGTTCAAATACCGCTTCCATCCGACCGATGCGCAGGCAGCCGAGCTCCTGCGCACGTTCGGCTGTGTTCGCAAGGTCTACAACATGGCGCTCGCCGCCCGTACCGAGGCATGGACGCGGCAGGAGCGGGTCAACTACAACCAGACCTCCGCGATGCTGACGGACTGGAAGAAGACCGAGGAACTGGCCTACCTGGGCGAGGTCTCCTCCGTTCCGCTCCAGCAGGCGCTCCGGCACCTGCAAGGCGCCTTCACCAACTTCTTCGGCAAGCGGGCCAAGTACCCGCGCTTCAAGTCCCGGAAGAAGTCGCGGAAGTCCGCCGAGTACACCACCAGCGCCTTCCGCTTCCGAGACGGCAGGCTGACGCTGGCGAAGATGCGGGAACCGCTGGACATCGTGTGGTCCCGGCCGCTGCCCGAGGGTGCGTCCCCGTCGACGGTGACCGTGTCGCAGGACGCGGCCGGACGCTGGTTCGTCTCGATGCTGTGCGACGACCCCACCGTGAAGCCGCTTCCCGCCACGGATACCGCGGTCGGCATCGATGTGGGTCTGGACCACCTCCTGACGCTCTCCACCGGGGAGAAGATCGCCAATCCCCGGCATGAACGCCGTGACCGGGCCCGGCTCGCCCTGGCCCAGCGCCGCCTCGCGAAGAAGGCCAAGGGCGACGGGGCGAACCGGGCCAAGGCCCGGCGGAAGGTGGCGAAGATCCATGCCCGGATCGCCGACCGCAGGCGTGACGCCCTGCACAAGCTGACCACTCGACTCGTGCGTGAAAACCAAACGCTCGTGATCGAGGACCTGACCGTGCGCAACATGGTCAAGAACCGGAGCCTCGCCCGCGCCATCAGCGATGCGGCGTGGTCGGAGTTCCGGAGCCTGCTGGAGTACAAGGCCCAGTGGTACGGCCGCGAAGTGATCGCGGTCGACCGCTGGTTCCCCTCCTCCAAGCTGTGCTCCACCTGCGGCACCTTGCAGGACAAGATGCCGCTTGCACGTCCGCACCTGGACGTGCGACAGCTGTGGCACGACCCACGACCGGGACGTGAACGCGGCACGCAATCTTCTGGCCGCCGGACGGGCGGTTGCAGCCTGCGGAGCTGGTGTAAGACCTCAACGGAGAACTCCGGGCGGGCAGTCGGCGATGAAACAGGAAGTCTCACGGCGCGAGCCGTAAGAATCCCCCCTTCAGGAGGGGAGAGCGTCAAAGCGTCAAGAGGGCAACCTAACCGGCGGGGAGCCGCGGAGGCGAACCGGTGAGCGAGACAGTGAGCGGGACGAAGAAGACCACGTATCCGAGGTGAGGTGACTCCGGACCCGAGGAGAGGTGGCTCCGAGACGGGCGGTGTGTCGGGCTTCACGCGCACGAGAAAAGGTGGGAAAGGCGGCGCAAAGCGCCCAACTCGCCCCCGGGACCCGAAATTCCGTTCGAAGTCGCTCGTGGAAAGGGCTGCTTGGCACCCGTGAGTTCCACTACTGTTTCACTGGTCAAACACTTGCCGGTATCCACGGCCGCAGCCGTTCCGCGGGTGGTGCCACCCCTTCCTCCTGTGCCGATTCCGGACAACTCCGGGCTCCGGACAACTCCGGACGATGAATTCGCGTACGCCTGTTGGCGACGCTGGGAGAACCGCGTATGCCAGAACAGAAGCCCGGATCCTCTCCGGACCGGCCCCCCGTCCCGAGGAGTTCCCCCTCGAAGGTACGGGAGAGCGGTGAATCGCCGGACCAGACACAGGTGCCCGGCCCCCGCAGGCTCTGGGCCGGCGGCGCGCTCGCCATGGTGATCCTGATAGGCAGCGTGACCGCGATCGCCCTGCAAAAGGGGGGCACCGACGACTCGGCCCAGGACCGTATGGGCCAGGCGAACTCGTCCGGTGACGCGCTCGTGCCCGGCACCTCCCTACAGCCTTCGGTTTCGGACGGCAAGAGCAGTCCGTCGTCCCCGAAGCCCACCAAGGCGAAGAGCTCCGCCTCGCCCAAGCCCCCGCGGGGCAAGGCAGATCCCGAACCGAAGCCGAAACCGAAACCGAAACCGAAACCGAAACCGAGGCCTGCGAAGTCGGCCACCGCCAGCAAGAAGCCGGCGTCCTCGACCTGGAAGTCCCTACGGTCCGTCAACTACTCCAACGGCCACTGGAACGTGACCGGCGACACGGTCCGGCTCGACCAGGTGAGCGCGAGCAGCGGAAGCGTGCAGCGGAAGGCCTCCACCTTCAAGGTGGTCCCCGGCCTCGCCAACTCCTCCTGCTATTCCTTCCGCACCCCGGACGGTCGCTATGTGCGCCACGGGGGCTTCCAGCTCCACGCCGACCGCGACGACGGCTCACAACTCTTCAAGGAAGACGCCACGTTCTGCCCCCGTCCCTCGTCCTACTCCGGCGCGGTCATGCTCGAATCCCACAACTATCCCGGCGGCTTCATCCGCCACAGTGGCTCCGCCCTGGGCCTCGCCCGAACGGAGAACAGCCAGGCCTACCGGGCGGACACGGCTTTCCGGCTGGTGAAGGGCCTGGCCTGAGCCCAGGCACAGTTGTGGCCCCCGGCGCGCTGCCGGGGGCCACAGTCATGTACGCAGAGGCGTCTTTCGGACCCAGACGTTAAAGACCCAGACGTCAAAGACCCAGACCTCGAAGACCCAGACCTCGAAGACCCAGACGTCGAGACCCAGACCTCGAAGACTCAGACGTTGAACCCGAGCGCCCGGAGCTGCTCGCGGCCGTCGTCGGTGATCTTGTCGGGGCCCCACGGGGGCATCCAGACCCAGTTGATGCGGAGTTCGTCGACGAGGCCCTCCGTCGCGGACTTGGCCTGGTCCTCGATGACGTCCGTCAGCGGGCAGGCCGCGGAGGTCAGCGTCATGTCGATGGTCGCGACGTTCGAGTCGTCGATGTGGATGCCGTAGATCAGTCCGAGGTTGACGACGTCGATGCCCAACTCGGGGTCGACCACGTCGTATCAGGGCCTCGCGGAGCTCCTCCTCCGAGGCCGGCTTCGTCTCCACGGTGTCGGTCATGCCGTCTTCCTTTCGGCGTCGGATCCGCCCAGGGCCTGGGCCGTCGCGTCCTTCCACGCCATCCAGCTCAGCAGGGCGCACTTGACTCGGGCCGGGTACTTGGAGACCCCGGCGAACGCGACCGCGTCCTCCAGGACCTCCTCCATCGCGTCGTCGGGCTCGATCCGGCCCTTGGACTGCATCAGCTCCAGGAAGGTCTCCTGGATCTTCTGCGCCTCGGCCAGCTCCTTGCCGACGAGGAGGTCGTTCAGCACGGAGGCCGAGGCCTGGCTGATGGAACAGCCCTGGCCCTCGTACGAGACATCGCTGATCGTCGTGCCGTCGTACTTCACGCGCAGGGTGATCTCGTCACCGCACGTCGGGTTGACGTGGTGCACCTCGGCGTCGCCGTCCCGCAGACCACGCCCGTGCGGGTGCTTGTAGTGGTCCAGGATGACTTCCTGGTACATCGAATCCAGCTTCACGGTTCGGCTACGCCCCTCAGCCGAAGAAGTTCCGTACGTGCTCCAGGCCGTCGACCAGCGCGTCGATCTCGGCCGGCGTGGAGTACAGATAGAACGACGCTCGCGTGGTCGCGGGAATTCCGTAGCGCAGGCAGACCGGGCGGGCGCAGTGGTGGCCGACCCGGACCGCGATGCCCTGCTCGTCGAGGACCTGGCCCACGTCGTGCGGGTGGATGTCGCCGAGCGTGAAGGAGATCGCGGCGCCGCGGTCCTCGGCCGTGGTCGGGCCGATGATCCGCAGGTCGGGGACCTCCGCCAGCCGCTTCACCGCGTACTCGGTGAGCGCGTGCTCATGGGCGAGGATCTTGTCCATGCCGATCGAGGCGAGGTAGTCGACCGCCGCGCCGAGGCCGACCGCCTGGGCGATCGGGGGCGTGCCCGCCTCGAACTTGTGCGGGGCGGGAGCGTACGTCGACGAGTGCATCGACACCGTCTCGATCATCTCGCCGCCGCCGAGGAACGGGGGCAGGTCCTCCAGCAGCTCCTGGCGGCCCCAGAGGACGCCGATGCCGGTCGGGCCGCACATCTTGTGGCCGGTGAAGGCCACGAAGTCGGCCTGCAGAGCCTGCACGTCCAGCGGCATGTGCGGCGCGGCCTGCGAGGCGTCGATCAGGACCAGGGCGCCGACCTCCTGGGCGCGGCGCACGATCGCCTCGACCGGGTTGACCGTGCCCAGGATGTTGGAGACCAGCACGAAGGAGACGATCTTCGTCTTCTCCGTGATGATCTCGTCGATGTTCGACAGGTCGAGCCGGCCGTCGTCGGTGAGGCCGAACCACTTCAGCTTCGCGCCCGTGCGCTGCGACGAGCAGCTGCCACGGCACGATGTTGGAGTGGTGCTCCATCTCCGTGATGACGATCTCGGTCTCGTGGTCCACGCGGTAGGGCTCGTCGGCCCAGCCGAGCATGTTCGCCACGAGGTTGAGCGACTCGGAGGCGTTCTTGGTGAAGATCACCTCGTCGCGGCTGGGCGCGTTGATGAACGCGGCGACCTTGTCGCGCGCGCCCTCGTACAGCGCCGTGGCCTCCTCGGCGAGCACATGCACACCGCGGTGGACGTTGGCGTTGTGCTGCTCGTAGTACTCGTTCAGCGCGTCGAGCACCTGGCGCGGCTTCTGCGAGGTCGCCGCGTTGTCCAGGTACACGAGCTTCTTGCCGTCGTGGACCAGGCGGTCCAGGATGGGGAAGTCCTTGCGGATCGCCTCGCCAAGAAGATCCGATGCAGTGAGGAGGCCCGGCAGCTGTGTCACGCGGATGCGCCACCCTTCGCGTATGCCTCGTAGCCCTCGTCCTCCAGCTTGTCGGCGAGCTCGGCGCCGCCGGACTCGGCGATCCGGCCGTCCGCGAACACATGCACGTGGTCGGGCTTGATGTAGCGCAGGATGCGCGTGTAGTGGGTGATCAGCAGGGTGCCGACCTCACCGGTCTCGCGGACGCGGTTGACGCCCTCGGAGACGACGCGCAGCGCGTCGACGTCCAGGCCGGAGTCCGTCTCGTCGAGGATCGCGATCTTCGGCTTGAGCAGCTCCAGCTGGAGGATCTCGTGGCGCTTCTTCTCACCGCCGGAGAAGCCCTCGTTCACGTTGCGCTCGGCGAAGGACGGGTCCATGTGGAGGCGCTGCATGGCCTCCTTGACCTCCTTCACCCACGTACGCAGCTTGGGGGCCTCGCCGCGGATGGCGGTGGCGGAGGTGCGCAGGAAGTTGGAGACGGAGACACCGGGGACCTCGACCGGGTACTGCATCGCGAGGAACAGGCCCGCGCGGGCGCGCTCGTCGACGGACATCTCCAGGACGTCCTCGCCGTCGAGAGTGACGGTGCCGCTGGTGATCGTGTACTTGGGGTGACCCGCGAGGGAGTAGGCGAGGGTCGACTTGCCGGAGCCGTTGGGGCCCATGATGGCGTGCGTCTCGCCCTGCTTCACGGTGAGGTCGACGCCCTTGAGGATCTCCTTCGTGGCGTTGTCGGCCTCGACGGTGACGTGCAGGTCTCGGATTTCAAGCGTTGCCATGGGTGCCTCAGGACTCCTGGGTGAGGGAGACGAGCACGTCGTCCCCTTCGATCTTTACGGGGTATACGGGGACGGGGCGCGTCGCGGGAAGGCCGGACGGCTTGCCGGTACGGAGGTCGAAGCGGGAGCCGTGCAGCCAGCACTCGATCTGGCAGTCCTCCACCTCGCCCTCGGAGAGCGAGACGTTCGCGTGCGAGCAGATGTCGTGGATCGCGAACACCTCGCCCTCGGTCCGCACGAGGGACACCGGCGTGCCGTCGAGTTCCACCCGCTTCGGGGTGTCCTCCTCCAGCTCGCTCAGCGCACACGCGCGGAGGAATGTCGACGAGGCAGTCATGAGACCGACGCCTCCAGCTCCTCTTCGATCTTGGCGATGAGGCGCTCCTCGATGTCCGTCGACACCGATCTGCTGGACCAGCTCGGCGAAGAAGCCGCGGACCACCAGGCGGCGGGCCTCGTCGCTCCGGGATGCCGCGGGCCATCAGGTAGAAGAGCTGCTCGTCGTCGAAGCGGCCGGTCGCGCGCGGCGTGACCGGCGCCGACGATCTCGCCGGTCTCGATCTCCAGGTTCGGCACCGAGTCGACGCGGGCGCCGTCGGTGAGCACCAGGTTGCGGTTCATCTCGTAGGTGTCGGTGCCCTCGGCCTTGGCCTCGATGAGCACGTCACCGATCCACACCGCGTGCGCGTCGTCGCCCTGGAGCGCGCCCTTGTAGGCGACGTTCGACTTGCAGTGCGGGGTGTTGTGGTCGACGAGGAGACGGTGCTCCTGGTGCTGGCCGGCGTCGGTGAAGTACAGGCCGTACAGCTCGGCCTCGCCGCCGGTGCCCGCGTAGCTGACGCGCGGGTGGAGCCGTACGACGTCGCCGCCGAAGGTGACCACGACCGACTTGAAGGTGGCGTCCCGGCCGACCAGCGCGTTGTGCTGGCCGACGTGCACGGCCTTGTCGTCCCAGTCCTGGACGGAGACGACGGTCAGCTTGGCGCCGTCGCCCAGGACGATAGTCGACGTTGGCGGCGAGCACCGCGTCACCGGTGTGGTCGATGACGACGACGGCCTCGGCGAAGGCGCCGAGCTCGATGACCTGGTGGCCGTAGGCGACGCCGCCCTCGCCGTGCACGGCGATCCGGATCGGCTCGGTGAGCACCGTCTCCTTGGGGACGGTGACGACCGCGGCCTTCTCGAACGCCGAGTACGCCTGGGCGGCGACCCGGTCCACCGGGGTGCCCGCCCTGCCGATCCGCGCGTCGTCACGGCCGACGGTCTCGACGGTGACGCCCTCGGGGGCCTGGACGTCGACCTTCACGCCGGTGCCGGTGGCGACGGCGGTGCCGTCGTGCAGCCCGCGCAGCCGCTCCAGCGGGGTGAACCGCCACTCCTCCTCGCGGCCGTGCGGCACCGGGAAGTCCGCCACGTCGAAGGACGGGGGCGCGCTCATGCGCGTGGCGACGGTCGACTCGGCGGCCACCGCGATCGCGCCGGCGGTGGTGGAACCCGACCGGGATGTTCTGAGCCTCAGCCATGGCTGTCGGTCTGCTCTCTTCCTACGTAATGAGTCTTCGGGCTGCTGGTGGGGGGCGGATCTGCCGCCCCCGAGACGTCGGTTGAAGGCCGGTCAGCCGACCGCGCCCTCCATCTGCAGCTCGATCAGCCGGTTGAGCTCCAGCGCGTACTCCATGGGCAGTTCCTTGGCGATCGGCTCGACGAAGCCGCGCACGATCATCGCCATCGCCTCGTCCTCGGTCAGGCCGCGGCTCATCAGGTAGAAGAGCTGGTCCTCGGAGACCTTGGAGACGGTCGCCTCGTGGCCCATGGACACGTCGTCCTCGCGGACGTCGACGTACGGGTAGGTGTCGGAGCGGGAGATGGTGTCGACCAGCAGCGCGTCGCACAGCACGTTGGACTTGGAGCCCGTGGGCGCCCTCGCCGATCTCGATCAGACCGCGGTAGGAGGTACGGCCGCCGCCGCGCGCCACCGACTTGGAGACGATGTTGGAGGAGGTGTTCGGCGCCATGTGGACCATCTTGGCGCCGGCGTCCTGGTGCTGGCCCTCGCCCGCGAAGGCGATGGAGAGGGTCTCGCCCTTGGCGTGCTCGCCCATCAGGTAGACGGCCGGGTACTTCATCGTCACCTTGGAGCCGATGTTGCCGTCGACCCACTCCATGGTCGCGCCCTCGTAGGCCACGGCGCGCTTGGTGACCAGGTTGTAGACGTTGTTCGACCAGTTCTGGATGGTCGTGTAGCGGCAGCGGCCGCCCTTCTTGACGATGATCTCGACGACCGCGGAGTGCAGCGAGTCCGACTTGTAGATCGGGGCGGTGCAGCCCTCGACGTAGTGCACGTAGGCGTCCTCGTCGACGATGATCAGCGTCCGCTCGAACTGGCCCATGTTCTCCGTGTTGATCCGGAAGTAGGCCTGGAGCGGGATCTCGACGTGCACGCCCTTCGGCACGTAGATGAAGGAGCCGCCGGACCACACGGCGGTGTTCAGCGAGGCGAACTTGTTGTCACCGACCGGGATGACCGTGCCGAAGTACTCCTTGAAGAGCTCCGGGTGCTCCTTCAGCGCGGTGTCGGTGTCCAGGAAGATGACGCCCTGCTCCTCCAGGTCCTCGCGGATCTGGTGGTAGACGACCTCCGACTCGTACTGCGCGGCGACACCGGCGACGAGGCGCTGCTTCTCCGCCTCGGGGATGCCGAGCTTGTCGTACGTGTTCTTGATGTCCTCGGGCAGGTCCTCCCAGGACTCCGCCTGCTTCTCCGTGGAGCGCACGAAGTACTTGATGTTGTCGAAGTCGATGCCCGACAGGTCCGAGCCCCAGTTCGGCATGGGCTTCTTCTCGAAGAGCCTGAGGCCCTTGAGGCGCAGCTTGAGCATCCACTCCGGCTCGTACTTCTTCGCCGAGATGTCGCGGACGACGTCCTCGTTGAGGCCGCGCTTGGCCGCGGCACCGGCCGCGTCGGAGTCGGCCCAGCCGTATTCGTACGTGCCCAGGCCCTCGAGCTCAGGGTGGGCGGTCTCCGTGGGGAGCGTCATGCGGGGTTCCTCCCGGCCGTGCTTGCAGATGCGGTGTCAGTGGTCGTGGAAAACTTTGACGCCTGTGCGGCGTGTGCGGCTTTGGGGATGAACGTCGTGCAGACGCCGTCGCCGTGGGCGATGGTCGCCAGCCGCTGGACATGCGTGCCGAGCAGCTGGGAGAAGATCTCGGTCTCCGCCTCGCAGAGCTGCGGGAACTGCTCGGCGACATGGGCGACCGGGCAGTGGTGCTGGCAGAGCTGCTCACCCCTGTGCGGGAGGGGCGCGCTACGCGCCGTAGCAGCGTACCCGTCCTCACTCAGGGCCTTGGCCAGGGCTTCGGTGCGCTCCTCGGGGGCGGCGGCCTCGATCGCCTCGCGGTACGCCCCGGCCTGCGCGGCCAGCCGGGCGCGGGCGAAGGCGGCGACCGCCGCGTCACCGCCCTCGCGCTCGGCGATCCAGCGCAGGGCGTCCGCGGCGAGCGTGTCGTACGACTGGTCGAAGGCGTCCCGGCCGCAGTCGGTCAGGGCGAAGACCTTGGCGGGCCGGCCGCGCGTCCGCGCGCCGTAGACCCGCTGCTCACGGGCCTCCACGACGTCGTCGGCGACGAGCGCGTCGAGGTGGCGGCGGACGGCGGCCTGGGTGAGGCCGAGGCGCCCGGCGAGCTCGGCGACGGTGGACGGGCCGTGGTCCAGGATGGAGCGCGCGACCCGGTTGCGCGTGCGAGCCGCTCACCCGGTCGCGAGCTCCTCCTGAGGGGTCCCCGAGCGGGTGCCCCGAGCCTCGCCGACGTTTTTCACAACGCCATTGTTGCGTAATTCCTCGGAGTGGAGCAAGCCGCACCCCGGGGCACTCGGCAGTGCCGTACCTCACCTGCTGACCGTGCGACCGCCCGCGACGGGCGAGCGGGCCGTCGCCCCCGCCCGCCCGGCGCTCCGAGCGCGTCCCTAGACTTGGCGCCCATGCGAAGTGAGCCCGCGGTCCAGGTCCGGGCCCTGGTGAAGCGGTACGGCAGCGAAGACCGCGGTCGACGGTCTCGACCTGGTGGCCGAAGCGGGCGTCACCGCCGTACTCGGCCCCAACGGAGCGGGCAAGACGACCACGGTCGAGACCTGCGAGGGGTACCGCAAGCCGGACTCGGGGACGGTACGCGTGCTGGGCCTCGACCCCGTACGCGCAGGCCGCGCGACCTGCGTCCGCGTATCGGCGTGATGCTCCAGTCCGGCGGTGTCTACCCGGGCGCGCGGGCCGAGGAGATGCTGCGCCATATGGCCAAGCTGCACGCCCACCCGCTGGACGTGGACGCGCTGATCGAGCGGCTCGGCCTCGGCAGCTGCGGCCGCACCGCCTACCGCCGGCTCTCCGGCGGCCAGCAGCAGCGCCTCGCGCTCGCCATGGCCGTGGTGGGCCGCCCCGAGCTGGTCTTCCTCGACGAGCCGACCGCCGGTCTGGACCCGCAGGCCCGCCGGGCGACCTGGGACCTCGTGCGCGACCTGCGCGCGGACGGCGTCTCGGTCCTCCTGACCACGCACTCCATGGACGAGGCCGAGCAGCTCGCCGACGACGTCGCGATCATCGACGCCGGCCGGGTCATCGCCCAGGGCTCCCCCGAGGAGCTGTGCCGGGGCGGCGCCGAGAACACCCTGCGCTTCACGGGCCGGCCGGGCCTCGACATGAGCTCCCTGCTGAAGGCCCTCCCGGCGCGCTGCACGGCGGCGCGAGCTGACCCCGGGCGTGTACCGGGTCGTCGGCAAGGTCGACCCGCAGCTGCTGGCGACCGTCACGTCCTGGTGCGCGCAGCACGGCGTGATGCCGGAGAAGATCTCGGTGGAGCGGCACACCCTCGAGGACGTCTTCCTGGAGCTGACCGGCAAGGAGCTGCGCGCATGAGCGGTGTCGGTGCGGGTGGGCGTACGGGTGCCGTGGGGGCGTACGCGCCGAGGCCAGGGGCCGCCCCGCTCTCCCGCATGATCGCGGCGCAGGCGGTGCTGGAGACGCGGATGCTGCTGCGCAACGGCGAGCAGCTGCTGCTGACCGTCGTGATCCCGACGATGCTGCTCACGCTGTTCAGCACCGTGGACATCGTCGACACCGGCCCCGGTGAGGCGGTCGACTTCCTCGCCCCGGGTGTCCTGGCGCTCGCGGTGATGTCGACGGCGTTCACGGGCCAGGCCATCGCGACGGGCTTCGAGCGCCGCTACGGCGTCCTGAAGCGGCTCGCCTCCTCACCCCTGCCCCGCTGGGGGCTGATGACCGCCAAGACACTCTCCGTCCTGGTCACGGAGGTCCTCCAGATCGTCCTCCTCACGGTGATCGCCTTCGCGCTGGGCTGGTCACCGCACGGCAACCCCCTCGCCGTACTCCTCCTGCTCGTCCTCGGCACGGCGGCCTTCTCCGGGCTCGGCCTGCTGATGGCGGGCACGCTCAAGGCGGAGGCCACGCTGGCGGCCGCGAACCTGGTCTTCCTGCTGCTGCTCCTGGGGGGCGGGGTGGTCGTGCCGCTGGACCGGTTCCCGGAGACGGCGCGGGACGTGCTCGGGCTGCTGCCGGTCTCCGCGCTCTCGGACGGCTTGCGGGACGTGCTGCGGCACGGGGCCGGAATGCCGTGGGGCGAGCTCGGGATCCTGGCCGGGTGGGCGGTGGCCGGGCTGGGCGCGGCGGCGCGGTTCTTCCGCTGGGAGTAGGCAGTACGGGTGGGAGTAGGCAGTACGGGAAGCAGGCAGTACGGGGAGCAGGCAGTACACGGCCTTGCGGCGACCCCTCGTGAAACCGTGCACAAGCGGCCGCCTACGATGGGGCGCGTGCCAAAAGCGACCCGCGCCGACACCGCAGCCTCCGTGGCAGCCTTCGTGCGCAACCCCCTCGCCTTCCTCGCCGAACGCTGGACCCCGGCATACCGGACGGTTCAGCGGGCGGCTCTCGCCGCGCTCGTCATGTCGGTGGTCATCGTGGTCACCGGCGGTGCCGTCCGTCTGACGGGCTCCGGGCTCGGCTGCCCGACCTGGCCCAAGTGCACCGAGGACTCGCTCACCGCGACCAGCGCGATGGGCCTCCATGGCGCCATCGAGTTCGGCAACCGCATGCTGACGTATGTGCTGTGTGCCGCCGTCGGCTGGGCGATCGTCGCCGCCCGCGCGCAGAAGCCGTGGCGGCGCGGCCTGACGCGGCTGGGCTGGGCCCAGTTCTGGGTGGTCATGGGCAACGCGGTCCTCGGCGGCATCGTCGTCCTGGTCGGCCTCAACCCGTACACCGTCGCCGCGCACTTCCTGCTGACCTCCGTGTTGATCGCGGTGGCCCTGGTGATGTGGCAGCGCGCCCGCGAAGGCGACACGGCCCCGCGCCCGCTGGTCGGCACGTCGGTGCGGCAGCTGGTGTGGGCCATGGTCGCCGTCACCGTGCCGCTGATCGCGGTCGGCACGGTGGTGACCGGCGCGGGCCCGCACGCGGGCGACTCCAGCGATGTTCCGCGCATGCCGGTGGACTGGGAGACGGTCACCAGGCTGCACACCGTTCTCGCCTGGATCGTGGTCAGCCTGACCTTCGCCCTCTGGTGCGTCCTCAAGGCGGCCGGTGCCCCCGGGGACCCGCTCCGGCGCACCCGCGACCTGTTCGTGGTGCTGCTGTGCCAGGGTGCGCTGGGCTACCTCCAGTACTTCTCGGACCTGCCCGAGGTGCTGGTGGGCGCCCACATGCTGGGCTCCTGCCTGGTGTGGATCGCCACTTTGCGGGTGCTGCTGTCGCTGCGTGAGCGGCCGGAGCGGCCGGAGGTCACGGTGGACGTGCCGGGGCCGTCGGAGAAGAAGGCGGAGACGGCCCCTACGCGCGCGTGAGTCACGCATGTCCGAAGCTGGAGGCCGAAGTTTGAGTCTGGAGGCCCCTACGCGCGCGTGAGTCACGCATACGTCCCCACGCGCGCGTGAGTCACGCGTATGTCCGTACGAGGGCGTCGATCACCGTGCGGAGGTAGTCCCTCCTCCTCACTCCTCCAGCCCGTACACCCGCCGCGCGTTCCCCGCCGCGATCAGCCCCGCCACGCGCTGCGCGTCCGCCAGGGACCACGCCCCCTCGGCCACCCACGTCCCCAGCACCCGCGCCAGCGCCTCCCGGAACAACCGGGCCGCCACCACGTGGAGTTCGGGCAGGCCATGGGCGCCACTGGAGAAGAGGAGCTTGCCGAAGGGCGCCAGTTCCATGACCTCGGCGAGGACGGCGGCGGCACGCGCGCCCGTGCGGACGAGTTCGGCGCCCAGATCGGCGTACACATGCGGGAAGGCTCCGGCGAGGTGGGCCGCGTGGCGGTGGTACGGGTAGCCGTGCAGCAGGACCAGGTCGGTGCCCAGGCCCGCCGTGGCGCGGGCGAAGTCCGTGAGGAGGACGGGGTCCGTGCGGTGAATGTGCGGACCGGGTCCGTCGAGGCCGGCGTGGAGCTGGAGGGGCAGGCCGGAGGCGACGGCGATCCAGAGCAGATGCCGCAGCAGGACCGGATCGGTGAGTGTGCCGCCGACCCGCCTGTCCGCGAGCCAGCGCCCGGCCGCGCCCCGCACCTCCCCGGGCCCGGGCGGCTCCGGAGCGAGCGCCAGGGCGTGCCGTACGCCCGCCACGGAGGTGAAGGCCACCGCGTGCCCGGCTGCCGCGTGCACCGACTCCGTGAGGTTGGCGAGAAAGGACTCGACCGTGCCGGAGGTGTCGGCGACCTGTTCGGCGAGCAGTTCGAGGCGGATGATCTCGTGTGCTTCGGCCGCGCCCGCCGAGGCCATCTCGCCGGGTCCGGTGAGCTCGCCGGACCTGCCGGTGTCGACGAGGTACGCCGTGATGCCGCTGCCCCGCAGCAGCAGCCGCCCGACCTCCAGGACACCCAGTTCCCGGCGGCGGGCGAGGTAGCGGGCGGGCGGGCAGTGCGGCTCCAGACCGAGCAGGGGCGGGCACCAGCGGCGTACGGCGAAACCGGTCTGGGTATCGAAGAAGGTGGTGCCGGGTGCGGGCGGGCCCTCGCTGGAGGCGAGGTGGGCCTCGAAGGTGCCGAGGCCCAGCTCCGTGCGCAGCACGCCGTGGCAGTACTGGTCCACCAAGGACGGCGTTTCGATCATCCTGCACTCCCGCGACTGGACCGTGTCTGCCACAGGTCCCAACGGTGAACCGGGCACTGGGTGTTGCTGTCCCGCACACCCTACGACGCGCCGCCGGCTGTCGGCCGCGCCCTGTCCAGGAGAGCCGGGGACGTCAGCCGTTGCCGGGACCGCCCAGCTGGATCCCCGCCATCCGCGTCCACTCGTACGGCCCGGTCCTGACCTTGGCCGCGAAGTCCCCGTCGAAGTTCTCGTGCACGGTGATCCCGGCCTTCTTGACGGCCTGCTCGGCGATCGCGTAGGTGGGGGCCACGAGGTCACCCCAGTCGCCGTCCACACCGACGAGCACGATGCGGGCGCCGCACTCCCCCAGGTACGCGACCTGCCCCTCCGCTCCGCCGTGTGCCTTGGCGAAGGCGCCGATCCGCTGGGCGAGGCGGGTCGCCCTGCGCTCGGCCCGCGCGGCCCGCCTGGCGTCGGCGGCCTCGTCAACCTGCTGTGTGTCTGCCATGGCCAGGATGCTACCCACGGGTAGATCAAGTGGTGACGGCCGGGGTGCGTGGCCTTGACCACGCACCCCGGCCGTCAGCCATCACAAGACAAGTCGACAGACAGAGGCTCAGACACAGACAGAGGTTCGGACGGAGGTTCAGGCAGAGGTTCCTAGCGCAGGAACGGATCCACCGCCACCGCCACGAACAGCAGCGACACATAGGTGATGGACCAGTGGAACAGGCGCATCTCCTTGAGCTTCGCGCCGGCCACACCCGCCTTGGCGCGGTTCTGCAACGCGTGCGCCTCCCAGAGCCACCAGCCGCCCGCCGCGAGCGCCACCGCCGTGTAGAACCAACCTGTGTAGCCGAGGAGTGTCAGAAGCAGCGACACCGCCACCATCACCCAGCTGTAGATCACGATCTGCTTGGCGACGACCTTGTGGGAGGCGATGACCGGCAGCATCGGCACGCCCACGCGCGCGTAGTCGTCCTTCACCTTCATCGACAGCGGCCAGTAGTGCGGCGGCGTCCAGAAGAAGATGACCATGAAGAGGACGACGGGGGCCCACGACAGCGAGTTCGTCACGGCCGTCCAGCCGATCAGCACCGGCATACAGCCCGCGATGCCGCCCCAGATGATGTTCTGTGACGTACGGCGCTTGAGGATCAGTGTGTAGACGACAACGTAGAAAAGGAGCGCTCCGAGGGCGAGGCAGGCCGACAGCCAGTTGACGGTAAGGCCGAACAGCAGCGTCGAGACGACCGCCAGGGTGATGCCGAACCCCAGGCACTCGCGCGGGCTGACCATGCCGGTGACCAGGGGGCGCCGCGAGGTGCGTTCCATCAGCGCGTCGATGTCACGGTCGATGTACATGTTCAGCGCGTTGGCGCCGCCTGCGGAGAGGTAGCCGCCGATGCAGGTGAGCAGCACCAGCTTCAGGTCCGGCACGCCCTGTTCCGCCAGGAACATCACCGGCACCGTGGTGATCAGCAGAAGTTCGATGATCCGCGGCTTCGTCAGTGCCACGAACGCCTTGATACGGGCCCCCAGTGACCGCTGGCCCCGGTTCCCGCTCTCGTTCCCGCTCTCGCTGTTCGCCTCGAGCTGCCCTGTGGCCTTAAGGGCATGGGTGGTACCCCCACCCGGTGGACGGGCACCCGGTGGACGGGATTCGACGGCCGTCACGTACACCCCTGACAGAGACATCCCAGCGAGCCCCGGTGTGAACAGCCGGTAAAGGCTCGCGCGTACTCACGGAACTGTATCCGCTGCCCGAACCGTGCCCTTCGTGGGGGTGGGATCGTGTTGGAAGGGACGTTCACGACGGCCCCGGCAGTCGGGGAGGAGGGGGGAATGACGCGAAAAACCGCGCGTTGTCCCAGGGGTAGGCTCGGCAGCGGCCGGTGCCGCCGAGTACACCGGCATTCAACATGTGGAGAGGAGCCCTGACTCAGGGTGAGCATCAAGCCGACCACTACAGACCTCGTGTGGACCGAAAGGGACCAGCGGGCTGTCGACACCGCCCGTGTCCTGGCTGCCGACGCCGTACAGAAGGTCGGCAACGGCCATCCGGGTACGGCGATGAGTCTGGCGCCCGCCGCGTACACCCTCTTCCAGAAGGTGATGCGTCATGACCCGGCCGACCCGGACTGGACCGGCCGCGACCGGTTCGTGCTGTCCGCGGGCCACTCGTCCCTGACGCTCTACACCCAGCTGTACCTGGGCGGCTTCGGCCTGGAGCTGGACGACCTGAAGGCGTTTCGCACCTGGGGCTCGAAGACGCCGGGGCACCCCGAGTACGGGCACACCAAGGGCGTCGAGACGACGACCGGCCCGCTGGGCCAGGGGGTCGCCAACGCGGTGGGCATGGCGATGGCGGCCCGCTACGAGCGCGGCCTGTTCGACCCGGAGGCGGCGCCGGGCACCTCCCCGTTCGACCACCACATCTTCGTCATCGCGGGTGACGGCTGCCTGCAGGAGGGCATCTCCGCCGAGGCGTCCTCGCTGGCCGGTCACCAGAAGCTGGGCAACCTGGTCCTGCTGTGGGACGACAACCACATCTCGATCGAGGGCGACACCGAGACCGCCGTGTCCGAGGACGTCGTGGGGCGGTACGAGGCGTACGGCTGGCATGTGCAGCGGGTGGAGCCGAAGGAGAACGGCGACCTGGACCCGGCCGCACTGTTCGCGGCCCTCGAGAAGGCCAAGGCGGTCACGGACAAGCCGTCCTTCATCGCGATGCGCTCGATCATCGCCTGGCCCGCGCCGACCGCGCAGAACACCGAGGCCGCGCATGGCTCCGCTTTGGGCGAGGACGAGGTCGCGGCCACCAAGCGCGTCCTCGGCTTCGATCCGGAGCGGCACTTCGAGGTCGCGGAGGAGGTTCTCGCGTACGCCCGTGAGGTGGGCGAGCGCGGCCGTGAGGTGCGCGCCCAGTGGGAGAAGCAGCTCCAGGAGTGGCGTACCCACAACCCTGAGCGGGCTGCCGAGTTCGACCGGATCAGCGCGGGTGAGCTGCCCGGGGGCTGGGAGTCGCGCCTGCCGGTGTTCGAGGCCGGGAAGAGTGTCGCCACGCGGGCGGCGTCCGGCAAGGTGCTCCAGGCGCTGGGTGCGGTGATTCCCGAGCTGTGGGGCGGTTCCGCCGACCTGGCCGGCTCGAACAACACGACCATCGACAAGACGTCGTCGTTCCTGCCGGCGGACAACCCGCTGCCGGAGGCCCACCCCTACGGCCGCACGATCCACTTCGGCATCCGCGAGCACTCCATGGCCGCGGAGATGAACGGCATCGCGCTGCACGGCAACACCCGTGTCTACGGCGGCACGTTCCTCGTCTTCTCCGACTACATGCGCAACGCGGTGCGTCTGTCGGCGCTGATGCACCTGCCGGTGACGTATGTGTGGACGCACGACTCCATCGGTCTGGGCGAGGACGGCCCGACGCACCAGCCGGTCGAGCACCTGGCCTCACTGCGCGCCATCCCGGGCCTGAACCTCGTCCGCCCGGCCGACGCCAACGAGACCGTGATCGCCTGGCGCGAGATCCTGGGGCGCTTCACGAAGGAGTTCGGCAAGGGCGCCCCGCACGGCCTCGCGCTGACCCGTCAGGGTGTGCCGACGTACGAGCCCAACGAGGGTGCGGCGAAGGGGGGTTACGTCCTGTTCGACGCCGAGGAGCGGCGAGCCTCAGGTCATCCTGATCGCGACCGGTTCCGAGGTGCACATCGCGGTCGAGGCGCGCGAGCAGCTGCAGACCCAGGGCGTGCCGACCCGGGTGGTGTCCATGCCGTCGGTGGAGTGGTTCGAGGAGCAGGACCAGGGCTACCGGGACAGCGTTCTGCCGCCCGCCGTCACGGCGCGTGTCGCGGTCGAGGCCGGGATCGGGCTGACCTGGCACAGGTACGTGGGAGACGCGGGCCGCATCGTTTCGCTGGAGCACTTCGGTGCTTCGGCCGACGGCAAGGTCCTCTTCCGCGAGTTCGGCTTCACCGCCCAGAACGTGGCCGCCATGGCTCAGGAATCGATCGCGGCCGCGCAGCGCTGACGCCCGTATACGACACGTAGGAGATGCAATTTCCATGACAGACGCACTGAAGCGCCTCTCCGAGGAAGGCGTCGCGATCTGGCTGGACGACCTGTCGCGCCAGCGGATCATGTCCGGCGGTCTCGCCGAGATGATCGACCAGCAGCACATCGTGGGCGTCACCACCAACCCCTCGATCTTCCAGAAGGCGATCTCTCATGGATGGGGGTCCCCCCGCGCGAGCGGAGCCGAGCGTGGGGGAGGGTACGAGCAGCAGCTCGCCGACCTCGCCGCCCGCAAGGTCACCGTCGATGAGGCCATCCGCATGATCACGACGGCGGATGTCCGGGACGCCGCTGACATCCTGCACCCGGTGTTCGCCGCGACCGGCGGCCAGGACGGCCGGGTCTCCATCGAGGTCGATCCGCGTCTGGCGCACCACACCAGGGCGACGATCGCCGAGGCCAAGCAGCTCGCCTGGCTGGTGGACCGCCCGAACACGCTCATCAAGATCCCGGCGACGAAGGCGGGCCTGCCCGCGATCACCGAGACCATCGGCCTCGGCATCAGTGTGAACGTCACGCTGATCTTCTCGCTGGAGCGCTACCGCGAGGTCATGGACGCCTACCTGGCGGGCCTGGAGAAGGCGCGCGAGAAGGGCCTGGACCTCTCGAAGATCCACTCGGTGGCGTCCTTCTTCGTGTCCCGCGTGGACACCGAGATCGACAAGCGGATCGACGCGCTCGGCAGGCCCGAGGCCAAGGCCCTGCGCGGAAAGGCGGCCGTCGCCAACGCGCGGCTCGCTTACCAGGCGTACGAGGAGGTGTTCGGCTCTGCCGACGGTTCGACCCCGCCCCGCGAGCGCTGGAGCGCGCTGGAGGACGCGGGTGCGAACAAGCAGCGTCCGCTGTGGGCCTCGACCGGCGTCAAGGACAAGGCGTACAAGGACACCCTGTACGTCGACGATCTGGTCGCGCCGAACACGGTGAACACGATGCCGGAGGCCACCTTGCTGGCCACCGAGGACCACGGCGGGATCACCGGCGACACCATCGCCGGGACGTACGAGCAGGCCCGCGCCGACCTCGACGCGGTCGAGCAGCTCGGGATCAGTTACGACGACGTGGTGCGGCTCCTGGAGGACGAGGGCGTCGAGAAGTTCGAGGCGTCCTGGGACGAGCTGCTCAAGTCGACCGAGGCGGAGCTGGAGCGCCTCGCCCCCTCGGAGGGCTGAGACCTTGGCTCCCCTTCCCGTCACCGGAGCGAACCCGCTTCGTGACGCCGCGGACCGACGGCTCCCGCGTATCGCGGGGCCGTCGGGCCTGGTCATCTTCGGCGTCACGGGCGATCTGTCCCGCAAGAAGCTGATGCCCGCCGTGTACGACCTCGCCAACCGCGGACTGCTGCCGCCAGGCTTCTCGCTCGTCGGCTTCGCCCGCCGCGCGTGGGCGCACGAGGACTTCGCGCAGGAGGTCCACGACGCGGTCCGGGAGCATGCCCGCACGCCCTTCCGCGAGGAGGTCTGGCAGCAGCTCGTCCAGGGCATGCGCTTCGTCCACGGCACCTTCGACGACGATGACGCGTTCGAGCGGCTGCGCGACACGATCGAGGAGCTGGACAAAGCACAGGGCACGGGGGGCAACTTCGCGTTCTACCTGTCCGTACCGCCGTCCGCGTTCCCCGTGGTCATCCAGCAGCTGAAGAAGCACGGTCTGGCCGACCAGACGAGCGAGTCCTGGCGGCGCGCGGTCATCGAGAAGCCCTTCGGTCACGACCTGGAGTCCGCGAAGGAGCTCAACGGACTCGTGCACGAGGTCTTCGCCTCGGACCAGGTCTTCCGTATCGACCACTACCTGGGCAAGGAGACCGTCCAGAACATCCTGGCGCTCCGCTTCGCCAACCAGATGTTCGAGCCGATCTGGAACCGGTCCTTCGTCGACCACGTGCAGATCACGATGGCCGAGGACATCGGTATCGGCGGCCGTGCCGGCTACTACGACGGCATCGGCGCCGCCCGTGACGTCATCCAGAACCACCTGCTCCAGCTGATGGCCCTCACCGCCATGGAGGAGCCGTCCTCCTTCGACGCGGACGCGCTCGCCGCGGAGAAGACCAAGGTGCTCGGCGCGGTGCGGTTGCCGAAGGACCTGGGCCGGGACACCGTGCGCGGTCAGTACGCGGCCGGCTGGCAGGGCGGCGAGAAGGTCATCGGCTACCTCGAAGAGGAGGGCATCGACGCCCGGTCGAAGACCGACACGTACGCGGCGGTCAAGCTGGGGATCGACAACCGCCGCTGGGCGGGCGTCCCCTTCTACCTGCGCACCGGCAAGCGCCTCGGCCGCCGGGTGACGGAGATCGCGGTCGTCTTCCAGCGCGCCCCGCACTCCCCCTTCGACACCACCGCCACCGCGGAACTCGGCCAGAACGCGGTCGTCATCCGCGTCCAGCCCGACGAGGGTGTCACGGTCCGCTTCGGCTCCAAGGTGCCCGGCACCTCCATGGAGATCCGGGATGTGTCGATGGACTTCGCGTACGGCGAGTCGTTCACCGAGTCCAGCCCGGAGGCGTACGAGCGGCTCATCCTCGACGTGCTGCTCGGCGACTCGAACCTCTTCCCGCGTACCGGGGAGGTCGAGCGGTCCTGGGAGATCCTCGACCCGGTCGAGGACTACTGGGAGAAGAACGGCAGGCCCGCGCAGTACCCGGCGGGCACCTGGGGTCCCGTCGAGGCGGACGACATGCTCGAACGAGACGGACGGAGCTGGCGCCGGCCATGAAGACAGACCTCACGGACACCACGGCCAGCAAGATCAACAAGGCGTTGACGCAGGCCCGCCGCGCCCTCGGCACACCGGCCGTCGGCATGGTGCTCACCCTGGTCATCGTCACCGACGAGGAGAACGCCTACGACGCCCTGAAGGCCGCGGGCGACGCCTCGCACGAACACCCCTCGCGCACCCTCGTGGTCATCCGGCGCGTCTCGCGCTCGGCCCGCGACCGTACGTCGTCCCGGCTGGACGCCGAGGTGCGGGTGGGCGCGGACGCGGGCACCGGTGAGACGGTCCTGCTGCGGCTGTACGGCGAGGTGGTGGACCACGCCCAGTCGGTGGTCCTGCCCCTCCTGCTGCCGGACGCTCCGGTCGTGGTGTGGTGGCCGGTGGGCGCCCCGCGCGACCCGGCCAAGGACCCGCTCGGTGCCTTGGGGCAGCGGCGGGTCACCGACAGCTACTCGGCGAAGGAGCCCCTCGACGAGCTGCGGGCCCGCGCCGAGAGCTACGAGCCGGGTGACACGGATCTGGCATGGGCCCGGATCACCCCGTGGCGCTCCGTGCTGGCCGCCGCGCTCGACCAGGTGCGCTGCGAGGTCGTCTCCGCGGAGGTGACGGGCGAGGAGTTCAACCCGAGCGTCGAGTTGCTGGCCATGTGGCTCGCCGACCGGCTCTCTGTGCACGTCCGGCGCGAGATCTCCTGCGGCCCCGGCCTGACCGGGGTGCGGCTGGAGACGAGTTGTGGTCCCCTCGCGCTGCACCGGCCGGACGGGGCGATGGCGACGCTGGCGGTGCGGGGCCAGCCGGACCGCGCGGTGGCGCTCAAGCGGCGCGAGACGTCCGAACTGATCGCGGAGGAGCTGCGGCGGCTCGATCCGGACGACACGTACGCGTCGGCGCTGCGGTGCGGGGTGGACCGGTGGGACGAGGCGGCGCCGACCGTGCCGGGGTCTCCCCCGCTTCCGCTCCCGCGCTCGCTGTGGCGTCCGCGCTGTCGGCACCGGCGGCACCGGCGGCACCGGCGCCGGTGCCGGGCACGGTTTCCGCGGCTGCGGCTCCGGCTCCGGCTCCGGCTCCGGCTCCGGCTCCGGCTCCGGCTCCGGCTGGCGACAGTGGGGGCAGCAGGCCGTCTCCCGGGCAGATGCTCCCGGGCAAGAAGGCGACCACCAAGTGAGTGCCCCGCAACTGGTCGTGCATCACGACAAGGAACTGATGGCCCGGGCCGCCGCGGCCCGGCTCCTCACGAAGGTCGTGGACGCCCAGGCCTCGCGCGGCTCCGCCTCGGTGGTCCTCACCGGAGGCCGCAACGGCAACGGCCTGCTGGCCGCGCTGGCGGCCTCCCCCGCCCGGGACGCCATCGACTGGGGCCGCCTGGACCTGTGGTGGGGCGACGAGCGGTTCCTGCCCGAGGGCGATCCGGACCGGAACGTGACCCAGGCCCGCGAGGCCCTGCTGGACTCGGTGCCGCTGGACCCGGAGCGCGTGCACGCCATGCCCGCCTCGGACGGCCCGTACGGCACCGATGTGGACGCGGCGGCGGCCGGGTACGCGCAGGAGCTGGCCCGTGCGGCGGGCCCGGAGAACCATGGGCCCGTCCCCACCTTCGACGTACTGATGCTGGGCGTGGGCCCGGACACGCACGTGGCCTCGCTCTTCCCGGAGCTGCCCGCGGTACGGGAGAGCGAGCGGACGGTGGTCGGTGTGCACGGCGCCCCCAAACCGCCGCCCACCCGGGTCACCCTCACCCTCCCCGCGATCCGTGCTGCCCGCGAGGTGTGGCTCCTGGCCGCCGGCGAGGACAAGGCCCAGGCCACGGCGATCGCTCTTTCGGGCGCGGGCGAGATCCAGTCCCCGGCGGCGGGTGCGTACGGCCGCTCCCGCACTCTGTGGCTGCTGGACACGGCGGCGGCTTCGCGCTTGCCGCGCTCCTTGTACCCGCCGGCTTCGCCCTGAGGGTGGCCCTGAGGGTGGTTTGACTCGCCCCGCCGCCCTTGCCTCCCCCCAAGCCGAGAGCTTGGGGGGAGGCAAGGGCGGCGGGGCACTGTGTCTCTCAAGGTCCCTCAAGCGCGCGGCGTCCGGGTGGCGCGTGCTCCGCGGCGAGCAGCACCGCCCCGCCCCACTCGCCTCCCGCTCACACCTTGCAGCAGACGGTGCGTCACCAGCGGTACGGGGGCGAGGAGTCCGGCGGTCTCGTACGTCGGCAGCAGTCCGATGCCGACCGTCGCCACGCCCCTTGGTCTTGGGCGGCGAATCGGGCATGGGGACTCATCGGGCATGGGGACTCATTTCCAGTACGCCCGGATATGAACGGTCCGGGCCCAGAAGGGGATGACCTCGCAGGTAATACCAAGCGGAGTAAGGCCATCACCCTAAGTACCGGAAATTCGCTTCCGACAAGGAACGCGTGAGGAAAAAAGGCGGCTCGTTCGATAAATCGGACAAACCTCGCCACCGACTGAAGAACAAGCGACCCCTGGTCCGCCACCCCAGCAACTCCCAGCAACCCCCAGCAGCCCCTTTACGGCATATCCCTGAAATGCATACAGAGTGCACCAAGCCCGCGACTCTGCCCCTTGCCTGCATAATCACCCATAAACACCCCTCCCCGGGGACGCCAACCCGGCACTCCTGTCGATTCGCCATCAATACCCCCACAAGCCCCTGCATAAAAATTCGTCTACGGACACACCTTGCCAACAGCCAATCGCGCACGAAATGCTAGTACGTGACAGAGCTTGAAAGTTCTACTATCATCGCTTTTCGAACACAGAGACCGCAACGGGATGCCGCAGCTCAACTTGCGGATCAACTTTCTGAAATGCGGCCCTCAGAGCTGGAAGGCGCATTACCCATGCTGACAACTGGCAAGCAATTGCGTCTGAGACGACTGTCACTGGCGGGTGACAACAGACATCTGCTCGTTCCGCTCGACCACAGCGTGGCAGACGGCCCGGTCGCCCCCGCCGGTCAGTGGGGCGACCTGGTGCGCGCGCTGGTGACTGGCGGGGCGGACGGCATCATCGTCCACAAGGGGCGGGCACGTGCTCTCCCCCCGGAGGTCCTCCAGGACTGCGCGCTGGTGGTGCACCTGAGCGCCAGTACCGCCTGTTCCGCCGATGTGGATGCCAAGGTGCTGGTCGGTGATGTCGAGGAGGCCGTGGCACTCGGCGCGGACGCGGTCAGCGTCCATGTGAACATCGGCTCGGACACCGAGCGGCAGCAGCTCGCCGATCTGGGCGCGGTGGCCCGCTCCTGCGACACATGGGGCATGCCGCTGATCGCGATGATCTACCCCCGGGGCCCCCGGATCGAGAACCCGCGGGATCCCGCCCTCCTCGCGCATCTGGTCAATGTCGCCGCGGACCTGGGTGCCGACATGGCGAAGACCTCGGTCGCCCTGCCGATCGACCGGATGGCCGAGGTGGTGGCCCACAGTCCCCTTCCCGTCCTGGCGGCCGGCGGTCCGCCGAACGGATCCGACCTCGTCGAGTACGGCAGAGCGGTGATGGCCGCCGGCTGTCAGGGCCTGGCCATCGGCCGCCGGATCTTCTCGGACCCCTCCCCCGCTTCTCTGGTGTCCCGGCTCGCCGCGGTCGTGCACGGCCGTGACGGCGACGGCACCACGTCGGCGGACACCAGGCCGGCAGACACCAAGCCGGCAGACACCAGGCCGGCAGAGGCCAAGTCGGCGGATTCCGGGCCGCCGACGCATCCCGACCGCATGACCGATGACATAGCTCAGTACTCGACGACGATCGTGGCAGGTGTTGTATGAGGTTCGCATGGATCGATCTCCGTGAAGTCCCGCAGGCGCAGCTCCAGGCGGTGGTGGACGCGGCCGTCCACGCCCGGATGGCCGGGGTGGTGGCCACCGATGCCGAGCTGCTCGGGACGCTGCCGCCGACCCTCACCCGGGTGCTGGCCGCCGGGGGCGCGGCCCCGGCCGCCGCGAAGAAGCCCGGGGACAAGGAGGTGAAAGACAGCGGGAGTTCCAAGGACTTCAAAGGCTCCAAGGACGCCAAGGAGCTGAAGGAGACGAAGTCCCCGGCCGGGTCCGGAAGCGATGTCCTGCTGCGGAAGTTCACCACCCAGGACGAGCTGGACGCGCTCGCCGCGGACCAGCGTGCCGCCGGGGGCACACCCGTCGCCGGCTTCGTCGACGTACGGGACGACCGCACCCTGCAGCTCTCCTGCGCGGGCGCCATGGTGCTGCCGTACACCGTCATCCACTTCGCCGACCCGACCAAGATCCCGCTGGAGATCGTGCTCGCCGCGGCCGAGTCCGCCGAGGGCAAGCTGGTGACCGTGGTCTCCGACCTGGAGGAGGCGGCCATCGTCTTCGACGTGCTGGAGCGCGGCTCGGACGGCATCCTGTACGCGCCCCGCAGCGCCGACGAGGTGTTCGCGCTGGCGCGGCTGCTGCAGGCCACCACGCCCCAACTGGAGCTGTCCACGCTGACCGTGGAGAGCATCCGGCACGTCGGGCTCGGCGACCGGGTCTGTGTGGACACCTGCTCGCACTTCGAGGAGGACGAGGGCATCCTCGTCGGCTCGTACTCCTCCGGGTTCGTGCTGTGCTGCAGCGAGACCCACCCGCTGCCGTACATGCCGACCAGGCCGTTCCGGGTCAACGCGGGCGCCCTGCACTCGTACACGCTGGGCCCCGGCAACCGCACCAACTACCTGAGCGAGGTGGGCTCCGGCAGCGCCCTGCTGGCGGTCGGCGCCGACGGCCGCACCCGGCGGGTCGTGGTCGGCCGCGCCAAGCTGGAGTCCCGGCCGCTGCTGGAGATCCGTACGCACGCCGAGGACGGACGGCTGGTCAGCCTGACCGTGCAGGACGACTGGCACGTACGGGTGCTCGGCCCGGGCGGGAAGGTCCTCAACGTCACCGAACTGCAAAGCGGTGACGAGCTGCTCGGCTATCTGGCCACGGACAAGCGCCATGTCGGCCTGCCCATCGGCGAGTTCTGCAAGGAGGTCTGATGGGCGACCTCGCAGACCTCGCGGATCTCGCGGAATTCTCAGATCTCACAGACCCCACAGGCATCGCAGATCTCGCAGATCTCGCAGATCTCGCAGATCTCGCAGATCTCGCAGATCTCGGGGCTGACGCGGGCGACGAGATGGACCCATTCCTCCAGAGGCTGTTCGACGCGCGGGACGACGGCCTGCCCTGTCTGACGCACCAGCAGGTGACCGTCACCCGGGGAGAGTTGCGGGAACGGGTGGCCAAGCAGGCCGCGGTGTTCGCCGGACACGGCATCGGCCCGGGCAGCACCGTGGGCCTGCGCATACCGCCCAGTTTCACCCAGGTCGAGGTGCTGCTCGCGCTGTGGCGGCTCGGTGCCCAGGTGCTGCTCTTCGACTTCCGGCTCAAACCGGCCGAGGTGGAGGCGCTGTGCGCTGTCTGCGAGCCGCAGTTCATGGTCGGCCCCGGTTCCGACGTCCGGGCGGCGTTCGGCTTCCGGCCTGAGTACGAGGTCACCGCCGAGGGCCGCGGGACCGGCCGGCCGGCCACCAGCGGGCACCGGCTGGTCCAGTTCAGCTCGGGCTCCACCGGGCGGCCGAAGGTGATCGGCAGGACATTCCGGTCGCTCGCCGCCGAGGTGGAAGCGTTCGCCGCGGTCCCCGGCATGCCGGGCGAGGGCGACCGGCTGCTGCTGCTCAGTTCGACCGCGCACAGTTTCGGTCTGATCGGCGGGCTGCTGCACTCGCTGGCGGCCGGTGTCCGCGTGGTCTTCGCACCCCGGGTCTCGGCCCGCGACATCCTGCGGACCGCGGTGGAGCACCGGATCACCACCCTGTTCGGGGTGCCGATGCACTACGAGCTGCTCTGCGCCGCCATCGATCCCCCCGAACTGCCCGACCTGCGGGTCGCGGTGTCGGGCGGCGAGCTGATGCCCCCGGAGGTCGCGGCGCGGTTCGCCGAACGGTACGGCGTCGCGGTCGGCGAGGCCTACGGCACCACGGAGACCGGCATCATCGCCCTCGACGTCAGCGGCACGCTGCGGCCGTCGGTCGGCCGGGCCGCGCCCGGTGTGGTGGTACGGGTGCGCCAGGGCGAACTGGACGTCGCGCTGGAGGAGTCGCCGTACCTCTTCGACACGGGCGGCACCCAGTACGCGGACGGCTGGCTGCACACCCGGGACCGGGCCACGACGGACGGCACCGGGGCGGTCGGTGTGCACGGCCGCGCCGACTCCCTCGTCGTGATCGGCGGCCTCAAGGTGGACCTCACCGAGGTCGAGAGGGTCCTGCGCGAGCACCCGGCGGTCGAGCAGGCGGTCCTCGTCCACAAGGACATGACCGAGGCGTATGTGGCGGTGGCCGCCGGGGCCGAGCCCCCGTCCCCGGAGGAACTGCTGCGCTGGTGCCGGGAGCGGCTGGCCGACTACAAGCTGCCGCGGGTGATCCGGCTGCTGGAGTCCCTGCCGCGCACCTCCAACGGGAAGCTGGTGCGCCAGGCGGCCACGCTTCAGGCAGCCACGCTTCAGGCGGCACCGCTTCAGGCGGCACCGCTTCAGGCAGCCGCGACCGGCGGTGCGTAGCCCGGGCTGAAGCTGCCCCAATTACCCCAACTACCCCAATTGCCCTAACTTTTTCGTACGATCCTTTCACTGGAGTTTTGAGCATGAGCACGTCGATTCTGGAAGACGAGATCCGCGAGTTCGTCCTGACCACGGTCATCGACGAGATGAACATCCTGACGAGCCGCGAGGGCCTCACGGACGAGAGCCCGGTGGCCGTCAGCGGGCTGGATCTGGACTCCCTGAGCCTGATCGAGCTCTGCCTGCGGCTGGAGACGCGGTTCGGCATGGAGATCCCGGACACCGACATCGAGCCCCTGGCCTCCCTGACTCTCGGCGGGCTCGTCGCCGAGGTCGTCCGACGCGGTGCGAAGGCATGAGCACGGAAGCCACAGCGAACGACGCGGACCCGGCGCTGTCCCCTCTCACCACCGCCCCTCTCACCGCCTCCGCCCCCCTCACCACCAGCACTGTCATCACCACCGACACCGTCCGGGAGCTGCTGTCGGACCGCAAGGTCTTTCCGGGGCTGCCCGACGACCTCGACGAGGACGCCGAACTGGCCCTGGAATCCCTCGGACTGGTGTGGCTGCTCCACGTGGTGGAGGAGCGGTACGGCCTCATCGTGGAACCCGGCGACGAGGACATCGCCGGTCTGACCTCGCTCCGGCGGCTCACCGAGTACCTGCGCGGTGTCCAGGCGGAGCGGGCAGAAGGGGGCGACCGCGATGAGCGCTGAGGTGACGGTGACCGGCTTCGGCGTACGCACCGCGTTCGGCACGGGCGCCGAGGCCCTCCGGCGCGGCGTCTTCGCGGGGATCCCCGCGTTCGCGCCCACCACGAGGTTCGACACCGGCCCGTACCGTACGTCAATGGCGGCCGCCGCCCCGGACGGACCCGACGCGGTCGAGGACTGGGCGCTGCGCCACGCGCTCGCCCAGTGCGGGGCGGAAGCCCTCGACATGGCGGGTCTCCGCGCGGGCACGGAGGCGGCGGTCCTGCTCGGCATCGCCGGCGACCACACCAGCATCACGCGGTACTGGCGGAGCCCCGACGGATCCCTGAGAGACGGATCTCCGGAAGGCAGATCCCCGGGAGGCGGATCCCTGGAAGGCGGATCCCTGGAAGACGGATCCCTGGAAGACGGATCCCCGGGAGGGTACGCGCGGGCAGGCCGCCCCGAAGACGCCGTACCCGCGCACCTCACCGAGTTGCTGGCCGGGCGGCTCGGGCTGACCGGGCCGCGGCTCACCTTCACCAACGCCTGTGTCGCCTCCGCCGCCGCGATCATCCACGCCTGTCGGCTGATCTCCTCCGGCCGGATCGACGTGGCGGTCTGCGCGGGCGGTTACCTGGTGGAGGAGGAGGTCTTCGGCAAGTTCGACTCCGGCCGGGCGCTGTCCCGCGACGGCATGGTGCGCCCGTTCAGCGCCGACCGCAGTGGGCTGCTGCTGGGCGACGGAGTCGCGGCCGTCGTGCTGGAGTCCGCCGAGCACGCCAGGCGCCGCGGTGCCCGGCCGCTGACGGCCCTCACGGGCTGGGGCGCGGCCACGGACGCCCACCACATCGCCCAGCCGCACCCGGAGGGAGTCGGCCTGGCCCGCGCGGCACGCCAGGCGCTGCGGCTCGCCGGCGACCCGGACGGGGCGGCCCTCGGCTATGTCAACGCCCACGGCACCGGCACCAAGTACAACGACGGAGCTGAGACCCGTGGCCTGCGGGCCGCCCTCCAGGAGCGGGCCGAGTCGATACCGGTCAGCTCCACCAAGAGCACCACCGGCCACCTGCTGGAGGCGGCGGGCGTCGTGGAGTTCGTGATCACGATGCTGGCCCTGACGGACGGCGTACTGCCGCCGACCGCCGGATACGGCCGCCCGGACCCGGAGTGCGATCTGGACTACGTGCCGAACCAGCCGCGCCCGGCCGATCTGCGCCGGGCTCTCACCATCAACGCCGCCTTCGGGGGCGCCAACACCGCACTCGTGCTGGAACGGCCATGACGACCGCAAACACCGCAAACACCAAGAACGCCGAGAACGCCGAGAACGCCGAGAACAACACCAAGAACACCGCAAAGAGCGAGAAGAGCGTACTCCGCGCCCCCCTCGGCATCCTCGCGAGCGCCACCGCCACCCACGGCACCGGGCGGGACGACGACATCCCGCTGCCGAGACTGCCCGGCTTCGTGGAGTCGGCCTTCAGCCCGCTGGCGTACGAGGTCAGCAGGCAGTGCCTCACCGAACGGCCCGGGGACGGCGCACGTACCGCCGTGGTGCTGGCCAGCCTGATGGGGGACACCACCACCGCGGATCTGGCCAGTCGGCGCATGGTCTCCGGGCGGGTCCACAACCCGCTGCTGTTCATGCAGGCCACCGCCAACTCCGTACTGGGCCACATCAGCCGGGAGTTCGGGATCACCGGGCAGATGCTCAGCCTCTCGATCCTCGACGACCCGGCGGCCGAACTGCTGGCCATGGCGGATCTGCTGCTGGAGGACCCGGAGCTGGACCGGGTCCTGGTGCTGGGCGTGGAACTGGGCGGTGGCGAACGCGTGGCTGCCATGTACCGGGAACTGGCCGCCGACAGCGACCACCCGGCGCCGGCTCTTCCCGCGCCCGCCGGTCTGGCGGTGGCGCTGCTGCTGGGCCGGCCCGGCGCCGAGGCACCGGTGTCGGTCCGGTCGGCCGAGGCGTACGACACCGACGACACCGACGACACCGACGACAGCACCGACGACGGCACCGACAGCAGCGACGCCGGTGGCACTGGGGCACCCGGCCGTCCCGGAAGCATCCAGGGCCTGTTCGGCCTGGTCACCGCCCACCGGCGGCTGTTGCGGGACGGCGGCGGCCACCTCCTGGTGACGGAGCCGGAGCCGGAGGCGCGCCGCGGCCCCACCGCATTCACCCTCACCGCCGACACGGTGGCCCTCATGAACGAGACGGAGACCCATGCTCATCAGTAGGCAGGAGCGGGCGCGGATCTGCTCCGACACCGAACTCGGCGCGGGCAATGTCCTGCACCGCCTGAAGGCGTACGGCCGCCCGCTCGACGAGCCCGTGCTGCGGACGGACGGCACCTGGCAGGCACCGGACGGCAGCCGCCCCGAGGTGCTGACGTTGCGTCAGCTCTGCGAGGTCGTCGAGACGTACGCGGGCTGGTACGCCGCCCAGGGTGTGCGGCCCCGCGACCCGGTCGCCGTGCACTCCCACTCCAGTGCCGAGAACGCCGTGAACTACCTGGCCCTGACGTCCCTCGGCGCGATCCCGTCGCTCGTCAACGGCAACCTGCGCCCCGAGATAGCCCGCGAGTACGTGCGCCGTCAGGGTGCGGTGGGCGCGTTCACGGACGCCGAGCACCACCGCGTGCTGTCGGGCCCGGAGTCGGGGCTCGGCTTCTGCGTGACCGCCGACGGGATCGGGCCGGAGTTCCGCGAGCGGCTGCCGACGTCGTACCCGTACCGGCACGACCCCACCGACCCGGTGATCATCTCGCACTCCTCCGGGACCACCGGCATGCCCAAGGCAGTGCCGCACACCCACCGGACGCTGATGTACTCGCAGGTGCACCGGCTGCGCTACTCCACCGGAGCCGACATGGCGCGCACACTGGTGGCGCTGCCGGGACCGCACAACGCCTCCCTCGCGACCCTGCTGTACTGCCTGCTGCTGCGCGCGGACATCAAGCTGTTCTCCAGCCAGCGCGGCACCGATGTACTCGACGCCATCGAGGAGTTCCGGCCGAGCACGGTGCTGGCCTTCGCCGGAACCTTCGGTGAGATGGCCGGGGAGAACCTGGCGGCCCGTGACCTGTCCAGCGTCGAGGTGTGGTTCAACACCGGCGACGCGGCGCACGAGGCGCACATCCGGGCTCTGGTGCGGCACGGCGGTCACGAGGAGATCAGCAGGGACGGCAGGGAGCTGCGCCGCAGGCGGGTCGAGGGTTCCGTCTTCGTCGACGGGCTCGGCTCCTCCGAAGTCGGCCACTCGCTCTTCCACAACCGGCACACCAAGGACACCTCCGCGTACGCGCGCCGCATCGGCAAGCCGTTCAGCTTCGCCGAAGCCGCCGTGCTCGCCGAGGACGGCACCCCGCTGCCGCCCGGGGAGATCGGCCGCCTCGGCCTGAAGTCACCCACCCTCACACCCGGTTACTGGAACGACTCACTGACCTGGAACCGGATGCGGCTGGGCGGCTACTGGCTGCCCGGGGACCTCGCCTACCAGGACGAGGAGGGCAACTTCTACCACCTGGACAGGGCGACCGACGCCATCCGGACCCGCGACGGAATCCTGTTCAGCACCCGCACCGAGGAGCTGCTGCTGCGGGAGCTGCCCGAACTGGCCGACTGCACCGTCGTCGGGGTCGCCCCGGAGGGCGTACGGGCGGACTGGGACGGCGACGGAGAGGCCGATGCCTACGCACTGCTCCAGCTCACGCACGACGGCGCCGACAACGACGACAACAACGACGGACAACGACGGCAACGACGGCAACGAGGCGTGGACCGAGCGGGTCAACGCGGTCCTGTCCAGCGCCGGATTCCCTCCGGTGACCCGGGCTGTGCCGATGAAGCCCGAGGACGTGGCCAAGGGCGCCACCGGCAAGGTTCTGAAACGCGTGATGCGCGACCGTTTCGCCGCCGAGGAGCACGCAGCCCAAGAGCACACAGCCAAGGAGCACGCATGAGCACGGGGACGAGTGCCGACGAGGTCAACCACCGCGCCCGGGCGTCGGAGGCGTACCGGCTGTGGTGGCAGCACGACGCCAACTGGTACCAGGGCGTGGCCGCGCGGTTCGGGCAGCAGGCCGCGAACGAGATCAACGCCGAGGCGATGCGCAAGGTCGCCCTCAAGGTCGCGCAGCAGATCGCACGCCGCAGCGGCGCGCTCCCCGACAGCGGTGACAGCGGTGACAGCGGTGACAGCGGCAAGGACCTGGAGGAGCTGCGCCGCCGCTACGACGAGTGCGGTGACCGCATGTTCCCGCCGGAACTGCGCAACGCCTCCACCGAGGTGGAGGGTGACGACCTGATCGTGCTCACCCTGCGGCGGAGCTTCGCCATCACGATGGTGCGGATGGCCGGTTCGCTGGAGGGCTACCAGTGCCCGTGCACCGACATCCACGCGGGCTGGTCCGAGGGACTCGGCGTGACCCTGACGGAGAACCGGGCCACGAGCTGTCTGCGGGAGGGCGACAAGGCGTGCCGCCTGCTGATGCGGGTGCGTACCCCCCTCGCTCCCGGTGAGGAGGGCTGAACGTTGCGCGTACTTGTCGCCGGGGCCACCGGGGTGGTCGGGCATCCGCTGGTGGGCGCGTTGCGGGCGCGGGGCCACCAGGTGAGCGCGCTGGTGCGGGAGGGGTCCCGGGCCAGGGCCCCGGAGGCGGACGAGATCGTGGTCGCCGACGCCCTCGACCGGCAGGCCCTGCTGTCGGCGGTGTCGGCCGCCCGGCCCGAGGTGGTCGTCCACCAGATGACGGCGTTGCGGTCGATGCACGACGACCCGCCGGGGGCCTTCGCACTGACCCGGCGGCTGCGGACCGAGGGCACCGCTCACCTCGTCGAGGCGGCCCGGGCGGCTGGTGCGCGGCGGCTGGTCGCGCAGTCCATCGCCTTCGCCGCCGCCCCGGCCGGGGATCCGGTCCTCGACGAGGACGCGCCGCTGTACGTGGACGCCCCCGACCCGGGCTGGGCCTCCACCGTCCAGGCCGTCGCCGAACTGGAGCGGCTGGTCCTGGGCAGCGGCCCGGACCTCGCGGGCGTGGTGCTGCGGTACGGCACGCTGTACGGCCCCGGGACCTCGTACGCCCGGGACGGCGAGACCGGGCAGAGGGTGCTGGCCGGGCGGCTCCCGCTGCCCGGGGACGGCGCCGGGATCACCTCGTTCCTGCATGTGGAGGACGCCGTGGGGGCCGCCGTGGCGGCCGTCGAGTCGGACGCCACCGGGGTCTTCCATGTGACGGACGACGACCCGGCCCCGGCCTCGCAGTGGCTGCCGCACTACGCCCGCACGCTGGGCGGCCCGCCCCCGCGCACGATTCCGGCGGCGCTCGCGCCCCGGCTGCTCGGCTGGTTCATGACCCACCAGCTCACCGCCGCGCGCGGGGCGGCGAACAACCGGGCCCGTACAGCGCTCGGCTGGAAGCCGCTGCGGCCGAGCTGGCGCGACGGGCTGGGCGTGGAGTGACCGAGCCGACACTGAGCGGGCCGGCACAGAACGGGCCCGGTGACACCCTCGCCGTCGGTGTGATCGGTGCCGGGCCGCGCGGGCTCTCGGCCCTGGAGCGGATCTGCGCCAACGCCGGCGACGGCGGGCCTCACCGGAGGGCCGTGGTCCATCTGCTCGACCCGTACCCGCCCGGCGCGGGTGCGGTGGGGCGTACCGATCAGCCGGGCGAGCCGCTGAGGAACACGGTCGCCTCCCAGGTGACCCTGTTCGCAGACAACAGGGGCGTCCGATGAGCGATGCGAGCGGTGTGAGCAACACGAGCAGGACAGCGGGCAAGCCCGCCCCGTCCCGGCACTGGACCATCCTCCTGGTCGTGGTCTGCGCCCAGATGCTGATCTGGCTGGACACCTCGATCCTCAATGTCGCCGCCACCACCCTGGCCGACCCGGACCGGGGCCTGGGCGCGACCCCCACCGAACTGGAGTGGATCTCCAGCGCCTACACCCTGGTCCTCGCCAGCACGCTCTTCGCCGGCGGCGCGCTGGCCGACCGTTTCGGCCCCCGGACCACCCTTCTCGCCGGTCTGGCGCTGTTCGGCGCCGCCTCCGGCGCCGGTGCGTTCGCCGACAGCCCGGCCTGGCTCATCGTGGCGCGCGCCTTCATGGGCGCGGGCAGCGCGCTGCTGATGCCCGCGACACTGACGATCATCTTGCGGAGCACCCCGGAGGAGAAACGCACCCGGGCGATCGCGATCTGGGGCTCGTCCAGCGGCCTCGGCGTGGCCGTCGGCCCGCTGGCGGGCGGGGCGCTGCTCAGCCACTTCTGGTGGGGCTCGGTGTTCCTGGTCAATGTGCCGGTCGTCGCCCTGTGTCTGGCCGGGGTGGCGGCCGTCGTACCGAAGCTGGGTGGTACCCGGCGTCAGGTGCTCGACCTGCGGGGGATGGCCCTGGCGGTGCTCGGGCTGAGCGGACTGGTCTACGGGATCATCGAGATCGGCAACCAGGAGACCTGGTACGGGCCGCACGTCCTGCTCCCTGTCGCGGTGGGCGGGGCGCTGCTCGCCCTCTTCGTGGCCGTCCAGCGCACCTCCCCTGCCCCCAGCCTGGATCTGCGGCTGTTCCGGCTGCCTGGATTCACGGCTGGGTGTGTGGTGCTGCTGCTCGCGTTCATGACGCTGAGCGGGCATCTGTTCTCTCTGGCCTTCTATCTCCAGGGGCCCCGCGGTTTCTCTCCCCTGCAGGCCGGAACCGTGATGATCGCCCCCGCGGTCGGCATCATCCTCGGCGGTCAGGCCTCTCCCATGGCGAGCAGGCTGCTGTCGGCCCGGTGGGCAGTCGCGGCCGGAATGCTGGCCATGGGCGTCACCTACCTCTGCTACCTGTGGTTCGACGAGCGGACGCCGATCGCGGTCATCGCCACGTTGATGGGGGTGCAGGGGGCCGGCATGGGTCTGATCGGTACGCCGCTCACAGCCGCGATGATGAGCGGAGTGCCGCAGAATCTCGTGGGCGCCGGATCAGCGGTCAGCGGTGTCACGCGGCAGGTGGGCGGCACGCTCGGGGTGGCGATGGCCGGCGCGATCCTCTCCGGGGGGTACCGGGAACAGATGGCCGGTACCGCCCTGCCCGGCGAGCTGTCCCAGCTGCCGCCCGAGTCCGCGCAGGCGGCCCGGACCTCAGCCGAGGCGGCACGCTCACTGGCCCGTTCGCTGCGACTGCCGCAACTGGCGGAGGATGCCAACCGCGCCTTCCTCGACGCCATGTACGCAGCCACATCCTGGATCGCCGTACTCGCCTTCGCCGCGCTCGCCGTCTGTGTCGTGGGGCTGCGCGTACGGGTCCGCGGAAAGCACCGCAGGGACCTGTGGCCGCAGGAGCCCGCGGGGGAAAAACCGGTTCCGGCAGACGCCGCCAACACCACACGCCAGGGCACGGCAAGACACGCCAGGACACGACAGGACAGAACAGGACAGGATTGGAAGTGAAAATTGTGAACCCGCTCACCACGTTGCGCCCCTCCGCCACCACCCTGGAGCAGTACCGCAAGGAGGACCTCTGGCGCGCCGGCAGCATCCTGGACGACCTGGCGCGGTGGCGTGCCGAGACTCCCGACGCCCCCGCCCTTCTCGCGTCGGAGGCCGGCCGGGGCCTGCGACAGCTGAGCTACGCGCAGTACGCCGAGTATGTGGACCGCTTCGCCGGCGCGTTGCACGCGCTGGGGGTGCGCAGCGGTCAGGTCGTCGCGATGCAGTTGCCGAACCGCTGGCAGGTCGGACCGCTGGTACTGGCCTGCGCCCGGCTCGGGGCCGTCGCCGCGCCGATCATGTGCACGATCCGCCCCCGTGAGCTGGAGCGGATGCTCCGCCGACTGGATGCCGTCGTCTGCGTGACCATCGATCGGTGGGACGACTTCGAGCATGCCGCGGCGCTGGCCGAGATGGCACCCCGGCTGCCCGCACTGCGCCACCGTGTGGTGCTCGGCGAGCGGACCGCGGACGGGGACGACGGGGAACTCGACTTCCGCGAGTACTTCGAGCACACAGAGCACGGCACCCTGCCGGATCCGTCCGTCGTGGACCCGGACCGGGTCTCCTTGGTGCTGTTCACCTCCGGCACCTCCGGCGAGCCGAAGGCCGTGCTGCACACCCTCAACACCTCGTACGCCTGGTACGCCCCCGTCGCAGCCGCCGACGGCATCGGCCCCGGCAGCCGCGTCTACGCACCGACCTCGGCGACGCACATCGTCGGCCTGACCATGGGGCTCTTCATGCCGCTGCACCGCGGGGCCTGCGCGGTGCAGACGGACCGCTGGGAGCCGGAGGCCGTCATCCCCTTCCTGGCCCAGGCCCGCGTCAGCTGGATAGTCATCATCCCCGTCTTCCTCTCCGCCCTGCTCGACGCGATGGAACGCACGTCGCTGCGGCTGCCCACCGTGCGGGTCATCCGCGCGGGAGGCACCACGGTCCCGCAGCCGCTGTTCAAGCAGGTGACCGAGACCTTCGGAATCCCCCTGGATGTGGGCTGGGGCATGACGGAGGGCGCCAACATCTTCACCCGCTCCGCAGAACACCAGGACCTGGCCGGCCGCACCGTCGGGCGCTGCGCCCCGGGCCACGAGATCGACCTGCGGGCCGGCCACCCGGTCAGCGACGACCGACCGGGGCGTCTCTTCGTCCGCAGCCCTTCGCTGTGCCTGGCCACCTGGGGCCGGGACGACGGTCGACTGACCGTGCTCGCCGAGCACGACGACGGCTGGTACGACACCGGTGACCTCGCGGCACCGGACGGCCACGACGGCATCCGGATACACGGCCGTGCCGAAGACCGGATCGGCTCGGCCCTCATGATCCCGGTCAGTGACGTCGAGTCGGCACTGCTGGACCACCCCGACGTACGGGATGTCGCCCTGGTCGGCTATCCGGACGACCACGGCGGCGAGCTCGCCTGCGCGGTCGTCGTCCCAGGGGAGCGGACGCCCACCCTCGAGGGCCTGCGCGACTGGCTCGGCGGGCTCGGCAT
This sequence comes from uncultured Actinomycetota bacterium, assembly GCA_963711935.1. Taxonomy (GTDB): domain Bacteria; phylum Actinomycetota; class Actinomycetes; order Streptomycetales; family Streptomycetaceae; genus Streptomyces. Next base: position 139,228 of record CAVQGD010000021.1, read on the forward strand.
GACCGAGTGGTACCTGCCCTCCCGCCTGGAAATCCTGCCCGAGCTGCCGCGCAACGGGACCGGCAAGGTGCGAAAGACCCTGCTCCGGGAACGGCTTCAGCTCCGCTCAGCCGACTGACTGTCTCGCACGGGCTGTCTCGCACGGGCTGTCTCGCACGGGAAGCGGACGGACCCTTTCCGTCCGCTTCCTGCGATCACCGGCCACGCCCGCCTACCGGCCACGCCCGCCTACCGGCCGCGCATCTCCCGGTACGTGGCGACCAGCGACTTCGTCGACGCGTCCAGACCGGGCACCTCGGCGCCTTCGGTCAGCGCGGGCTCGACGCGCCTGGCGAGAACCTTGCCGAGTTCGACGCCCCACTGGTCGAAGGAGTCGATGTTCCAGATCCCGCCCTGGACGAACACCTTGTGCTCGTACAGCGCGATGAGCTGACCGAGCACCGACGGGGTCAGCTCCTTCGCGAGGATCGTGGTCGTCGGGTGGTTGCCCTGGAACGTCTTGTGCGGCACCAGCTCCTCCGGCACCCCTTCGGCCCGTACCTCCTGCGGCGTCTTGCCGAAGGCCAACGCCTGGGTCTGGGCGAAGAAGTTGGCCATCAGCAGGTCGTGCTGCGCCTTGAGCTGCTCGCTGAGCCCGGCGACCGGCTGGGCGAATCCGATGAAGTCCGCCGGGATCAACTTCGTACCCTGGTGGAGGAGTTGGTAGTACGCGTGCTGCCCGTTCGTCCCCGGTGTGCCCCACACCACCGGCCCCGTCTGCCACTGAACCGGGCGCCCGTCCCGGTCCACGCACTTGCCGTTGGACTCCATGTCCAACTGCTGCAGGTACGCCGTGAACTTGGACAGGTAGTGGCTGTACGGCAGCACCGCGTGCGACTGGGCCCCGTGGAAGTTCCCGTACCAGATGCCCAGCAGGCCCAGCAACAACGGCACGTTGGACTCGGCGGGAGCGGTGCGGAAGTGCTCGTCGACGAGCCGGAACCCCTCCAGCATCTCCCTGAACCGCTCCGGCCCGATCGCGATCATCAGGGACAGGCCGATCGCCGAGTCGTACGAGTACCGCCCGCCGACCCAGTCCCAGAACTCGAACATGTGGGCCGTGTCGATGCCGAACTCCGCCACCTTCCCGGTGTTCGTCGACAGCGCCACGAAGTGCCTGGCCACCGCCTCCTGGCCGGCCTTCAGCTCCGTCAGCAGCCAGTCGCGCGCCGAGGTCGCGTTGGTGATCGTCTCGATCGTCGTGAACGTCTTCGAGGCGATGACGAACAGCGTCTCGGCCGCGTCCAGGTCACGTACCGCTTCGTGCAGGTCGGCGCCGTCCACGTTCGACACGAAGCGGACGGTCAGCTCCCGGTCGGTGAAGGAGCGCAGCGCCTCGTACGCCATCGCCGGGCCCAGGTCGGAGCCGCCGATGCCGACGTTGACGACGTTCCTGATGCGCCTGCCGGTGTGCCCGGTCCACTCGCCGGAGCGGACCTTTTCCGAGAACGCGGCCATCTTGTCGAGCACCGCGTGCACACCCGGCACGACGTTCTCCCCGTCGACCTCGATCACCGCGTCGCGTGGGGCGCGCAGGGCCGTGTGCAGTACGGCGCGGCCCTCAGTGGTGTTGATCTTCTCGCCGCGGAACATGGCGTCGCGCAGCCGGAACACACCGGTCGCGGCGGCCAGCTCCCGCAGCAGCCGCAGGGTCTCGTCGGTGACGAGGTGCTTGGAGTAGTCGACGTACAGATCACCGACCTCGAGCGTGTACCCCGCGCCGCGCCCGGGGTCGGCGGCGAACACCTCGCGCAGCTGGACCTCACCCAGCTCCTGGCGGTGCTTGGCCAGCGCCGCCCACTGGGGTGTCTGGCTGAGCCTGGTACGGCTGTCTGCGTTCATCTCGGACGTCAGCCTTCTTTCCTGCTGTCCTGCCTGCGTGCCGTGTGCCTTCCCCCCTACCGCTCTCCGCTCCTAGATCTCGCCCCGCAGTTTGGCGAGCGCCTCGGCGAGGATCGCCTCGCCGTCCGCGTCACTGCGCCGCTCCCGTACGTACGCGAGGTGTGTCTTGTACGGCTCGGTGCGCGGCGGGTCCGGCGGGTTGTCCCGGTCCTGACCGGCCGGGAAGCCGCAGCGCGGGCAGTCCCAGGTGTCGGGAACCTGCGCGTCGCCGGCGAAGCTCGGCTGGGTCTCGTGTCCGTTGGAGCACCAGAAGGAGATGCGCAGCCGGGGGGCGGACTCGCCGCGCTCGGCCTCGCCCATCGGCCCCGCCCCGACCCGGCTTCCACGGATCGCGTTGCCACTTGCCACGGTCGTAACTCCCTGCGTGATGGTGCCGCGAAGCGAGTCTGCGTGACGCTTCGCCGCGAGCGCCTCAGTCTACGTAAGGCCCAACGCGCGTCCAGTAACTGGAGTTACACCCCGCTCCACAGACGCGAGCCCCATGATAGGCCGCGCTGTTGGGCGCGTACCGAACATGGGGCTTTACGTGCGGATCGGTGCGTCTGTGACGCGATGCCGTACCGGCGCGGTCTGTCGGTCAGTTGTTGACCTTCATCAGGATGCCGAGTACGACAATGCACGCGGACCACAGCAGACCGAGCACCACGGTGATCCGGTCGAGGTTGCGCTCAGCGACCGAGGAGCCTCCGACGGACGACTGCATGCCGCCACCGAACATGTCGGAGAGGCCGCCGCCCTTCCCCTTGTGCATCAGCACCAGCAGCATCAGCAGCAGGCTGAAGACGATCAGGGCGATCGAGAACCCCATAACCACGGCTGGACCAACTTCCTCGGAACTGGATGAACGACGGACCCGGTGGCAGGCCACCCGGCCCCCGCAAGGGTACGACGGATCGCCACCCCCGCACACTCGCACACTTACTGGTCGCGGAACCGCACGATCTTGACGAATTCGTCGGCGTCCAATGAGGCGCCGCCGACCAGGGCACCGTCGATGTCGGGCTGCGCCATGATCTCGGCGACGTTGCCGGCCTTCACGGAGCCGCCGTACTGGATGCGGACCTTGCCGGCCACCTCCTGCGAGTACAGCTCGGCGAGCTTGCCGCGGATGGCCGCGCAGACCTCCTGGGCATCCTCGGCGCCACAGACCTTGCCGGTGCCGATGGCCCAGACAGGCTCGTACGCGATCACGAGGGATGCGGCCTGCTCGGCCGTGAGGTCCTTGAGGCCGCCCTCGACCTGGGCGAGCGTGTGCGGGACGGCGTTGCCCGCCTCGCGGACTTCCAGCTCCTCGCCGACACACAGGATGGGGGTCAGGCCGTGTTTGTAGGCGGCCTTCACCTTGGCGTTGCAGAGCTCGTCGGTCTCCTTGTGGTGCTGGCGGCGCTCGGAGTGTCCGACGGCCACGTACGTGCATTTCAGCTTGGCCAGCATCGGCCCGGAGATCTCGCCGGTGTAGGCGCCCCCGTCGTGGGCCGAGATGTCCTGGGCGCCGTACGTGATCCTGAGCTTGTCGCCGTCGACCAGGGTCTGTACGGAGCGCAGATCGGTGAAGGGCGGCAGGACGGCGACCTCGACGGCCTCGTAGTCCTTGTCCGCGAGGGCGAAGGCGAGCTTCTGGACGTGGGCGATGGCCTCGAGGTGGTTGAGGTTCATCTTCCAGTTGCCCGCCATCAGCGGCGTGCGCGCGGTCATGTGGATCAGTCCTCCAGTGCGGCGAGGCCGGGGAGCGTCCTGCCCTCGAGGTATTCGAGGGAGGCGCCGCCACCGGTCGAGATGTGATCGAATTTTCCGCCGGAAGCCGTCTTGTCGAAGCCCAGGGTGCGCACGGCCGCGGCGGAGTCGCCGCCGCCGACGACCGTGAAGCCCGGGGAGTCGAGGAGGGCCTGGGCGACCGCCTTGGTGCCCTCGGCGTAATCGGGGTGTTCGAAGACGCCCATGGGGCCGTTCCAGAAGACGGTGGCGGCGTCGGCGAGCTTCGAGGCGTACAGCTTGCAGGTCTCCGGGCCGATGTCCAGGCCCAGCCGGCCGGCGGGGATGGCGTCCGCGGCGACGGTCGTGGGGTTGGCCGGGGCTTTGGTCTTCAGGTCCGGGAAGCCGGTGCCGACGAGCACGTCGACGGGCAGCACCAGCTCGACGCCGGTCTTCTCCGCGCGCTCGAGGTACTCGGTGACGGCCGGGAGCTGGTCCTCCTGGAGGAGGGACCCGCCGATCTCGTACCCCTGGGCCTTGAGGAAGGTGTACGCCATGCCGCCGCCGATGAGGAGGCGGTCTGCCTTGCCGAGCAGCTGGTCGATGACGGCGAGCTTGTCGGAGACCTTGGCGCCGCCGAGCGCGACCACGTAGGGGCGCTTGACGTCTTCGGTGAGCTTCTTGAGAACGGCGACCTCGCCCGCGATCAGGTAGCCCGCGGCGTGCGGCAGTCGGGCCGGCAGGTCGTACACGGAGGCGTGCTTGCGGTGCACGGCTCCGAAGCCGTCACCCACGTAGACGTCGGCCAGGGCGGCCAACCGGTCGGCGAAGGCGCCGCGTTCGGCGTCGTCCTTGGAGGTCTCGCCGGCATTGAAGCGCAGGTTCTCGATGACCGCGACCTGGCCGTCGGCCAGGCCCGCGACCGTGGATGTCGCCGACTCGCCGACCGTGTCCGTGGCGAAGTGGACTTCGGTGCCGAGGAGTTCACCGAGGCGTGCGGCGGCGGGCTTCAGCGAGAACGCCGGGTCCGGGGCGCCCTTGGGGCGGCCGAGGTGCGAGGCGACGACGACGCGCGCGCCCGATTCGGCGAGGGCCTTGACGGTGGGCAGGACGGCCCGGATACGGCCGTCGTCGGTGATGGTGGTGCCGTCGAGCGGCACGTTGAGGTCGGCACGGACGAAGACCCGCTTGCCACCGACACCTTCGGCAAGCAGTTCGTCGATCGTCTTCATGGCATTACTCCTGAGAAGGCCTGTGGGTTTTTCCCGCGAACACATCAACCATCAATTGAGAAACCCCGACGGCGAGCAACCAGGTCCGCGAAAGCGGCGCCGGTTTAGGCGCAAAGAGGGGCGCAAAAGCAAGGCCCGGGAGCGCGGCGTTGCGCTGCCCGAGCCCTGCTCCTCACGGAGGTTCCTGTCTGCTCCGGGAGTCAGAGCCGCTCGCCCACGAAGACCGTGAGGTCGACGAGGCGGTTGGAGTAGCCCCACTCGTTGTCGTACCAGCCGACGACCTTGATCTGCTTGCCCAGGACCATGGTCAGGGAGGAGTCGAAGGTGCAGGAGGCCGGCCAGTTGACGATGTCCGAGGAGACGATCGGGTCCTCGGTGTACTCGAGGATGCCCTTGAGTCCGCCCTCGGCGGCCTTCTGGAAGGCGGTGTTGATTTCGTCCTTGGTGACCTCGCGGTCGAGCTCGATGACAAGGTCGGTGACCGAGCCGGTCGGGACCGGGACGCGCATGGCGATGCCGTCCAGCTTGCCCTTGAGCTGCGGCAGGACGAGGGCGGTGGCCTTGGCGGCACCGGTGGTGGTCGGGATGATGTTCTCGGCGGCGGCGCGGGCGCGGCGCAGGTCCTTGTGCGGGAAGTCCAGGATGCGCTGGTCGTTCGTGTACGCGTGCACCGTCGTCATCAGGCCCTTGACGATGCCGAAGTTCTCGTCGAGGACCTTCGCCATCGGCGCCACGCAGTTGGTGGTGCAGGAGGCGTTGGAGATGACGTGGTGGTTCGCCGGGTCGTACTTGTCCTGGTTGACGCCCATCACGATGGTGATGTCCTCGTCCTTGGCCGGAGCCGAGATGAGGACCTTCTTGGCGCCGCCGGCGAGGTGCTTCTCCGCGTCGGCCTTCTTCGTGAAGATGCCGGTCGACTCGATGACGATGTCGACGCCCAGCTCGCCCCAGGGGAGGTCGGCGGGGTTGCGCTCGGAGAGTACCTTGATCGTCTTGCCGTCGACGGTGATGGTGTCCTCGGTGTGGGACACTTCGGCCTTCAGACGGCCGAGGATGGTGTCGTACTTCAGCAGGTGGGCGGTGGTCGCGGTGTCACCCAGGTCGTTGACAGCCACGATCTCGATGTCCGCACCCTGCTCCAGCAGCGCGCGGAAGTAGTTACGACCGATGCGGCCAAAGCCGTTGATGCCTACGCGGATCGTCACGAACCGATCTCCTCATGGGTACGCCGGTTGCGGGACCGGCGAGCTGTATGGGATGTCCCCGACCGCGTATGACCCTACCTCCCTGAGACGTCGGGAGTGACATTGAGACGCCCCATAAACGGCAGGGCGGTCCGTACCCGCCAGTAGGGGTACGGACCGCCCTGATTCCGTACGTTGATTACCTGACATGCGGCCGCCGGCCTTCAGCGTGTCCCCCTATGTCTGGGCCTGAGGCGCGAGCGCGCCCTCCTCCGCGACGGCACAGTGTCTTCCGCCAGAAAGACCAAAAGTGTCTCCGCCGGAAAGACCAAAAGACCAAACGCCGGTGCCTGTCACCCCAAGTGGGCTTCGGCACCGACGTGTTGAGATCTCGCCGGCAGTCAACCCACCATGCTGTCGGCCATTTCCTCGGTGAGGTTGAACTCGGTGCCGGGGAGGCCGAGGTCGGCAGCCCGCTTGTCGGCCATGGCGAGCAGGCGGCGGATACGGCCGGCGACGGCGTCCTTGGTCAGCGGCGGGTCGGCGAGGGCGCCCAGCTCCTCGAGGGAGGCCTGCTTGTGCTCCATACGCAGGCGTCCGGCAGCCGCGAGGTGCTCGGGGACGTCGTCGCCGAGGATCTCCAGGGCGCGGGCGACCCGGGCACCGGCGGCCACGGCGGCGCGGGCCGAGCGGCGCAGGTTGGCGTCGTCGAAGTTGGCGAGACGGTTCGCCGTGGCGCGGACCTCGCGGCGCATCCGCCGCTCCTCCCAGGCCAGCACCGACTCGTGCGCGCCGAGGCGGGTGAGGAGCGCTCCGATCGCGTCTCCGTCCCGTACGACGACCCGGTCCACGCCCCGTACCTCGCGGGCCTTCGCAGCGATCGACAGGCGGCGGGCGGCGCCGACCAGGGCGAGCGCGGCCTCCGGGCCCGGGCAGGTCACCTCCAGGGAGGACGACCGGCCGGGCTCGGTGAGCGAGCCGTGCGCCAGGAACGCCCCGCGCCAGGCCGCCTCCGCGTCGCAGGTGGCCCCGGAGACCACCTGCGGCGGCAGGCCCCGGATCGGGCGGCCTCGGCCGTCGACGAGACCGGTCTGGCGGGCCAGCTGGTCGCCTCCCGCGACCACACGGACCACATAACGGGAGCCGCGGCGCAGGCCGCCGGGCGCCATCACGATCAGCTCGGAGCTGTGGCCGAAGATCTCCAGGATGTCCCGCTTGAGCCGGCGCGCCGCCATCGCCGTGTCCAGCTCCGCCTCGATCACGATGCGCCCGCTCACCAGGTGCAGCCCGCCCGCGAACCGCAGGATCGCCGAGACCTCCGCCTTTCTGCAGCAGGTCCGGGTGACGGGTAGCCGGGAGATCTCGTCCTTCACCGCTGCCGTCATCGCCATGGGCCGATCCTTCCATGCATCCGAAAAATACGGTCGTACGCGGCGGCCAACAGCTCCGGGTCATGTCGTGGAGAGCCGTCGGTCCGGGCCACCGGCGCCAGCTCGACCGCGGCGCCGAACCGCTGGGCGGCGTCGGTGAGCGACGCGCGGTCGGGCACGGCGGCCTCGTCGGCCAGCACCACGTCCAGGGCGAGTTTAGGGGCGTGTCGTGCCAAAACCTCCACATGACGCTGCGGGGAGAAGCCCTCGGTTTCTCCGGGCTGCGGGGCGAGGTTGAGGGACAGCACGCGGCGCGCCTTCGTCTCCGTGAGGGCGTCGAGCAGCTCGGGCACCAGCAGGTGCGGGATGACCGAGGAGAACCAGGAGCCGGGGCCGAGCACCACCCAGTCCGCGTCGAGGACTGCCTCGACGGCCTCGGGGACGGCGGGCGGGTCGTGCGGCACCAGGTGCACGGACTGCACCTCGCCGGGGGTGAGAGCGACGGTCGCCTGTCCCCGTACGGTGTCGATGTCGTCCTGGCGCTGCGGGTCGTGCCCCTTGACCAGTGCCTGGAGCTCCAGGGGTACGGCGGACATGGGCAGCACGCGGCCCTGGGCGCCGAGGAGCCTGCCGACCAGGTCGAGGGCCTGGACGTGGTCGCCGAGCTGCTCCCACAGGGCGACGATCAGCAGGTTGCCGACCGCGTGCTCGTGCAGGTCGCCCTTGGACTGGAAGCGGTGCTGGATGACGCGGGCCCAGGTCTGGCCCCAGTCGTCGTCGCCGCACAGCGCGGCCAGCGCCTTGCGCAGGTCACCGGGCGGGAGCACGCCCAGCTCGTCACGCAGACGCCCGCTGGAGCCGCCGTCGTCGGCCACGGTGACGACGGCCGTGAGGTCGCCGGTGATCCGGCGCAGGGCGGCGAGCGAGGCGGACAGACCCATGCCGCCGCCGAGCGCGACGACCTTGGGCTGGGCTCCGCGGCGGGACACCCGCCCGCCACGGGTCTCGGCGGGCCGGCCTCCCTCCGGGGCCGTCCGGCGCAGCCTGTTCAGCCGCAGAGCAGCACGTCCCGTCATTCGCGGCCCATGTCCCGGTGCACGACCACGGTCTCCACGCCCTGGGAGGCGAGGCGGGCGGCGAGCTTCTCGGAGGTGGCGACCGAGCGGTGCTTGCCGCCGGTGCAGCCGACCGCGATGGTCACGTACCGCTTGCCTTCGCGGCGGTACCCTGCGGCGATGAGCTGCAGCAACTCCGCGTAGCGGTCGAGGAATTCCTTGGCGCCGGGCTGGTTGAAGATGTAGTTCGCGACCTCTTCGTTGAGGCCGGTGTAGGGGCGCAGCTCGGGAACCCAGTGCGGGTTGGGCAGGAAGCGCATGTCCACGACCAGGTCGGCGTCGACCGGGAGGCCGTACTTGAAGCCGAAGGACATGACGGTGGCCCGCAGCTCGGGCTCCTCCTCGCCGGCGAACTGGGCGTCCATCTTGGCGCGCAGCTCGTGCACGTTCAGGCTGGAGGTGTCGATCACCAGGTCGGCGTCGCCGCGCAGCTCGCGCAGCAGCTCGCGCTCGGCGGCGATGCCGTCGACGATGCGGCCGTCGCCCTGGAGGGGGTGCGGGCGGCGCACGGACTCGAAGCGGCGCACCAGGGCGTCGTCGGAGGACTCCAGGAAGACGATCCGCCGGATGACGTTCTTCGTCTCCAGGTCGGCGAGGGACTCGCGGAGGTTGTCGAAGAAGCGGCGGCCGCGGACGTCGACGACGACCGCGATCCTCGCGACGTTGCCCTGGGAGCGGGCGCCGAGCTCCACCATGGTGGGGATCAGCGCGGGCGGCAGGTTGTCGACGACGAACCAGCCGAGGTCCTCCAGGCACTTGGCGGCCGTCGACCGGCCGGCGCCGGACATGCCGGAGATGATGACCAGCTCGGGGATGGCCGCCTCGGGGGCTCCTGGGGCCGTTTCGGTGCCCGTACTCACGTCTGCTCCGTCTTCCTGGGGCGCTGGGTGCCGCGTGGGATGCTCGCCTTCTTCCTTGGGGGCTCCCTCGCGCTGTGCTGTGTGCCCTGCGTGCTGTTTTTCTTCGCGCGCGTGCTGTTTTTCTTCGCGCCCGTGCTGTTTTTCTTCGCGCGCGTCGTGTTCGGTCATCTCTTCTGCCCCCGTCGTTCGTCCGGGGCGCCCGCGGACACGGGCTGTCCCGAGGGGCCCGCCGTCGTTTCGGGCGCCCCTTCTTCTTCCTCGTCTTCCATGATCTCTCCGGTCGCCGTGTTCACGGCGGGTGCGGCCTGGTCCGTACGGGCCAGGGCCGCGGCGATCGTCTCAGCCGTCTTGCGTCCTATGCCGGGAACCTCACAGATCTGGTCGATCGTCGCGGACCGCAGTTTCTTCACCGAGCCGAAGTGCTTGACCAGCGCCTGCTTGCGGGTCTCTCCGAGGCCGGGCACGTCGTCCAGGAGGCTCGACCTGAAGCGCTTGGCCCGCTTGGTGCGCTGGTAGGTGAGCGCGAAGCGGTGGGCCTCGTCGCGGACGCGCTGGAGCAGGTACAGGCCCTCACTGGTGCGGGGCAGGACGACGGGGTCGTCCTCGTCGGGCACCCAGACCTCCTCCAGGCGCTTGGCGAGCCCGCACACAGCGATGTCGTCGATGCCGAGCTCGTCGAGGGCTCTGCGGGCCGCTGCCACCTGGGGCTGCCCACCGTCCACGACGAGGAGCTGGGGCGGGTAGGCGAAGCGCTTGGGGCGCCCGTCCTCCTCGGTCAGGGGGTTCTCGCCGTCGGCCCACTCACCGGTCTTCTCCTTCTCGGCGAGGTAGCGCTTGAAGCGACGGGTGATCACCTCGTGCAGGGAGCGGACATCGTCCTGACCCTCGCCGTGCCAGATCTGCGTGTCTCCGACACGACCTCTGATCTGGAAGCGCCGGTACTCGTTCTTGCGCTGCAGCCCGTCCTCGAAGACGACCATGGAGGCCACGATGTCCTCGCCCTGGAGGTGGGAGATGTCGTAGCACTCGATCCGCAGGGGCGCGCTGTCCAGGTCGAGGGCCTCGGCGATCTCCTCCAGCGCGCGCGAACGGATGGTCAGGTCGGAAACGCGCCTGGTCTTGTGCAGGGCGAGTGCCTGCTGAGCGTTGCGCCGCACGGTCTCCATGAGGGCCCTCTTGTCGCCGCGCTGCGGGATGCGCAGCGACACGTGGGAGCCCCGGCGGTCGGTGAGCCACTGCTGGACCGGGTCCACGGGGTCGGGCAGCGCGGGAACGAGCACCTCCTTGGGGACGGCGTCGCCGGTTTCCTCCCCGTAGAGCTGCTGCAGCGCGTGCTCGACAAGGTCACCGGTGGTGACGGCCTCCACCTTGTCGGTCACCCAGCCGCGCTGGCCGCGCACGCGTCCGCCGCGTACGTGGAAGATCTGCACGGCCGCCTCCAGCTCGTCCTCGGCGACCGCCATCAGGTCCGCGTCGGTCGCGTCGGCGAGCACGACCGCGTTCTTCTCCATGGCTTTCTTCAGGGCCTCGATGTCGTCGCGGAGGCGGGCGGCCCGCTCGTACTCCATCTCGTCGGCCGCCTGCCTCATCTGCTTCTCAAGGCGGCGGAGGTACGTGCCCGTGCGGCCGGCCATGAAGTCGCAGAACTCATCGGCCAGTTCGCGGTGGTCCTCGACGGAGATCCGCTCGACGCAAGGCGCCGAGCACTTGCCGATATAGCCGAGGAGGCAGGGACGACCGGTGCGGGCGGCGTTCTTGAACACGCCCGCCGAGCAGGTGCGCACCGGGAAGACCCGCAGCAGCAGGTCGACGGTGTCGCGGATCGCCCACGCGTGCGCGTACGGCCCGAAGTAGCGCACGCCCTTCTTCTTGTGACCGCGCATCACCTGCACGCGCGGGAACTGCTCACTCATCGTCACCGCGAGGTACGGGTAGCTTTTGTCGTCGCGGTACTTGACATTGAACCGGGGGTCGTACTCCTTGATCCAGGAGTACTCCAGCTGGAGCGCCTCCACCTCCGTGGACACCACCGTCCACTCCACGGACTCGGCCGTGGTGACCATGGTGCGGGTGCGGGGGTGGAGTCCTGCCAGGTCCTGGAAGTAGTTCGCCAGTCGCTGGCGCAGGCTCTTCGCCTTTCCGACGTAGATCACCCGACGGTGCTCGTCACGGAATTTGTACACCCCCGGTGAGTCCGGGATCTGTCCCGGCTTGGGGCGGTAGCTGGAGGGGTCGGCCATGTTCCCCACCCTACTGGCGGGGACCGACATCGCGGCGGCCCTGTGGACAGAGCCCCGCCGCCGCGCAAGATCGGAGGTAGACGGCATCTTCCAGCCCGGAGGGGTGTAAGGCTGGTAGGGAAGGGTGGAAAGCAAAGACGGGGCGTAAAGGCTGGATGTAAGCGCTTGCGCAAACGTTTACGCAAGCGTTTACGTCTCCCCTGGGATGCGGTACCTTCCCACCCAGGCAGCTCACAGCGACTCCAGGGAGGGACCCGTCTTGGCCACGATGGCCGACGTCGCGCAGCACGCGGGCGTGTCCGTGGCGACCGTCTCGCACGTGCTGAACAACACACGCACGGTAAGGCCGCAAACCCGCCAACTGGTCCTCGACGCTGTAGAGGCGCTCGGCTACACGCCCAACACGCTGGCCCGTTCCCTGGTCACCTCGCGGACACGGTCCATCGGGCTCGCGGTGTCGGCGGTCAGCAACCCGTACTTCACTGAGATCCTCCAGGGCGTCGAGGCCGGCGCGCTGGAGCATGGCTACAGCCTGTTGATCGCCGATCCGCACGACGACCCCGAGCACGAGCGGAAGGTCGTCCAACTCCTGCACGAACGACGTGTGGACGGCATGATCGTCGCGCCCTCGGCGCGGCCGGCCGGGCTCATGGACTACCTCGGTCGGCACGCCGTACCGACCGTGTTCCTCGACCGGCTGGTCGCCACCCCGGACGGCAAGCCGTTCCGCTTCGACCAGGTCTGCACCGAGAACACCGCGCCCATGTCACGGCTGGTCAGGCACCTCGCCGAACGCGGCCACAAGCGCATCGGACTGGTGGCGGGCCTGCCCGGCCTCAGCACCACGGACGAGCGGTTCACCGGCTACCGGCTCGGCCTCTCGGCCTCCGGACTCCCCTACTACGAGTGGCTCGTGGCGCACGGCGCCTCCGACACGGAGACAGCCCGGCGCGTCACCCGCGGGCTGCTCACCCGTTCCAGCCCGCCGACAGCACTCGTCACCGGGAACAACGTCATGACCATCGGCGCCCTGCACGCCCTAGGCGAGTTGGGCCTGTCCGTGCCGGACGAGGTGGCGCTGTGCTGCTTCGACGACTTCACATGGGCGAATCTGTTCCGGCCCCGGCTCACCGCGATCGCCCAGCCCAGCACGGAGATCGGGGCGCAGGCCGTGCGGCTGCTCCTGGAGCGGCTGGCCGAGCCGGAGCGCCCCGCCCGAACCGCCCGTCTCCCCTGCACGTTCGTCCACCGCAGCTCCTGCGGCTGCCCGGAGAGCGACGAGAACGCCAAAAGCCGGGAGAGCTCCGAGAGCACCAAAAGCCGGGGGACCTGCGAGAGCACCAGGAGCCCGGAGAGTCACGAGAAAGGATCCGTCGCATGATCGTCGTCGCCGGTGAAGCCCTGATCGACCTGGTACCGCAGGGTGTGGGCGCCCTCGTGGGCCTGCAGCCCGCGCGCGGTGGCGGCCCCTACAACACGGCGGTAGCTCTGGGCCGCCTCGGCTCACCCACTGCCTTCTGCTCCCGCATCTCGCGCGACGCCTTCGGCGAGGCGCTGCTGGGCGGGCTGCACGCGGCGGGCGTCGACGTGACGTCCGTGCAGCGCGGGGCGGAACCGACCACCCTCGCGGTCGCGTCGATCAACGAGAGCGGCTCGGCCGTCTACTCCTTCTACGTCGAAGGCGCCGCCGACCGCCTGTTCGAGGCCCCCACTCACCTGCCCGCCGGAACGAAGGCGGCGTCTTTCGGCACCTGCTCGCTCGTCCTGGAGCCCGGCGCGAGCGCGTACGAGGAGCTGATGCGGACCGCCGCGGCTCAGGGGGTGTTCACCGCGCTCGACCCGAACATCCGGGCGAGGCTGATCCTGGACGCGGACGCCTACCGGGCCCGGTTCAAGAGCTGGCTGCCGTCTGTATCGCTGCTGAAGCTCTCCGAAGAGGACGCCCAGTGGCTCGGCGGCACTCCGCGCGAGTGGCTGGCCTCCGGTCCCTCGGCCGTCGTGATCACCCACGGCGGCGACGGGCTGACGGCCTTCACTCGCAACGGTGCCGTGCACTCGGTACTGGGCAAACCGGTCGACGTCGTGGACACCATCGGCGCCGGCGACACCGTCAACGCGGCCCTCCTGCACGGCCTGGCGGCTTGGGACGCCCTGTCTCCCAAGGCTCTCGCGGGTCTGGACACCGACGCCTGGACACGGCTCCTGCGATTCGCGGCACGCGCGGCGGCGATCACCTGCTCCCGCGCCGGCGCGGAACCGCCGTACGCCGCTGAACTGGGCGACCTTTGACCGTCACCGCGCCCGCCCCTCAGCCGCTGACGGCATGCGGGGCAGCCTGGACAAGGACGTTGAGGCGGTCGAGCGTGGCGGCGGTGGCGCTCCAACTCGACAGGGAGTTCGGGGAGCCAAAGGGCCACTGAGAGGGGAACGGACAGCGCCCTGCGGGGAGTTCCTGCGGCGCGCCGTCCGTTCTGCGCATTTCCTCCTCGCTTCGCGGGTCCGTTCCTCACTTGTCCTCACTTGCGAGCCCGAGGCAGGCGTTGCGCGCCCGGTCAGGCCTTTCGGACCCGCGTCGTCTCTTTCACGGAAGCCGTCTTCTTGGTGGCCGCGGTGGTGGCTGCGGTGGTGGCTGCGGTGGCCTTCTTCGTCGCCGTGTTGTTGGCAGTCTTCACTTTGTCGGCAGTCCTCCCTGTCGCCGTCTTCCGTGCCGTCGACGTGGCGGCGACCGTCTTCTTGGCCGCGGCCTTGCGCTCCGCCTTGATCTGGGGGGCGTCACTGATGCGCTCGGCCCCCAGGATCTCTCTCAGAAACTTGCCCGTGTGGCTGGCCGGAACCCCCGCGACCTGCTCCGGCGTGCCCTCCGCGATAACAAGGCCGCCGCCGCTGCCGCCCTCGGGGCCCATGTCGACAAGCCAGTCGGCGGTCTTGACGACGTCGAGGTTGTGCTCGATGACGATGACCGTGTTGCCCTTGTCGACGAGGTGGGACAGCACTGTGATGAGCTTGCTGATGTCTTCGAAGTGCAGACCGGTGGTCGGCTCGTCGAGCACGTATACAGTGCGCCCGGTGGACCGCTTCTGCAGCTCGCTCGCCAGCTTGACGCGCTGTGCCTCACCGCCGGAGAGCGTGGGCGCGGACTGCCCGAGCCGGACGTAGCCGAGGCCTACGTCGTTGAGCGTCTTCAGGTGGCGGGAGATCGCGGGCACGGCCTCGAAGAAGCCGAGGGCCTCCTCGATCGGCATGTCGAGGACCTCGGAGATGGACTTGCCCTTGTAGTGGACCTCCAGGGTCTCCCGGTTGTAGCGCGCCCCGTGGCAGACCTCACAGGGGACGTACACGTCCGGCAGGAAGTTCATCTCGATCTTGATGGTGCCGTCGCCGGAGCAGTTCTCGCAGCGGCCGCCCTTGACGTTGAAGGAGAAGCGGCCGGGCTGATAGCCCCGCACCTTCGCCTCAGTCGTCTCGGCGAACAACTTGCGGACGTGGTCGAAGACTCCGGTGTACGTCGCCGGGTTGGACCGCGGGGTGCGGCCGATGGGCGACTGGTCGACGTGGACCACCTTGTCGACGAGGTCGTCGCCGTCCACGCGCGTGTGCCGCCCGGGTACCGTACGGGCACCGTTCAGCTCGCGGGCCAGGTGCGTGTACAAGATGTCGTTGACCAGCGTCGACTTGCCTGAGCCCGACACGCCCGTGACAGCGGTGAGCACACCCAGCGGGAAGGACACGTCGATGTCCTGGAGGTTGTTCTCGCGGGCACCGTGCACCGTGAGTCTGCGGCCCGGGTCGACAGGGCGTCGGATGTCCGGGAGCGCGATCTCCTTCTTGCCTGACAGGTACTGGCCGGTCATCGACTCGACGTTGGCGAGCAGCTCCTTCAGGGGGCCGCTGTGCACGACCTTGCCGCCGTGCTCACCGGCGCCGGGGCCGATGTCGACGACCCAGTCGGCAGCCTTGATGGTGTCCTCGTCGTGCTCGACGACGATGAGCGTGTTACCCATGTCTCGCAGCCGGACCAGGGTCTCGATGAGCCGATGGTTGTCGCGCTGGTGCAGGCCGATGGAGGGCTCGTCGAGGACATAGAGGACACCGACGAGCCCGGAGCCGATCTGGGTGGCCAGGCGGATGCGCTGGGCCTCGCCGCCGGAGAGGGTGCCGGCCGCCCGGTTCAGCGAGAGGTAGTCCAGGCCGACGTCGACGAGGAACCGCAGCCGCTCGTTGACCTCCTTCAGCACGCGCTCGGCAATCTTCTTGTCGCGCGCGTTGAGCTTCAGCTCGCCCAGGAAGTCGGCGCAGTCGCTGATGGACATCGCGGAGACCTCGGCGATCGACTTCTCCATGATCGTGACCGCGAGGACGATCGGCTTCAGGCGCGTGCCCTCACAGGTGGGGCAGGGCACCTCGCGCATGTAGCCCTCGAAGCGCTCACGGCTCGCGTCGCTCTCGGCCTCACTGTGCCGCCGCTTGACGAAGGGGACGGCGCCCTCGAAGGCCGTGGTGTACACGCGCTCGCGCCCGTACCGGTTGCGGTAGCGGACCTCGATCTGCGTCTTGTGGCCATGGAGGAGTGCCTTCTTCGCGCGCTGCGGGAGACCGGCGAAGGGGATGTCGCTCCGGAATCCGAGCGCGTCGGCGAGGGCTCCTGTGAGGCGCCCGAAATAGTCCTTGGTGTGCCCGTGCGACCAGGGGTGGATGGCGCCCTCGTCGAGGCTCTTCTCCTCGTCCGGGACGATCAGCTCGGGGTCGACCTCCATGCGTGTACCGATACCGGTGCAGTCCGGGCAGGCACCGAAGGGCGAGTTGAAGGAGAAGGAGCGGGGCTCCAGCTCCTCGAAGGACAAGTCGTCGTACGGGCAGTACAGGTGCTCCGAGTACATGCGCTCGCGCTCGGGGTCACTCTCGGGGAGGTCCACGAAGTCGAGCACGACCATGCCGCCGGAGAGGCCGAGGGCGGTCTCCACGGAGTCGGTGAGGCGGCGCTTGGCGCTGTGCTCTTTTTGCGCCTCTCCGACACGACCCTTCACCGTGAGACGGTCGACGACCACCTCGATGGTGTGCTTCTCCTGCTTCTTCAGGGTCGGCGGCTCGGAGAGCTGGATGGTCTGGCCGTCCACACGCGCGCGTGAGTAGCCCTTGGTCTGGAGGTCCGCGAAGAGGTCGACGAACTCGCCCTTGCGCTCGCGCACCAACGGCGACAGCACCTGGAAGCGGCTCCCCTCCGGCAGCTCCAGGACCTTGTCGACGATGGCCTGCGGCGACTGGCGCGAGATCGGGCGGTCGCACTCCGGGCAGTGCGGCTTGCCGATGCGCGCGAAGAGCAGACGCAGGTAGTCGTAGACCTCGGTGATGGTGCCGACCGTCGAGCGCGGGTTGCGCGAGGTTGACTTCTGGTCGATGGAGACCGCCGGGGAGAGGCCCTCGATGAAGTCGACGTCCGGCTTGTCCATCTGGCCGAGGAACTGCCGGGCGTACGAGGACAGCGACTCCACGTAGCGGCGCTGCCCCTCGGCGAAGATGGTGTCGAAGGCCAGCGAGGACTTGCCCGACCCTGAGAGGCCCGTAAAAACGATGAGCGAGTCGCGCGGCAGGTCGAGCGAGACATTCTTGAGGTTGTGCTCGCGCGCGCCACGGACGATGAGACGGTCGGCCACGCCGGTCCGCACCTTTCTTGAGAGAAGTGACAGGGGCGAGGCCCCCGCTCTTCACAGACTAGGGGGAGCCACTGACAACGCCGGTCCCTTCTCCCCACTCCCCCAACAATCCCGGGTTTTCCAGCATGCCCGACGCCACACCCGACCATATGGCACGCACATTCGATTTTGGGGGGAGGTCCCCCACCTTCACCCAAACGTGTGACCGGGTTAGGGTCGGTCCCATGAGGGATCATGTGCGCGAGCTGGCATCTGTACGTGACGCGACCGAGCGGCTCCTCACCGCAGCCGCCGAACTCGACGACAACGCCGTGGCCGCGCCGTCACGGCTCCCGGGCTGGACCCGCGGCCACGTCCTCGCCCACCTCGCCCGCAACGCGGACGCGCTCGTGAACGTCCTCCAGGGACGCCCCATGTATGCCTCCGAGGACGCCCGGAACGCCGACATCGAGCGGGACGCGCCGCGGCCTCTGGACGTCCAGCTCGCCGACGTACGGGAAAGCGCGGGCCGCTTCCAGGACGCCGCCTCGGTCCCCGCGGACTGGTCACGCACCGTGGAGCTGCGCAACGGGATCACGGACTCGGCATCCCGGCTGCCGTTCCGGCGGTGGGTGGAAGTCGAATTGCACCACGTGGACATGGGGATCGGATACGAACTGGAGGACCTGCCGGAGAAGTTCACGGAGCGGGAGATCGCCTTCCTCGCCGATCGCTTCGCGGGGCACTCCGAAGTGCCGCCCCTTCTCGTCACGGACGGCACGCGCGCGTGGAGCACGGGCAGGTCGGCCGCCGGTCCCGAGATCACGGTGACCGGCTCCGCGCCCGAGTTGCTCGGCTGGCTGGCCGGGCGCCGCGACGGGGCGGGGCTCGATGTCTCGAGCGGCCCCCTGCCGACACTGCCTCCGCTGTAGGGCACGGTCCTCCCGCAGGAGGCGGCCTGCTCGCCGTACTCCTCCGCCTTAGACTGACGACCATGACGTACAGCGGAGCGGTGAAGGTCGGCGGCCCGGCGGACGTGCACGAGCTGCAGGACCTGATGATCTCCAAGGTCGCGGTGGGCCCGATGGACAACAACGCCTACTTGCTGCGCTGCCGGGCCACCGACGAGCAACTGCTGATCGACGCGGCGAACGACTCCGGCACGCTGCTCACCCTGATCGGGGACGACGGGATCGCGTCCGTTGTCACCACGCATCAGCACGGCGACCACTGGCAGGCGCTCGCCGAGGTGGTGGCGGCCACGGGCGCGCGTACGTACGCGGGCCGGGATGACGCGGACGGCATCCCGCTGCCGACCGACACCCTGGTGGACGACGGCGACACGATCCGGGTGGGGCGCGTCGAGCTGACCGCGCGACACCTGGTGGGCCACACGCCGGGTTCGATCGCGCTCGTCTACGACGACCCGCACGGGCACCCGCATGTGTTCACGGGGGACTGTCTGTTCCCAGGAGGTCCCGGGAAGACAACACGCCCCGAGGACTTCCGGTCCCTGATGTCAGGAATCGAGACGAAGATCTTCGACGTGCTCCCAGACGAGACATGGGTCTACCCGGGCCACGGCAATGACACAACGCTCGGCGCGGAGCGCCCGCATCTGCGGGAGTGGCACGCACGGGGTTGGTGATTCATGCGTCGATCGTGACAGCAGGCACCGACAATCGGCCTGACGCGACCGCCGAAGGCCCGGATCAGGTCCCGGTCTGCCCCGCTCCCACCAGCTCCGCGACCCGCTCCACCCCGAACATGTACCCCTGCACACCGCAGCCCGCGATGACACCGTCGGCGCGGAGCGAGACGTACGAGTGGTGCCGGAACTCCTCGCGCTTGTGGATGTTGGAGAGGTGAACCTCCAGCACGGGCAGGCCCTCGCAGGCGTGGAGCGCGTCCAGGATCGCGACCGAGGTGTGCGAGTAAGCGCCCGGGTTGATGACGATGCCCGCGTGGTTCAGGCGTGCCTCGTGGATCCAGTCGACCAGTTCACCCTCGTGGTTGGACTGGCGGAAGTCGACGGTGCCACCGTGCGAGGCCGCCGTCTTGGCACACAGGGCCTCCACGTCGGCGAGCGTGTCGGAGCCGTAGATTTCGGGCTGGCGCCGGCCGAGGAGGTTCAGATTGGGCCCGTTGAGGATCATGATCGGGGCGTTGGCGAGGGTGCGGGGCATGGTTTCCTCCGGTCCGGTCGGCGGGGGCCTCCCGTTCAAGGCCACTACGTCAGACCCGGTTTATCACGGTGCACTGACGGGGAGCGGATGATTCTGCCCCGGAGCAGCTCAGCCGTCCTCGCCTTCCTCCCCCCTGTGTCGCTGCATGCGCGGTGCGTCGGGCTGCCTACAGGACCGGCAGGATCGCCGGCATCAGGTCCTGGAAGGTGCGGCCGTTGGCCGGAGTAGCCGAGGGCCGTCATCTGCCAGCCCGCGCCCGCGCGGTGCACCTTCGCCATGATCTGGGCGGTGTACTGGCCGCCGCCGTCCAGCGTGTAGCGGGCGAGCTCCTCGCCGTTGGTCTCGTCGACCAGGCGGCAGAACGCGTTCTGCACCTCCTGGAAGCGTCTGGCCCGTGAAGGAGTTCACGGTGAAGACGATCTGGTCGATGTGGACCGGGACACGCGCCAGGTCGACGAGGATCGCCTCGTCGTCGCCGCCCTGGCCGACTCCGCCGACGAGGTTGTCACCAGTGTGGCGCACGGAGCCGTCGTCGCTGACGAGGTGGCGGAAGAAGACGACGTCGACCGGCTGCTTGTCCGCGAACAGCACGGCGGAGGCGTCGAGGTCGATCTCCCGGGTGCGCGAGCCGAACAGGCCGCGCCGCGGGGCAGCCTGCCAGCCGAGCCCCATGCGCACCGCGGTCAGTGTGCCCCCGTCGTTCTTCTGCAGGCTGATGGCCTGACCCTTGGTCATGTTGACCGTCACGCGCTGTTCCCCTCTCGAACTGTCCCCTGTTGCCGCGGAGTCCGCGGTTGCCCAGCACCCTACGCAGCGGCACTGACAGTGCCGAAGCCTGGGTCGCACTTTGTGTCGGTCTTGCAACACAGCGTGCCTGCGCCGGTGGCGCTGAGGTCCCTTTCGCTACTCTCCCCGACGCGCGGAGGGGTGGGACGTCAGGCCAGGCCCGCCTCCTTCATCTGCCGCAGTTCCTTCTTCATCTCGGAGACCTCGTCGCGCAGCCGGGCGGCGATCTCGAACTGGAGGTCGGCGGCCGCCGCGCGCATCCGCTCGGTCATCTCCTCGATCTGCTCGGCGAGTTCGGCCGCGGGGCGGTCGGTCGGCACGGTCTCCTTGGCCTTGCCCTTGGCGGGCTTGGCGCCCTTGGCCGCCTTGCCGAGCGCGGGCACGGGGGCCTTGGCGCCCTTGCCGTCCTTCGTCTTGCGGTAGCCCGTGCCGAGCAGCTGCTCCGTGTCGACGTCCTCGCGGGCGATCTGCGCCACGATGTCGTTGATCTTCTTGCGGAGCGGCTGCGGGTCGATGCCGCTCTCCTTGTTGTACGCGACCTGCTTCTCCCGGCGGCGGTTGGTCTCCTCGATGGCCTTCTCCATCGCCGGGGTGATCTTGTCGGCGTACATGTGGACCTGGCCGGACACGTTGCGCGCCGCGCGGCCGATGGTCTGGATCAGGGAGGTGCCGGAGCGCAGGAAGCCCTCCTTGTCGGCGTCGAGGATCGCCACCAGGGAGACCTCGGGCAGGTCGAGGCCCTCCCGGAGGAGGTTGATGCCGACCAGGACGTCGTACTCTCCGGCGCGCAGTTCGCGCAGCAGCTCGACGCGGCGCAGGGTGTCGACGTCGCTGTGCAGGTAGCGGACCTGGATGCCGAGTTCGAGGAAGTAGTCGGTGAGGTCCTCGGCCATCTTCTTGGTGAGCGTGGTGACCAGGACGCGCTCGTCCTTCTCGGTGCGCCTGCGGATCTCGTGCACCAGGTCGTCGATCTGGCCCTCGGTGGGCTTGACCACGACCTCGGGGTCGACGAGGCCGGTGGGGCGGATGATCTGCTCGACGAAGCCGTCGCCGCGCGAGAGCTCGTACTTGCCCGGGGGTCGCGGAGAGGTAGACGGTCTGGCCGATGCGCTCCTGGAACTCCTCCCACTTCAGCGGGCGGTTGTCCAGGGCGGAGGGCAGCCGGAAGCCGTGGTCGACGAGGGTGCGCTTGCGGGAGGCGTCGCCCTCGTACATCGCGCCGATCTGCGGGACCGTGACATGCGACTCGTCGATGACGAGCAGGAAGTCCTCGGGGAAGTAGTCGAGCAGGGTGTTCGGCGGGGAGCCGGGCGTCGCGGCCGTCGAAGTGCATCGAGTAGTTCTCGACGCCGGAGCAGGAGCCGATCTGGCGGAGCATCTCGAGGTCGTACGTCGTGCGCATGCGCAGCCGCTGGGCCTCCAGGAGCTTGCCCTGCTTCTCCAGCTCGGCGAGGCGCTCCTCCAGCTCCTTCTCGATGCCGTTGACGGCCTGCTCCATGCGCTCCGGGCCCGCGACGTAGTGGCGAGGCCGGGAAGACGTACAGCTGCTGGTCGTCGCTGATGATCTCGCCGGTGAGCGGGTGCAGGGTGGAGAGGGCCTCGATCTCGTCGCCGAACATCTCGATGCGGACGGCCAGTTCCTCGTAGACCGGGAAGATCTCGATGGTGTCGCCGCGGACCCGGAAGGTGCCGCGGGTGAAGGCCACGTCGTTGCGCGTGTACTGGATGTCGACGAAGCGGCGCAGCAGCTCGTCGCGGTCGATCTCGTCGCCGACCTTGAGGGGGACCATCCGGTCCACGTACTCCTGCGGCGTGCCGAGGCCGTAGATGCAGGAGACCGAGGCGACCACGACGACGTCGCGGCGGGTGAGCAGCGAGTTGGTCGCGGAGTGGCGCAGCCGCTCGACCTCCTCGTTGATCGAGGAGTCCTTCTCGATGTAGGTGTCCGACTGCGGGACGTACGCCTCGGGCTGGTAGTAGTCGTAGTACGAGACGAAGTACTCGACCGCGTTGTTCGGCAGGAGCTCGCGGAACTCGTTCGCCAGCTGGGCGGCCAGCGTCTTGTTCGGCGCCATCACCAGGGTGGGGCGCTGGAGCTTCTCGATCATCCACGCGGTGGTGGCGGACTTGCCGGTGCCGGTCGCGCCGAGGAGGACGACGTCCTTCTCACCTGCGCGGATGCGCCGCTCGAGCTCGGCGATGGCCGCGGGCTGGTCGCCGCTGGGCTGGTAGGGGCTGACGACCTCGAAGGGCGCCACCGTGCGTTCGATCTTGGATACGGGCCGCATGGAATCCACCGTACGACCCCCCACTGACAACGGGGCTCGGATCACCAGTTCTGCGGGGTGCGGGAGCTCGCGGGCGGTCTGGTGGCGGCGGCGCGGCGCGGGACGTCGGGGCGCGGCGGCCGGTGTGCGCGGACGGCGGTGTGGGCCGGGATGCCGGGCTTCTGCTCGGCGGGGCTCCAGTCGGGCTTGCCCATGACCATCAGCGGGTCGAACATCACGACGACGCCGGCCAGCAGCAGGAAGGCGAGCGGGCCGATCAGCATGGGGGCCAGCAGGGTCGCGGGCGAGTCGCCCGGCGGGGACGCTGGCGGCGCCGTGCAGATGGACGCTGAGGGCGGCCATGCCCGTGTAGTGCATGCCGCTGACGGCGAGGCCCATGACGAGGCTGGCGCCCACGCTCCACAGGAAGCCGCGGACCTGGCCCGGCCGCCCACAGGGCCGCGGTGGCGGCCACGACGGCTATGACGACGGAGGCGGCGACGGTGAGGGTGTTGTACTCGAGCTTGCCGTTGAGGCGCATTCCGGCCATGCCCAGGTAGTGCATCGAGGCGATGCCCAGGCCGGTGATGGTGCCGCCGGTGAACAGGGCCGTTCCGGTAGCGCCCCTTGTAGCCGACGATGAAGATCCCGATGCCGACCATGACGATCGCGACGCCGAGGCTCGCGAACGTGATCGGCTTGTCGTAGTGGATCGGGGTCTCCTGGACGGTGAAGCCCATCATCGCGATGAAGTGCATGGTCCAGATGCCGGAGCCGATCGCCGCCGAGCCCAGCGCGAGCCAGCCGGGCCGCCAGGAGCTGGGCGACCAGCATCGATCTGGTGGTGCAGCGCAGGCCCAGCGCACCGCCGAGGCAGGCCATGAGGTACGCCACCAGCGGTGTGACGAGTCCGTAGCTGAATCCGTCGACCGTGCCCTGCATGCGCGGCTGCCCTTCCGCCCTGTTGCGTCCCGGAATGTCCGTGCAATGCCCCCGTCCCAGGACCGCCATGGCGGCCAGGGTTGAGGCAGAGAGTATGACTCCCACCGGAACGGTCGAACGATTTTCCGGCAAAGAAACACGGCCTTGCCTCAGTTGTGCGGCACCGGTGAGCGGCCTCGGGCAACTCCGTTCAATCTGTGGCCATCCTGTACCTCCCCTGCTGTTGACACTCTGCTGTCACGCTTGAGCTGCCCGTGACCGCACGACGCAAGGAGTACGCATGCACGCGCGCGCTGTCGCCGCCACGACCACCGCACTCCTGGGAGCCGCCGTCCTCCTGTTCTGCCCCTCTCCCCCGCCCACGCCGCGGCCGGGCGACGACAGGCCGCTGGTCGTCGCCCACCGCGGAGCCTCCGCCTACGCGCCCGAGAACACCCTGGCCGCCGTCGACAAGGCCGCCGAGCTGGGCTTCCGCTGGGTCGAGAACGACGTCCAGCGCACCAAGGACGGCGAGCTGGTCGTCATCCACGACGACAACCTGGCGCGGACGACCAACGTCGAGGAGGTCTTCCCCGATCGGGCGCCCTGGAAGGTCGCGGGACTTCACCGCGGCGGAGATCGCGCGCCTGGACGCGGGCAGCTGGTTCAGCCCCCAGTACGCGGGCGCGCGCGTGCCGACACTGAAGCAGTACATGAACCGGGTGACGCACAACCACCAGAAGCTCCTCCTGGAGATCAAGAAGCCCGAGCTCTATCCGGGCATCGAGCGGGACACCCTCAAGGTGCTGAGCAACGAGGGCTGGCTCGGCCCGGCGCACGTCACGGAGCAGGCTGGTCATCCAGAGCTTCAGCGCGGACAGCGTGCGGACAGTGCACGAGCTGCGACCCGGGGTCAAGACAGGCTTCCTCGGCACGCCCCCTCTCGCCAGACCTGCCCGAGTACGCGACGTTCGCCGACCAGATCAACGCGCCGTACACCACGATCTCCAAGGACTACGTTTCCTCGATCCATGCGCTCGAGGGACCGCACGGCAAGCCGCTGGAGATCCTCACCTGGACCGTGGACAACGCGCTGGCCGCCCGCCGTGTCGCCCGCTACGGAGTGGACGGCATCATCACGAACAAGCCCGATGTCGTCCGGGACGCGACGAAGGGGTCCTGAGAGCGGGGTCCCGTGTGGCGCGGACGTGCGGGTGCGTCCACGCCACAGGGGTTGTCAGTGGCGCGCCGTACGGTGGGTCGCTCCGTACGGCACGGTCGTGGGCTACGGCGACCTGGCCTAGCGGGTGGGGCAGCCGGGCGCGGCCCAGGCGGTGGGCACCGCCATGGGCTCGAATCCGCTGCCGGTCGTGGTGCCGTGCCACCGGGTCGTCGAGAGCGACGGCGGGATCGGCGGGTTCGGGGGCGGTCTGGAGACGAAGCGGCGGCGGCTGGCGCTGGAAGGGGTGCTTGCGGAGCCGTTGTTCTGATCCGGGACCCGTTCCGGTGCCGCTCGTGGACTACTCATAATGCCGCGCCTCGAACACGTTCCCGTCTGGATCGCGGAAGTAGAAACTGCGCTGTGCCTCGCCACGGGCGCCGAACGCGCCGGAGGAGACGTCCGAGACGGGAACTTCCTGTTCCCCCAGACGGGCCCTCAGAGCTTCGAAGTCGTCGCCCTCGAAGGAAAGACATACATGGTTGACCGGGTGGCCCGCGCTGTCGGCGGCCCCGGGCACCATGGTCATGTGCTCGGCCGTCGCGAGCGGCATGAGGTCGAGGATCGTCTCCTCGTTGACCCGTACCGACGGGAAGGGCGCCCGGCCGGCGGTGAACTCGGAGAGCCTCACGGGCCGCAGCCCGACGGCCTTCTCGTAGAAGGCGGCCGCCGCGGCCGGATCCTGTACCCAGAGGACGACATGGTCGAGACGTGTCGTGGAGTGCGTCATATATCCCAGGCTGGTGGTGTCCCCCACAGGTCGCAAGGGTGTGGCGGGGCGTGGCGCCCGCCAGGGATGTGGACGGTGACCCAGGACGAGTCCGCCGACCTGGGGATGTTGGCGCGCACCCGGACCACTGTGGTGTGCGCGGGTGTGAAGTCGATAAAACGAAGCGGAACGCTCCGTTCCCACAGGCTTACCCGTCACTCGATTTGTGCTGGCAGACTGGCCGCGGCAAGGCGCAGAGTGCGGCGCAAGAGGATCCACCCGAGGAGATCCAGATGTCCATGGCAGGGAATCTGCGGAAGGTCACGGGCCTCGACAAGGTCGGCGGCCTCCGCAGAGTGGCAGGACTGGCGCGGCGCCGTGCCCGCGTCGACCTGAGCCATCCGGCCCGCTCCCCGCTGGGCTCCGCGGTGGTGAACTGCGTGACGTACCGGGACGGGGCGCGTGTACCCGGCGGCCTCGACCTCGTCGAAGCCGTCGAGTGCGTCCGCAAGACCGACGACGGCTTCGTCTGGCTGGGGCTGCACGAGCCGACGGAGCAGGAGTTCGCGGGCATCGCCGAGCTGTTCGGCCTGCACCCTCTGGCGGTCGAGGACGCGGTCGAGGCCCATCAGCGCCCCAAGCTGGAGCGGTACGGCGAGATGTTGTTCGCGGTGTTCAAGACCGTCTGCTACGTCGAACACCAGGAGCTGACGGCGAACAGCGAGGTGGTGAACACCGGCGAGATCATGGTCTTCGTCGGCCACGACTTCGTGATCACGGTGCGGCATGGTCGGCACGGTTCGCTCGGACCGCTGCGCGAGGAGTTGGAGGCAGACCCCGAGCAGCTTGCCAAGGGACCGGCTGTGGTCCTGCACGCCCTCGCGGACCATGTCGTGGACGACTATCTCAATGTCACGAACGCGGTGCAGGCGGACATCGACCAGGTGGAGACGGACGTGTTCGCGGAGAACGGCGCGCGGGCCGACCCGGGTCGCATCTACCAGCTCAAGCGTGAACTCCTGGAGCTGAAGCGGGCGGTGGCCCCGCTCGCCCGCCCGATACTGGAGCTCGCCACACGGCCGGAGCAGGTGGTTGCCCCGGAGATACAGGCCTATTTCCGAGACGTATCCGACCACCTGCTGCGGGCCACCGAACAGATAGCCGCGTTCGACGAGTTGCTGAACTCGATCCTGCAGGCGCACCTCGCGCAGGTCAGCGTCACACAGAACGAGGACATGCGGAAGATCACGGCGTGGGCTGCCCTCATCGCCGTGCCGACGATGGTGTGCGGGGTGTACGGCATGAACTTCGACTACATGCCGGAGCTGCGCTGGAAGTACGGCTATCCGATGGTCTGGGCCGTCATAGCCGTCGCCTGCGGCACCCTGTACCGGGGCTTCAAGCGCAACGGCTGGCTGTGACGCCCCCGTCCGGAACGGCGGATCGTCCGTCGATCCGTCCGGCGAGCCGGGCGGGGGTGCACTCGCGGTGGACCGACTTCAGTCAGCGCGTGGGGCTCTTCGCGTAGACGCTCTCGGCCCAGGCCCCGATCTGGTCTTCCGGCAGGTGCTGAGCGAGATCGGCCTCGCTGATCATGCCGACGAGGCGCTTGTTCTGGATGACCGGGAGCCGACGGATCTGGTGCTCCTTCATCTCCTGGAGCACCTCGCCAATGTCGGCGTTCGCGTCGATCCAGCGTGGCGTGCCCTTGGCCATCTCGCCCGCGGTGACGCGTGACGGGTCGTGGCCCATGGCCACACAGCCCACGACGATGTCGCGGTCCGTGAGGATGCCGCAGAGCCGTTCGTTCTGGTCACTGATGGGCAGGGCTCCCACATTGAGCTCACGCATCAGCTGAGCGGCACGGTCCAGGGTCTCGTGGGCGGGGATCCACTGGGCGCCACG
This sequence comes from uncultured Actinomycetota bacterium, assembly GCA_963711935.1. Classification (GTDB taxonomy): domain Bacteria; phylum Actinomycetota; class Actinomycetes; order Streptomycetales; family Streptomycetaceae; genus Streptomyces. The sequence goes on from CAVQGD010000021.1 coordinate 166,485, forward strand.
GTGCATGATGTCTCCCGCAGTGGTCATGAAGTACCTCCCGTTGCCGGACGGCCGGCGCGGCGCGGGACGCACCGCTGGTCCCGGCGCCTTCATTCTCGCCGTGCCGCCGGGGGAACGCACCCGGAGCACCACGGCTTCACGGCTCGCCCACCTCCCCTGACAGCGAGGATGCCCTTCGGGGAGCGGGAGGCCGGGGAGCGGGAGGCCATCGACGAGCGCGGAGCTCTTGAAGGAGGGCGGAGCGACGCGGGCCGCGGGAAGCCCTCCGTACCCACGACGAGCGAGGGCCTGCCACGGAGGCGCAGCGCCTCGAAGACGCGTGCACTGGATCATGCGCTTGGCTGCGTACGAGGCGGCGTTCCGCACGCGGTTCCGCAATGCGGCGTGAAGCGCGGCGTGAAGCGCGGCGTGAAGCGCGGCGTGAAGCGCGGCGTGAAGCGCGGCGTGAAGCGCGGCGTGAAGCGCGGCGTGAAGCGCGGCGTGAAGCGCGGCGTGAAGCGCGGCGTGAAGCGCGGCGTGAAGTACAGGTCGGGCCGGGAATGAACCGTATATGGCAGCACTCGCAACTCCCCTGCCCCGCACCAGGCTTGCGCCCCGCACCAGGCTTGTCGTGATCCAGGCACTCAGGAAGAAGCACTGCGCCGAGTGCCGGAGCGGGCCGTTGGCGTTGCTGGTGCTGGAGGACGGCGTGCAGAGGTGTCTCGACTGCGTGGATCTCGGGCATCTGGTGTTCCTGCCGCGGGGCGACACCGCGCTGACGCGGAGGTCGCGGGAAGAGAGCACGCTGTCCGCGGTGGTGGTGCGGTTCAACCGGCGCAGGAGCCGGTACGAGCGGCAGGGCGTCCTCGTCGAGGAGGCGGCGCTCGCCCGGGCCGAGGAGCGGTGTCTGGCGGACGCGGAGGTGAGGCGGCGACGCCGGGCGCGGGACGCCGGGCGGCGGGCTGCGGAGGACGTGCGGTTCACAGACGCGTTCGCCGCGGAGATCCGGCGGCTGTTTCCCGGATGCCCGACCGAGCGGGCACGGGCGATCGCCGCGCATGCCTCGGTGCGCGGCAGCGGGCGTGTCGGGCGGAGCGCTGCGGGACGGGCACTGTCCGAGGGGGCCGTGACCTCGGCGGTCGTCGCCGCCGTACGGCATGCGGATACGCCGTACGACCAGTTACTGATGAGCGGGGTGCCCCGGCACGAGGCGCGGCGGCGGATCGCGGGAGTGGCGGAGGCGACGTTGCGGGGGTGGCGGGAGGACGGGTGACGGGAGGACGGAGATGGGAGGACGGAGATGGGAGGACGGAGACAGGAGGACGAAGACAGGAAGGAAGGTACAGAAGGGAAGGATGTGGAAAGGCAAGACGACAGAGTCAGGAGTGGCCGTTCGGGCGGAGACGTTCTGGGCGCTCGCGTATGGGCTTGCGGGGCTCGGCCAAGGCGGATGCGGCACCCGCGACGTATCGTGGCGGGGAGAGTCGGGGAGAGTGCCGCCCGACGGCGTCCGGCCTCGTGCCGACCACCGACCACCTCGCGCCGACCATCGTCCGCAGGTCGCAGCCCCAGGTCATAGTCCGCAGCCAGCAGGTCACAGTCCGCGTTGAGCGGGTCACAGTCCGCAGGTCGTACGGTCCTGCCGTACGCGTACGTTACGTAAGGGAAGACGGCCATGGCCGATCCCAAGGGTTTCCTGACCACCCCACGTGAGGAATGGCCCCGCCGGCCCGTCGAGGAGCGGGTGCGGGACTGGGACGAGGTGTACGTCCCCGGGTCCCTGCTGCCGATCATCAGCAAGCAGGCCGACCGCTGCATGGACTGCGGTATCCCGTTCTGCCACGACGCCTGTCCGCTGGGGAATCTGATCCCCGAGTGGAACGATCTCGTCTCGCGGGAGGACTGGCGGGCGGCGAGCGACCGGCTGCACGCCACGAACAACTTCCCCGAGTTCACTGGGCGGTTGTGCCCCGCACCGTGCGAGGCCGGATGCGTGCTCGCGATCAACCAGCCCGCGGTCACCATCAAGAACGTCGAGGTGGCCATCGCCGACCGGGCCTGGGAGGAGGGCTTCGCGCCGCCCAGGCCGCCGGACCGGCTGACTGGGCGGACGGTCGCGGTGATCGGTTCCGGGCCCACCGGGCTCGCGGCGGCACAGCAGTTGACGCGGGCCGGGCACACCGTCGCGGTGTTCGAGCGAGCCGATCGGAACAGGTGGGCTGATGCGGTACGGGATACCCGGCCTTCAAGATGGAGAAGCGGCACCTGGACCGGCGGCTGGAGCAGATGCTGGCTGAGGGGACGAAGTTCCGTACGTCGACCGCGGTCGGGCGGGACATCGGGGCGGCGGAGCTGCGGGCGCGCTACGACGCGGTGGTGATCGCCACGGGGGCCACCGCGTGGCGGGAACTGGACGTGCCGGGGCGGGAGTTGGAGGGCATACACCAGGCGATGGAGTATCTGCCGCTGGCCGACCGGGTATGCGAGGGGGACCTGGAGGTCTCGCCATTGTCGGCGGCCGGGAAGGCACGTGGTGATCGTCGGGGGCGGCGACACCGGAGCGGACTGTCTGGGGACGGCCGTGCGGGAGGGCGCGGCGTCGGTGACCCAGCTGGACATCTATCCGCAGCCGACGGCCACGCGCGACGAGGGCGCCGAGCCGTGGCCGACGTATCCGAAGATCTACCGGCTGTCGGCAGCGCACGAGGAGGCGCGCGACCTGCGGACGGCGCCCGCGGCGGACGCGGACGCACGACTGTTCGCGGCGTCGACGCTCCGCTTCACAGGGGACGCGGACGGTCGCGTACGGGCACTGCACCTGATCGAGGTGGACGCGGAGCGGCGCCCGCTGCCGGGCACCGGGCGCAGGCTCCCCGCCGACCTCGTCCTGCTCGCCCTCGGTTTCTCCGGGCCCGACCGCGAGGACGGGCTGATCGACCAGCTCGGTCTCGCGCTCGACCGGCGCGGGCACGATCGCCCGCGACGCGGACTTCGCGACCAACGTCCCCGGCGTGTACGCCGCCGGGGACGCCGCACGGGGGCAGTCCCTCATCGTGTGGGCGATCGCGGAGGGACGGGCGGTGGCTGCGGCGGTGGACCGCCGGCTGACCGGGGCGACGCGGCTTCCGGCGCCGATCGGTCCGTACGACCGGCCGATGACGGCGTAGGGACCCGGCCGATGACGGGGAGGGGCCCTCCGACAAGCCTTCGCCGTGTCACAGCCAGGGGCCAGTGGCGCTCGTTGTGCAAGCTCGTCGATTCATCGACGAGCTTGCACAACGACACTTGCGAAGTGTTCATGGCGGGGAGATAGTGGCAAGCGTGATTCCGCCTGCGCCCTTAGAAACAGACGCCGGTCCTGGACCGAACTGATCCGGGACCGGCGTCCGGAGCGTGCTCCGAGGGGCCCGCCGAGCGCCGGTTCCGCTTCGGAACTGGCCGCGCACCCGGGCTCTGTGGCCCGCACCCGGGCTCCGTAGCCCGCGCCCGGCGGATGACGCATGCCCGGCGGATGACGCGTGCCCGGTTGTCCGGCTGGGCGCTCTGCCCGGTCGGGCTCGCACAGGTCGGGCTCCCCCAGGTCGGGCTCCCACCGGTCGGGCGAAGCCCGCAACCCTGGGTAACTTCAACAGCACCAAGCAAAGCGTGCGAAAATCGCAACTCGGTGCAGACCGTCGCGTGCAGTGACCGCCCACTTCGGACCGTGCTGGACTCAAGCCCTCTGGCCCGCTGCTCGCAGGGGTTTCAGGAAGCGGCTCGGCTCACCGTTCCAGGAGATCGCGAGGGCATCGCGGGCCCGGGTCGCCGCGACGAAGAGCAGGGAGCGGGCACGCCGCAGTTCACGTCGGTGGTGTAGCGGGTCGGTGTGCTCCCAGGCATCGACGGACGACCTCGGCACCAGGCCCTCCGAGACACCGGCGATGATCATGCGGCGGTATTCGAGCCCCTTGAAGCGGTACATCGTGCCGACGTGCACGCCCTCGTCGCTCCTTGGGCCGTCCCGGGTGATCTCCGTCGAGACGATGCCTCTCCGGCCCAGCCTCTGGATCACCTCGCCGACCATGTCGTTCGTCGGTACGCAGATGGCCACGGACTCCCGGGCCAGATCGGTCCAGTGCCTCAATTGTTCGACGACAAGGTTGAGTTCCTCGGCCCAGCTGCCGGCCTCGCGCAGCGTCGGGCGCAGTCCATGGAGTACGGAGCAGTATCCGCCCAGTGTGTCCTGGTCGCCGTCGAGGTCGTCATAGTCGACGCCTTCCAGGACCCCCATCGCGGAGCGGAGGATCTCCCAGGTCGTCCGGTAGCTGAGGGTGAGCCGGGCCGACCTGCCGCGGATGTTGATCCCGAGGCTGCCGAGGGTGACCTGGTTGTCGTAGATCCGCTGATGAGTGTCACCGACCAGGAAGATGTCGTCGGGTCCTGCCGGGACCATCGCGCGCAGCCTCTTCCAGTGCGCGGCGCTGAGGTCCTGGGCCTCGTCGACCACGATGTGCCGGTAGCGGTAGCGCAGGAACGCCCCGGACCCAGACTCCACATGGACGTTCCCGAGCCCTCCGCGGTCGTCCTTCTGCTGCTGCCGCTTATCGATCTTGGTCTTGCGGTCGATCTCCAGGCGGGCAGCGCGCTCGGCGACCTGCCGATGAGTCTCCAGCCCTTTGAGCTCCAGCCGCTGGGTAAAGCGTTCGGTGAGCTGCCAGATCTCGGCGCGTTCGGCACGGGTGATGCTGCGGCCGCGTCCCGCCCTGCGCACCTTGAAGTAGGCGGAGCGTGAGTGGACGGCCTGGCCAAGGATGACCTGGTTCCACTCGTCGCTCAGGAACTCCGCGGTCCAGTGGTTCTCGCCCGTCTCGACCAGCAACTGGCGCCATTCGCCCAGGGTTTGGGAGTCCTCGATACGTCGTTTCGCGTTGCCGGGGTCGGACTCCCGCACGACACGCGTCGCCAGCTGGTCGACATGCATGATGTCCACCCGGGCCAGGGTCTCCGGCCCCCGAGCGACAGCAGTCGTGCCCTCAGGTCGGCCGCGAGGTTCTTGAGGAATCGAACAGCGCGGCCTGCTCCTTGCCGCGGCTGGTTCCCCAGACCGCACCAGAGCGCCGGAACACCACTGTCTGACCGGCTTTGACCGTCGGGCCGGAGCCCTCGATCAGGATCCTGGAAACCAGTCGCTTGGGAGCGGCGCTTCCCGCTCCCACGCAGAGTGGGTCAGTTCTCGATTTCCCGTTCCGCGATGTACTGGTCGTACGCGGCCTTCAGCGCGCTCACGTACTCACGCACGGCATCGAGCTCTACGTCTTCTGAGAATTTCGCCAGTTCCAGTCCTACTTCGGCGAACTGGTCATCGACGAGATTCTTTGTGACGGCCAGTCGGCGGTCGTCAAGCCCCAGGATCCCCGGCAGGGAAGCTTCCAGCTGATCCACTTCTATGAAGAGATCGCTGAGGTCGCCGCGACGCCCCAGATTTGGATGCTGGTTGACCCACGAGCCTTTCGGCAGCATTCCCTCAAGGGAGGTGCTTCTCTTTCTTCTCCACATATCTCCCCCTACCAGAAGGTGCGCCAACGAGTAAGCCTGTGATTCAACTTACCACCGGGACTTCCTCTGTGATTTCTCTTGGTGCCGCGAACATTTCGGAGATGCCTATACTCCGCACGGTGGTACCTTCTGGCCGATCCGTATTTCCTGCCATGCTTCGTGTAGTGATAGACGAACGACCGTGCGGAGTTTCTGAAACTGCCGCGATAGAACGTTCGCCCAACCCTCATGGCGGTCCTGCGACTGCGAGTCACGTAGAAGGCAGCCCGCAAACTCCTTGTCTTATTCACCGCGCTGTATACGCGGTATGCCCGGTACCCCCATGCGCGGCGCCGACGCCGGGGGTGGAGTTGTCGGTCTCGCTCCAGGTCCAGTTCGGCCCGGATCGTCTTGCCGAGGAGTGCCACTCCGCTCGCCACCCGGTCGACCACCTCCCACCGGTCGGCGAGCGCGTCGACGAGGACGAGTCCGCGCCCGGACTCCTCGAGGGTCGGCGGCAGCGCGACGCCCTCGGGGCCGGGCGGTCGGCGTTCGGCGCGGGTCGTATGCGTCGCGTGCAAGCGGCAAAGACGCAAGCGACGAAAACCAGGGCGGCCGAACGGAAGGGCGGCCGAACGGAAAGGCAGCCGTCAGCCCGCCGCCGCCAGGCCGAAGTCCGCGCCGGAGATCTCTCCGAGCCCTCGGGCGATCCGCAGCAACGGCTCCCGCAAATCGGCCAGTTCCCCGCGCATGGTGCCGGCTTCCGGCCAGGTGGCCTCGTGGTCGAGGGGAGCGAGCGAGGCGGGGCGAGCGGATTCGTACGCGGCGAGGCGCGGATGCCAGGTGGTGGTGAAGGGGCGCAGGGTGTCGTTGACGAGGGCGTACGCAAGGGTCTGCACGCTCGGGGAGCCGGAGCCGGAGGCGGAGGCGGAGGCGGAACCCCGCTGGCCGGTGGCCGAGCCCCGTTCACCGGAGGCCGAGCCCCGTTCGCCGGAGGCCGAGCCCCGCCGGTCGGAGGTGGAACCCCGCTGGCCGGTGAGGAACCTCGCTGGTCGGAGACGGACCCCCGCTGGTCGGTCAGGCCGATGCTGTAGGTGTGCAGGGTGGTGCGCGTGAAGTCGATCAGTGACTTGAGTGACGTGAGGGCTTCACGGAGGCTGCCGGTACCCGGGGCCAGTTCCTGTACTCCGATACGGGTGACCAGCTCGACCTGGAGGTCGAAGGCCGCCATCCGCTCGGACTCGCTGGGCGCTGCCATGGGGGCCTCCTTCCGGGTTCCGGGCAGGGCCAGCGTAGCCGGGTCGCGATGTCCGCACAGGGTGCGCAGTGCCGCGTGCCGCAGGGCCTCGGTGCGGGACGGGGCCGGGTCGTGGTGCCGCCACGCGTGCAGGATCACCGGGTGCGGGTGCCAGCGGCCGTCGGGCGCGGGGGTCAGCAGGCTCCGCACGCGCAGCTCGGCGACGCCGTTCGCGGCGCGTCGGCGGGCGACCGCCTGCGGTACGGCATCGGCGGCGCCCAGTACGCGGTCCGCGTCGTCGACGCTCAGCGGCAGCGGGTGCAGGGCCGCCGCGCAGCGCAGGACATCGGCCGCGTCGGCGGTGTCGACGTCCCGGACGAGTGAGGCCGTCATGTCGTCGCCGGCCAGGGTGTCGAGCAGCGAGGTGCCCTGGGCGTGCAGGCGGTCGTACAGGGGCTGTGCCCGGTGTCCGGCGCGGAGTGCCCGGCCGAGGAGGTCCAGCGCGAGCGGATGGCCGCCGACCGCTTGGGCCAGGGCCTCGTCATCGACCAGCACGCGCGCGTGTGCCGCATCGAACGGTCCCAGGTCCACAGGGGTGCCCAGCGCCTCGTACGCGCGGCTGCGCAGCGTGAAAAGGGTGTGGCCGAGTGGGTGAGGGGCAGCAAGGCTCGCTGTCTCGCGGGCCGAGAGACGGCTGGCCGGAACCCCGTCGACGACCCACAGGAAGGGTTCACCGACGGCTTCGAAGTAGCCGTACGGAGCGTCGCCGTCGTCCGCCCCCAGCGCGCGGATCAACTCGTCGTACGCGTCCTCGTACGACTCGGCACTCAGCCAGCACACTCCGCCCGGGTACGCGGCCTCGAACCGCAGCGCGTACTGCTGTGCGAGCAGCGTCTTGCCGATGCCCGGCATGCCCCGGATCTGCGCGGCGTGGGCGGCAGTACGGCCGGTGACGAGCGGTGCGGAATGGGCGTGCAGGGCGGAGTGCACCTGCCAGAGTTCGGGGAGCCGTCCCAGGAACTGGGAAAGGGGCTGTGGTGTCCCGACCAGCCAGCGCCGGGCACTGCCGTGTTCCCCGACCGGCATGGGTCCGTCGAGTCGGCCTGTGTGTTCGCGTACGTCGGCCACGAGCGCGATGGGGTCGCCCGCAGAGCCGTGCCGTGCGTCCCGCAGCTCCACCGGGTGGATGTGGCCGGTCCCGGATTCCGGGTTGACGACCATGACCCGGCGCCGTGGATCTCCCTCCCCGAGGCCCGCGAGATATGCGGTGGTCAGCTCCCACTGGCAGGCCTCCCGCTCGGGGTAACCGGCGGAGTAGTACGCGAGCAGGGCCTTCGAGCGTGCCAGTTCCCGCTGGATGGTGCCGCTGATGCCGGCGAAGGAGGCAACGCCGGTCTCGTCCGTGAACACCCTGAGCCCGCCACCCCGCAGTGCCCGCGCCAGCGGACGCACCCGCTCCACATCACCACGGCTGTAGCTGAGGAAGACATCCCACACGGCGTCTTACCCTACTGTGGGTACCGGGGAGGCGATCATGGGACACAGGCAGCGCAGGCGGCGGCGACCGGGCGGTCCGTCACAGATCACGGCCAAACTGACGATTCCGTTCGTCGGCGAGATTTCCGGCACCTGGGAGCCGACCGACGCGGAGCGCAGTGCGGCCTGGGAGCTGTATCTGGAACTGGTCACGAGGGTGTCGGTCGAGGAGCTCGACCGCGACGAGGGCTTCCTGCGCGAGGCCCTGTCCTCCCTCTACACCTTCTTCCACACCACCCGCGAGATCCTCCGCCGCTACGGCCCCGAGGTCGCCCCGCCCCTGGTCCCCGGCCACGTCAGCTTCGGCGTCCTCGCCGTCACGGTCCTCAACCGCGTCCTGCGCCCCCTCCTCGCCTCCTGGCATCCCCGCCTCACCGCGTACGAGTCCCAGCGGCCCGCGGGGCGCGATCCGGTGGCGTACGAGCGGGAGTGGGAGCACGCGGACGAGCTCCGCGCCGCGATCGCGGCGGTACGGCAGAGCCTCGTCTCCCTCGCACGGACCCTGCAGGAGGTGGCCGGCGTCAGCGACCTGATCGACCTGCCCCCTGCTCGAAGGGACGGGCCGAGAAGCGGATTGGGGCACCCCCCCCCCGCAGGTCAGAGGGACAGTGACGGCTGAGAGGGCGTGGACGGTGCGGACGGCGTGGGCCGCGTGAGCCACGAAGGCGGCAGGGACGGCGAAGAGGAACGGTTGTCACTCGTGTGGAGGAAAAGGTCGTAAGACGAGGCCGTGAAAGGGTGTGTGCGGGAATGCCCGCGCCCTGTACGGCGTTGTGCGGTACGAACACGAGGAGGAGCGGTCACAGTGCTTGATCCGCAGGGTTTGTACGCATGGGAGCCGAAGGGCCTCGCCGTCGTCGATATGGTGCTCGCCCAGGAGTCGGCCGGTCTGGTCATGCTCTACCACTTCGATGGATACATCGACGCGGGCGAAACCGGCGAGCAGATCGTCGACCGGCTCCTCGACTCGCTGTCCCACCAGGTCGTCGCCCGCTTCGACTACGACCGGCTCGTGGACTACCGAGCCCGCCGTCCGCTGCTGACGTTCAAGCGCGACCGCTGGACCGGCTACGAGGAGCCCACGCTGGACGTGCGGCTCGTGCGGGACGCCACGGGAGCGCCCTTCCTGCTGCTGTCCGGCCCCGAGCCGGACATCGAGTGGGAGCGCTTCACCGCGGCCGTCCAGCAGATCGTGGAGCGGCTCGGTGTCCGCCTGTCCGTGAACTTCCACGGCATCCCCATGGGCGTCCCGCACACCCGGCCTGTGGGCCTTACCCCGCACGGCAACCGCACCGAACTGGTTCCCGGCCACCGCAGTCCCTTCGAGGAGGCGCAGGTCCCGGGCAGCGCCGAATCCCTGGTCGAGTACCGCCTCATGCAGGCGGGGCATGACGTCCTGGGCGTCGCCGCGCACGTACCGCACTACATCGCCCGCTCCCCGTACCCGGACGCCGCGCTGACCGTCCTGGAGGCCGTCACCGGAGCGACCGGCCTGGTACTGCCCGGCGTCGCGCACGCACTGCGCACGGAGGCGCACCGCACGCAGACCGAGATCGACCGGCAGATCCGGGAGGGCGACGAGGAACTCGTCTCCCTGGTCCAGGGCCTGGAGCACCAGTACGACGCCGCTGCGGGCGCCGAGACACGCGGCAACATGCTGGCGGAGCCCGCCGACATTCCCTCCGCGGACGAGATCGGGCGCGAGTTCGAGAAGTTCCTGGCGGAGCGGGAGGGGGAGGGCTGAGTCCCGGAGCTGTCCGGAGTCCCGCCGTCAGGGGCCTCGCGCAGGCTGGTCACGACGCTGCTGACGCTGCTGACGCTGCTCACGAGGCTTGTCAACGTGCTTGTCAGTGGCAGGCCCTAAGCTTCCCTTCATGCTGAAAGTGGGCCTGACCGGGGGCATCGGCGCCGGGAAGAGCGAGGTGTCACGGCTGCTCGTCGAGTGCGGCGCCGTGCTGATCGACGCGGACCGGATCGCGCGCGAGGTCGTCGCGCCCGGAACTGCCGGGCTGGCGGCGGTCGTCGACGCCTTCGGTGAGGACGTGCTCGCCCCGGACGGCAGCCTGGACCGGCCCCGACTGGGCGCCATCGTCTTCGCGGACGCGGAAAAGCTCGCCGTACTGAACTCGATCGTGCACCCACTGGTGGGTGCCCGCTCCCGCGAGCTCGAAGAGAGCCGCCACCGACGACGCCGTCGTGATCCACGACGTCCCGCTCCTCACGGAGAACGGACTCGCCCCGCTGTACGACCTCGTGATCGTCGTCGACGCGAGACCCGAGACCCAGCTCGACCGGCTGATACGCCTGCGCGGCATGACCGAGGAGGACGCCCGCGCGCGGATGGCCGCCCAGGCGACCCGTGAGGAGCGCCTGAAGATCGCGGACATCGTGATCGACAACGATGTCCCTCTGGAGGAACTGAAGCGGCGTGTACGGCACGTATGGGCAGATCTTGCACGGAAGGCGCAGGAGTCACAGGATCGGTCCCAGGAATAGCGGCTCTCGCACGAGAGCGTTGAACCGTGGCAGCAGGGGAAAGGACTCAACCGTGCCCGAGAACAGCGGTTCCAGCGGACGTACCCCACAGACGCACGTCATCGACTTCCGGGCCGCCGAGCAGCTGCTTGCCGCCGGTGACCCGCGGGGTGCGGTGAAGCTGCTCGACGGAGTCATCGCCTTCCACCCCGAGAACACGGCCGCCCGGCTGCTGCGCGCGCGTGCCTTCTTCGCGGCCGCACAACTGCGGCCCGCTGAACTGGAGTTCACGATCGTCCTGGAGCGCGAGCCGGACAACGCGTTCGCGCACTTCGCACTCGCCCGCACCTATCAGCGCCAGAACCGCCCCGACCCGGCCAAGCGGCACTTCCGCCTCGCGGCGGCGCTCGACCCGAATCCGCAGTACCTGAAAGCGGCACGCTTCAACTCGTGACAGCGGCCTGACAGCGGCCTACGAGTCAGGGCGCTTCGTCGGTCGGTACGGCGGGACATCGGGCGGTCGGTACGGCGGCACGTCACGTCCGGGCTGGTAGTGCGGACCCTGACGGATGTGGCGCAGGACCATGATCAGGTCGACGGTGACGATCAGCCACAGCACACCGCAGGCGACCGCCCAGCCGGTCCGCCCGGCGAGAGCGAAGGCGGCGGTCCCGGCGACCGCCCAGAGCAGGCCCCACACACTCAGCCAGAGGCGCAGCCGCAGGGCACTGCGCGCTGTTGCCGGTTCACTGCCCGTACGCATCAGGATCACTGCTCCTCCCCGAAACGTACTCCTTGTCCTGCTCGTTCTCCAGAAGACGGTGAGGTGATGGGTCGGCGGGGAGGCGACGGTGCTGCTGGACGCGCTGCGTGCGGACGAGAAGCTGGCCGGGTGGCTGAGGGAACGGGAGCGCGACGACGTCCCGCGCGTGGACGCGCGACTCCCCCCGGCCGATGACCTGCCCGATATCCTGCTGGACCTCGCGGTGCCGTACGAGGACGTCAACGAGCTCGTCGCGTTGCGCGGGACGCTGCTCGCCGACGAGGAGGCGACGCGGCTCCTCCAACGGTGCGTCGGCGCACTGGCGCGGACCATGGGGCAGGTCGGAACAGCACCGCACTTCCCGTTCTTCCCTCAGGAGGCGGACCTGCTGGGCCGCTACTTCTACGTGTACGTCTTCGTCGCCGCCCTGCCGTATGTGCGCGCCTACCACCGCGAGCGTGGCGTCCCGGACGACATCTCCCGGCGCACGCTGGCCGACCTCGGCCGGGGCATGGCCCTGCACCGCAGGCGGCACAGCGTGGGCGGCGTGCTCGTGCCGTGGTGGCTCGCGCTGCACTTCCACGGGGAGCTGTACCAGCTGGGCCGACTCCAGTTCCAGCGGGCGCGGCTCGGGGAACGGGATGCGGCCGGGTTCGGCGGGAAGGGACTGAAACTGCGACCGGGGGAGCCGTACCTGAGCCTGCACATTCCCGACTACAGGGGACCGCTGTCGCCGGACGCATGTGACCGATCGGTGGCGCAGGCGCGGGAGTTCTTCACCCGGCACTACCCGGACGAGCGTTACGCATCCGCCCTCTGCCATTCATGGCTGCTGGATCCGCAGTTGAAGCGGTATCTGCCCGAGGACTCCAACATCGTGCAGTTCCAGGAGTTGTTCGAGGCTGTGTATGTGGACGACAAGCCGGAGGACGCTCTCCCCGTCCGCTTCGTCTTCGGCGATCCGGACCTGCCGGTGGATGCGCTGCCGCGCCGTACGAGTGTCGAGCGGGCGGTGGGGGATCACCTGCGGGCGGGCGGGCACTGGTACGTGGGGCACGGTCGGTTCATGCTCTGAGGCCCGCGCTCCATGCCGTTTCGAGCGTGGCTTGTGCCATTTGGAGCGCTGGTTCTCCTCCCCGGGCCGTCTTGGTTCAGCGGGTGTGGTGGGGGCCACCCGGTGCGCCCAGGCCACGGAGGTGTTCCATCTCGCGGCGGTCGCGCTTGGTCGGGCGGCCGGTGCCGCGGTCGCGGATGCCGACGGGGGCGACGGCCTCGCGGGGCAGGGACGGCGGACTGTTGTCGACGTAACACTCGACGGCGACCGGAGCGCCGACGCGCTTGCGGATCAGTCGCTTGACGACGACGATCCGCTCGTGCCCCGCGTGGCGCAGCCGTACCTCGTCGCCGACGCGCACGGAGTGGGCAGGCTTGACGCGCTCGCCGTTGACGCGGACGTGGCCTCCGCGGCAGGCGGCGGCACCCAGTGAACGGGTTTTGACCAGGCGGACGGACCAGATCCAGCTGTCGATCCGCACGCTCTCACCGTTCGCCGGACGAGCGGCCTCGGCGATGGCCTCGGAGGCAGTCTCGGAGGCGGTCACCACGTCGGCCACCACGTCGGCTGAGCCACGCGCGCCCCGTCCACCGGACGCATCCCGCCCGCCGGAGGCACCTCGCCCTTCGGGCGCATCCTGTCCACCGGAGGCGCCCCGTCCACCGGACGCGCCCTGTGCGTCCACCATCCGGCCCGTGGCCCGCGCATCGCCCGCGACGCTCCTGCCGGTCACATCGACTGCGTTACCCGCGGAGTCTGCGCTGCTCGTGTCGCCCGCTCCGACCGGCCCGCGGGTCTTCTCGTCCGCACCCTCAGAAGCCATGTGTCCGACCTTAACTCCACCGGGCGCGCTACTCGACGGGATTTCTGTCTGTATCCCCTCTGCCCACATGGCGCTGCCCGCAGGCCGCCGCCCACCCCCGGCAGTCCCCGGCCGCCTACTGCATCGTCCTGCTCGACCAGCGTGGCTGCGGGCGGTCCACGCCGCACGCGAGCGCCTACGACACCGACTTGACTTCTCCGAACGGCCCCCCTCTGCGCCAAACAGACCTAGGGGCCAAACAGACCTAGGGTCCGCACCCGGCCGGGTGCGGACCCTAGGTCAGCGGTTACTGGCTAGCGGTGAGCGTTCAGCTCTGGCCGCCGGCGAGCTTCTCGCGGAGCGCGGCCAGGGCCTCGTCCGAGGCCAGGGCGCCGGAGTTGTCCGGCCGACTCCGAGGAGTACGAACCGCCACCGCCGCCGCGCGCCGGAGCCGCCGGCGGCCGTCGGCGCACCCTCGGCAGCGGCCTGCTCGTCGGCCTCGCGGGACTTGATGACCTGCGCCTGGTGCTGCTCGAAGCGGGCCTGCGCCTCGGCGTACTGGCGCTCCCACTCCTCGCGCTGCTTCTCGTAGCCCTCGAGCCAGTCGTTGGTCTCGGGGTCGAAGCCCTCGGGGTAGATGTAGTTGCCCTGGTCGTCGTAGGAGGCGGCCATGCCGTACAGGGTCGGGTCGAACTCGACCGAGGCCGGGTCGGCACCGAAGGCCTCGTTGGCCTGCTTCAGCGAGAGGCGAGATGCGGCGACGCTCGAGGTCGATGTCGATGACCTTGACGAAGATCTCGTCGTTGACCTGGACGACCTGCTCCGGGATCTCCACGTGGCGCTCGGCCAGCTCGGAGATGTGGACCAGACCCTCGATGCCCTCGTCCACGCGGACGAACGCACCGAACGGAACCAGCTTCGTGACCTTGCCGGGCACGACCTGGCCGATCTGGTGGGTGCGGGCGAACTGCTGCCACGGGTCTTCCTGGGTCGCCTTGAGCGACAGGGAGACACGCTCGCGGTCCATGTCGACGTCGAGGACCTCGACGGTGACCTCCTGGCCGACCTCGACGACCTCGGAGGGGTGGTCGATGTGCTTCCAGGACAGCTCGGAGACGTGGACCAGACCGTCGACGCCGCCGAGGTCCACGAAGGCACCGAAGTTGACGATCGAGGAGACGACGCCGGAGCGGACCTGACCCTTCTGGAGGGTGGTGAGGAAGGTCTGGCGGACCTCGGACTGGGTCTGCTCCAGCCAGGCGCGGCGGGACAGGACCACGTTGTTGCGGTTCTTGTCCAGCTCGATGATCTTCGCCTCGAGCTCCTTGCCGACGTACGGCTGGAGGTCGCGGACACGGCGCATCTCGACCAGGGAGGCCGGCAGGAAGCCGCGGAGGCCGATGTCGAGGATGAGACCACCCTTGACGACCTCGATGACGGTACCGGTGACGATGCCGTCCTCTTCCTTGATCTTCTCGATCGTGCCCCAGGCACGCTCGTACTGGGCGCGCTTCTTCGAGAGGATCAGGCGGCCTTCCTTGTCCTCCTTCTGGAGGACCAGGGCCTCGATCTCGTCACCGACGGCGACGACCTCGTTCGGGTCGACGTCGTGCTTGATCGAGAGCTCGCGGCACGGGATGACACCTTCGGTCTTGTAACCGATGTCGAGCAGGACCTCGTCCCGGTCGACCTTCACGATGACGCCGTCGACGATGTCGCCGTCGTTGAAGTACTTGATCGTCTCGTCGATCGCGGCGAGGAAGGCTTCCTCGTTACCGATGTCGTTGACCGCTACCTGCGGGGTGGTGGCGGTGGTCTCGGTGCTGCTCGTCATGTGGGAAAGGGCTCCGGTACGGACATTGAAGTCGTAGGTACTGCTACGCCGGGAGCCCGTTTCGCTCTGCAGAAGCCGGACAGCCAAGGAAGCGCCAACACCGGGAAACGGTGACGCCTCGACAACCGAGGGGACATACAACAGATGCGAGCGCAGCCTGCTCCGTCTGAGGCGCGCAGGCCCGCAGCGCAACTTGTAGCATACGGGGGCAGCCGGGCATGGTCAATGCGCGAAGACGCACAGCCCGGGGCAGAACGCCTCATACCCGGCACAAGACACGCGCGGCGGCAGCCGCAGCCGTGCACCGGACGTGCCCGGAGGTCACTTCGGAAGTCATACAGGCGCCAGGGCACCCTTCATCCGTGGCGTTACCGACCGGTACCGGCTGGACGGAAGAGTACGACGAGGGAGCCGATGATCCAAGAGGCCAATGCGTTCGAACCCGAAGCGACCCGGCGCGAAGCGGGGGTCACGGAGAGTAGCCGGGCCAACCGCGGCTGGTGGGACCGGAACGCCGACGAGTACCAGATCGAGCACGGCACGTTCCTCGGCGACGACCGTTTCGTGTGGGGCCCCGAGGGCCTGGACGAGGCGGAGGCGGGGCTGCTCGGGCCCGCCGGAGGGCTGAAGGGCAAGGACGTCCTGGAGATCGGCGCCGGTGCGGCCCAGTGCTCGCGCTGGCTGGCCGCGCAGGGCGCCCGCCCGGTGGCGCTGGACCTCTCCCACCGCCAGCTCCAGCACGCGCTGCGGATCGGCGGGCGGCCGTCCCCCTGGTACAGGCCGACGCCGGGGCGCTGCCCTTCGCGGACGGCTCCTTCGACCTGGCGTGCTCGGCGTACGGGGCGCTGCCCTTCGTCGCCGACCCGGTGCGGGTGCTGCGGGAGGTGCGCCGGGTGCTGCGGCCCGGCGGCCGCTTCGTCTTCTCGGTCACCCACCCGCTCCGCTGGGCCTTCCCGGACGAGCCGGGCCCCGAGGGGCTGACGCGTCTCCGCCTCGTACTTCGACCGCACGCCGTACGTCGAGCAGGACGAGGAGGGCCGCGCGGTGTACGTCGAGCACCACCGCACCCTCGGCGACCGGGTCCGGGACGTCGTGGCGGCGGGTTTCCGGCTGGTCGACCTGGTCGAGCCGGAGTGGCCCGCGTGGAACACGCCAGGAGTGGGGCGGCTGGTCCCCGCTGCGCGGGAGCCTGATCCCGGGGACGGCGATCTTCGTGTGCGAGCGGGAGTGAGCAGCACGCGCGCGGGAGGGTGTCACTCGCTCAGGATCGTGCGGCTGTTCGTGAGGCCACCGTGGAGGCCTGTTCGGCTGCGCGGGCCAGGTCACGAGGGGAGCGAAAGCGGGTGATATCGGCGGGGATACGGGGCGTGCTGGCGTCGAGCGCGTAGACGGGGGCCCGTCCGAGCAACGCCGAGAGGAGTACGCCGACGGTCGATGCGGTACGGCGGCGAAGCGTGCGTATACCCATGCCCGCATCCTGACGCCATGCACCCGCCGGGGGCGCCCTCTTGAGGGCCACGCGGGTGACCGCTCCCTGGGATGACGGGGGCTGGCACCCGAGAGGTACCGGCCCCGCGTACGTCGGGCAGCTTGTCGTTACCCTCACCGCCGAGGTCAGTGCGCCGCCGACTCCCAGTCCGGTCGCCGCAGCCGACCGAGACGTCCAGCGGGGCCCGCAGCTGCACGGCGTCCGCCATCTCGCGGCGGACCAGCTCCTCGGCCTGCTCGCGCTCGCCGGGGGCGATCTCCAGGACGATCTCGTCGTGGACCTGGAGCAGCATGCGGGAGGTGAGCTCCGCCTCGCGCAGCGCCCGGTCCACGTTCAGCATGGCGATCTTGACGATGTCGGCCGCGGTGCCCTGGATCGGGGCGTTGAGCGCCATCCGCTCGGCCATCTCGCGGCGCTGGCGGTTGTCGCTGTTGAGGTCGGGGAGGTAGCGGCGGCGGCCGAAGAGCGTCTCCGTGTAGCCGGTGGCCCGGGCCTCGTCGACGACGCGGCGCAGATAGTCCCGTACGCCGCCGAAGCGCTCGAAGTAGGTGTCCATCAGGCCGCGGGCCTCGGCCGGCGTCGATGTTCAGCTGCTGGGAGAGGCCGAAGGCCGACAGGCCGTACGCCAGGCCGTACGACATCGCCTTGATCTTGCGGCGCATCTCCGCGTCGACCGCGGACTCGCTCGACGCCGAACACCTGCGAGGCGACGGTGGTGTGCAGGTCCTCGCCCGGAGGTGAACGCCTCGATCAGGCCCTCGTCCTCGGAGAGGTGGGCCATCACGCGCAGCTCGATCTGGCTGTAGTCGGCGGTCATCAGGGACTCGAAGCCCTCGCCGACGACGAAGCCGCGGCGGATCGCGCGGCCCTCGTCCGTGCGGACCGGGATGTTCTGCAGGTTCGGGTCGGTGGAGGACAGGCGGCCGGTCGCGGCGACCGTCTGGTTGAAGCGTGGTGTGGATACGGCCGTCGGCGCGCGATCGTCTTGATCAGGCCCTCGACCGTGACGCGCAGCTTCGCCTGCTCGCGGTGGCGGAGCATGATGACCGGCAGCTCGTGCTCGGTCTGGCCGGCCAGCCAGGCCAGGGCGTCCGCGTCCGTCGTGTAACCCGTCTTCGTCTTCTTCGTCTTGGGCAGGCCCAGCTCGCCGAAGAGGACCTCCTGGAGCTGCTTGGGCGAGCCGAGGTTGAACTCGTGCCCGACCGCGGCGTGCGCCTCCTTCACCGCCTGCTGCACGGCGCCCGCGAACTGCTGCTCCATGGCCTCCAGATGGGCCGCGGTCGGCCGCGATGCCGTGCCGCTCCATCCGGGCCAGCAGCGCGGAGGTGGGCAGCTCCACGTCGCGCAGCAGCTCGGCGGCGCCGACCTCCTCCAGCCGCTCCTCGAAGGCCTCGCCCAGGTCGAGGATCGCGCGGGCCTGCACCATCAGCGCCTCGGCCTCCGCGCCTGTCGTCCGCGCCGAAGGCCAGCTGGCCGTCGGCCGTCGGCGGCGGGGGCCAGCTCGCGGCCGAGGTACTCCACGGACAGCGCGTCCAGCGTCGAAGGAGCGGCGGCCCGGCTTGACCAGGTAGGCGGCGAGCGCGGTGTCCATGCGTGACGCCGTCGACGCTCCAGCCGTGCTCGGCGAAGACCCGCATCGCGCCCTTGGCGTTGTGGAAGACCTTGGGCCTGGCGGCGTCGGCGAGCCAGGCCGCGAACGCCTTCTCGTCGGCCTCGTCCAGCTGCGGTCGGGTCGAACCAGGCGGCCGCGCCCGCCGGCCGCGGCGAGCGCGATCTCGGCTGACCGCGCCCGTGCCGAGCGTCCAGGCGTCGACCGTGGCCACGCCGAGGAGCCGCCTGCCGTGCTCGGCGAGCCACGGTGCCAGCTCGCCCGCGCCGAGCACCGTGCCGTCCAGCTCGACGCCGCCGTCGGCGACCGGGGCCGGCGTCGGCCTCCTCGCGCGCCCGGGTCGACGGCGAACAGCCGCTCGCGCAGCGACGGGTTGCGGATCTCCAGGGTGTCCAGGATCATCGCGACGGCCTTACGGTCGTACGGCGGCGCGCTCCAGGTCCGGCGACGGCCTTGGGCAGCTCGACGTCGCGCACCATCTCGGTGAGGCGGCGGTTGAGCTTGACGGCCTCCAGGTGGTCGCGGAGGTTCTGCCCGGCCTTGCCCTTGACCTCGTCGACGCGCTCGACCAGCTCCGCGAACGAACCGAACTGGTTGATCCACTTCGCGGCCGTCTTCTCGCCGACGCCGGGGATGCCCGGCAGGTTGTCGGACGGGTCGCCGCGCAGCGCCGCGAAGTCCGGGTACTGGGCGGGCGTCAGCCCGTACTTCTCGAAGACCTTCTCCGGGGTGAAGCGGGTCAGCTCGGAGACGCCCTTCGTCGGGTACAGCACCGTGACGTGTGCTCGGTGACCAGCTGGAAGGAGTCGCGGTCGCCGGTGACGATCGAGCACCTCGAAGCCCTCGGCCTCGGCCTGGGTGGCGAGCGTGGCGATGACGTCGTCCGCCTCGAAGCCGTCCACCGCGAACGCGCACCGCGTGCATCGCGTCGAGCAGCTCGCCGATCAGCTCGACCTGGCCCTTGAACTCGTCCGGGGTCTTGGAGCGGTTCGCCTTGTACTCCGCGAACTCCTCGGAGCGCCAGGTCTTGCGGGAGACGTCGAACGCCACCGCGAAGTGCGTGGGCGCCTCGTCGCGCAGCGTGTTCGCCAGCATCGACGCGAAGCCGTAGATCGCGTTCGTCGGCTGGCCCGTCGCGGTCGTGAAGTTCTCCGCGGGCAGCGCGAAGAACGCGCGGTACGCCAGCGAGTGCCCGTCCATGAGCAGGAGCCGGGGACGGCCGCCGCCGGGGGTCTTCTCGGTCTTCTTCGATGCTGTCTCTGCCACGTCCCCGATCCTGCCACGCCCCACTGACAACCGGGCCCGCCCGGTGCCGACAGTGCCTCGGGCCGGGAGCGCGGCCGGAGGCGGAGCTCGCCCCCTCTCCGGCAGCGACCCTCGCTGCCGCAGCGGCCCGCGCCTCGCCCGGCCGGCACGATCGTTGTCGCACGATCGCTGTCGGTGGCACTGCGATCGAAGACGTACCTCACTCACGCAGTCGCAGTGAGCCGACACCGTGCGCGGAGGCGAGCCAGGGAACCAGGACAAGCTGCGATGGCCACGAAGCCACCGAGGGTGATCCGGTGCAGGACGCGCCACAGGTCGCCGAGCCGAAGCACACGGCGGCCGGGCTGCCCGCCATCGGGCACTCCCTGCGCGTCGCCCAGCAGCAGATGGGCGTGAAGCGCACCGCGCTGACCCTGCTCGCGCGTCAACCAGAAGGACGGCTTCGACTGCCCCGGCTGCGCCTGGCCGGAGCCGGAGCACCGGCACACGGCGGAGTTCTGCGAGAACGGCGCGAAGGCGGTCGCCGAGGAGGCCACCCTGCGCCGCGTCACCCCGGAGTTCTTCGCCGCGCACACCGTGGCCGACCTCGCCACCCGCAGCGGCTACTGGCTGGGCCAGCAGGGCCGGCTCACCGCAGCCCATGTACCTGCCCGAGGGCGGCCGACCACTACGAGCCGGTGTCCTGGGAGCGGGCCTTCGACATCGTCGCCGAGGAGCTCGACGGCCCTCGAGCTCCCCCGACGAGGCGCTCTTCTACACCTCGGGCCGCACCAGCAACGAGGCGGCGTTCCTCTACCAGCTGTTCGCCCGCGAGTTCGGCACGAACAACCTGCCGGACTGCTCCAACATGTGCCACGAGTCGTCGGGCTCCGCGCTCACCGAGACCCTCGGCGTCGGCAAGGGCAGCGTCCTGCTGGAGGACCTCTACAAGGCGGACCTGATCATCGTCGCCGGGCAGAACCCGGGCACCAACCACCCGCGCATGCTCTCCGCCCTGGAGAAGGCCAAGGCGAACGGCGCGCGGATCATCACGGTCAACCCGCTGCCCGAAGCGGGCATGGAGCGCTTCAAGAACCCGCAGACCCCGAAGGGCCTGGCCGCAAGGGCACCGCCCTCACCGACCTGTTCCTCCAGATCCGCATCGGCGGCGACCAGGCCCTCTTCCGCCTCCTCAACAAGCTGATCCTGGAGACGCGAGGGCGCGGTCGACGAGGAGTTCGTCCGCGAACACACCCACGGCTACGAGGAGTTCGCCGAGGCCGCGCGCGCCGCCGACTGGGACGAGACGCTCACCGCGACCGGCCTCACGCGCGCGCGAGATCGACGAAGCCCTGCGCATGGTCCTCGCCTCGCAGCGCACCATCGTCTGCTGGGCGATGGGCCTCACCCAGCACAAGCACTCGGTGCCGACCATCCGCGAGGTGGTCAACTTCCTGCTGCTGCGCGGCAACATCGGCCGCCCGGGCGCGGGCGTGTGCCCCGTGCGCGGCCACTCGCAACGTGCAGGGCGACCGCACGATGGGCATCTTCGAACGGCCCGCCCCGGCCTTCCTCGACGCCCTGGAGAGGGAGTTCGGCTTCGCGCCGCCCCGGGAGCACGGCTACGACGTCGTACGGGCCATCCGCGCCATGCGCGACGACAAGGCGAAGGTCTTCTTCGCGATGGGCGGCAACTTCGTGTCCGCGTCCCCCGACACCGAGGTCACCGAGGCGGCCATGCGCCGCGCCCGGCTCACGGTGCACGTGTCGACGAAACTCAACCGCTCGCACGCGGTCACCGGCGCGCGTGCGCTGATCCTGCCCACCCTCGGCCGCACCGAGCGGGATCTCCAGGGCAGCGGCGAGCAGTTCGTGACCGTCGAGGACTCCATGGGCATGGTGCACGCCTCGCGCGGACGCCTGGAGCCCGCGAGCGAGCACCTGCTGTCCGAGCCGGCCATCGTGTGCCGTCTCGCCCGCCGGGTGCTCGGCGAGAACAGCCGCACGCCCTGGGAGGAGTTCGAGAAGGACTACGCGACGATCCGCGACCGCATCGCGCGCGTGGTTCCCGGCTTCGAGGACTTCAACGCGCGCGTGGCCCGCCCCGGAGGCTTCGTGCTCCCCCACGCCCCGCGCGACGAGCGCCGCTTCCCCACCGCCACCGGCAAGGCGAACTTCACGGCGGCTCCGGTCGAGTACCCGAAGCTCCCCGCAGGGCCGCCTCCTGCTGCAGACCCTGCGCTCGCACGACCAGTACAACACCACGATCTACGGCCTGGACGACCGCTACCGGGGCATCAGGAACGGCCGCCGGGTCGTCCTGGTCAACCCCGAGGACGCCCGCGAACTGAAGGCTCGCCGACGGCTCGTACGTCGACCTGGTCAGCGAGTGGCAGGACGGCGTGGAGCGCCGCGCGCCCGGCTTCCGCGTCGTGCACTACCCGACGGCCCGTGGCTGCGCGGCCGCGTACTACCCGGAGACCAACGTCCTGGTCCCGCTCGACGCCACCGCGGACACCAGCAACACCCCCGCCAGCAAGTCCGTCGTCGTCCGTCTGGAACAATCGTCCACCGGCTGAGCATTCGCTCAGTCAACTGAAAGCCGACCGACCCGGAACCAGCCCGATCCAGAACCAGCCCGAGCCGGACCAGCCCGAGCCGGACCAGACGGACCCGGAACCTGCCCGATCCGGAACCAGCCCGACCCCGGCCCCAGCAGTCCGGACCCCGGGTAGTCCGGCCCCCGGGCAGTCCCGACCCCGGGCAGTCCCGACCCCGGGTAGTCCGGCCCCCGGCTGGCCCGGAAGGCGATCGGTCCACGACGTGCCCGCGACGAAACGGAGCCCGGCCCCATGGGCGAGCAGCACCACGTGAAGTTCCCGCAAGAGGTCATCGACGAGTACGCGGCGCTCGGCGTCGACCTCGTTGCCATGTTCTCCGCGGGACACCTGGGAACACGCCTGGGCGTGCGGATACTGGAGGCCTCCGCCGACCGCGTCGTCGGCACGATGCCCGTGGAGGGCAACACCCAGCCGTACGGACTCCTGCACGGCGGCGCATCCGCCGTACTCGCCGAGACCCTCGGCTCGGTCGGCTCCATGCTGCACGCGGGCAGCTCCAAGATCGCCGTGGGCGTCGACCTGAACTGCACACACCACCGGGGCGTACGGTCCGGACTAGTCACCGGCGTAGCCACACCCCTGCACCGAGGGCGCTCCACAGCGACGTACGAGATAGTCATCAGCGACGAGGCCGGCAAGCGGGTGTGCACCGCCCGGCTGACCTGCCTGCTGCGCGACGTGAACCCGGGCGACGCGCAGCATGCGCGCCCGGCGGGATGACTGTCCCCCGCGCGATCCTGAGGGACGTCGTGGACGCCGCCCTGGCCGAGAAGAAGCGCGACGGTAAGGCGGAAGCCGGGCAACTGATCGACCGCAAGGCACACGAGGGATGCCGGGACCGGTACCGCGACGGCGATCCGGCCAAGGACCCGTGGCAGTGAGCGGCGTCGGCCCCGTTGAGCCCGGCGAGGGCAGTCGAGGAATACCAGACTACCTTTCCTGGAAATAACTATGCGTAATTTGCACGCAAGGGAAGAGCACAGTTTCCTCTCGGATGAGCGTTATGCGCACGACCTCCACGACCTCTCAGAGGCCCTTCGAGTCGCCTGCGGCAACAACCTCACGCCATCACCAAAACCGCAGAACACTACTGAAATCACCGCCGCCCATCCTGCGGGTGCTCACGACACAGAAAGGACCAATCGGCCGGAATTCCACATATCCACCCACTGAGTACCACTCGGCATTAGGCCATGTCATAACAAGAGCGTCACAGCATCGGTCAGACCCTCCTCCACGTTCCCTCCACACCCTTAGAGTCACGGCCAGTCACCGCGCCACCGGATTCGGAAACGTTTCGGCCCCGCGCTCGACTCGGCCGCTCCCAAGCAGGGAGGGCCGTGCCAGGGAAAGGACTGATCGTGCGTCAACGTTCGCTCATCGCCATCACCGCCGCGCTGGCTGCGGGAGCACTCACCCTCACCGCCTGCGGCTCACGCGACGCGGGCAGTTCGAACGCCGGCGGCAGTGGCACCACCGTCGTCATCGGCGTCGACGCGCCACTGACCGGCGACCTGTCCGCGCTGGGCCTCGGCATCAAGAACTCCGCCGACCTCGCCGCCAAAACAGCCAACAAGAAAAATTACGTCGACGGCATCACCTTCAAGATCAAGGCCCTGGACGACCAGGCACAGCCCTCCTCCGGCCAGCAGAACGCCACCCAAGCTCGTCGCCGACAAAGACGTCCTCGGCGTCGTCGGCCCCCTGAACTCCTCCGTCGCCGAGTCCATGCAGAAGGTCTTCGACGACGCCAAACTCGTCGAGGTCTCCCCCGCCAACACCGGCCCCACCCTGACCCAGGGCCAGGACTGGCAGAGCGGCAAAAAGGTCCGCCCGTACAAGTCGTACTTCCGCACCGCAACCACAGACGCCGTCCAGGGCCCCTTCGCCGCCCAGTACGTCTACAACGACGCCAAGAAGAAGAAGGTCTTCGTCATCGACGACAAGAAGACCTACGGCGCCGGACTCGCCGCCACCTTCACCGACGAATTCAAGAAACTCGGCGGCAAAGTCGTCGGCACCGAACACATCGACCCCGACACCAAGGACTTCTCCGCCGTCGCCACCAAGGTGAAGAACTCCGGCGCGGACGTCGTCTACTACGGCGGCGAATACCCCCAGGCCGGCCCGCTCAGCAAGCAGATCAAGGCCGCCGGCGCCAAGATCCCGCGTCGTCGGCGGCGACGGCATCTACAGACGCCGACTTCATCGAGCTGGCAGGCAGAACCAGCACCGGCGACCTCGCCACCTCCGTCGGCGCACCCGTCGAAGAACTCACCTCCGCCAAGGAGTTCGTCGCCAACTACAAGGCCGACGGAGCTACAAGGAGCCCTACGCCGCATACGGCGGCTACTCCTACGACTCCACCTGGGCGATCATCGAGGCCGTGAAGAAGGTCGTCGAGGACAACAACGGCAAACTCCCCGACGACGCCCGCGCAAAGATCACCGAAGCCATGCAGAACGTCTCCTTCAACGGCGTGACCGGCAAGGTCGCCTTCGACGAATACGGCGACGCCACCAACAAGCAGCTCACCGTCTACTCGGTCGAGGACGGCACGCTGGAAGCCGGTGAAGTCCGGCACCTTCACAGGCTGACCCACACCCACACCACCCAAGAACCGCGCGGGGCGCCTGCACACCAGGCGCCCCGCGCGGACTCACATCCAGTCACACCCCTCGACTATCCGAACGTCTCGGAGGACATGCGGTGAACGAACTGCCGCAGCAGCTGGTCAACGGCCTGCTACTGGGATCCATGTACGGACTCGTCGCCATCGGCTACACGATGGTCTACGGCATCGTCCAGCTCATCAACTTCGCCCACGGCGAGATCTTCATGGTCGGAGGCTTCGGCGCCCTCACCATCTACCTCTACGCCCTGCCCGACGGCACACCCCTATGGGTCGCACTGCCCCTCATGCTCATCGGCGGCATCATCGCCGCCGTCACTCGTCGCCATAGGAGCAGAACGCTTCGCCTACCGCCCCCTGCGCAGCGCACCACGCCTCGCCCCCCTCATCACCGCCATCGGCCTCTCCCTCGCCCTCCAGCAGGCCATATGGGCCTGGTACCCAGGCGCCAAAGAATCCATCAACTTCCCCGAGATCGACGGCGGCCCCTTCGAAATCGGCAACGTCACCATCCAGACCGGCGACATCTTCCTCGCTGATCGCCGCCCCCATCAGCATGGCGATCCTCGCGTACTTCGTCATGAAGACCCGCACCGGACGCGGCATGCAGGCCACCGCCCAGGACCCCGACACCGCCAAACTCATGGGCATCAACACCGACCGCATCATCGTCATCGCCTTCGCCCTCGGCGCCGCATTCGCCGCCATCGGAGCCGTCGCCTACGGCCTCAAGTACGGCCAAGTCCAATTCCGCATGGGCTTCATCCTCGGCCTCAAGGCCTTCACCGCCGCCGTCCTCGGCGGCATCGGCAACATCTACGGCGCCATGCTCGGCGGCCTCGTCCTCGGCGTCGCCGAAGCCCTCTCCACCGCCTACATCGCCGATATCCCCGGCATGGAACAATTCGGCGGCCAGTCCTGGGCCAACGTCTGGGCGTTCGTACTCCTCATCCTCGTACTCCTCTTCAGGCCACAAGGCCTACTCGGCGAACGCGTCGCGGACAGGGCGTGACACCAATGACCACACAAACCACCACACCCAAGACCCCCAACACCCCCACCACCCGCACCCCCAAAGGCCTCACAGGCATCCCCGAAAACACCGGCCGCGCCCTCACCACCGGCGGCGGCATCCTCACCGCCGCCTCCACCTTCCTCGCCTGGACCTGGACCGCCGCCTTCCCCGGCAACCTCACCGTCTACGGCTACCCCGGCGGCCTCCAGGTCCTCGTCCTCATCGGCGCCACCCTCACCGCGCTCTTCAGCCTCGCCTCCTACGGCATCAAAGGCCTGCGCTGGCTCGCCCCCGCCGGCACCGACAGCGCCATCAAACTCTCCGCACTCGGCACCTTCGCCACCGCCTGGTTCACCATCATCGCCATCAGCATCCAACTCGGCGGCCTCGTCAACCTCGAACCCGGCGGCTGCGTCGTAGCCCTCGCCACCCTCACCACCCTCCTCGGCGCCCTCTCCCTCCCCTTCACACGACCAGAACCCGAACCCGTCGACCCCGACGACACCCGCTGGGAACAACTCCGCCACCACACACGCAACAACACCAGCATCATCAAAGCAGCCTTCGCCTCCCGCACCGCCACCCCAGCCCGCAACCTCCCCGCCTCCGCCGAAATCCTCATCATCGTCGCGGCACTCGCCCTCGGCCTGACCGTCTTCACCTACGGCATCGGCACCGAATACGACGAACTCTTCATCGGCTTCCTGATCACCGCCGGCTTCGGCTTCGCCGCCCTCGCCAAGGCCGGACTCATCGACCGGCTCTCCGCGCTCACCGCCAAGCACCGCAACGTCACCATGATCGGCGCATTCGTCGCCGCCGCGCTCTTCCCCTTCACCCAGATCCGACGACCAATACGCAACCATCGGCGTCTACATCCTCATCTTCGCCACCGTCGCCCTCGGCCTCAACATCGTCGTCGGCCTCGCCGGCCTCCTCGACCTCGGATACGTCGCCTTCCTCGGCGTCGGCGCCTACACCGCCGCCATGGTCTCCGGCTCCCCCTCCTCCCCCTTCGGCATCCACCTCCCCTTCTGGGCCTCCGCCCTCACTCGGCGCCGCAGTCGCCATGATCTTCGGCGTCCTCATCGGCGCCCCCACCCTGCGACTGCGCGGCGACTACCTCGCCATCGTCACCCTCGGCTTCGGCGAGATCTTCCGCATCGCCGTCCTCAACACTCGACGGCACCTCCGGCCCCGACATCACCAACGGCTCCAACGGCATCTCCATCCATCCCCAACCTCAACATCTTCGGCTTCGACTTCGGCCAGGAACACACCATCGCCGGATTCACCATCGCCCGATTCGCCAACTACTTCCTGCTGATGCTGCTCATCACCGCTCATCGTCGTAGTCGTCTTCCGACGCAGCGGCGACTCCCGCATCGGCCGCGCCTGGGTCGCCATCCGCGAAGACGAAACCGCCGCCCTCGCCATGGGCATCAACGGCTTCCGCGTCAAACTCATCGCCTTCGCCCTCGGCGCCGCCCTCGCCGGCCTCGCCGGCACCGTCCAGGCCCACGTCACCTACACCGTCACCCCCGAGCAATACCAATTCGCCGCACGTCGTCCCACCCAACTCGGCCTTCCTCCTCGCCGCCGTCGTCCTCGGCGGCATGGGCACCATCAGCGGCCCCCTCGTCGGCGCCGCACTCCTCTACCTGATCCCCGCCAAGCTCCAGTTCCTCGGCGACTACCAGCTCTTCGCCTTCGGCCTCGCGCTCGTCCTGCTCATGCGCTTCCGCCCCGAAGGCCTCATCGCCAACCGGCGCCGCCAGCTCGAATTCCACGAAGAGGCAGAAGCACCCACAGTGCTCAGCAAGGCAGGGGCCTGACCACATGACCACCGACACCACCACCAAGGACACCACACCCGACGCCACCACCCCCGACGAGACCGTACTCGACGCACGCGGCGTCACCATGCGCTTCGGCGGCCTCACCGCCGTACGCAACGTCGACCTCACCGTCAACAGCGGCGAAATCGTCGGCCTCATCGGCCCCAACGGCGCCGGCAAGACCACCTTCTTCAACTGCCTCACCGGCCTCTACATCCCCACCGAGGGCGAGGTCCGCTACAAGGGCAACGTCCTGCCGCCCAAGTCCTTCAAGGTCACCGCAGGCCGGCATCGCCCGCACCTTCCAGAACATCCGGCTCTTCGCCAACATGACAGTCCTGGAAAACGTCCTCGTCGGCCGCCACACCCGCACCAAGGAAGGCCTGTGGTCCGCACTCCTCCGCGGCCCCGGCTTCCACAAAGCCGAAGCCGCCTCCCGCGAACGCGCCATGGAACTCCTCGAGTTCATCGGCCTCGCAGACAAGGCCGAACACCTCGCCCGCAACCTCCCCTACGGCGAACAGCGCAAGCTGGAGATCGCCCGCGCCCTCGCCAGCGAACCCGGCCTGCTCCTCCTCGACGAGCCCACCGCCGGCATGAACCCGCAGGAAACCCGGGCCACCGAAGAACTCGTCTTCGCCATCCGCGACAAGGGCATCGCCGTACTCGTCATCGAGCACGACATGCGCTTCATCTTCAACCTCTGCGACCGCGTCGCCGTCCTCGTCCAGGGCGAAAAACTCGTCGAAGGCGACAGCGCCGAGTCGTCCAGGGCGACGAACGCGTCATCGCCGCCTACCTCGGCAACCCTTCGAAGACGCACCCGGCGCCAGAGGAGGTCGCCGAGGTCGAAGCCGCCGAGGCACACGCCGAAACCACCACGGACGCCACGCCCGGCAAGGAGAACGACCGATGACCGCACTGCTCGAAGTCGAGGACCTCCGAGTCGCCTACGGCAAAATCGAAGCCGTCAAAGGCATCTCCTTCAAAGTCGAACGCCGGCGAAGTCGTCACCCTCATCGGCACCAACGGCGCCGGCAAGACCACCACCCTGCGCACCCTCTCCGGCCTGCTCAAGCCCCTCGGCGGCCAGATCAACTTCGACGGCAAGTCACTGAAGAAGATCCCCGCCCACAAGATCGTCTCCCTCGGACTCGCCCACTCCCCCGAAGGCCGGCACATCTTCCCCCGCATGACCATCGAGGACAACCTCCGCCTCGGCGCCTTCCTCCGCAACGACAAAGCCGGCATCGAAAAGGACATCCAGCGCGCCTACGACCTCTTCCCCATCCTCGGAGAACGCCGCAAGCAAGCCGCGGGCACCCTCTCCGGCGGCGAACAGCAGATGCTCGCCATGGGCCGCGCCCTCATGTCCCAGCCCAAACTGCTCATGCTCGACGAGCCCTCCATGGGCCTCTCCCCGATCATGATGCAGAAGATCATGGCCACCATCGCCGAACTCAAGTCCCAGGGCACGACGATCCTCCTCGTCGAACAGAACGCCCAGGCCGCACTCTCCCTCGCCGACCACGGCCACGTCATGGAGATCGGCAACATCGTCCTCTCCGGCACCGGCCAGGACCTCCTGCACGACGAATCCGTACGCAAGGCGTACCTCGGCGAGGACTAACCGCACCTACCACCTACACACGCATACGACGAAGGCCCGCGCCCCGGGGAAGGGGGCGCGGGCCTTCGTCGTACGTGACGCACGCACAGGACCCGAAGGCCTCAGCCCTTGGCAGCCTTCTTCTCCTCCGCGTCCTGAATAACCGCCTCGGCGACCTGCTGCATCGACATCCGACGATCCATCGACGTCTTCTGAATCCACCGGAACGCGGCCGGCTCCGTCAGCCCGTACTCGCGTCTGCAGCACCGACTTCGCACGGTCCACCAGCTTCCGCGTCTCCAGACGCTGGGTGAGGTCGGCGATCTCCTTCTCCAACGCCTGCAGCTCCG
The DNA here is from genome assembly GCA_963711935.1 of uncultured Actinomycetota bacterium. GTDB lineage: Bacteria > Actinomycetota > Actinomycetes > Streptomycetales > Streptomycetaceae > Streptomyces. The sequence continues at coordinate 196,087 of CAVQGD010000021.1, forward strand.
TGAACCGCGACACCGCCATCTCGATCGCCGGCACGACATCGCTCTTGCTGAACGGCTTCACGAGATACGCCATCGCCCCGGCGTCCCGGGCCCGCTCGACCAGATCACGCTGCGAGAAGGCGGTCAGCATCAGCACCGGCGCGATGGACTCCTCGGCGATCTTCTCGGCCGCGGAGATCCCGTCCAGCTTCGGCATCTTCACATCGAGGATCACCAGGTCCGGACGGTGCTCCCGAGCCAGCTCGACGGCCTGCTCACCGTCACCGGCCTCACCGACGACGGAGTAGCCCTCTTCCTCGAGCATCTCCTTGAGATCGAGACGGATCAGCGCCTCGTCCTCGGCGATGACGACACGGGTCGTCAGCGGAGGCACGTGCGACTTGTCGTCGTCGGGCGCGTCTACGGGCTGGGGCGACTCGGGGGCGGTCACGTGGGCTCCTCGTTCAGGCAGGGGTGCTGCTGACAAGAGCGTACCTAGCTGCGGTATGGTGGGGGCACGGCGGGTGACCGCTAACCTTCGTTTCGAGGGGCCCCGGTAGCCCAGCTGGCAGAGGCAATGGATTCAAAACACCAGACAGCGTCGGTTCGAATCCGACCCGGGGCACTTTTCCTTCGATTCCAAGGTCACCATCCAGAAGCGGATGTCCACGTTCTCGTGAACATCCGCTTTTTGCTGCATGTCGTCACGATCAGTCAACACAGAGTGGCCACATGTACAACCTGGGTACACGCAAGCGAGCGCTGACGCTGGTCGCCCAGGGGCGCAGCCTGAACTCCGTCAGTAGGGAGACTGGGCATATCCCGGTCCGCGATCCGCTCCTGGCAGACACGTATCGAACCTCTCAAGCGCACGGGCAAGCCCTGCCCCAGATGCCAGAAAGACCCCAGTCTGCCCGAGAACCCAGCGGCCTACGCCTACCTCTTCGGCCTCTACCTCGGGGACGGCTGCATCAGCCCTCATCACAGAGGCGGCTACTTCATGCGCGTCGTCCTGGACAACGCCTGGCCAGGTGTCATCGAAGCATGTGAGGCAGCAATGCGCGCCGTGCGCCCAGACAACAGCGTCTTCCGAGTGAGGAAACAGGGTTGTGTAGCGGTCAGCAGCGCCAGCAAGCACTGGCCGTGCCTCTTCCCCCAGCACGGTCCCGGCAAGAAGCACGAGCGCTCCATCACCCTCGAACCCTGGCAGCAGGAAATCGTCGATGCACACCCCTGGGAGTTCATCCGCGGACTCATCCACTCCGACGGCTGCCGCATCACCAACTGGACCACCCGTCTCGTCGGCGGTGAGCGCAAGCGCTACGAGTACCCCCGGTACTTCTTCACCAACAAGTCGGACGACATCCGGCGGCTCTTCACTGACGCTCTCGACAGGGTCGGCGTGGAGTGGACCACTCTTGCCCGCGGTAGCGATCCGTTCAACATCTCTGTCGCTCGCAAAGCCTCCGTAGCCCTCATGGACACTCACGTAGGCCCCAAGTACTGACCGCCGACCAACAATCAGAAAGGGCCCCTCTTCAAGTGGGGCCCTCTGTTTGCTACTTGGGGCTGTCGTCCTCTCCGATGTGGTGCACCCGTACCAGGTTGGTCGAGCCTGGCGACTCCGGGCGGCGAGCCCGCTGTGATCACGACGAGGTCGCCTTTCTTGCAGCGGCCGTAGCTTCAGGAGCAGTTCGTCCACCTGGTCGACCATGGCGTCTGTCGAGTCGGCGTGGGGGCCCAGGAAGGTCTCTACGCCCCAGGTGAGGTTCAGTTGGGAGCGGGTGGCTGGTTCCGGGGTGAAGGCGAGGAGGGGGATGGGGGAGCTGTAGCGGGAGAGGCGGCGGACTGTGTCGCCGGACTGGGTGAAGGCCACGAGGAACTTCGCGCCCAGGAAGTCGCCCATCTCGGCGGCTGCGCGGGCGACCGCGCCGCCCTGGGTGCGGGGCTTGTTGTGTTCGGTCAGGGGTGGGAGGCCCTTGGCGAGGATGTCTTCCTCGGCTGCTTCGACGATGCGGGCCATCGTCTTGACCGTCTCGATGGGGTAGTTGCCGACGCTTGTCTCGCCGGAGAGCATCACCGCGTCGGTGCCGTCGATGACGGCGTTGGCGACGTCGCTGGCTTCGGCGCGGGTGGGGCGGGAGTTGTCGATCATCGAGTCGAGCATCTGGGTGGCGACGATGACCGGTTTGGCGTTGCGCTTGGCGAGTTTGATGGCGCGCTTCTGGACGATGGGGACCTGTTCCAGGGGCATTTCCACGCCGAGGTCGCCGCGGGCGACCATGATGCCGTCGAAGGCGGCGACGATGTCTTCGATGTTGTCGACGGCCTGCGGCTTCTCGATCTTGGCGATGACGGGGAGGCGGCGGCCTTCTTCGTCCATGATGCGGTGGACGTCTTCGATGTCGTGTCCGCTGCGGACGAAGGAGAGGGCGATGACGTCGAAGCCGGTGCGCAGGGCCCAGCGGAGGTCTGTCTCGTCCTTCTCGGAGAGGGCGGGGACGGAGACGGCGACGCCGGGCAGGTTGAGGCCCTTGTGGTCGGAGACCATGCCGCCTTCGACGACGGTGGTGTGGACGCGGGGGCCGTCGACGGCGGTGACTTCGAGGCGGACGTTGCCGTCGTCGACGAGGATGCGTTCGCCGGTGGTGACGTCGGCGGCGAGTCCGCTGTAGGTGGTGCCGCAGGTGTGGCGGTCGCCTTCGGTGCCTCGTCTTCGACGGTGATGGTGAAGGTGTCGCCGCGTTCAAGGAGTACGGGGCCTTCGCTGAAGCGGCCGAGGCGGATCTTCGGGCCTTGAAGGTCGGCGAGGATGCCGACGCTGCGGCCGGTTTCGTCGGAGGCTTTTCGTACGCGGTGGTAGCGCTCCTCGTGTTCGGCGTGGTTGCCGTGGCTGAGGTTGAGGCGGGCGACGTCCATTCCGGCGTCGACCAGGTGCTTTGATCTGGTCGTACGAGTCGGTGGCGGGGCCCAGAGTGCAGACGATTTTTGCTCGGCGCATGGTTCGAGCCTAGAGCTTACCGGTTGGTAGGGAATTGTTTGGGCATGACTGCTCAGCGGCCTTCGGGTGAAGTGTTGTTGGCGAGTGTTGAATTGTGTGCCGGGGTGCGGCGGGGTGTTCTGTTTTCCAGGCCTTCTGTTTTCTGGCTTCTGTTTTCTAGGGCTTCTGTTTTCTAGGGCTTCTGTTTTCTAGGGCTGGGGTTGTTGGCGTGGGGTGAGGCCGAAGGTGGTGAAGGCGGTGCGGTCGGGCAGGGGGTAGGGGTCTTTGCCGGTGAGGGAGTTGAGGATGGTGGCGCTGCGCCAGGCGGCGAGGCCGAGGTCGGGGGTGCCGACGCCGTGGGTGTGGAGTTCGGCGTTCTGGACGTAGAGTGGCAGCCCGTGCGGTGACGGTGGGGTCGAGGATGAGGCGGAACTGGTCGTCGATGCGGGGGCGTCCGGCGCTGTCGCGGCGCAGGTAGGGGTCGAGGCCGGCGAGGATGCGGTCGAGGGGGCGTTCGCGGTAGCCGGTGGCGAGGACGACGGCGTCGGTGGTGAGGCGGGAGCGGGTGCCCTGCTGGGTGTGTTCGAGGTGGAGTTCGATGCTTGGTGGTGGCGATGCGGCCGGCGGTGCGGACGAGGACGCCGGGGGTGAGGACGGCGTCGGGCCAGCCGCCGTGGAGGGTGCGGTGGTAGAGCTCGTCGTGGATGGCGGCGATGGTGTCGGCGTCGATGCCTTTGTGGAGCTGCCATTGGGCGGCGACGAGGCGGTCGCGGGCGGGTTCGGGCAGGGCGTGGAAGTAGCGGGTGTAGTCGGGGGTGAAGTGTTCCAGGCCGAGTTTGGAGTACTCCATGGGTGCGAACGCTTCGGTGCGGGCGAGCCAGTGGATTCTTTCGCGGCCGGCGGGGCGGGCGCGGAGGAGGTCGAGGAAGATCTCGGCGCCGGACTGGCCGGAGCCGATGACGGTGATGTGGTCGGCGGTGAGGAGCCGTTCGCGGTGGTCGAGGTAGTCGGCGGCGTGGATGACGGGGACGCCGGGGGCTGTCGACGAGGGGGCGGAGGGGTCGGGGACGTGGGGGGCGGTGCCGATGCCGAGGACGATGTTCTTGGCGTAGGTGCGGCCGAGGGCTTGCGGCTTCGCCCGTCGTGCGTCGAGTTGGGTGAAGTCGACTTCGAACAGGTCGCGTTCGGGGTTCCAGCGGACGGCGTCGACCTGGTGGCCGAAGTGGAGTCCGGGGAGGTGGTCGCTGACCCAGCGGCAGTAGGCGTCGTATTCGGCGCGGTGGATGTGGAAGCGCTCGGCGAAGTAGAAGGGGAAGAGGCGGTCGCGGGCTCTGAGGTAGTTGAGGAAGGACCAGGGGCTGGCGGGGTCGGCGAGGGTGACCAGGTCGGCGAGGAAGGGGACTTGGAGGGTGGCGCCGTCGATGAGGAGGCCGGGGTGCCAGTGGAAGGCGGGGCGTTGGTCGTAGAAGGCGGTGTCGAGTTCGGTGAGGGGGTGGGCGAGGGCGGCGAGGGAGAGGTTGAAGGGGCCGATGCCGATGCCGACGAGGTCGCGGGGTGCTCGGGGTCGTGCTGTCGGCGGGGTGCGGGGCGTGCGTGGGTCATCGGGGGGTGTGTCCTTCCACGAGTTTCAGGAGTGCGGCCAGGTCGCCGGGCTGTGGTGTGGGGGTTGAGCAGGGTGGCTTTGAGCCAGAGGCGGCCGTCGGGTGCGGGCGCGGCCGAGGACGGCGCGGCCGTCGTGGAGGAGGGTGCGGCGTATGTCGGCGACGGCGTCGTCGGTGCTGCCGGTGGGCCGGAAGAGGACGGTGCTGATGGTGGGCGGGTCGTAGAGCTCGAAGCCGGGGTGTGCGTCGATGAGGTGCGGCGAACTCGCTGGGCGAGGGCGCAGACCTGGTCGACGAGTGCGCCGAGTCCTTGCGCGGCCGAGGCGTTTTGAGGGTGACGGCGATCTTGAGGATGTCGGGGCGTCGGGTGGTGCGCAGGGAGCGGCCGAGCAGGTCGGGGAGGCCGGCTTCGGTGTCGTCGTCGGCGTTGAGGTAGTCGGCGTGGTGGTCGAGTACGGCGAGGTCGGCTGGCGTCGTGGACGGCGAGGAGGCCTGCGGCGATGGGCTGCCAGCCGAGTTTGTGCAGGTCGAGGGTGACGGTGTGGGCGCGGTCGAGGCCGTGCGAGTCGGTGGCGGTGGCGGTCGCTGAAGAGGAGGCCTCCGCCGTAGGCGGCGTCGATGTGGAGGCGGGCGCCGTGGGTGGCGCAGAGGTCGGCGATGTCGGGGAGCGGGTCGATGAGGCCGGCGTCGGTGGTGCCGGCGGTGGCGGCGACGAGGAGTGGGGCCGGGCAGTTGGGTGAGGGTCTTGTCGAGGGTGGCGGGGTCGAGGGTGCCGGTGGGGGTGGGGACGGTGACGGGTCGGGGAGGCCGAGGAGCCAGGCGGCGCGGTGGAGGGAGTGGTGGGCGTTGGCGCCGCAGACGAGTTGGAGGCCGGCGCCGTGTGCGTTCGCGGGCGAGGAGGAGGGCGAGCTGGTTGGACTCGGTGCCGCCGGTGGTGACGAGGGCGTCGGCTGGCGTGCCGTAGACCTCGTGCGGCGAGGCTGCGGTGACGAGGGCTTCGAGTCGGAGGCGGCGGGGGCCTGGTCCCAGGAGTCGAGGGAGGGGTTGAGGGCGGAGGCGGCGAGGTCGGCGGCGGTGGCGACGGCGAGGGGTGGGCAGTGGAGGTGGGCGGCGCACAGGGGGTCGGCGGGGTCGGCGGCGCCTGCGGCGAAGGCGCGGACGAGGGTGCGGAGGGCGTCCGGGTCGCCGTGGTCGGGCAGTACGTCGCCGACTGCGTGCGCGTAGTGCGCGCGGCGACGGTTTCGGGGCCGCCGGCGGGGAGGGGGCCCGCGCGGCGGCGCCGTCGTAGTGCGTCGAGCACGGTGTCGAGCACGGCCGCAGGGCGTCGGGGCCTTCGGTGCCTGAGGCGAGGCTGGTCGGCGTGCGGAGCGTGTTCGAGCGGGCTCCTGGGCGTCCTCCGGGGCGACGGGGATGCGGCTGCGCGCCCGGAGGCTCAACGATCGGTACCCGAAAGGAGGTACGGTTCGCTCCGCGGGTTGAGCAGGTGCCGGGGGTGGGGGAGTGTTGCGCTACGGGCCGGTTGTAGTTGCCGCGTCCCGCGGCGCCGCAACTGTCCGCCTCGCGCCCCTGACGGGGTCGCTCCCCCCAGCGGGCGTCATGCGGTGCCGTCAGCTCCTCCCTCACCCGCAACGCCCGCTCCAGGTCGTCCAGTTGGTCGGCCAGCTTGCGGTCGCAGCGCCGGGATCGGGTTCGCCGTCGCGCAGGCACTTCTCGCCCAGGCGGAGGGTCTCGGCGTCGACGGCGTGGGCGGGGAAGGCCCAGCGGCCCGCTGCTTCGGCGATGGCGGGGCCGCGGCGGGCGGCCACGGCGACGGCGGCCGGCGAAGTAGCGCGGCACGTACTCCCGTACCAGAGTCGGCCTGTTCGGGCTGCCAGAAGCCCTGGGCGGTGGCGGTGAAGAGGTAGTTGGAGAGGTCGTCGGTGGTGAACATGCGCCTCCCAGGCCGGCGCGTTTGGCCTCCGGGTCGGGCAGGGCGGCGCGGCAGCGGGCGGCGCCTTCCTGGCCGGTGGCGCTCGGGTCGCGGTCGAGTTCGGCGGCGATCGTCGGCGTCGTCGGTGGCGCCGAGGACGGCGAGGCGGCCGAGGATGCGCCAGCGCAGTTCGGGGTCGAGTTCGGGGCCGCCGGGGACGGTGCCGTCGGCGAGCCAGGCGGCGATGGTGTCGGGCTGGGCGGCGGCGTCGATGAAGTGGCGTACGGCGGTGAGGCGCAGGCCGGGGTGGGAGCCGTCCTCGGTGCGGCGGATCAGGTCGCGGCACAGGGCGGTGAGGGTGGCGAGGGCGGCGGGCCGGTCGTCGGGCGGGCAGGTAGCGGTCGGCGACCTGGGTGGCGGCGAAGGCGAGGACGCCCTGGACGAGGGCGAGGTCGCGTCTCGTGCGGGAGGTGGGTGCGGGCGGCCTCCAGGTAGGCGGTGGGGGCGAGTTCGCCGTCGCGGACGCAGTCGCGCAGGGCGTTCCAGACGACGGCGCGGGTCAGCGGGTCGGGGAGGCCGGAGAGGCGCGTCGCGGACGGTCGTCGAAGGAGTCGGGGTCGAAGCGGATCTTGGCGTAGGTGAGGTCGCCGTCGTTGAGGAGGAGCAGGGCGGGGCGTTTGCCGATCGGGGTGGGTCGGTTCGTCCTGGGGGACGTCGACTTCGAGGCGTTCGCGCAGGACGAGGCGGCCGTCGTCGTCGCCGGGGTCGCTGGTCGTAGAGGCCGACGGCGATGCGGTGCGGGCGGCTGCCGTGCGTGCGTCGACGGTCAGCGTGCAGGTGCCGTCGTCGGCCGCGGTCGATCGTCGGGGTGAGGGTGTCGACGCCGGTGGTGCGCAGCCAGGAGTCGGCCCAGGCGTGGACGTCGCGTTCGGTGGCGTCGGCGAGGGAGTCGATGAAGTCGGCGAGGGTGGCGTTGCCGAACTTGTGGCGGGCGAAGTGGGTGTTGATGCCGGCGAGGAAGTCCTTCTCGCCGAGCCAGGCGACGAGTTGGCGCAGTGCGGAGGCGCCCTTGGCGTAGGAGATGCCGTCGAAGTTGAGGAGGGCGGAGGCGGTGTCGGGGACGGCGTCGGGGTCGGGGGCGACGGGGTGGGTGGAGGGGCGCTGGTCGGCGTCGTAGCCCCAGGCCTTGCGGGCGATGCCGAAGTCGGTCCAGGTGTCGGTGAAGCGGGTGGCTTCGGTGAGGGTCTGGTAGCCCATGTACTCGGCGAAGGACTCGTTCAGCCAGATGTCGTCCCACCAGCGCGAGGGTGACGAGGTCGCCGAACCACATGTGGGCCATCTCGTGGGCGATGACCATGGCGCGGGTCTGGCGCTCGGTGTCGGTGACGGCGGAGCGGTAGACGAACTCGTCGCGGAAGGTGACCAGGCCGGGGTTCTCCATGGCGCCGGCGTTGAACTCGGGGACGAACGCCTGGTCGTAGGAGTCGAAGGGGTAGGGCTCCTCGAACTTCTCGTGGTAGCGGTCGAAGCAGCGCGCGGGTGATGTCGAGGATTTCGTCGGCGTCGGCGTCCAGGTGGGGGGCGAGGGAGCGGCGGCAGTGGATGCCGAAGGGCAGTCCGCGCGTGCTCGGTGCGCACGGAGTGCCAGGGGCCGGCGGCGACGGCGACGAGGTAGGTGGAGATCGGCGGGGTGGGGGCGGCCTGCCAGCGGCCGTCGCCGCTGCGTGTTCGGTGATGCCGTTGGCGAGGACGGTCCAGTCTTCGGGGGCGGTGACGGTCAGCTCGAAGACGGCCTTGAGGTCGGGCTGGTCGAAGGCGGCGAAGACGCGCTGGACGTCGTCCAGGGACAGCTGGGTGTAGACGTAGGTCTCGCCGTCGGTGGGGTCGGTGAAGCGGTGCATGCCCTCGCCGGTGCGGGAGTAGCGCATGGCGGCGTCGACGTGCAGTTCGTGCTCGCCCGGCGGTGAGGCCGTGAGCGGCAGCCGGTTGCCGTCGGCGAGGGCGTCCGGGTCGAGCGGCTGGCCGTCGAGGGTGGCGGAGCGCAGTTCGGCGGGCTTGAGCTCGACGAAGGTGTCCGCGGTCCGGTCGCTCGCGCACCGTGAAGTGGATGACGGTGCGGGAGTCGAACAGCTCGTCGCCGCGCGTGAGGTCGAGGTCGATCTCGTAGCGGTGGACGTCGAGGAGCCGGGCACGGGTCTGCGCTTCGTCGCGCGTCAGTACGGACATGGGGACATGCTGCCTGATGCCACTGACAACACACGGGGGTAGGTCGTTACGTGGCTTTTATCCAGCCGTGTAGGTGACCTTGTGGGCGAGGTGTGTACGGCCCGCCTCTCGCCGTCTCAGGTCTGCGTGTGCTCTGGATCTCGCCGTCTCAGGCCTGCGTGTGGGGACCCGGCCGGGGAGCGGGGGCCTGGAGGCGGGCACAGTTCCCGTGCTTCCCGCACCTCCCGCGTCTCCCGCGTCTCCCGCGTCTCCCGCGTCTCCCGCGTCTCCCGCGTCTCCCGCGTCTCCCGCGTCTCCCGCGTCTCCCGCGTCTCCCGCGTCTCCCGCGTCTCCCGCGTCTCCCGCGTCTCCCGCGTCTCCCGCGTCTCCCGCGCCATGCTTCCTGGCGGGCCCGGTGTCACTCCCCCACGCCTGTCGTGCCGTTCTCCGTGCCGTCCGCGATGCGCTCGTGGTGGTGGATGACCTCCGCGATGATGAAGTTGAGCAGCTTCTCGGCGAACGCCGGGTCCAGTTTGGCGTTCTCGGCGAGCCTGCGCAGCCGGGCGATCTGCTGGGCCTCGCGGGCGGGGTCGGCGGGCGGAAGCTGGTGTGCGGCCTTGAGGTAGCCGACCTGCTGGGTGCACTTGAAGCGCTCGGCGAGCATGTGGACGACGGCGGCGTCGATGTTGTCGATGCTTTCGCGCAGTCGGGCGAGTTCGGCACGGACGGCCGGGTCGACTCCCCCGGTGGTGTGGCTGGCGGTCATGAGCGTCACCCTACGGGGCGCGCGGATGTTCGATCCCGGGCGGCTCTCCTGGAGGTGACGGCGCGACGCAAGTCCTGCACCGCGCCAGGGAGAAGGGGCCGGGAGAAGCAGCGCCATCGGGACGGGCAGGGGTGCGCCTTACAGCTACTTGTGACAGCTTGCGACCGCTTAGAGTGGAGACATTGAGGCGTCGTGGGGGTGCGGACGTGGCGAACGGCGGACCGGTCGAGCACGGCTATCCGCACCTGGAGACGGTGCGGGCGGCGATCACCGCGCTGTACAAGCGGCTCTCGTACGACACGATCAGCACCTTCGCCACCAGCGTGGCCCCCGCCGACGTGGCCTTCTGCGACATGGACGATCTGCACCTGGGCGCGCAGCGCGTGGCCCGCGAGCTGGTGCGGCACTACCGGCTGCCGGACGCCCGGATGATCGTCAGCTTCCGTGAGATGACCCATGCGGCGAACGTCGAACTGGCCGCGGGCCCCGAGTACTTCATCGAGCTGAACGACCGCTTCCGCACCCACCGCCGGGACATCGGCGCGGCCCTCGCCCACGAGGTCATGCACGTCTACCTGCACCGGCTCGACCTGTCGTTCCCGGCACCCGCGACAACGAGATCCTCACGGACACGGCGACGACGTATCTGGGTGCGGGCTGGCTGCTGCTGGACGCGTTCCGGGAGGACGCGACCTCCTCGCAGAAGCTCGGCTATCTCGACGCCCGAGGAGTTCGGTTACGTGCTCGCGAAGCGGGCGGCTGGCTCTTCGGCGAGGATCCGTCGATCTGGTTCACCAGCCCGCAGGCGTACACCGCGTACACCAAGGGGCGGGCGCTGGCCCGCCGGGACGAGCAGCAGCCCCCGCTGACGGCCGCCGGGTGGGCGGGCCGCCGCCGCTACGCCAAGGACCGCCGCCATGCCCAGGACCGCCGTCGCCATGCCCAGGACCCTCGTTACGCACAGGATCCCCGTTACGCCCAGGACCTCCGTTATGCCCAGGACCGCCGCCCGTCGGGCCCTCAGCCGGGAGTCCCGTACGCCTTCACGTCCGACGGCCGGGGCCCGTTGCGGGTCTCCTTCCCCTGCCCCACGTGCCACCAGCGCATCCGGATCCCGGTGCGGGGCCGTGTCCGCGCCCGCTGCGGGCTGTGCCGGACGGTGCTGGAGTGCGACACGTAGCGAGACATAGCGGGCCTGCCCGGCCGCTGTTCCGTACGCCGTTGTACGGGACGCAACGGGACGTGACGGGACGTAGCGGGACATGACGGGACGTATCAGGGGGACCGTCAGACCATCAGTGCGCGGTCCGTCGGGCGGATCGGGGCCGGCAGGTCGCTCGCGCCCGTGAGGAAGCGGTCGACGCCGCGGGCGGCCGAGCGGCCCTCGGCGATGGCCCACACGATCAGCGACTGGCCGCGGCCCGCGTCACCGGCGACGAAGACGCCCGGCGACGTTGGTCTGCGAAGTCGCCGTCGCGGGCGATGTTGCCGCGCTCGTCGAGCTCCAGGCCGAACTGCTCGACCAGGCCGTTCTCCCGGTCGGTGCCGGTGAAGCCCATCGCGAGCGTGACCAGCTGGGCGGGGATCCTGCGCTCCGTGCCCGGCTTCTGGGTCAGCTTGCCGTCCACGAACTCGACCTCGACGAGGTGCAGCCACTGGACGTTGCCGTCCTCGTCGCCCTCGAAGTGGGTGGTGGAGACGGAGTAGACCCGCTCGCCGCCCTCCTCGTGCGCCGAGGTGACCTTGTAGAGCATCGGGAAGGTCGGCCACGGCTGGTGCGCGTGCCGCTCCTCGCCCGGCTGCGGCATGATCTCCAGCTGGGTGACCGAGGCCGCGCCCTGGCGGTGGGCCGTGCCCACGCAGTCCGCGCCGGTGTCGCCGCCGCCGATGACGACGACGTGCTTGCCCTCGGCCGTGATCGGCGGGGCGACGTAGTCGCCCTCCTGCACCTTGTTGGCCAGCGGCAGGTACTCCATCGCCTGGTGGATGCCGTTCAGCTCGCGGCCGGGGACCGGCAGGTCACGGGCAGTCGGTGGCGCCCGCCGCGATGACGACCGCGTCGTACCGCTTGCGCAGGTCCGTCGCCGTCGAGGTCGCGGCCGATCTCGATGCCGGTACGGAACTTGGTGCCCTCCGCGCGCATCTGCTCGATACGGCGGTTGATGTGCCGCTTCTCCATCTTGAACTCGGGGATGCCGTAGCGCAGCAGGCCGCCGATGCGGTCCGCGCGCTCGTACACCGCGACCGTGTGGCCGGCCCGGGTCAGCTGCTGGGCGGCGGCGAGACCCGCCGGGCCCGGAGCCGATGACCGCGACGGTCTTGCCGGACAGCCGCTCCGGGCGCCTGCGGGGCGACGTCGCCGGCTGTCCCACGCCTTGTCGATGATGGAGACCTCGACGTTCTTGATGGTGACGGCCGGCTGGTTGATGCCGAGCACGCACGCCGACTCGCACGGGGCGGGGCACAGCCGGCCGGTGAACTCCGGGAAGTTGTTCGTGGCGTGCAGCCGCTCGCTACGCCGCCGGCCAGTCCTCGCGGTAGGCGTAGTCGTTCCACTCGGGGATCAGGTTCCCCAGCGGACAGCCGTTGTGGCAGAACGGGATGCCGCAGTCCATGCAGCGCGCCGGCCTGCTTGCTGATGATCGGCAGCAGCGAGCCGGGGACGTAGACCTCGTTCCAGTCCTTGACGCGCTCGCTCGACCGGGCGGGTCTGCGGCGACCTCGCGGCCGTGGTTCAGAAAGCCCTTGGGGTCAGCCATTGGTCGCCGCCTCCATCATCTTCTCGGTGGTCTCGGACTCGGAGAGACCGGCTCGCTCGGCGGCGTCCTTGGCGGCGAGCACTGCCTTGTACGTGGCTGGGGATGATCTTGCTGAAGCGGTCCGCGGACGACGGCCCAGTCGGCGAGGAGCTTCTCGGCGACGGTCGAGCCGGTCTCCTCCTGGTGGCGGCGCACCACGTCGTGCAGCCACTGCTTGTCGGCGTCGTCGAGGGCCTCGATCGGCGCCCGCGTTGCCGGCGTTGACGTTGTCGCGGTCCAGGTCGATGACGTACGCGATGCCGCCGGACATGCCGGCCGCGAAGTTGCGGCCCGTCTCGCCGAGGACGACCGCGTGGCCGCCGGTCATGTACTCGCAGCCGTGGTCGCCCACGCCCTCGGAGACGACCAGTGGCGCCGGAGTTGCGGACGCAGAACCGCTCGCCGGTACGGCCGCGCAGGAACAGCTCGCCGCCGGTCGCGCCGTAGGCGATGGTGTTGCCCGCGATCGTCGAGTACTCGGCGAGGTGGTCGGCGCCCCGGTCGGGGCGGACGATCACGCGGCCGCCGGAGAGGCCCTTGCCGACGTAGTCGTTGGCGTCGCCCTCCAGCCGCAGCGTGACACCGCGCGGCAGGAAGGCGCCGAAGGACTGGCCCGCCGAGCCGGTGAAGGTGATGTCGATGGTGTCGTCGGGCAGGCCCGCGCCGCCGAACTTCTTCGTCACCTCGTGGCCGAGCATGGTGCCGACCGTGCGGTTGATGTTGCGGATGGCGACCTGGGCGCGGACCGGCTGGGCGTCGGTCGGCGTCCGGCGCGGCCAGCGCGTCGGCGGCGAGCTTGATCAGCTCGTTGTCGAGCGCCTTCTCCAGGCCGTGGTCCTGCTCGATCAGCTGGTGGCGCACCGCGCCCTCGGGCAGTTCGGGCACGTGGAACAGCGGCTCCAGGTCCAGGCCCTGCGCCTTCCAGTGGTCGACGGCGCGGGTCGACGTCGAGCAGTCTCGGCGTGGCCGACGGCCTCCTCGAGGGTGCGGAAGCCCAGCTCGGCGAGGAGCTCGCGGACCTCCTCGGCGATGAACTCGAAGAAGTTGACGACGTACTCGGCCTTGCCGGAGAACCGGTCGCGCAGCACCGGGTTCTGGGTGGCGATGCCGACCGGGCAGGTGTCCAGGTGGCAGACGCGCATCATGACGCAGCCGGAGACGACGAGCGGCGCGGTCGCGAAACCGAACTCCTCGGCGCCGAGCAGCGCGGCGATGACCACGTCACGGCCGGTCTTCAGCTGGCCGTCGGTCTGGACGACGATCCGGTCGCGCAGGCCGTTGAGCAGCAGCGTCTGCTGGGTCTCGGCGAGGCCCAGCTCCCAGGGACCGCCGGCGTGCTTGAGCGAGGTCAGCGGGGAGGCGCCCGTACCGCCGTCGTGGCCGGAGATCAGTACGACGTCCGCGTGCGCCTTGGAGACGCCCGCGGCGACCGTGCCGACGCCGACCTCGGAGACCAGCTTCACGTGGATGCGGGCCCGCGGGTTGGCGTTCTTCAGGTCGTGGATCAGCTGGGCCAGGTCCTCGATGGAGTAGATGTCGTGGTGCGGCGGCGGGGAGATCAGGCCGACGCCCGGGCGTCGAGTGCCGGGTCTTGGCGACCCACGGGTAGACCTTGTGGCCGGGCAGCTGGCCGCCCTCGCCGGGCTTGGCGCCCTGGGCCATCTTGATCTGGATGTCGTCCGCGTTGACCAGGTACTCGCTGGTCACGCCGAAGCGGCCGGAGGCGACCTGCTTGATGCGAGGAGCGGCGCGCCGGGTCGTACAGGCGGTCCGGGTCCTCGCCGCCCTCACCGGTGTTGGACTTGCCGCCCAGCTGGTTCATGGCGATGGCGAGCGTCTCGTGCGCCTCCTGGGAGATGGAGCCGTACGACATGGCGCCGGTGGAGAAGCGCTTGACGATCTCGGAGACCGGCTCGACCTCGTCGATCGGAGATCGGCTGCGCGGTCCGAGCTTGAAGCCGAACAGGCCGCGCAGCGTCATCAGCCGCTCGGACTGCTCGTTCACGCGGTCCGTGTACTTCTTGAAGATGTCGTAGCGGCGCGTGCGCGTGGAGTGCTGGAGGCGGAAGACCGTCTCCGGGTCGAACAGGTGCGGCTCGCCCTCGCGGCGCCACTGGTACTCGCCGCCGATCTCCAGCGCGCGGTGCGCCGGGGCGATGCCGGAGGCCGGGTACGCCTTGGCGTGCCGGGCGGCGACCTCCTTGGCGATGACGTCGATGCCGACGCCGCCGATCTTGGTGGCCGTGCCGTGGAAGTACTTGTCGACGAAGGCCTCGTCGAGACCGACGGCCTCGAAGACCTGGGCGCCGCGGTAGGAGGCGACGGTCGAGATGCCCATCTTGGACATGACCTTCAGGACGCCCTTGCCGAGCGCGTAGATCAGGTTGCGGATGGCCTGCTCGGGCTCGAGGCCCGGGAGGAAGGTGCCGGCGCGGACCAGGTCCTCGACGGACTCCATCGCGAGGTACGGGTTGACGGCGGCGGCGCCGTAGCCGATGAGCAGCGCGACGTGGTGCGGCACGCGGTAGGAGGCACGGTCGAGATGCCCATCTTGGACATGACCTTCAGGACGCCCTTGCCGAGGGCGTAGATCAGGTTGCGGATGGCCTGCTCGGCCTCGATGCCGGGCAGGAACGTCCCTGCGCGGACGAGGTCCTCGACGGACTCCATCGCCAGGTACGGGTTCACGGCCGCCGCGCCGTAGCCGATGAGGAGGGCGACGTGGTGGACCTCGCGGACGTCACCGGCCTCGACCAGCAGGCCCACCTGGGTGCGCTGCTTGGTGCGGATGAGGTGGTGGTGGACGGCGGAGGTGAGCAGCAGCGACGGGATCGGCGCGTGCTCGGCGTCCGAGTGGCGGTCGGAGAGGACGATCAGGCGGGCGCCGTCGTCGATGGCGGCGTCGGCCTCGGCGCAGATCTCCTCGATGCGGGCGGCCAGGGCGTCGCCGCCGCCGCTGACCCGGTAGAGGCCGGAGAGCGTCGCGGCCTTCATGCCGGGCAGGTCGCCGTCGGCGTTGATGTGGATGAGCTTGGCCAGCTCGTCGTTGTCGATCACCGGGAAGGGCAGGGTGACGCTGCGGCAGGACGCGGCGGTCGGCTCCAGCAGGTTGCCCTGCGGGCCGAGCGAGGAGCGCAGCGAGGTGACGAGCTCCTCGCGGATGGCGTCCAGCGGCGGGTTGGTGACCTGCGCGAACAGCTGGGTGAAGTAGTCGAAGAGCAGCCGCGGGCGCTCGGAGAGCGCGGCGATCGGCGAGTCGGTGCCCATGGAGCCGATGCGGCTCGGCGCCGGTCTTGGCCATCGGCGCGAGGAGGACGCGCAGCTCCTCCTCGGTGTAGCCGAAGGTCTGCTGGCGGCGGGTGACCGAGGCGTGGGTGTGCACGATGTGCTCGCGCTCGGGCAGGTCGGCGAGCTCGATCTCGCCGGCCTCCAGCCACTCCTGCGTACGGCTGCTCGGCGGCGAGGGTCGCCTTGATCTCGTCGTCCTCGATGATGCGGTGCTCGGCGGTGTCGACGAGGAACATCCGGCCGGGCTGCAGGCGGCCCTTGCGGACGACCTTGGCGGGGTCGATGTCGAGGACGCCGACCTCGGAGCCGAGGACGACGAGGCCGTCGTCGGTGACCCAGTAGCGGCCGGGGCGCAGGCCGTTGCGGTCGAGGACCGCGCCGACCTGGGTGCCGTCGGTGAAGGTGACGCAGGCGGGGCCGTCCCAGGGCTCCATCATCGTGGAGTGGTACTGGTAGAAGGCGCGCCGGGCCGGGTCCATGGAGTCGTGGTTCTCCCACGCCTCCGGGATCATCATCAGCACGGAGTGCGGCAGCGAGCGGCCGCCGAGGTGGAGCAGCTCCAGCACCTCGTCGAAGGACGCGGAGTCGGAGGCGTCGGGCGTACAGACCGGGAAGATCCGCTCCAGCTTCTCCTTCGGGCCGAACAGGTCGGAGACGAGCTGGGACTCGCGGGCGCGCATCCAGTTGCGGTTGCCCTTGACCGTGTTGATCTCGCCGTTGTGCGCGACGAAGCGGTACGGGTGGGCGAGCGGCCAGCTCGGGAAGGTGTTGGTGGAGAACCGGGAGTGCACGAGCGCGATCGCGGTGGCGAAGCGGCGGTCGGACAGGTCCGGGAAGAAGGGCTCCAGCTGGCCGGTGGTGAGCATGCCCTTGTAGACGATGGTGCGCGCGGAGAGCGAGGGGAAGTACACGCCGGCCTCGCGCTCGGCGCGCTTGCGCAGCACGAAGGCCTTGCGGTCGAGTCGCCCGTCGCGTACCCTCGCCACCGCTGCACCCGTGCGCTCCTGAGCGGCTCGCCGCGTCGGTGCTCGACGGAGCGCTGCCGTCGGTGACGAAGAGCTGGCGGAAGGCGGGCATCGTGGCGCGGGCGGCGGCGCCGAGCAGCTCGGGGGCGACGGGACCTCGCGCCAGCCGAGGACGGTCAGGCCCTCCTCGGCGGCGATCGCCTCGATCCGCGCGACGGCGTCCTCGGTCCCGTCCGTCGGGCAGGAAGGCGATACCGACGGCGTAGGCGCCGGCCTCGGGCAGGTCGAAGCCGGCCACCTCGCGGAGGAAGGCGTCCGGGACCTGGAGAGGATGCCGGCGCCGTCGCCGGAGTCGGGCTCGGAGCCGGTGGCACCGCGGTGCTCCAGGTTGCGCAGCACGGTGAGCGCCTGCTCGACCAGCTCATGGCTGGCCTCACCGGTGAGGGTGGCCACGAAGCCGACGCCACAGGCGTCGTGCTCGTTGCGGGGGTCGTACATCCCCTGCGCGGCAGGGCGAGCATCCATGAACGACCAGTTCTGGCCATTCGTGGAATGCTGGGACGGCTGGCGCGGCGTACGCATCGGCTCTCCCGTCGTCGTCGTGGCATATGCAGGTGCCGAGGGACGACGTTGGCCCTCTGCGCGAAGTGAAGTGCAAAATTTCGTGCAGGTTACATGATGGAGCGGTTCTCGGGAACCGGATATTCGTTCCAGCATGCGGACGCCGCTGGCGCACGGTGCGGGCACCGCGCACGGCGGCGGCGGGAATAGGGGGCCGGCCGGACAGGTCGGTGCCCGGCGGTCCAGGGGCGCAGAGGGCTTCGTCGCCCACAGCGGAGATTGCGGAGCAGGCGTCGTTGCCCGCGGCGCTTACGGCTCATGCCCAGCGGTTAAGCAGGCGAAACCGCCGGGTAACGACTACTTGGCCTGGCAACTCAGCCTGGCAACGACCACTTATGCGACCCCCCGCATAGATAGTCAGCCGACTCATTATACGGCCGCTTATACGGCCGCACCGAACACAGTGCCCAGGGCGTACGTCACACCCGCCGCGGCGCCCCCGAGCGCGAGCTGCCGCAGCCCGCTGAACCACCAGGACCGCGCCGTCACCCTGGCCACGACCGCACCGCACGCGAAGAGCCCGGCGAGCGCCAGCAGCACCGCGGGCCACAGCGCGGTCGCGCCGAGCAGATACGGCAGTACGGGCAGCAGGGCGCCCAGCGCGAAGGACCCGAAGGACGAGACGGCGGCGACGGCCGGCGAGGGCAGGTCGCCGGGGTCGATGCCCAGCTCCTCGCGGGCGTGGATCTCCAGGGCCTGCTCGGGGTCGTGCGACAGCTGCCGGGCGACCTCACGGGCGAGCGCGGGCTCGACGCCGCGGGCCTCGTAGAGCGCGGCCAGCTCACGCTGCTCGTCCTGCGGATGCTTGCGCAACTCACGCCGCTCGACGTCGAGTTCGGCCTGGACCAGTTCGCGCTGCGAGGCGACGGAGGTGTACTCGCCGGCCGCCATGGAGAAGGCGCCGGCGGCCAGGCCCGCGAGCCCGGCGATGATGATCCGCCTGCGGGCGACGGCCCCGCCCGCGACGCCGGTCATCAGGGCGAGGTTGGAGACGAGCCCGTCCATCGCGCCGAAGACGGCGGGCCGCAGCCAGCCACCGTTGACGTCCCGGTGGGTGTGGTTGTCCCGGTGCGCCTCGTGCAGCGTCGCCTCGGTCTCGATGATGGCCATGGTCAGGTCCCCCTAGGGTGTTTTCCACGGGCGCTCTTCGACTCAACTCGCCCTCACAGCCTGAACATACGCGCGGAAAATCGCTCCTGCCAGCAAGGAAGGCCGTACTTACCTGCGCTTTCCCGGCGTTCGGCGCCGCGGTTGCCCAGCATTCGGCCCACGCTTTCGATGCCTCGCGGAGCCTCGCGGAACCTCGCGTTCGACTCCTCGCGGAGCCTCGCGCGCTCATTCGTCTCTCCGTACGGGGTGGTCCCTGGCGCACCGAGGCGGGTAGCCGGGGGGCGGTACGCGAGCGGGTAGCCGGGGGCGGTACGCGAAGGGGGCGCCGCGTCCCCCAGGATGCGGCGCCCCCTTCGCGTAACCGTCGAGGTCAGCTCTTCTTGGCCGCCTCGGGCTCGTTCTCGGACTCGCTTTCCCTGAGCTCTTGGCCTCCGCTTTCGCAGGCACCTGTCGGCCTTGTCCGCGTCGCCTGCCTTCTCCGCGTCGCCCGCCTCCTCCGCGTCGCCTGCCTTCTCCGCGTCGCCCGCCTTCTTCTCGAGCGCCACCGAGTCACCGTCGCCACCGCCGGGGCACCCGCACCAGGCTCCACGATCTCTTCGCGTCCCGGGCGCTTGCTTGCGGAGAGCACGAGGTAGAGCACCGCGAGGACGAAGACCAGCATCGCGGTCCAGTTGTTCAGGCGCAGGCCGAGGATTTCGTGGGCGTCGTCGACGCGCATGTACTCGATCCAGGCGCGGCCGGCGCAGTAGCCGGCGACGTACAGCGCGAACGCCCGCCCGTGCCCCAGCTTGAAGCGGCGGTCCGCCCAGATGACCAGGACCGCGACGCCGATGCACCACAGCGACTCGTAGAGGAACGTCGGGTGGTATGTGCCCGGGATCCGGCCGTCCGCCGAGGAGGTGATCTCCACGGCCCAGGGCAGATCCGTGGCCGCCCGTACAGCTCCTGGTTGAACCAGTTGCCCCAGCGGCCGATCGCCTGCGCGAACGCGATGCCCGGTGCGACGGCGTCGGCGTACGCGGGCAGCGGGATGCCGCGGCGGCGGCAGCCGATCCACGCGCCGACCGCGCCGAGGGCGATCGCGCCCCAGATGCCGAGACCGCCCTCCCAGATCTTGAAGGCGTCGACCCAGTCCCGGCCCTCGCTGAAGTACAGCTGGTAGTCGGTGACGACGTGGTACAGCCGCCCGCCGACCAGGCCGAACGGCACGGCCCAGACGGCGATGTCGGCCACGGTGCCGGGCTGCCCGCCGCGGGCGATCCAGCGTTTGTTGCCGAGCCAGACGGCCAGGAAGACACCGATGATGATGCAGAACGCATAGCCGCGCAGCGGAACGGGGCCGAGGTACAGCTCCCCGCGCGACGGGCTGGGGATAAAGGCAAGCTCAACAAGGTCCATAGCAGAAACGACGCTACCCTGCCGGGCGGGCAGCGCTGGAACCCGCCCGGCTACGGCTCCATAACGCACAGCCGTACACGTCACACTTCACATGTCACATGTCACACGTCACACGGACCGCGAATGGTCTCGGCCCTGACTCTTCCTCGTCAGCCCACGCTCGGCAGTTCTCGCTCGTCAGTTCTCGCTCTTCGGCTCTCGCTCTTCAGCCCTTGCTCTTCTTCTCCACCATCTGCTTCAGCTTCGCCGGGGTCATCGACCGGTCCTGGTAGATGTTCTTGCCGTCGAGGAGCACGGTCGGGGTGCCCTGGAAGCCGCCGCTCTGGAAGGCCTTGTTGGACTTGGTCACCCAGCTGTTGTGCGTGCCGTCCTCGACGCACTTCCGGAACGCGGGGGTGTCCAGTCCGTCGACCTTGCCCGCCAGCTCGATCAGCTTGCTGTCCTCGGCGAACTCGTCATCCGTCTCCTGGGGCTGGTTCTGGAACAGCACGTCGTGGTACGCCGCGAACTTCCCGGCGTTCTGAGCGCATGCGGCGGCGTTGGCGGCTTCGCGAGCCGCTGCCGCCCACGTTCCCGTCGATCAGCGTCGCCAGGTGGTAGTCGACCTTCAGCTGTCCGGCCTCCGTCAGCTCATGGATCGTCGAGCGGTAGGCGTCCTCGAAGCTCTTGCAGGCCGGGCAGCGGAAGTCCTCCCACACGGTGAGCGTCGAGCTCGCGCTGTTCTGGCCGACGGGGATGGCGGGCCGTCCTTGCCGCTCGCCCCGAGGGCGCCACGACCGGGCCGGGCCTCTGCTCCTTCGTCCTGGCCGGCGTTCGCGGCCAGGGCGCCCACCAGCCCGGCCAGCCCCAGTACGCAGACCACGGAGGAGCTCACGATCAGCGCACGGCGGCGCTTCTCTCCGGCCTTCTGCTTCTCTCGCTCGACCGCCAGCCGCTCGCGGGCGGTGCGCTTTCCTTCACGGTTCTTCTCGCTCACATGTGGCAGAACGAACCGGGGAGGCGCAGGGGTCTCCCCGGTC
The DNA here is from genome assembly GCA_963711935.1 of uncultured Actinomycetota bacterium. GTDB lineage: Bacteria > Actinomycetota > Actinomycetes > Streptomycetales > Streptomycetaceae > Streptomyces. The sequence goes on from CAVQGD010000021.1 coordinate 216,726, forward strand.
CCAGGTCCACCCGTACGAGTGAGCGGATTGTCCGTTACGTAAGCGGACGTAACGGACGTCAGCGGCCTGCCGGACCGCCTGTCACACCGTCCCGCGGACGCCCTTCGCGAGGTCCCGCGAGCGTGCGTACGGCCTCCAGGGCCGCCGTCTCGTCCGGCGCGTCCAGCATGCGCTTGACGAAGGCCGAGCCGACGATGACGCCGTCGGCGAAGCCGGCGACCTCGGCGGCCTGTTCGGCGTTGGAGACGCCGAGGCCGACGCAGACCGGCAGATCGGTGGTGGCCTTGGTGCGTCGACGAGGTCCTGCGCCTGTGCGCCCACCGACTCGCGGGTGCCGGTGACGCCCATCAGGGAGGCCGCGTACACGAACCCGGAGCCCGCCGCGGTGATCTCGGCGAGCCGGGCGTCCTTGCTGCTGGGCGCGACGACGAAGACGGTCGCGAGGCCGTGCTTCTCGGCGTGCTCCCTCCACAGCGCGGACTCCTGGACCGGAAGGTCGGGCAGGATGCAGCCCGCCCCGCCGGCTGCCGCCAGCTCGGCGGTGAAGCGCTCGACGCCGTAGCGGTCGATGGGATTCCAGTACGTCATGACGAGCACCGGCTTCCCGGTCGCCTCGTATGCCTCGCGGACCGTGCGCATCACGTCCGCGATCCTGACTCCGCCGCGCAGGGCGATGTCGTCGGCGGTCTGGATGACCGGGCCGTCGAGGACCGGGTCGCTGTGCGGCAGCCCGACCTCGACGACGTCGGCGCCGCCCTCGAAGACGGCCTTGATGGCGGCGATCCCGCCGTCGACGGTCGGGAAGCCGGCCGGGAGGTACGCGATGAGGGCGGACCGGCCCTCGGCCTTCGCTGCCGCGAGGGTGTCGCTCAACAGCTGGATGTTGCCGCTCACTTGGCGTCCCCCTCGATCTCGGCGGTGTCACTGTCGGCATCCGCGGCGACGACGGCGTCGGCGCCCTTGTCGTACAGGCCGAAGTAACGGGCCGCCGTGTCCATGTCCTTGTCGCCGCGCCCGGACAGGTTGATGATGATCAGCCCGTCCTTGCCCAGCTCCTGGCCCACCTCCAGGGCACCGGCGAGCGCGTGCGCGCTCTCGATGGCCGGGATGATGCCCTCCGTGCGGGACAGCAGGCGCAGCGCCTGCATCGCCGCGTCGTCGGTGACCGCGCGGTACTCGCCGCGGCCGCTGTCCTTGAGGTACGAGTGCTCCGGGCCGATGCCCGGGTAGTCGAGCCCGGCCGAGATCGAGTACGGCTCGGTGATCTGGCCTTCCTCGTCCTGCAGTACGTACGACCGCGAGCCGTGCAGGATGCCCGGCTCGCCGGCGGTGAGGGTGGCCGCGTGCTCGCCGGTCTCGACGCCGTGGCCGGCCGGTTCGCAGCCGATGAGCCGTACGTCGGTGTCGGGGATGAACGCGTGGAACAGGCCGATGGCGTTCGAGCCGCCGCCGACGCAGGCGATGGCGGCGTCAGGCAGGCGACCGGCGCGCTCGAGGAGCTGCCGCCGGGCCTCGACGCCGATGACCCGGTGGAAGTCGCGCACCATCGCGGGGAAGGGGTGCGGGCCGGCGACGGTGCCGAACAGGTAGTGCGTGCGGTCGACGTTGGCGACCCAGTCGCGGAACGCCTCGTTGATGGCGTCCTTGAGCGTCCGGCTGCCGGACTTCACCGCGATGACCTCGGCGCCGAGCATGCGCATCCGGGCGACGTTGAGGGCCTGCCGCTGGGTGTCGATCTCGCCCATGTAGATCGGTGCATTCGAGGCCGAAGAGGGCGCAGGCGGTGGCGGTGGCGACGCCGTGCTGGCCGGCGCCGGTCTCGGCGATGACGCGGGTCTTGCCCATGCGCTTGGTGAGCAGGGCCTGGCCGAGCACGTTGTTGATCTTGTGCGAGCCGGTGTGGTTGAGGTCTTCGCGCTTGAGGAACACCCGGGCGCCACCGGCGTGCTCGGCGAACCGGGGCACCTCGGTGAGTGCGCTGGGCCGGCCGGTGTAGTTGACGAGCAGGTCGTCGAGCTCACGGGCGAACTCCGGATCGGGCTTCGCCTTGTCGTACTCCACGGCGACCTCGTCCACGGCGGCGACCAGCGCCTCCGGGATGAACTTGCCGCCGAACGCGCCGAAATAGCCCTCGACGCTGGGAACTTGACCCTCCGGGTCAGGAATGAAGAACTCGCTGGACATGCGGTTACCTCGCAGGGGCAGTGCGGAGTGCGATGGGTCACGGTGTGCGCGCGACTGCCGCGTCCGCGCGACCATCGCGCCGTGTGACGCCTGCCGCGGCGCGCGCCGGTGACGTACCGGCAGCCCGGACGCCGTGCCGGTCAGCGCTAACGACCGGAAGCCCCGCGGACGGACCTCACCCCGATGCACGCGCCGGCGCCATCGCATGCCGTTGACCTGGCCCGGCTCGTCACCGATGACGTACCGGACCCGCCGCCCGTGCACCCGCCGCGCGGGCGCCCGGCAGCCACGGGGACGGCAGCCGCGGGCGGCGGGCGTCGCGCCGTGGCGGGCCCGCGTCCGGCGCCCGTGCCCGCGGCGCCGGGGCCGGTCGGCCGGTGGCGGCGGGCGGTCGGTCATGGCCGGGTCAGCCCCGCCCGTGCCGCAGCGCCGGGTGCTCGCCCGCGGCGACCAGGTCGGCGACCGCGGTCTTCGGGTCGCTGCCGGTGACCAGGGACTCGCCCACGAGGACCGCGTCGGCGCCGGCGTTGGCGTAGGCGATGAGGTCGTGCGGGCCGCGGACGCCGGACTCGGCGATCTTGACGATGGCGTCGGGGATCTCGGGGGCGACGCGCTCGAAGTGGCGCGGTCGACCTCCAGGGTCTTCAGGTTGCGCGCGTTGACGCCGATGACCCGCGCCCGGCGTCGACCGCCCGCTCGACCTCGTCCTCGTCGTGCACCTCGACGAGCGGGGTGAGCCCGATGGACTCGGCGCGCTCGATCAGCGACTCCAGGGCCTCCTGGTCGAGGGCGGCGACGATCAGCAGGGCGAGGTCGGCGCCGTACGCACGGGCCTCCCACAGCTGGTAGGAGGTGACGATGAAGTCCTTGCGCAGCACGGGGATGTCGACCCGGGCGCGGACGGCCTCCAGGTCGGCCAGCGAGCCGCCGAACCGGCGCTGTTCGGTGAGGACGGAGATGACGGCCGCGCCGCCCGCCTCGTAGTCGGCGGCGAGCCCGGCCGGGTCGGCGATCGCGGCGAGCGCGCCCTTGGAGGGGCTGGACCGCTTGACCTCGCAGATCACCTTGACGCCGTCGCCGCGGAGGGCGGCGACGCCGTCCTTGGCCGGGGGAGCCTTCGCCGCCCGCTCCTTGAGCTCGTCGAGGCTGACGCGCGCCTGCCGCTCCGCGAGGTCGGCACGGACTCCGTCGATGATCTCGTCGAGCACACTCACGCGAGCGGCCCCCTTCCTGGCGGTGACGGTTGACGGATGGGTCGAGCGTTCAAGCTGGTCACTCCGATGGTATCCGGAGGAGGGCCAGGCCTCACATCCGGTTGACGCCGGTCCCACTACCTGGACATTCACTGTTTGATCAAGGGTGAAGCCAGCCACCGAACGGCAGGTTCCGGACAACCGTGAAGACCAGCAGCAACGCCCCGAGCGACCACCGCGACGGGCCCGCAGCTCGAGGCCATCGGCCGGCCCCGCGCCGCGCGGACCACCCAGACGGTCCACAGGACCGCGAAGACCACGTAGCCCGCGACGGCGAGCGCGTTGGCCGCCGAGGGCCGCGCGAGTCCCCGTGCGCGAAGGCGTGGGCGCTGCGCAGACCGCCGCAGCCGGGGCAGTACACGCCGGTGAACCGCAGCAGCGGGCAGACGGGGTAGTGGCCCGGCTCGTTGGGGTCCACGGCCCCGACGTACGAAGGCCCCGGCGACGGCCGCGAGCACCCCGGCGGGCACGGCCAGCCTCCCAGGAGGCGCCGGGCGGCGCCGACCCGCCCTGGTGTGAGGCCTCCGCTTCCTGTTCACCCGCGCATTCTACCCCCTGCGCGCCGTCCGCGCAGCGGGCGGGTGGTGCCGTTCGAGGGCGGAGCTCCGCGAAGGGGCTGTCCCGGTCGTTCTCGGACCACCGGCCGGAGCGGGCCGTCCGGCCGCCGTCGCCGCGGCCGCCACGGCCGCTGTAAGCGGTTCCCCATACGGGGCTCGCCTCTCGGCACCGCCGGTTCGGCCCGCGCCCATCGTGTGGCCGGCCGACGCGACCTGGCTCACTCGGTGCTCGGTCCTCTGCCTGCCGAGCCCCAACGCGGGCATGATCCCGCCAACGACAGGGCCGAGGAGCGCGACGCCAGGCCGACCCAGAAGCCCAGCGGCTCCGCCATGACCATGAAGGCACCCGATACGCAGAAACCGATGAAGGCGATGATGCCGCCGGTCCAGGCGGCCGGGGTGTGTCCGTGGCTGGTACCCGCCATGACGTGCTCCTCGTTGCTGTGGCGTGATGCTTTGCGTCCTGCCGCGTGGTGGGCCGGGCGCTCGTCGTCCATTGTCTCGCACGCGCGCCTCTGCATGACCGGGGGTCGCCCCTCGCGCGCGAACCGCCAGGACGGGGCCCGGACGCCCGGCCCAGCCGGCAGGGCGTCTACGCCCCCGTCGGGTCCTCGCCGCGGTCCAGGGCCTTCCACAGGTCCTCGGGCCGGTCGGGGTCGGCCGCCTTCGCCCGGCGCGGCCGCGGGCGCGCCGCCGCGCTCGTAGCGGCCGGACATGGCGGGCCACAGGCGGCCGTACCGCAGCGCGAGCAGTCCGGCGAGGAGGATCAGCGCGCCGCCGGCGGCGGCCACGTACGGCCAGGGGGTGTGGCTGAGCGCGTCGACGGTGGCGGCGGTGTCGCCGTGGCCTGCGCGGCCTTCTCGTCGAGCGCGGAGCTGTCGGCGGCGCCGAGGACGGCCGCGGCGACCGTGCCCGCGCCGGACAGCGCGAGCAGGCCGCGACCAGGAGCGGCCGGAGCGGCGGACGGCGAAGACGGCGACGAGCGCGGCGAGGCCCACTATGGCGAGGGCCGCGGGCACGCCCGTGACGTCGCTGCCCTGGCGGTCAGCGGGAAGTCGCCGCCGGCGACCGTCGCGGTGCCCTCCGACCAGCGCTGCCGGGTGGCGAGCAGCGCGACGGCCGCGCCGAGCGCGCCGCACAGCAGGGCGACGGCGAGGCTGCGCCGGCCGGCCGGACGGCGTGCGGGTTCGGATGCGGGGTGGGGTACGGCGGTCACGTACCCCACTATCGCCTGAACCCCGGGCGACCGTCACCCGGGGCCCACGTCGAGCCCGCAGTCGGCCCGTGGGCACGATGTCGCCAACGGGCGCCAGGCCGCCGGTACCCGCCGAGCCGGTTCGCCGTGTGGACCGCGCGCAGGACCGCCGCCGCCTTGTTGCGGCACTCGGTGTCCTCGGCGACGGGGTCGGAGTCGGCGACGACACCGGCGCCCGCCTGGACGTAGGCCGTGCCGTCGCGCAGCAGGGCCGTGCGGATGGCGATGGCGGTGTCGGAGTCGCCGGCGAAGTCGAGGTAGCCGACGCAGCCGCCGTACAGCCCGCGGCTGGACGGCTCCAGTTCGTCGATGATCTGCATCGCGCGGGGCTTGGGGGCGCCGGAGAGCGTGCCGGCCGGGAAGCAGGCGGTCAGTACGTCGAAGGCCGTACGGCCTCCCGCGACGCGCCCGGCGACGGTCGACACGATGTGCATGACGTGCGAGTACCGCTCGATGGACATGAAGTCGACGACCTCGACCGAGCCCGGCTCACAGACCCGTCCGAGGTCGTTGCGCCCCAGGTCGACCAGCATCAGGTGCTCGGCGCGCTCCTTGGGGTCGGCGAGCAGCTCGTCGGCGAGGGCCTGGTCCTCCTGCGGGGTGGCGCCGCGGTGGCCGGGTGCCCGCGATGGGGTGCACCATGGCCTGCCCGTCCTCGACCTTGACCAGGGCCTCGGGGGACGAGCCGACGACGTCGAACCCGTCGAAGCGGAACAGGTACATGTACGGGGAGGGGTTGGTCGCCCGCAGCACCCGGTAGACGTCCAACGCGCTTGCCGTGCACGGCGTTTCGAACCTCTGCGACGGTACGACCTGGAAGGCCTCGCCGGCCCGGATGCGCTCCTTGATGTCCTCGACGGCCTCCTGGTAGTCGGGGCCGCCCCAACCAGCCGTGTACTCGGGGAGTTCGGAGGGCGGGAGCGCGGCCGGGGGCTGCGAGACGGGGCGGGTGAGGTGGGCCTGCATGGTGTCGAGGCGGGCGACCGCGTCCGCGTAGGCCTCGTCGACGCCCGTGTCCAGGTCGTTGTGGTTGATGGCGTTGGCGATGAGCAGCACCGTGCCGTCCCAGTGGTCGAGGACGGCGAGGTCGCTGGTGAGCAGCATGGTCAGCTCGGGCAGCCGCAGGTCGTCCCGCTCACCGGGGCCGATCTTCTCCAGGCGGCGCACGATGTCGTAGCCGAGGTAGCCGACCATGCCTCCGGTGAAGGGCGGCAGGCCCGCGGCGAGGTCGCGGGGCGTGTGCAGGGCCTCGATGGTGGCGCGCAGGGCGGCGAGCGGGTCGCCGTCGACGGGGACGCCGACGGGCGGGGTGCCCTGCCAGTGCGCCTGGCCGTCGCGCTCGGTGAGGGTGGCGGCGCTACGGACGCCGACGAAGGAGTAGCGAGACCATGTGAACGCCGTGTGGCCGTTCTCCGCGGACTCCAGCAGGAACGTGCCCGGGCGCTCGGCGGCGAGCTTTCGGTAGAGCGCGACGGGGGTGTCGCCGTCGGCGAGGAGCTTGCGGCTGACGGGGATGACGCGGCGGTCGGTGGCCAGCTTGCGGAACGTCTCGAGGTCCATGGCGGCTGACCTTACTGATCCTGGTCCAGTGACGGTACGCCGGAACCGGCGCCGCCTTCGAGGGCCTTGAGGGGGTCCTCGTCGAAGCAGGTGCGGGCGCCGGTGTGGCAGGCGGCGCCCACCTGGTCGACCTTCACCAGCACGGTGTCGGCGTCGCAGTCCAGGGCCACGGATCTCACCCACTGGATGTGCCCGGAGGTGTCGCCCTTGACCCAGTACTCCTGGCGGCTGCGCGACCAGTAGGTGCAGCGGCCCGTGGTGAGCGTGCGGTGCAGCGCCTCGTCGTCCATCCAGCCGAGCATGAGCACCTCTCCGGTGTCGTACTGCTGGGCGATGGCGGGCAGGAGCCCGTCGGCGCCGCGCCTGAGGCGCGCGGCGATCTCGGGATCGAGGCTGCCGGGCCCACTGAACCTGTCGGGCCCGCTGGGCCTCCCGGACCTGTCGGGCCCGCTGGGCCTCCCGGACCCGCTGGACCCGCTGGACCCGCTGGATGACTGCGTGCTGGTCATGGGTGCCATTGTGCCGCGTGCCGCCGACGCACCCCGCCGTTGTCCACAGGCCCCGCTGTTGTCCACAGGCCGGACCCGGCACCGGGGCGGTCCGGTGGGCCCCTGACGCACTGCGCGGCTCCCCCTGTGCGGACCCGCGTCCCGGTCGTAGGCTGGCTGGCATGTCGACCCATGCCAAGCGTGAACGACTCCTCCTCGCCGATCTGTTGGAGGCCTCCGGCCCGGACGCCCCGACCCTGTGCGACGACTGGAAAACCCGTGACCTCGCCGCGCACGTGGTGGTACGGGAACGCCGCCCCGACGCCGCGGGCGGCATCCTCATCAAGCAGCTCGCGCCCCGCCTGGACCGGGTGATGGAGGAGTTCACCACAAAGCCGTACGAGGAGCTGATCCAGCTCATCCGTACGGGCCCGCCGCGGTTCTCCCCCTTCTCCCTCAAGCAGATCGACGAGGCCTCGAACACGATCGAGTTCTACATCCACACCGAGGACGTGCGTCGCGCCCGGCCCGACTGGACCCCGCGCGAGCTGGACCCGGTCTTCCAGGACGCCCTGTGGTCCCGGCTGGAGCGCACCGCCCGGCTGATGGGCCGCGGCTCCCCCACCGGCCTCGTGCTGCGCCGCCCGAACGGCCAGACGGCGGTCGCCCACCGCGGCACGCCGGTCGTCACGGTGACCGGGGAGCCTGCGGAGCTGCTGATGTTCCTGTACGGACGGCAGCAGGTGGCCGACGTGGAACTGGACGGCGAGAAGGACGCGATCGCGAAGCTGCACGAGACCAAGAAGCTGGGGATCTGAGCGGCGCTGCGGCCTCCTGGAGGCTCACGCCGCCCAGTCGCGCAGGAGGCGGGCGGTCTCCTGAATGTCGGACTCGTCGCTGCGGATATCGGCGATGAGTTTCGCCCAGTCGCCGGGCGACGGATCGAGCGGCGTCCCGCATGCCTCCATGTACGCGCGGATGCAGCCGATACCAATCGTCGCGTTGTAGTCCATGAACGGCCTGAGCCTCACTGCCGTATGCAGGAACGTCGCCGCGCGCGCCGGCACCTCCTCGTAGTAGGGCTCGCCCGCGATGCGCTCGTACCTGTGGCGCTCGGCCATACAGTGCAGCGCACCCCAGTCGCGAAGGGGGATATTCGGGGGAGAGACCTCGATCTGAACGTTGAGGATCCAGCCTGCGTCTACGTACAGCGTCATCGCAGCCCCACCGGAAAGCGCTCCTCGAGGTCCGGCATGATCTCACGGGCGTACTTCGCCGCCCCTTCGACGAAACGCTGCTTCTGCCGCCGCCGCACCACATCCTCAGTCAGTATGTCGTGCGCCAGCCGTTTGATCGCGACGCCCTTCTCCTTGGCCTCCGCACGCAGCTCGGCCAGCTCTTCCTCGGTGAACTCAATCGTGATTCCAGGCATACGAGCACCATAGATGCCAAAGAGCCCTGACTACTACCGCATTCACTACCAGGGATGGCTCCTCGAACTACCGAACGGGATACCCCGCCCCCCGCAACGTCCCCTTCACCTCACCGATCCGCAGATCCCCGAAGTGGAAGACGGATGCCGCCAGCACCGCGTCCGCGCCTGCCGCGATGGCCGGCGGGAAGTCCTTCAGCCCGCCCGCGCCGCCGGAGGCGATGACCGGGACCGTGACGTGTGCGCGGACCGCCGCGATCATCTCCAGGTCGTAGCCGTCCTTCGTGCCGTCCGCGTCCATCGAGTTGAGCAGGATCTCGCCCGCGCCCAGTTCGGCGGCCCGCTGGGCCCACTCGACCGCGTCGATACCTGTGCCCTTACGGCCACCGTGGGTGGTCACCTCGAACGCTCCGGACCCGGTACGGCGAGCGTCCACCGACAGGACCAGGACCTGGCGGCCGAAGCGTTCCGCGATCTCGCGGATCAGGTCCGGGCGGGCGATCGCCGCCGTGTTGACCCCGACCTTGTCCGCGCCCGCCCGCAGCAATTTGTCCACGTCCTCGGCCGTACGGACCCCGCCGCCGACCGTCAGCGGGATGAAGACCTGCTCGGCCGTGCGGCGCACCACGTCGTACGTCGTCTCACGGTTGCCCGACGACGCGGTGATGTCCAGGAACGTCAGCTCGTCGGCGCCTTCGGCGTCGTACACCTTGGCCATCTCGACGGGGTCGCCCGCGTCGCGCAGGTTCTGGAAGTTGACACCCTTGACGACCCGGCCGTTGTCCACGTCCAGGCAGGGGATGACTCGGACCGCCAGGGTCATGAATCCACGGCTCCTCACACAAACAAAAGCTTCCAGCGTCTTAAGGCTTCTAGCTTCTGGAAGCTTCTAGCCTCTGAAGGCTTCCAGTTCCACTTCGACCAGGATGCGCGAGTCGACGAAGCCCTCCACCACCAGCAGGGTGGAAACCGGCCGCACCGGGTCGAAGAGCTCCTTGTGGGCCCTGCCCACCTCGTCCACGTCCCGCGCGTGGGACAGATACATCCGCGTACGGACCACGGACTCGATGCCGAGCCCGAATTCCGTGATCGCCTCGATCGCGCTGGTGAACGCCACCTTGGCCTGCTCGTACGGGTCGCCCTCCCCGTACAGCACAGGGCCCTTGAAGGCCGTCGTGCCGCCCACCAGCACGCGGTCGCCCGCCGCGACGGCGCGTGCGAAACCGAAGGACTCCTCCCAGGGGCTTTCGCTCTGTACACGCCGGACGGCATCGGACGTCATGACACCGTGTCCCTTTTCACGAGTTTCACGAGTTTCACGAGTCCTCCAGTGCTTCTTCCAGGGTGAACGCCTTCGTGTACAGGGCCTTCCCGACGATGGCGCCCTCCACCCCGAGGGGGACCAGCCCGGCGAGCGCACGGAGGTCGTCCAGCGACGACACCCCGCCCGACGCCACCACCGGGCGGTCCGTCGCCGCGCAGACGTTCTTCAGCAGCTCCAGGCTGGGGCCCTGGAGGGTGCCGTCCTTCGCGATGTCCGTGACGACGTACCGCGCGCAGCCCTCGGCGTTCAGGCGCTCCAGCGTCTCGTACAGGTCACCGCCGTCGCGGGTCCAGCCGCGGCCACGGAGTGTGGTGCCCCGTACGTCCAGGCCGACCGCGATCCTGTCGCCGTGCCCGGCGATGGCCTTGGCGACCCACTCGGGGGTCTCCAGAGCGGCCGTGCCCAGGTTGACGCGGGTGCAGCCGGTGGCCAGGGCAGCGGTGAGCGAGGCGTCGTCACGGATGCCGCCGGACAGCTCCACCTTGAGGTCCATCGCCCCCGTGATCTCGGCGATCAGCTCGCGGTTGTCCCCGGTGCCGAACGCGGCGTCCAGGTCCACCAGGTGCAGCCACTCGGCGCCCGACCGCTGCCAGGCGAGGGCGGCCTGCAGAGGAGAGCCGTACGAGGTCTCCGTGCCGGACTCGCCGTGCACGAGGCGTACGGCCCGGCCGTCACGGACGTCGACAGCGGGGAGGAGTTCGAGCTTGGCCATGGTCTACAAGGTTCCGATCCAGTTGGTGAGCAGCTGTGCTCCGGCGTCGCCGGACTTCTCGGGGTGGAACTGTGTGGCCCACAGGGCGCCGTTCTCCACAGCCGCCACGAAGGGCTTGCCGTGGGTGGACCAGGTGACCTTGGGGGCCCGCAGGGCGGGGTTGTGCGTCGGGAGGTTCCAGGCGTGGACGGCGTAGGAGTGCACGAAATAGAAGCGTGCGTCCGTGTCCAGGCCCGCGAAGAGCTGGGAGTCGGACGGCGCCTCGACCGTGTTCCAGCCCATGTGGGGCACGATGTCGGCCTGGAGCGGCTCGACCGCGCCGGGCCACTCGTCGAGGCCGTCGCTCTCCACGCCGTGCTCGATGCCGCGCGCGAAGAGGATCTGCATGCCGACGCAGATACCCATCACCGGGCGCCCGCCGGACAGCCGCCGGTCGATGATCCAGTCGCCGCGCGCCTCCTTCAGGCCCTTCATACAGGCGGCGAAGGCGCCGACTCCCGGCACCAGCAGGCCGTCCGCGTTCATGGCCCTGTCGTAGTCGCGGGTGATCTCGACGTCCGCTCCCACGCGCGCGAGGGCACGCTCGGCGGAACGGACGTTGCCGAAGCCGTAGTCGAAGACGACGACGGTCCTGGTGGGCCTGGGCGTGCTCGGGCTGCTCAATTCCACACCTCCAGCCTCAGGATGCCCGCGACGAGACACATCGCGGCGCTGACGGAGAGCAGCATGATGAGGCTCTTGGGCATCTGCTGCTTGACGAAGGAGAAGACGCCGCCGACCAGGAAGAGACCGACGACGATCAGGATGGTGGACAGCTCGTTCATGGCTCTACAGCGCGCCCTTCGTGGAGGGGAGGATCCCGGCGGCCCGCGGGTCACGCTCGCTCGCGTACCGCAGCGCCCGCGCGAGCGCCTTGAACTGGCACTCCACGATGTGGTGCGCGTTGCGCCCGTACGGCACGTGCACGTGCAGCGCGATCTGGGCCTGCGCGACGAAGGACTCCAGGATGTGCCGGGTCATCGTCGTGTCGTACGCGCCGATCATCGGCGCCATGTTCTCGGGCTCGGTGTGCACCAGGTACGGGCGGCCGGAGAGGTCGACGGTCACCTGGGCGAGGGATTCGTCCAGCGGTACCGTGCAGTTGCCGAAACGGTAGATCCCCACCTTGTCGCCGAGGGCCTGCTTGAAGGCGGCGCCCAACGCGAGGGCGGTGTCCTCGATGGTGTGGTGCGAGTCGATGTGCAGGTCGCCCTCGGTCTTCACGGTGAGGTCGAACAGACCGTGCCGGCCAAGCTGGTCGAGCATGTGGTCGTAGAAGCCGACGCCGGTGGAGATCTCCGCCCTTCCGGTGCCGTCGAGGTCGATCTCGACGAGGACGGATGTCTCCTTGGTGGTCCGTTCGATGCGTCCTACGCGGCTCATACGCTCTGCTCCTTCGGGTGGGCGTCCGCGACACCGCACGTCACGTCGCACGTACCGCGTCCAGGAACGCGTCGTTCTCGGCCGGGGTTCCCGCGGTGACCCGCAGCCACCCCGGTACGCCGTTGTCCCGGACCAGGACACCCCGGTCGAGGATCCTCTGCCAGGCTTCGTGGGCGTCGGCGAACCGCCCGAACTGCACGAAGTTGGCGTCGGACTCGGTCACCTCGTAGCCGATCGCGCGCAACTCGCCGACCAGCCGGTCCCGCTCGGACTTCAGCTGCTCCACGTACCGCAGCAGCGTGTCGGTGTGCTCCAGAGCGGCCAGGGCGGTGGCCTGGGTGACGGCCGACAGGTGGTACGGCAGCCGTACGAGCTGGACGGCGTCCACGACCGCCGGGTGCGCGGCGAGATAGCCGAGGCGCAGGCCCGCCGCGCCGAACGCCTTGGACATGGTCCGGGAGATCACGAGGTGCGGCCGCCCTTCGAGCAGCGGCAGCAGCGAGTCACCGTGGCTGAACTCGACATACGCCTCGTCGACCACCACCATCGACGGCTTGGCGGCCTGCGCGGCCTCGTACAGGGCGAGGACCGTCTCGGGCGGGACCGCGTTGCCCGTGGGGTTGTTGGGGGTGGTGATGAAGACGACGTCCGGGCGGTGCTCGGCGATGGCCTTCCGGGCGGCGGCGACGTCGACGGTGAAGTCGTCGCCGCGCGGACCGGAGATCCAGCCCGTGCCTGTGCCGCGCGAGATGAGTCCGTGCATGGAGTACGACGGCTCGAAGCCGATCGCGGTGCGGCCGGGGCCGCCGAAGGTCTGGAGCAGCTGCTGGATGACCTCGTTGGAGCCGTTGGCCGCCCAGACGTTCTCGAGGCCGAGCGGGTACATGCCGGTCGTTCGTCAGGTACTTGGCGAGCTCGGTGCGCAGCTCTACCGCGTCCCGGTCGGGGTAGCGGTTGAGGTTACGGGCCGCCTCGCGCACCCGCTCGGTGATCCGCTCGACGAGCGGTTCGGGCAGGGGGTAGGGGTTCTCGTTGGTGTTCAGCCGTACGGGGACGTCGAGTTGGGGCGCGCCGTAGGGGGACTTGCCGCGCAGCTCGTCCCGTACGGGGAGATCGTCGATACGTACCTCGCTCACGTGCTCTCGGGTACCTTCCCACCGAACCTTGCCTTGATCGCGGCGCCGTGCGCGGGCAGGTCCTCCGCCTCCGCCAGCGTCACCACGTGGTGCGCGACCTCGGCCAGCGCGGCCTTCGTGTAGTCGACGATGTGGATGCCGCGCAGGAAGGACTGGACGGACAGGCCGGAGGAGTGGCAGGCGCAACCGCCGGTGGGCAGGACGTGGTTGGACCCTGCCGCGTAGTCGCCGAGCGAGACCGGCGACCAGGGGCCGAGGAAGATCGCGCCCGCGTTCACGACGCGTTCGGCGACCGCGGTGGCGTCCGCCGTCTGGATCTCCAGGTGCTCGGCGCCGTACGCGTTGACGACCCGCAGGCCCTCGTCGATGCCGTCGACGAGGACGATCGCGGACTGCCGGCCCGTAAGCGCCGGGCGGATCCGGTCCTCGATGTGCTTGGTGGCCGCGATCTGCGGCTCCAGCTCCTTCTCGACCGCGTCGGCCAGCGCCACCGAGTCGGTGACGAGGACGGCGGCGGCCAGCGGGTCGTGCTCGGCCTGGCTGATCAGGTCGGCGGCGACGTGCACCGGGTCGGCGGTCTCGTCCGCGAGGATCGCGATCTCGGTCGGGCCGGCCTCGGAGTCGATGCCGATCCGGCCCGCGAAGTACCGCTTGGCGGCGGCGACCCAGATGTTGCCGGGGCCGGTGACCATGGTGGCGGGCGGGCAGGACTCCGTGCCGTACGCGAACATCGCGACCGCGGTCGCGCCGCCGGCCGCGTACACCTCGTCGACGCCCAGCAGCGCGCAGGCCGCGAGGATCGTCGGGTGCGGGAGCCCCCCGGCTGGATCGTTCGCGTAAGCGGGGGCCTGCGCGGGCGAGGCGAGCGCGACCGATCCGACACCGGCCTCCTGCGCGGGCACCACATTCATGATCACGGACGAGGGGTACACGGACCGGCCGCCGGGCGCGTACAGCCCGACGCGCTCGACCGGGACCCACTTCTCGGTGACCGTGCCGCCGGGGGCGACCTGGGTGGTGTGGCGGGTGCGGCGCTGCTCGCGGTGGACGATGCGGGCGCGGCGGACGGACTCCTCCAGGGCCGCGCGCACGGCCGGGTCGAGCTGCTCCAGCGCGTCGTTGAGCGCCTTGGCCGGAACCCGTACGGACTTCAGGCGTACGCCGTCGAACTTCTCGGCGAAGTCGATCAGCGCCGCGTCGCCCCGATGATGCACGGCCTCGGCGATCGGCCGCACCTTCTCCAGGGCGGCCGCGACGTCGAAGTCGGCCCGGGGCAGCAGGTCACGCAGGGCAGGGCCCTTCGGAAGGGCGTCGCCCCGCAGATCGATTCGGGTCAGAGAGAGAGGTTGCGGCACGAGGCCAATTCTCTCAGACCCCGGCGGGGCACTGTCCGCCCGTATCAGTGGCTGATACACGCCCTCGCGGGAACCTGGAAGATCGCGGGAGGGCGGGGGCGACGCGGCTGCTGAGCCGCGAGCCGCGACCGAACCCTCCCGGGCCCGCGAAGTGAGGGGGAGGGAACTCCCGGTTCCGCCGACCACTAGGCTCTTGCCTCGTGACCACCGTCCGTCTCCCCCTCTTCCCCCTGAACTCGGTACCGTTCCCGGGGCTGGTGCTCCCGCTGAACATCTTCGAGGAGCGCTACCGCGCCATGATGCGCGAGTTGCTGAAGACTCCCGAGTCCGAACCCCGCCGGTTCGCCGTCGTCGCCATCCGTGACGGCCACGAGGTCGCGCAGAGCGCGCCCGGCATGCCGGACCGGACGTCCCTGCCCGAGCGTGGCCCGGCGGCGGGCTTCGGCGACGACCCGATACGGGCGTTCCACCCGGTGGGGTGCGTCGCGGACGCGGCGACCATCCGGGAGCGCGACAACGGCACGTACGAGGTGCTGGCGACCGGCACGGGGCGGGTGCGCCTGCTCTCGGTGGACTCATCCGGCCCGTTCCTGACGGCTGAGCTGGAGGAGGTTCCGGAGGAGCCGGGCGACGAGGCGGGGGCGCTGGCCGAGGGGGTGCTGCGGGCCTTCCGCCAGTACCAGAAGCGGCTGGCCGGGGCACGTGAACGGTCCCTGTCGGCCGGAGGCGACCTGCCGGACGAGCCGTCCGTCGTCTCATACCTGGTCGCGGCCGCGACGATGCTGGACGTCCCGGCGAAACAGCGCCTGCTCCAGGCACCGGACACGGCGTCGCGGCTTCGGGAGGAGCTGACGCTGCTGCGGGCGGAGACCGCGATCATCCGTAATCTGCCGTCGTTGCCCGCAATCGAACTGACGCGCGGGCCGACGAGCCTCAACTGAGGCAGTGGGGAGTCCGAGGGCGAAGAACCGAGGGCGAAGCACCGTGCCGTCGGCTCCCGCAAAGCCCGCCCTTACGGGGTTATGGGCTTACAGGCTCACGGCAAAGCCGCCCCGTACGGGCTCGGCTGATCCGAGTCCGGACCCGAATCCGGACCTGAATCCGGACCTGAATCCGGATCCCGCGGCCCGAACAACGCCGTCAGCCCGAGATGGGCCAGCAGCGCCGCCATGGACCAGGCCAGCAGCGCTCCCTTGGCACCGAGTTCCAGCGGCGCCGCGAACGTACCCCCCTGGCCGACCTCCTTGGCACGGGCCGCCACGTCCTGTGCGGGCCCCAGGCAGATCCCCAGCCACCAGGCGAGCAACGAGCCGAGCAGACCACCGAGCGTGAGCGCGACGACGCTCGGGGTGCCCCCGCGCCGCCGCACCAGGAACACGACCAGCGCGCTGACAAGCCCGAACCCGAGCGCGAGCAGAGCGAACGTCCCGTCCACCCCGATGGCCTGCTCCCCCTCCGTGTCCTTGAGATACACCGCGGAAGAGCCCGAGACCAGCGGCACCTCGGGGGCCAGCCACCACCACAGCACGCCGAGCAGCACCCCTCCCAGTGCCATCGCGACCGTGATGACAGCGGCCTCCCGCACTTCGCTCTTCATCCCGGGACCGTCCTTTTGACAACCGGCGGGTCCAGCCGCACCAGCGGCGTGCGGCAGCGCCTGCCACGCGTGGTGCGGAGGCTGGTGATGCGGCGGTGGGGGCGGAGTAAGCGGTGCGGTCACCCTGACATCGTGCCAGGCTCGTCTGTCAACCGCTCAACCGCGTCACCGGACGGCCGCCCGGCGATAAGCCCAGGTCGCGACGGCCAGCGAGGCGACCCCGACCACCGCGCACACGGCGAGGTCGAGCACGACGACACCCCAGTCGGGGTGCGCCGCGAAGGTCAGCCCGAAGGCTTCGACGCCGTACGTGGACGGCAGCAGATCCCGCGCGTACTGGACAACAGCCGGCAGCCGGTCCGCCGGCAGCACCCCGAGCAGCAACGCCGCCGACATCCCCAACTGACCGAACAACGTGGCGAGTTCAGGCCGCGGCGCAAGCAGCCCGAGCGCCGCTCCGAGCCCGGCGAGCGCGGCACCGGCGAGCGGGATCACCGCGGCGAGGATCCACAGATGCGCCATCGGCAAGCCGAAGAGCACACACCCGAAGACGGCGGTGACGCACAGTCCCCGGCACGGTGAAGGAGGCATACGCGCCCGCCGCACCCAGCACCACCGCGGCCGGCGGCACCGGCAGCGTCGCGTAGTGGTCGAGCCCACCGTCGGCACGCAGCTGCCCGAAGTACTGAGCGAGCAGGTTGAGCGCGACGAACGCGACAACGAGCACCGACGAACCGGCCACCACGGCCCGCGCCTCGCCCCCGCCGTCCACCACACCGCGCATCAGGACCATGATCCCGATGGACTGGAAGGTGGCCACGAACAGCAGCGGGATCCGCGCGACCCGCGCCCGGGACAGCTGCGCCCGGTACACGGCGGCCAGCGCGGGCCCCAGCCGCGCACGCGGTCCGAGTACGGCGGCTTCTTCCGCGGCGGCGTCCCCGGCGGGGAGGGCGCGGCCCGGCAGGACCTCGGCGGGTACGACACTCACGTCGAGCGGCTCCTGTTCGCTTCAGCAGTCGTCCTGTCCCGTACGGCCGCTTCAGCAGCCGTCTTGTTCCGTACGGTCGCCTCAGCAGTCGTCCTGTCCCGTACGGCCACAAAGGCCCGAACTCTCACGCCTTGACCAGCCCCCGCACATTCCCCGCGCTCCCGCCCAGCGCCAGATACACGTCTTCGAGGCTCGGCGTGGCGAGCGTGAAGTCGTCCAGGGCCACGAAAGCCGCGCCGCCGGTGACGGTGGCCACCACCGCGCGAGCCTCCTCGGGCGCGAGCCGCAGCGTCCAGCGGCGCCCGCACTCCACGGCCCGGGAACGCAGCGCGGCGACCTCCGGGACGTCCAGCGGCGCCCACTCGCGCCACACGAGGTCGACGCGTACCTCGCCCGCCACCTGCTCCTTGAGCCCGGCCGGCGTGTCGCAGGCGATGACCCGCCCTTTGTCGAGGACGGCGACCCGGTCGAGCACGGTCTCCGCCTCGATGACGTTGTGGGTGACGAGCAGGACGGTCGTGCCGTGCTCGGCCCGGCGCCGGTCGACGGCGGCCCACACGGCCCGCCGGGCGACGGGGTCCATGCCGGTGGTCGGCTCGTCGAGCACGAGCAGCGGCCGCTCACCCACGAGCGCGGCGGCGAAGCAGGCCAGCCGCCGCTGCCCGCCGGACAGCTTCCTGATCGGCCGCGAGGCGAGGTCCGTGAGCCCGAGCTCCTCCAGTACGGCGTCCCGCTCGGCCCGCGCCCGCCGTACGTCGAGCCCGCGCAGCCGCCCGGTGGTCTCCGCGGCCAGCGACACGGTCAGCTCGTCCAGCGCGGTCGACTCCTGGCCCAGGTAGGCGAGGATCCGCGCGGCCCGCTCCGGATGCCGCACGATGTCGTGCCCGAGGATCTCCACACTGCCGGTGTCCGGCCTCATCAGCCCCGTGAGCTGCCTGACCAGCGTCGACTTGCCGGCCCCGTTCGGCCCGAGCAGCCCGAAGATCTCCCCGCGCCGCACCGTCGAGCCCGACACTGTCGTTGGCCCGTACGTCAGGCGTCCCTGGTGTCCCGCGCCGCCCTCGCCCCGCCGGGTACGTCTTCGTCAGCCCCTCCACCGCGCACACGACGGCCCCACCATGCCGGCTGTCCGCTCCCACACGCGTGCTCACGAGGCACGAGCCTACGGGGTCCGCGGCCCACGGCGTCTCCCGGGTGGCCCGGCGCACACGTGTCCGCTACCCCCACCCCTGGCCCCCGGTCTCGTCCCCGTGTCCTGCTCACTCGGTCTCATCCCCGTGTCCCGCTCACCCGGTCCCGTCCCCGTGTCCCGCTCACCCGGTCCCGTCCCCGTGTCCCGCTCACTCCCCGGCAGGGACATGCTCCGCTGCTGTCCGTACGTCGATCTCCCGCCAGAACCCGGCCCGGATGGCATACCGGTCGTGCTCGTCGATCTGGTCGTCCTTGTGGGCGAGCAGTCCGAAGCGGGCCGCGTAGCGCAGCAGCTCCCCGTCCACGCGGTGAGGGATCCGCGGATACATCCCGGACAGCTTCTGCAGGTGCGTCTGGTCGGTCAGCCGCGACATCCACCGCCGGGCGAACACCTGCCCGACCTCGTAGGGGTCGCCTCCGACCGTGGTGATGTCCTCCTCCCGGTCGGCCCACCGCTGCTCGGCCGTGGTGAGCTGGGCCAGCGTCGGCATGGACGCGACCTCGGGCGACTCGGCGACGCCTCCGGGCCGGTCCACCCAGCCCTTGTCGGACGACCACCGCAACGTGGCGTTCGCCGGATGCTGCGCCGTCTGCGCTCCGGCCGCCCGCATGATCGCCAGGTCCTTCGGTGTCGGCACCCCCTTGGACGCGGCTGCCGGTACCCGCTCCTCGGTCCCGTTCCGTGAGACAGCGGACGCCGGCACGTGTTCCCTCTCCTCGGTGCCCCGCTCGGTCCTGGCGAGCGCCGACTCCGGCAGCGGCGCCGACAGGATCGCGGCGATCTCGGGCCGCGGCACAAGCGGCGGCGCGCACACCCCGCCGAGCTCCTTCGCCCGTACCGCCTGAGTGATCCACACCCGGTCCAGCACACGCCGCTCGTCGGCCTCGGCGACCAGGTCCTCGGACTGGTTGTAGTCGCCGTCCGCGGCCTGCACGGCCCACAGATGTACGGCGACCCCGTGCTCCTTGGCCGCCATCATGCCCGGCAGCAGGTCCCCGTCCCCGGTCACGAGCACCACGTCCGAGCAGGCCCGGTTGCGCGCCAGCTCGGTGAGCTCGGCGTGCATCGCGGCGTCCACACCCTTTTGAGCCCACCGCCCATCGCTGCGGGTCAGCGCACCCAGGCGCACGGTGACTCGTGGCATCACCCGCAGCCTGCGGTGCTCGGGCTGCGGTACACGGTCGGGGGCGCCGTCGAACCAGTAGATGCGCAGCAGCGGCTGCCGCGTGTCCGATTCGGCACGCTCGCGCAGGCCCTGGATGAGGGCCGCGTGGTCGACGGTGATCCGGGAGCGGGAGGGTTCCCCGGCGAGGAGGCTGGCGGCGGCGCCGAGCAGATACCCGGCGTCCACCAGGACGATGCAACGGTCCACTCGATCCACCCTCTTTCCGGGAGGTTTGCTTGCGGGCTTCCTTCGAGTCTGCCCGACTGCGGGGAGGTTAACGGCCGGAACTCGATCTTCGGCGTGGCGCATCGACAGATCCCTCCCCGCTCCTTCCCCGCCAGGCCTGGTCACACACGGTAACTCTCCGATATGCGCGACGTGTTCGGCTATGTGAATCTGGTTGCGGCCCTGGCCCCTAGTTCCCCCTCAGGAGGAGAGCACCATGGCCAAGAACAAGAACCGTAAGCAGAGCGACCGGCAGGACCGCTCCCCGCAGGCCGAGCAGGCCCGGGAGCCGGAGCGGCGCAGTTCGACGGAGGAGCGGCAGTCGCCCCTTTCCCCGGCGCAGGGCAGCCCCGCCCATGTCGCCCGCAGAAAGCAGAGGAGCTTCGGCCACAACTGAAGCCTATGGGCGGGCCGTTGAGGCCACCGCACACAGTGAGGGGCGCATCCGCTTTCAGAGGCGCCCCTCACTCACATTTTCGCCTTGTGCGGCTGGAGGAGGCGCGGGCACTCCCGCGTAGTGTCGGACGTTTGGAAGAGGAGGGATGCCGCCGTCGACCAGTGGACGGCACATCCGTCCCCCCTGTCACGCACCACCTGTACTCAGGAGGCACCCAGCGATGTCGGTTCCGCAGCTCAGTGCCGAGCGACGCGGCGAGGAGATCCTCACCGTCTTCGACACCGCCTTCGGCGAGCTCCTGGCCGCCGATCCAGCGGCGTTCCGGGTGAAGTTCCGGAAGATGGCGGCTTCGGCCTTCGCGTTCTACCGGGGTACGGCGTGCCTCTTCTACCACGATCTTGACGCCGAGAGGAGGGGTGGCCCGTTCCTGGACGACCGCACCTCGCGCGTGTGGATCCACGGCGACCTGCACGCGGAGAACTTCGGCACGTACCTGGACGCCACCGGCCGCCTGATCTTCAATGTGAACGACTTCGACGAGGCGTACGTCGGCCCCTTCACCTGGGACCTGAAGCGCTTCGCGGCCTCCGTGGCGCTGATCGGGTACGCGAAGGCACTCAGCGACGAGCAGATCACGGAGCTGGTGACGCTCTACGCGCGCGTGTACCGCGAGCGGGTCCGCGCCATCGCGACGGGCGCCAAGAGCGACGAGGTGCCGCCCTTCACGCTGGACACCGCCCAGGGGCCGCTGCTGGACGCGCTGCGCGACGCCCGGTCACTGACCCGCTTCGGCCTGCTCGACTCGATGACGGAGATCCGTGACTTCGAGCGCCGCTTCGCACCCGGCGGCGGCTCCATCGAGCTGGACGCGGCCACCCGCTACAAGGTGCTGGCGGCGTTCGACGGCTACCTGGAGACGCTTCCCGAGTCGTCGCTGGCCCGCCCAGACTCGTACCGTGTGAAGGACATCGTCGGCCGCCGCGGCATCGGCATCGGCTCGGCGGGCCTGCCGTCGTACAACATCCTCCTGGAGGGCGCCACCGACGCCTTGGAGAACGATGTCGTGATCTACCTCAAGCAGGCCCAGACCCCGGCAGTGTCCCGCCACATCACGGACTCCGCTATCCGTGAGTACTTCCAGCACGAGGGCCACCGCACGGTGATCTCACAGCGCGCCCTCCAGGCGCACGCCGACCCATGGCTGGGCTGGACCGAGCTGGACGGGGCGGGTCAGCTGGTCGCCGAGGTGTCGCCGTACGCGGTGGACCTGGACTGGAGCGACATCGACGACCTGGAGGAGATCGCGGCGGTCGTCGGCGACCTGGGCCGGGCCACGGCAACGATGCACGCGGCGGCGGACGACCTGTCCGGGCAGTCCCTGGTGCCGTTCTCCACGGAGCGGGCCATCGACATGGCGATCTCGGCCGACGAGGACGGCTTCGTGCCCCTCCTGGTGGACTTCGCGCACGGGTACGGGGCACGCGCGCGTGCGGACCACCAGATTTTCGTTGACCTGTTCCGCAACGGCCGGATCCCCGGCCTGGAGACACCGATCTGACGTCACGTCAGCCCGGTGGCAGGCCTGGCCAGTTGCGTTATCGCCGGTCGGGCGCCGCCGACCATATCATTCCCTCAGCCCAACTCCCGGTACGCGGTGGTGGACGGTTTTTCGCCCTGACGGTGAAACTCCGTGTCTTGCCCTGCTCCGCAGGAGTTTCGTTTCTCCCCCGCAAGCGGGAGTATCCCCACCCCCGGCTTCAGGCCGGGGACATCCATGGAGGAACCACGATGAGCAAGCGGAACAGCCAGGAGGCGAAGAGGACAGCCCGTGAGCGGCTGCGTCTGGAGCGGGAGCTCCAGGCCCGGCGCGCCAAGGTCAAGCGGCAGGCCATCGTCGCTGTTTCGATCGTCGCCGTCCTCGCGATAACAGGCGGCATCAGCTACGCCGTCGTGCAGAACAGCCGTCCCACGAAGTGGGAGGAGGCAGCCGACGCGAAGGGAACCCCCGACGCGAAAGTGACTGCCCCCGCCCACACGTCGGGCAGGAACGGCACCACGGTACTGATCGGCGACTCCACGTCGAAGAACACGGTCCACCTCTACGAGGACCCGCGCTGCCCGGGCTGCGCCCTGTTCGAGCAGAGCATCGGCACGGCCGTCAACAAGGGAATGGAGGATGGCACCTACAAGCTCTCCTTCACCTTCGGCACCTTCCTCGACAGCAAGCTCGGCGGCGAGGGCTCCAAGAACGCGCTGAGCGCGCTCGGCGCCGCGCTGGACGTCAGCACCGACGCGTTCCTGGAGTACAAGAGCGCGCTGTACTCGGCGGAGTACCACCCGGAGGAGTCGGCCGACGAGTTCGCCGAGGACAGCTACCTGATCAAGGTGGCCAACACGGTCGACGCCCTGAAGAACAACAAGAAGTTCCAGGACGCCGTCGAGAAGGGCACCTACGACGCCTGGGCAATGAAGATGAGCGGGTCCTTCGACGACACCAAGGGCATCCAGTCGACGCCCACCATCAGGATCAACGACAGGACGATCGAGATCCCGTCCCTCGTCGCCCAGTGGGAGACGGCACTCAAGGACGCGGGCGTCAGCAAGTAACCGTTCCCGAAGACTGGGGAGTCCGGCCCCCTGTCGGGGACCGGACGCGGGGACTCCCGTGCGCTCGGCTCTTTTGCTCTCGGCTCTTTCGGCTTGCGGCTCGGTGGCCGTGCTCCGCGCCCCCGTTGACCTGGATGACCTGCGCGGTGAGGTGTCCGGCGGCGTGGGAGACAAGCCAGTGCGGCGTGGGAGACAAGCCAGTGCTACGACGGGCTCACGCGTATGTCTCCTCGCGGACCTGGTCCAGGGCCTTCCGCAGGTCCTCGGGATAGTCGCTCTCGAACTCGGCCCAGTGCCCGTCCCCGGGGTGCTCGAAGCCGAGCCGCACCGCGTGCAGCCACTGCCGGGCCAGGCCGAGCCGGCTGGCGAGCGTCGGGTCGGCGCCGTACGTCAGGTCGCCCACGCACGGGTGCCGGTGGGCCGTCATGTGGACACGGATCTGGTGCGTGCGCCCCGTCTCCAGCTTGATGTCGAGCAACGAGGCGGCGCGGAATGCCTCGACGAGGTCGTAGTGCGTGACGGAGGGCTTGCCGTCGGCCGTGACCGCCCACTTGTAGTCGTGGATCGGGTGCCGACCGATGGGGGCGTCGATCGTGCCGCTCGTCGGGTCGGGGTGCCCTTGGACCAGTGTGTGGTAGCGCTTGTCGACGGTGCGCTCCTTGAACTGGCGCTTCAGGAACGTGTACGCGTACTCCGACTTGGCCACCACCATCAGGCCCGACGTGCCCACGTCGAGCCGGTGCACGATGCCCTGGCGCTCGGCGGCGCCCGAGGTCGAGATCCGGTACCCGGCCGCGGCGAGTCCGCCGATGACCGTCGGCCCGGTCCAGCCGGGGCTCGGGTGGGCGGCGACCCCGACCGGCTTGACGATCACGACGACGTCATCGTCGTCGTGCACGATCTCCATGCCCTCGACCGGCTCGGCGACGACTTGCACGGGCACGGGCGCCTGCGGCATCTCGATCTCCAGCCAGGCCCCGCCGCGCACCCGCTCGGACTTACCGACCGCCGTGCCGTCGACCAGCACCTTGCCTGCCGCGGCCAGCTCCGCCGCTTTCGTACGGGAGAACCCCAACATGCGGGACAGGGCGGCGTCGACGCGCTCGCCCTCCAGGCCGTCGGGCACGGGCAGGGTCCGGGTTTCGGGAATCGTGCTCACCCGTCGAGTATGCCGGACGGGTCCGACACCGCCGTACGCCAGTCCGGACAACCAGACTTCCCGCACGCGGGCGACAGTCCGGATTGTCCCGCGCGCGTGGGGCGTCGGGACTCGGGCTGTCAGTCCTTTTGACCTCCTCCCCCTCGTGAACGACTCCGTTGGTAAAAGGACAAGACGGGCCGCGCAGCTCGCCTGCCGGTCGGAGGCGGATCCTTCGACCTGCGAGTCCGCGACCGAGGGTGACCGCCTCGTCCGGCGGTTCGTCCCTTTCCCAACGGAGTCGTGAACGAGGGGGATTCCAGCCCTTGCCGGGCTGAGGTTCACGGACGCTCGAACGACCGTTGGCCGCTGTCGTCCCTCCGGCAGGCCCTGCCGCGACATGGGGGTAAAGCTGTGTGCCCGCTTCGCGGGCGGATGGCTCAGCTTGGCTATCGCTTGAGCCGTCCCGAGACCTAGTGGAGGGTCCCGTCCGGGTCAAGTCCCCGGAAGGACAGCAGCACGATCAGGATGCCGCCGCAGACGATCGCGGAGTCGGCGAGGTTGAAGACCGCGAAGCCCTTGGGTGCGATGAAGTCCACCACCGCGCCCTCGAAGACGCCGGGCGAGCGGAAGATCCGGTCGGTCAGGTTGCCCAGTGCGCCGCCGAGCAGCAGCCCGAGCGCGACGGCCCAGGGCAGGCTGTAGAGCTTGCGTGCGAGGCGGATGATCACGATGATCACGGCCGCCGCGATCAGCGTGAAGATGATGGTGAACGCCTCGCCGAAGCCGAAGGCGGCGCCCGGATTGCGGATCGCCTCGAACCTCAGCCAGTCCCCGATGATCTCGATCGGCTTGTGGTGCTCCAGCTTCGCGACCACGATCATCTTGCTGACCAGGTCGAGGGCGTACGCCAGCGTCGCGACCGCGAACAGCACGGCGACCCTGTGCTTGCCCTTGGGCCGCTCTGCCGCGCCCGCCGTCCCGTCCGCGTCACAGGACGCCCCGTCCAGGGCCGCCGCATCCGCGGAGCCGGACGCCGGACGGGAACCGGACGCCGGACCGGAAGGGGGCTGCTCGGCCGGGGCGTGCGCGCCCGCGGAGCCGGACGCCGGACCGGAACCGGGCCGCTCGCCTGAAGCCGCCTGCCCGTCGGACTGCTCCGGCTCGGCTCCCGTCGCCTCTGGGATGTCCGGCGTACCGATGGTGCGCTCCGCCTCTGCCACGTGAGTCCCTCAACCTAGGTTCCTGCCTGAGCATGAGCGTACGTCAACGCCCCGGGACCCCGTGCGCAGGCTGCGCTCCTCAGCGGCGTTCCTGCTTCTGCTTGCACTCGACGCACAGAGTGGCCCTCGGGAAGGCCTGCATGCGTGCCTTGCCGATGGGGTTGCCGCAGTTCTCGCAGAGCCCGTACGTGCCGGTGTCGAGCCGCTCCAGGGCGCGTTCGGTCTGGTCGAGCATCTCGCGCGCGTTGTGGGCGAGCGCCAACTCGTGCTCACGCGTGATGTTCTTGGTGCCGGTGTCGGCCTGGTCGTCGCCGGCGCCATCCCCGGAGTCCCGCATCAGGCCCATGAGGGCCCGCTCGGAGGCGTCGAGCTCGGAGCGCAGCCGCATCGCCTCGGACTGCAGTTCCGTACGGGCCTCGGTGACCTCGTCCTGGGTCCAGGGGTCCTCTCCGGGGCGCACCGCGAGCTCGCCGGGTTCTCCCGCGGCGACTCGCGCCTTGGGGACGGCCGTGGGCTTCTTCGCCGCTGTGGCCGTGCCAGGAGTCTTCTTCGCAACCACTGTCGTGGCTCCCGTCGTCTTCGCGGCCTGGGCCGCACCCGCCTTCTTGGTCGCGCTTTTCTTGGCCGTGCCCGTCGTGGAGGCGCTCTTCCCGATGCCTCCCGATGCGGCGGCGCGCTTCTTGGCAGCGGGCTTCTTCGCGGCGGTCCTCTTCACCGCCGCCTTCCTGCCGGCCGCCTTCTCGACCACCGGCGTCCCGGGCCTCTTCTCCTCACTGACCTTCTTCGAAGCAGCCGCTTTCGAAGCCACCCCTTTCCTGGCCCCGACCTGCTTGGCAGCCCCCTTCGTAGCCCCTGCTTTCTTGGCGGTCCCCGCTTTCTTCGCACCCGCCTGAGAGACCCCCGCCCTCCCGCCAGCCGCCCTCTCGTCGGCAGCCGCACCCCCCGACGTCACCGGGCGCACGGTCTTCACCGGCCTTGCCGCGCTCCCGGTGGGCGCCTTCCGCATGCTCTTTCTGCCGCCCATGTCCCTGACCGCCGCTCCGCCGGAGGTACCCGCGGCCGTGGATCCTCCGGAGAGCGTGGATTCTCCGGATGCCAACTGCTGTACGGCGGTCTTCTTCGCCACCATGGCCGCGGCCCCTTCACATATGTGATCTTGCTCGCGAATCGTGCTGGGACGATAAATCGACTTGAGTCCCGCGGCAACGGGGCATACCGCCCGATTCGGCCGCCCCGCGCGTCCCCCGTGACGAACCTGCATGCGTTGTGCCCAGCTCCCCGCCGGGTAATCCGCCGCGTCCGTCGCCCCAGGATCCGGACGTCCGACCGGTGCCATTCGAGTCACCCGGCAGGTCGGCACGGCCCCGGTCGCTCTCGGCGCCGGGCGGGCCCGCCCCCTTGCCGTACCGGGCCGGAAAAGCCAGTCGGCCGCTGTCCCCGCAGCGCCGTACACTGGGCGGAGCGAAAAGCGTGGATGGGGACGAGTAGCGCCGTACGCAGCCAGGAGCGACCCGGGGACGGTGGAAGCCCGGGGGCGAGCGCGACGTGAAGATCACCCCGGAGCCGCCGGAAGAAAGCCGAAGCGAGCCGGGCGCGGCAGCAGCCAGGACCGCGGCAGCGGCGAGTAGAACCGGTATCGCGATCCCAATGAGGGGGCTCGTTGGTGCGTACGACGCGCCAGAGAGCCAAGGAGGGTGGTACCGCGGGAGCGCGCCGCACACGGCGCAGGCAGCAAGCAGGCTCTCGTCCCTCCGACGGAAGGCAGAAAGTCCGTTGGAGGAAGCCCGCTGATGACAGAGCCGACGTACCGCCAGGTGCCCGCCCAGGTCGACCTGCCCGCGCTCGAGCACGCGGTGCTCGACTTCTGGCGCGAGCAGAAGATCTTCACCAAGAGCCTGGAGCAGTCTGCGGGCCGCCCCGAGTGGGTGTTCTACGAGGGCCCGCCCACTGCCAACGGCATGCCGGGCGCCCACCACATCGAGGCCCGCGTCTTCAAGGACGTCTTCCCGCGCTTTCGCACCATGCGCGGCTACCACGTGGCCCGCAAGGCCGGCTGGGACTGCCACGGCCTCCCGGTGGAGCTGGCGGTCGAGAAGGAGCTCGGCTTCAGCGGCAAGCAGGACATCGAGGCGTACGGCATCGCGGAGTTCAACGCCAGGTGCCGCGAGTCCGTGACCCGCCACACCGACGCCTTCGAAGAACTCACGACCCGCATGGGTTACTGGACCGACCTGGGCGACCCATACCGCACGATGGACCCTGAGTACATCGAGTCCGTCTGGTGGTCGCTCAAGGAGATCTTCACCAAGGACCTGCTGGTCCAGGACCACCGCGTCGCCCCCTGGTGCCCGCGCTGCGGCACCGGCCTGTCGGACCACGAGCTGGCGCAGGGCTACGAGACGGTCGTCGACCCCTCGGTGTACGTCCGTTTCCCGCTCACCTCCGGTCCACTCGCGGGCGAGGCCGCACTCCTGGTGTGGACGACCACGCCGTGGACGCTGGTGTCCAACACCGCTGTCGCCGCGCACCCCGAGGTCACCTACGCGGTCGCGACGAACGGCGAGGAGAAGCTCGTCGTCGCCGAGCCGCTCGTCGCCAAGTCCCTCGGCGAGGGCTGGGAGAGCACCGGCCAGACCTTCACGGGTGCCGAGATGGAGCGCTGGACGTATCAACGTCCGTTCGAGCTGGTCGAGTTCCCGAGCGTCGGCGAGGGAACCAGCGGGCACAGCCCGAGCCTCGGTGAGGGAACCAGCGGGCACAGCCCGGTGGAGGCACATTTCGTCGTCAACGCCGAGTACGTCACGACCGAGGACGGTACGGGCCTGGTCCACCAGTCCCCCGCTTTCGGTGAGGAGGACCTCAGGGTCTGCCGCGCGTACGGCCTGCCCCTGGTGAACCCGGTCCGCCCCGACGGCACGTTCGAGGAGGACGTCCCCCTCGTCGGCGGTGTCTTCTTCAAGAAGGCGGACGAGAAGCTCACCGAAGACCTCCAGCAGCGTGGTCTGCTCTTCCGGCACACCCCGTACGAGCACAGCTACCCGCACTGCTGGCGCTGCCACACCGCGCTCCTCTACTACGCGCAGCCGTCCTGGTACATCCGCACCACGGCCGTCAAGGACCGCCTCCTCCAGGAGAACGAGAAGACCAACTGGTTCCCGGACTCTGTCAAGCACGGCCGCTACGGCGACTGGCTGACCAACAACATCGACTGGGCCCTGTCCCGTAACCGCTACTGGGGCACCCCGCTGCCGATCTGGCGCTGCGAGGACGACCACCTCACCTGCGTCGGCTCCCTCACCGAGCTCACCGGGCTGACCGGCACCGACCAGTCGGGCCTGGACCCGCACCGCCCGTACATCGACGAGGTCACCTTCGCGTGCTCTCAGGACGGCTGCGGCAAGACGGCCACGCGCGTGCCGGAGGTCATCGACGCCTGGTACGACTCGGGTTCGATGCCGTTCGCGCAGTGGGGCTACCCGTACAAGAACAAGGAGCTGTTCGAGGCCCGCTACCCGGCGCAGTTCATCTGCGAGGCCATCGACCAGACCCGCGGCTGGTTCTACACGCTGATGGCGGTCGGCACGCTGGTCTTCGACAAGTCCAGTTACGAGAACGTGGTGTGCCTGGGCCACATTCTCGCCGAGGACGGCCGCAAGATGTCCAAGCATCTGGGCAACATCCTGCAGCCGATCCCTCTCATGGATCAGCACGGCGCGGACGCGGTCCGCTGGTTCATGGCGGCCGGCGGTTCCCCTTGGGCGGCCCGTCGCGTCGGTCACGGCACGATCCAGGAGGTGGTGCGCAAGACCCTCCTCACGTACTGGAACACGGTCGCCTTCCAGGCCCTGTACGCCCGCACGTCGAACTGGGCGCCCAGCGAGGCGGATCCGGCCCCGGCCGACCGCCCGGTCCTGGACCGCTGGCTGCTGTCGGAGCTCCACGCGCTCACCGACCAGGTGACGCAGGCTCTGGAGGCGTACGACACCCAGCGTGCCGGAAAGCTCCTGTCGGCGTTCGTCGACGACCTGTCCAACTGGTACGTACGCCGCTCCCGGCGTCGTTTCTGGCAGGGCGACAAGGCGGCGCTGCGCACCCTGCACGAGGTCGTCGAGACGGTCACGAAGCTGATGGCCCCGCTGATCCCGTTCCTCACCGAGCGGGTCTGGCAGGACCTGGTCGTGCCGGTGACCCCGGGCGCCCCGGAGTCGGTGCACCTGGCATCCTGGCCGGAGGCGGACCTGTCCGCCCTCGATCCGGAGCTGTCGAAGCAGATGGTGCTGGTGCGGCGGCTGGTGGAGCTGGGCCGTGCCACGCGCGCGGAGTCGGGCGTCAAGACGCGGCAGCCACTGTCGCGCGCCCTGGTGGCAGCCGCGGGCTTCGAGACCCTGGATCCCGAGCTGCACACGCAGATCACGGAGGAGTTGAACGTGAGCTCCCTCGCGTCGTTGAGCGAGGTCGGGGGCTCACTGGTGGACACCACAGCCAAGGCGAACTTCCGCGCGCTGGGCAAACGCTTCGGCAAGCGGGTCCAGGACGTGGCCAAGGCCATCGCGAACGCCGACGCGGCCGCGCTGTCCCTCGCCCTGCGTGAGGGCACAGCCTCGGTCGAGGTCGACAGCGAGACGGTCACCCTCGCTCCGGATGAGGTGATCATCACGGAGACCCCGCGCGAGGGCTGGTCCGTGGCGTCCGACTCGGGTGCGACGGTGGCTCTCGACCTGGAGATCACCGAGGAGCTGCGCCGTGCGGGGCTCGCCCGCGACGCGATCCGCCTGATCCAGGAGGCCCGCAAAAACAGCGGACTGGACGTGACCGACCGGATCGCGCTGCGCTGGACATCCACGGACACAGTGGTCACCGAAGCCCTGTCCGAGCACTCCAGGCTCATCGCCGACGAAGTCCTCGCCACGGACTTCGCCTCCGGCGAGGGGGACGACATGTACGGGGACGACATGTACGGGGACGACATGTACGGGGAGCCGTTCACGGATGAAGGGCTCTCGTTGATGTTCCGCCTCCGCAAGACCGAAGCGGTCCACTAGGCAGGGTCGGCATCTACCAGGAAAAGTCGGCCGGGAACCGCGGGTCATCCGTGGCTGGCCCGCGGCGGAACCGCACGGTGTCATAGCCGCGGCGGAGCCGCACGCTGTGCCCCGCGGCGGAGCCGCATATCCCACGCAGCCTCGCGCCACTTACGGTGGCGGCCCCAACGCCGAGGGCCCGGGTTCCCTTCACGGAACCCGGGCCCTCGTTCATGCCACGCCCCTCCCACAGAACCACCCGCGTTTTGGACACCTCGCACAGAAAACACGTCGCACAGAAAAGGCGAGGCCCCGGAAAAATCCGGGGGCCTCGCCTTGAAGACTGCCGACGCCTAAGACGTACTAGAGGCCGGTCAGTTGTCGTCCTCATCGATGAGGAAACCGCGCATCGGCGAGGGGGCCTGGCCTCTCGGGGACGGGCCCTGAGGGCGGACCGGAGCCATCGGCTGGGTCATGGCCGGAGACATCTGCTGCTGACCGCCGTAGGAGGGCGCAGACGAGGCGGAGCCACCACCCATGCCACCACCCATGCCACCGCCCATCGTCTGGTTGCCGCCATACGACGGGGCGCTCGCGCCGACCGGGGCCATGGAAGGCGCCGGAGACGGCGGAAGCGAGGCCGTCGCCGGGGTGCGCGGCGGGGCCAGTGAGTCATCGGCCTGGGTCTCCAGCTGACGCAGCTGCGATTCCAGGTACGACTTCAGACGGGTGCGGTACTCGCGCTCGAAGCCACGCAGGTCCTCGACCTTGCGCTCCAGCGTGGCGCGGGCGGACTCCAGGGAGCCCATCGCGACACGGTGCTTCTCCTGCGCGTCCCGCTCCAGGGCGTCAGCCTTGGCACGGGCGTCGCGCTCCAGACCCTCGGCGCGGCTGCGCGCCTCACCGACGATCTTGTTGGCCTCGGAGCGGGCTTCGGCGATCGCCTGGTCGGCGGTCTGCTGGGCCAGCGAGAGCACACGCGCGGCACTGTCGCCGCCGGCTCCCTGACCGGGCAGACCAGGGCCGCCCATCGGACCACCCGGGCCACCCATGGGACCGCCCATCGGGCCCCCCATCGGTCCACCCATCTGGTGCTGCATCGGGCCACCTTGACCCATCGGGCCACCCTGACCCATCGGCCCCTGACCCATGGGGCCGGGACCCTGCTGACCCTGACCGCCCGGACCTGCGGACAGCTGCGGGGCACCGCTCGGCAGCTGGGGCGGGCCACCCATGGGGCCACCCATCTGCTGCGGCGGGCCCGATATCCCAGCGGGGACGGGAGCGCCCGGACCGCGCATGCCCTGCGGTGGCATGCCCTGCTGCTGATCCTGGGAACCGGGACCCTCCGGAGGCTTGCGCATGTTCTGCTGGTTCTGCGCGGCCGCACGCGTGGCCGCGGCCAGTTTGGCGCGCAGGTCCTCGTTCTCGCGGAGCAGGCGGTTCAGTTCGGCTTCGACCTCGTCGAGGAAGGCATCGACCTCGTCCTCGTCATAGCCTTCTCGGAGGCGGACGGTCGTGAACTGCTTGTTCCGCACGTCCTCGGGGGTCAACGGCATCTCTTCACCTCAACGTAGTCATCGGCAGTCGGCAAGACCGTATCGTCCACAATCACCTCGCAAGTCCGTTTACGAGGGAGATCAGGATGTAGACGATGATCATCAGTACGAAGAAGGACAGGTCAAGTGCCACGCCCCCGAGACGCAGCGGCGGGATGAACCGCCGCAGAAGCTTGAGAGGTGGATCGGTGACAGTGTAGGTGGCCTCCAGAACGACCACCATCGCCTTGCCTGGTTGCCATGAGCGGGCGAACTGGAACACGTAGTCCATGACCAACCGAAAGATCAGCACGATGAGGAAACACATCAGCGCGACATAGAGCACCTGCCAAACCACGCTCATGATCTGTGCTTTCCTCTCCCCTGTTCCGACGCTTCGTTTCCGGTCGCATGTCTCAGCTCTGGTTGAAGA
This sequence comes from uncultured Actinomycetota bacterium, assembly GCA_963711935.1. Lineage (GTDB taxonomy): Bacteria > Actinomycetota > Actinomycetes > Streptomycetales > Streptomycetaceae > Streptomyces. Next base: position 248,931 of record CAVQGD010000021.1, read on the forward strand.
ACCCGCCCTCTGCGATGCGGGCTTTGTCCTCCGCCGTGACATCGACGTTAGCAGGCGACAACAGGAACACCTTCTGCGTCACCCGCTCGATGCTCCCGTGAAGACCGAACACCAACCCGGCCGCGAAGTCGACAAGTCGCTTCGCGTCCGTGTCATCCATCTCCGTCAGATTCATGATCACCGGAGTGCCCTCACGGAAGTGTTCCCCGATAGTACGGGCCTCGTTGTAGGTCCGGGGGTGAAGCGTGGTGATCCGATAAGGCTCTCGTTCGGACACGACCTTGGGCATGATCACCGGTGCGTTCTTCTCCAGATTCTGGCGTTCTTGTGTGATGGATGCCACGGGCGCAATCCGGGCGGGCCGCACCGGCTCCGCAAGCAACGGAGCGGAATGCGACACCGGCTCACGCCGCACCGGAGGACTGTACCACTCGTACCGATTCATCCCGTTGTGACTCATGTGTCTGGTGGCGACGGCTCGATGCCGCCGGTGGTCACGCTCGGGCTCCGGATCGAGCTCGGGTTCGAAGTCGTCATCGGGGTCGAAACCCCGGCCGTCGTACCCATCGTCCTCCACGAGGCCGAGGTAGACCGCCATCTTGCGCATCGCGCCGGCCATGCTCTGAGTCCTCCGCTCTGTGGTGGATCGACTGACCAATATGCCAAGTGCCCGCGATCCACGTGGTCGCTATGCCCGCCTACCAGCGGTAATGACCATATTTTCTGCTGTGGTCCGACTTCTTGGCGACGTTACCCGAGCCTGGGACGGACTCCGAGTATCGCGCGTACCGACGCGCACATGTGTCGCTCCGGCCGCCAGGGCCTGTTCGAGGTCCATACTCATCCCCGCCGAGACCATGTTCGCAGCCGGATGAGATCCGCGCAGTACAGTCGACAAATCCATCAACCGCTCGAACGCCGCCTGTTGCCGCCCCGCGTACGGCCCGGTGAGCGGCGCGACGGTCATCAGTCCGTCCAGCCGCAGCCTCGGCGAACTCGCCACGAGATCGCCCAACTCCTCGATTCCGTCAGGCCCGACGCCCCCTCGATCCCCCCGGCCGCTCTCGTCCGCGTCCAGCGCGACCTGGAGGAGACATCCCACCTCACGCCCGGCTCGAACTGCCTCTTTCGACAGAGTCGTGACGAGCTTGGCACGATCGACGGACTGCACGAGATCCGCGTAACGCGACCACGGAACGCACTTTGTTGGTCTGCACTTGACCGACAAAGTGCCACGAAACGGGCAGATCCGAGCATTCGGCGGCCTTGGGCGCCGCGTCCTGGTCCTTGTTCTCGGCGACATGACGCACACCGAGTTCCGACAGGATCCGCACATCGCTCGCGGGGTAGGTCTTGGTGACCACGATGAGAGTCACCTCCTCGCGCTTGCGCCCGGCCGCCGCGCACGCGGCCGCGATGCGGTCCTCCACTCTCGCCAGGTTTTCGGCGAGTTGAGCCCTACGGTCCTTCATGCTCATCAGTCCAGCCAGACATATCCCGCGAGTCGCCCCGTGGTGCGGTCGCGGCGGTACGAGAAGTGGTCGCCCGACTCCAGCGTGCACACCGGCGACCGCTCCCGGTCGCGCACCCCGAGCCGCTCGAGCTGCGCATGCACTCCGGCGCTCACATCGACCGCCGGCGTACCCCAACTCGTCTCGGCGTGCGCACCCGGCTCGACGGCGGCCACCTCGGCGCGCATCGCCTCGGGTACCTCGTAGCAGCGGCCGCAGACGGCGGGGCCGGTGCGGGCGACGATCCGGGCTGGCTCGGCGCCCAGTTCCACCATGGCACGTACGGCGGCGGGCACGACACCGGCGACCATGCCGGGCCGTCCCGCGTGGGCGGCGGCCACGACACCGGCGACGGGGTCGGCGAGCAGGACAGGCGTGCAGTCGGCGGTGAGCACGGCGAGGGCGAGTCCGCGCCGGGTGGTGACGACCGCGTCGACGCACGGCGCGTCCGACGGAGCCCCATGGCCCGTCGACCACGGCCACGTCCGGTCCGTGCACCTGGTTCATCCAGACGACCTCGGCCGGGTCCAGGCCCAGCGACTTGGCGGCCAGCTCCCGGTTCGCGCGGACGGCGGCAGGGTCGTCACCGACCGCGCCGCCGAGGTTGAGCTCCTCGTACGGAGCGGCGCTCACCCCGCCCCACCGGTCGGTGAAGGCGAAGCGCGCGCCGCTCACCGTGTCGCGCTGTCCTATCACTTGACGAAGTCCGGCATCACTTGAGGAAGTCCGGCACGTCCAGCTCCTCGGCCGCGCTGTCCGAGTAGGACCGGGACGGCGGGACCGGCGGGGAGACCCCCAGGTCCTTCCCCTGCTCCGGCTTGGGCTCCAGCTCCTCCTTCGGCTTGACGCTGCCGAGCGTGCCGAAGGACGGACGGCTCTCGGCGGGCCGTACGGGCGCGGGCTCCTCGCGCTTGGCGGAGGCCGAGCCCAGGATGTTGTCCCGCTTGGCGGGGGGCTGCCCGCCGTCGAAGCCGGCCGCGATCACCGTGACCCGCACCTCGTCGCCGAGGGCGTCGTCGATGACCGCGCCGAAGATGATGTTGGCCTCGGGGTGGGCGGCCTCACTCACCAGCTGGGCGGCCTCGTTGATCTCGAACAGACCGAGGTCGGAGCCGCCGGAGATGGAGAGAAGCACACCGCGGGCGCCGTCGATGGACGCCTCGAGGAGCGGGGAGGAGATCGCCATCTCGGCCGCGGCGACCGCGCGGTCGTCGCCGCGGGCCGAGCCGATACCCATGAGGGCCGAACCGGCCTCGGACATGACCGACTTGACGTCGGCGAAGTCCAGGTTGATCAGCCCCGGCGTGGTGATGAGATCGGTGATGCCCTGGACGCCGGAGAGCAGGACCTGGTCGGCTGATTTGAAGGCGTCGAGGACCGAGACCTGGCGGTCCGAGATGGACAGCAGCCGGTCGTTCGGGATGACGATGAGGGTGTCGACCTCTTCGCGGAGCTCGGCGATGCCGTCCTCGGCCTGGTTGGCGCGGCGGCGGCCCTCGAAGGTGAAGGGGCGGGTGACCACGCCGATGGTGAGGGCGCCCAGCGAGCGGGCGATGTTGGCCACGACGGGCGCGCCCCCGGTGCCGGTGCCGCCGCCCTCGCCCGCCGTCACGAAGACCATGTCGGCGCCCTTGAGGACCTCTTCGATCTCCTCGCGGTGGTCCTCGGCAGCCTTGCGGCCGACGGCCGGGTTGGCGCCGGCGCCGAGTCCGCGGGTGAGTTCACGGCCGACGTCGAGCTTGACGTCGGCGTCGCTCATCAACAGTGCCTGCGCGTCCGTGTTGATCGCGATGAACTCGACACCCTTGAGACCCACCTCGATCATTCGGTTGATGGCATTGACACCACCGCCGCCGACACCGATGACCTTGATGACTGCGAGGTAGTTCTGCGGTGCTGCCACGTCGAAGGCCTCTCGCCTCGATTTACGGGTCGTCGCTTCGCAGTTGCCCACGAGACGACGACGAATGCCGATGGGGACGGTCCGTATCGCCGACCCGAACCCTAACCCTGAAGTTTAGGGTTACCAGTGCGCCCGTTCCCTGGACTCTCCCGAACAGGACACTAAGTCGGCAAGCGGCGCACGTTCAACGAACACGCCGGACCTCCCGTTTTTCCTTTCACCCTATGTGATCAGCCGTTGCGCTGCCCAATCAGGGTGCTGGCCTGCGCGGTTGTACGTCAACTCCCCGATGAGGAAGGGGCGGTGGGAACGCTCACGTCGAAGTACCTTGCGTCGGGGGTGGCTTTCATCAGAGCGGTGAGCGTACGGGCCTTCGCGCGGCCCTTCTCGCCGCTTCCCCACATGACGGTCCGGCCGTCGGCCAACTCCAGCGAGATGGCGTCGTAGGAACGGACCTTGACGACACGGGTGTCCCTCGCGACGGCAGCCGGAACGTCACCGGCGACACGGACCGCCTCCCGCACCAGCCGGTCGGCGCCGAAGCGGCGCGCGCCGACGGACCGCGAGTTCTCCCATGCGAGCGTGGGCACACCCTTCGGGGGTTCCGAAACCGTAGCGAATCGCACGCCTTTGGCGTCCACTTCGACGTACTTGCCCCCGTTGCCGGAGTTTTTGACAATCAGAACCGGAACACGCTCGGTCACTTTCAGATCGATTCCATGGGGCCAGGAACGGTCTACCTCAACCGAGTCAATTCGGGGCAATTTCTCGCGCAATCGCGCATCGATCGTCTGGGAGTCGACGGAAATCAGCGGCACCCCGAGCGGTACGTCGGCCGCCTCGCGCACCTGCGCCTCGGTCAGGACCCGCGTCCCCGAGACCGGTACGCGCTCCACGCGCAGCCACCGGGAGCCGTACAGGGCCCAGAGAGCGCCCGCGCCGAGCACCACCAGGGCGAGGGAAAGGATGATGAGCTGACGAGGGCCGGGGAACCTCCTCGCGGGAGGCCGGCCGGAGTGGAGGTCCTCGTCTGCGCCGCGCTCGGCGGTCGTCGCTCCGGCCACGTTCCCTGCCTTCTCTCAACCCGTGCTCTCAACCCGTGTCCTAGCGGTGCCGCGAGGCGATCGCCTCGTACACCATGCCGACGAGCAGTTCGTCGGCGTCCCGGCGGCCGAACTCGCCTGCGGCGCGGGACATCTCGGACAGCCGGTGCGGGTCGGTGAGCACGGGCAGCACGTTCCGCCGCACCCACTGGGGCGTGAGTTCCGCGTCGTCGACCAGCAGTCCGCCACCGGCCTTGACCACCGGCTGGGCGTTCAGCCGCTGTTCGCCGTTGCCGATGGGCAGCGGGACGTACACGGCCGGGAGTCCGACGGCGGAGAGTTCGGCGACGGTCATCGCGCCCGCGCGGCAGAGCATCATGTCGGCCGCGGCGTACGCGAGGTCCATCCGATCCAGGTAACTTACCGGGACATAGGGGGGCATTCCCGGCATCTGCTGCACCTGCGGCAGTTCGTTCTTCGGGCCGACCGCGTGCAGGATCTGGATGCCGGCCCGCTGGAGGTACGGGGCGACCTGCTGGACCACCTCGTTGAGGCGGCGGGCGCCCTGCGAGCCGCCGGAGACGAGCAGCGTGGGCAGATGGGCGTCGAGCCCAAACGCCGCGCGGGCCTCGGGGCGCCTGGCCGACCGGTCCAGGGTGGCCAGGGAGCGGCGCAGCGGGATGCCGATGTAGCGGGCACCGCGCAGCTTGCTGTCCGGGGTGGAGACGGCGACCTGGGCGGCGTACCGCGAACCGATCTTGTTGGCCAGGCCCGGGCGGGCGTTGGCCTCGTGGATGATGATCGGCACGCCGAGGCGCTTGGCGGCGAGGTAGCCGGGCAGGGCGACGTAACCGCCGAAGCCGACCACGGCGTCCGCCTTGGTGCGCTCCAGGATCTGCTCGGCGGCCTTGATCGTGCCGCGCAGCCGTCCGGGCACGGTGATCAGCTCGGGGGTGGGCCTGCGCGGCAGGGGGACGGCGGGGATCAGCGCGAGTTCGTACCCGCGCTCGGGCACGAGCCGGGTCTCCAGGCCGCGCTCGGTGCCCAGGGCCGTGATACCCACGGCCGGGTCCTGCCTGCGCAGGGCGTCCGCGAGGGCGAGCGCGGGCTCGATGTGGCCGGCGGTTCCGCCACCGGCGAGTACGACATGCATCGAAATTCACCGCTCTCCGGACGAGCGCGCCACGAGGCGCGCCGTCGCATCGTTTCCATCTCCAAGGCCCCCGGTTCAGCGGGTGCCTCCGGCCCGCTTTCTACCAAAGCGAGGTTGCCGCGTCGCAAGCGCCGCCCGCGCAGCGGGCTCGTCGCGTGCGAAGGCGATCAGCAACCCGATGGCGAACATGGTCGGCAACAGGGCGGATCCCCCGTAGGAGAACAGCGGGAGCGGGACCCCGGCGATCGGCAGCAGACCGAGCACCGCACCGATGTTGATCACCGCCTGAGCGGTGATCCAGGTGGTCACGCCTCCCGCGGCATACCTCACGAAGGGGTCCTCCGTGTGTCCGGCCACGCGGATACCCGCATAGCCTAGAGCCGCGAAGAGGGCGAGTACCGACAGCGTCCCCGCGAGGCCCAGTTCCTCACCGGTGACGGCGAAGATGAAGTCGGTGTGCGCTTCGGGGAGTTGGCCCCATTTCTCCACACTGGCACCGAGTCCGGAACCGAAAATTCCGCCGGACGCGAGCGCGTAGATGCCGTGCACGGCCTGCCAGCACTGCTCGGCGTCGGTGGAGCCGAGGCAGGTGAGCCGGGCCATGCGGTTGGGGCTGGTCCTGATGAGTATCACGCCGATCAGCGCGGCCACGGCCAGCACCCCCACGAAGAGCCGGGTGGGCGCGCCCGCGATCCACAGCAGGCCGAACAGGATCGCCGTGAGGATGATCGCCGTCCCCATGTCACCGCCCAGCATGATCAGTCCGAGCAGCATGAACGCCACCGGGACGAGCGGCACCAGCATGTGCTTCCACTGCGTGAGCAGCCGCTTGTCCTGTTTGCGCGCGAGCAGGTCGGCACCCCACAGCACGAGCGCGAGCTTGCCGAACTCGCTGGGCTGCAGCTGGAACGGGCCGCCGATGGAGATCCAGTTCTGGTTGCCGTTGACCGCCCTCCCTATCCCCGGGATCTGCACCAGGACCATCAGGAAGACCGAGCCGGCCAGGATCGGATACGCCAGCGCCCGGTGCAGCTTCACCGGCATCCTGGAGGCCATCAGCAGCAGCCCGGCCCCGATCATGGCGGCCAGGAACTGCTTCCGGAAGAAGTACGACCCCGGCAGCGACAGCTGCAGCGCCTTGATCTGTGAGGCCGAGTACACCATCACCAGCCCCAGCACGGTGATCAGCAGGCTGCCGCCCAGGATCAGGTAGTACGCGGTGAGCGGCCGGTCCCAGGCCCGCCGGGCACGCGTGAAGAACCGCCGCACGGGGTTCTCCCGCGGGGGCCGGGGAACGGGAGGCCGCCGGGTGACGCGCGGGAGAGGAGGGCGGCCGGTACGGCTACTGGCCATCGGCACCCCCCACCGCCGTACCGCCGACGGACGGCCGCCCCCGAAACTCCAGCCACATCCGTGTCACGCGTACCCTCCAGGTGCGCCCGGCTCCACCGCCAGGCGAGGCGGACCCGGATCAGCCGTCGACAGACGCCAGTTCGCGAACGGCCTGCGCGAACACGTCCCCACGCTTGTTGTAGTTGACGAACATGTCCATGGAGGCACAGGCCGGAGCCAGCAGCACCGTGTCGCCCGCGGCGGCGAGCCGCCTGGCCTCCCGGACGGCCGCGAGCATCGCCCCAGTGTCGGTCCGGTCGAGGTCCACGACGGGCACTTCGGGCGCGTGTCGCGCGAGCGCTTCCCGGATCAGCGCGCGATCGGCACCGATCAGCACGACACCCCGAAGTCGCTTTGCCGACTTGGCGACCAGTTCGTCGAAGGTCGCGCCCTTGGCGAGTCCGCCCGCGATCCACACGATCGACTCGTACGCCGCCAAGGAGGCTTGGGCGGCATGGGTGTTGGTGGCCTTGGAGTCGTCCACGTACGCGACGCCGTCCACGTCGGCCACGTGCTCGATGCGGTGTGCGTCCGGCCGGAAGGCCCGCAACCCCTCCCGTACGGCCTTGGCGGGCACCCCGAAGGCGCGCGCGAGAGCGGCGGCGGCGAGGGCGTTGGCGATGTTGTGCGGGGCGACGAAGTGGGGGCGCGAAGCGCCTTCCCTGGAAGGGTGGTGGGCGGCGGGGGAGCTGATGTCCGCGACCTCGGCGAGTTCCTGGGCGTTCTTCTGCCGGTTCTCGACGAAGGCACGGTCGACCAGGATGCCTTCCACGACACCGAGTTGGGACGGCCCGGGCGTGCCCAGCGTGAAGCCGACGGCGCGGCAGCCCTCCTCGACGTCCGCCTCGCGCACCAGGTCCTCGGTGGCCTTGTCCGCGACGTTGTAGACGCAGGCGAGGCGATTGCCCTCGTAGATACGGCCCTTGTCCTTGGCGTACGCCTCCATGGAGCCGTGCCAGTCGAGGTGGTCGGGGGCGAGGTTCAGCACGGCCGCGGAGTGGGCGCGCAGGGACGGTGCCCAGTGGAGCTGGTAGCTCGACAGCTCCACCGCCAGCACGTCGTACGCCTCGTCGTCCAGCACGATGTCGATGATCGGGGTGCCGATGTTGCCCACGGCCTCCGTACGCAGGCCCGCGGCGCGCAGGATCGAGGCGAGCATCCGGGTCGTGGTCGTCTTGCCGTTGGTGCCCGTGACCGCCAGCCAGGGAGCGGCGTCGGGGCCGCGCAGCCGCCAGGCGATCTCGACATCGCCGACGACGTCCACGCCCGCCTCCGCAGCTGCGGCGAAGAGCGGCGAGGTCGGGCTTCCAGCCGGGCGAGGTGACGACCAGGTCGGTGCCCTCGGGCAGCGTGTTCCCGTCCCCGAGCCGTACCTGGACGCCTTCGAGGGAGCTTTCGAGGGCGAGGGCCTTCTCGCGGAGCGCCTCCGAGTCCCCGCCGTCCACGACAGTGATCCGCGCGCCGAAGCCGGCCAGGGCGCGCGCGGTGCTGATGCCGCTCACACCGAGGCCGGCGACGGTGATGTGCATGCCCTCCCAGGACGTCACTTGTCGGCCGCCCATCCCGCGTAGAAGATGCCGAGCCCGACGATCACACAGATGCCCTGGATGATCCAGAAGCGGACCACCACAAGGACCTCGGACCAGCCCTTGAGCTCGAAGTGGTGCTGGAGCGGCGCCATGCGGAAGACGCGCTTGCCGGTGAGGCGGAACGAGCCGACCTGGATGACGACCGACATGGTGATCAGGACGAACAGGCCGCCGAGGAGCGCGAGCAGCAGCTCGGTGCGGGAGCAGATGGCGAGACCCGCGAGCGCACCACCGAGTGCCAGCGAACCGGTGTCGCCCATGAAGATCTTGGCGGGCGACGTGTTCCACCACAGGAAGCCGAGGCAGGCGCCCATGAGCGCGGCGGCGACGACGGCGAGGTCGAGGGGGTCTCGTACCTCGTAACAGGCCTCGGGGTTGATCAGTGTCTGCGCGTTGGCGCAGGACTCCTGGAACTGCCAGACGCCGATGAACGTGTAGGCGCCGAAGACCAGCACACAGGCGCCGGTGGCCAGACCGTCCAGACCGTCGGTCAGGTTCACCCCGTTCGACATCGCGAGGATCATGAACAGCGCCCAGACCACGAACAGCACCGGGCCGATGGACCAGCCGAAGTCCTGGACGAAGGAGAGCTTGGTGGAGGCCGGGGTCTGCTCCCGGGCGTCCGGGAACTGCAGCGCGAGCACCGCGAAGGCGATGCCGCCGGTCAGCTGGCCGGCCATCTTGGCCTTGGCCCTCAGGCCCAGCGACCGGCGCTTCACGATCTTGATGTAGTCGTCCAGGAAGCCGACCAGGCCCATGCCCGCCATCAGGCCGAGCACCAGCACACCCGAGAAGGTCGGCGCCGCGTCGGCCTCCTCGTCCAGGTAGCTCGTGATCACCTTGGCCAGGAAGTACGCGACGATCGTCGCCAGGATGAAGGCGATCCCCCCCATCGTCGGCGTACCGCGCTTGGCGTGGTGCTCGCGCGGGCCGTCGTCACGGATGTACTGGCCGTAGCCCTTGCGGGCGAGCAGCTTGATCAGCAGGGGGGTGCCGACCAGGGTCAGGAACAGGCCGATGACTCCCGCGAACAGGATCTGCTTCATCATCGGGCGGCAACCTCACCCTCGACGCCGCCGTCCAGCAGCGCCTGCGCCACACTCTCGAGCCCGACCGACCGGGACGCCTTCACCAGTACGACGTCTCCCGGGCGCAGCTCGCTGCGCAACAGGTCGACCGCCGCCTGTGCGTCGGACACGTGCACCGACTCCTCACCCCACGAACCCTCGTTGTATGCGCCCAGTCGCAACCAGGAGGCCTCCCTGCCTCCGACCGCGACGAGCTTGCTGACGTTGAGCCGGACGGCGAGCCGTCCGACCGCGTCGTGCTCGGCGAGCGCCTCGTCCCCGAGCTCGGCCATCTTGCCGAGCACCGCCCACGTGCGACCTCCCTTCGCCCGCGAGGCCGCACCCATGGCCGCCAGCGCCCTGAGGGCGGCCCGCATGGACTCGGGGTTCGCGTTGTAGGCGTCGTTGACGACTGTCACGCCGTCCGGGCGCTCGGTGACCTCCATCCGCCAGCGGGAGAGGGAGCCCGCCTCGGAGAGCGCGAGGGCGATCTCTTCCACGGACATGCCCAGCTCATGGGCGACGGCGGCCGCGGCGAGCGCGTTCGACACGTGGTGCTCACCGTACAGGCGCATAGTCACATCGCTCGCACCGGAAGGTGTGTGCAGCCTGAAGGCGGGCTGTCCGCTGTCCGTGAGCCGTACGTTCCCGGCGCGTACGTCCGCTTCGCCGGACTCTCCGAAAAGGATCACCTTCGCCTTCGTACAGGACGCCATCGCACGTACGAGGGGGTCGTCGGCGTTGAGGATCGCGGCGCCCTCTTCCGGAAGCCCTTCCACCAGCTCGCCCTTCGCCCGGGCGATCTGCTCCCGTCCGCCGAACTCGCCGATGTGAGCGGTACCGACGTTGAGGACGAGCCCGATCTTCGGTGGGGTCAGGCCGGTGAGGTAGCGGATGTGGCCGATTTGGCGGGCACCCATCTCCAGGACGAGGAACCTGGTCTCCTCCGTGGCGCTGAGCGCGGTGAGGGGCAGCCCGATCTCGTTGTTGAGGGAGCCGGGCGTGAACACCGTGGGCGCCTTGCGCTGGAGCACCTGCGCGATGAGGTCCTTGGTGCTGGTCTTGCCCGCGGAGCCGGTGAGGGCGACGAGGGTCGTGCCGAGTCTTCGGACGACGTGGCGGGCGAGGGCGCCGAGGGCCGTCTGGACATCCTCGACGACGACCGCGGGGACACCGACGGGACGGGACGCCAAAACGGCGGCGGCACCCGCCTCGACGACCTGCCGGGCGAAGTCGTGGCCATCCACGCGCTCGCCGGCGAACGCGACGAAGAGGCTGCCGGGCCCCGCCTCACGGGAGTCTCTGACGACCGGTCCGGTGACCCGGACCGACAGATCCGGTATGTCGTGCGTCTGTCCGCCGACGATTTCTGCGATCTCGGCGAGAGAGAGGGCGATCACAAGTTCATCCCTGGGTCTTCTGGATAGCTTCGCGCAACACCTGGCGGTCGTCGAAAGGACGCACCACCCCGGCGATGTCCTGGCCCTGCTCGTGACCCTTGCCCGCGACCAGCACGGTGTCCCCCGGCTGCGCGCGGGCCACCGCGGCGGCGATCGCGGCGGCCCGGTCCTCGAAGACCTGGACCTCGCCCCGCTCGTGCGACGGTACGGACGCCGCGCCCTGGAGCATGGCCGCGAGGATCGCGAGGGGGTCCTCGGAACGGGGATTGTCGGAGGTCAGTACGGCGATGTCGGCGAGCCGGGCCGCTGCGGCACCCATCGGGCCGCGCTTGGTCCGGTCACGGTCACCGCCACAGCCGAGCACAAGGTGCAGCCGGCCCTCGGTGACCTTGCGGAGCGCCTTGAGGACCGACTCCACCGCGTCCGTCTTGTGGGCGTAGTCGACCACCGCGAGGTACGGCTGCCCCGCGTCCACGCGCTCCAGGCGGCCCGGCACACCCGGCACCGCGGCGATACCGTCGGCGGCGGCCTGCGGGTCGAGCCCGGCTGCAGCGAGGGCGACGATCGCGGCAAGAGCGTTGGCGACGTTGAACGGGCCCGCGAGCGGCGACCTGGCGGCGATCCGCTCGTCCTGGGGGCCGATCACCGTGAACGCCGAGTCCATGGGGCCGACCTTGACGTCCTCGGCGCGCCAGTCGGCATCGGGGTGGCCCTCCGCGGAGAACGTGACGAGGGGGATACCGGCTTCCTCGACGAGCCTTCGGCCGTACTCATCGTCGAAGTTGACCACGCCGACTCGGCTGCGTTCCGGCGTGAACAGCTGGGCCTTGGCCCGGAAGTAGTCCTCCATGTCGGAGTGGAATTCCATGTGTTCCGGGCTGAGATTGGTGAAGACCGCGATATCGAAAACGCAGCCGTCGACACGGCCGAGGACCAGCGCGTGGCTGGAGACCTCCATAGCCACCGCCTCGACACCACGTTCCCGCATGACCGCGAACAGAGCCTGGAGATCGGTGGCTTCGGGGGTGGTGCGCTCGGACTTGATGCGTTCGTCGCCGATGCGCATCTCGACAGTGCCGATCAGTCCCACCCGTCGCCCACCACCACCCTCAACCGACGACGCTTCACGCCGGCCGCCCTCGTCTGTGAGGACGGTCTTCAGGCCGCCCTCGACGAGGTACGCGGTGGTGGTCTTGCCGGAGGTGCCGGTGATGCCGATCTGGAGCAGGTCGCGCCCGGGGTGACCGTAGATCGTGGCCGCCAGCTCGCCCATCCGCGCGCGTGGGTCGTCGACGACCAGGACCGGCAGGCCGGTGGCGGCGGCGCGCTCGGCGCCGCTCGGGTCGGTCAGCACCGCGGCGGCACCGAGGCCGGCCGCCTGGGCCACGAAGTCGGCGCCATGGAGGCGGGCGCCGGGCAGGGCGGCGTACAGATCGCCGGGGCGCACAGCGCGCGAGTCGTGGGTGATGCCCGTGATCTCGACCGGGCTCGTCACGGTCCCCGGCTGCTCGGCACCCAGCTGGTCGGCGAGATCCGCGAGAGACGCGGCAAAGACCCGCGTCGGCCGCGGCGGTCCCGGATACGGCACAGGAACGCCCTTCTGAGTGGTCGGGGGCTGATCAGCGTGGGGCACGGCGGTGAGCGTACCGGGCGCACCCCCGCCAGAGCTAAACCCGCCAGAGCTGAAAGGGAGCCCGCGCGCGGCGCGGTCCGGCAAGGGCGGTGGGGGGAGAGGGGTGGGCGAGGGCGTGGGCGGGACATGAGCCGGAGCATGGTTCCCGGAGTCGGGAGTGATCATCGTCACGAGCTGGTTCCTGGTCGGTCTTTCCCGTGGTACTGAGGCGGTCGGTGCTGGTCAGGGCGTGAAGGCGACGGGCAGGTGCGCGGGCTTCGCCCCGGTGGGCGGGACCTGGAGGGTCTTCAGGGCGAACTTCATGACCTCCTTGTAGAGGGGTCCGCAGATCTGTCCGCCGAAGTAGTTGCCCTCGGTGGCGTTCTGGATCGCGCAGTAAACGGTGACGCGCGGGTTGTCGGCGGGCGCGAACCCGGCGAACGACGACGTGTAGCCGCGGTACTTCCCGGTGGCCGGATCGACACGGTTGGCCGTACCCGTCTTGCCCGCGACCCGGTAGCCGGGGATGCGCGCCTTGGTGCCGGTCCCCTCCTCGTCGTCCACCACGGACTCCAGCATCTGGGCGAGTGTCTTCGCCGTCTTCTCACTCACGACCCGCGTCTTCCTGGGCCTGGGGACGGGGGTGAAGCGGCCGTCGGGTCCCTCGGTGCCCCGTACGAGCGTGGGCGCGATCCGTACGCCGCCGTTCGCGATCGTCGAGTAGACCGAGGCCGCCTGCATCGCGTTGACGGACACGCCCTGGCCGAAAGGGATCGTGTACTGCTGCGAGGTCGACCATTGCTCCGGTGACGCGAGGATACCCTTGGTCTCGCCGGGGAAGCCGAGGCCGGTGTAACTGCCGAGGCCGAACTTGCGCAGATACGAGGAGAGGACCTGGTTGGCCTGTTTCTGGGTCCTGCCGAGCTGGCCGGTGGCCAGGATGGTACCGATGTTGCTGGATTTGGCGAGCACGCCGTTGAGCGTCAGGTACCAGGTCGGGTGGTCGACGTCGTCCTTGAAGAGCCGGTCGCCGCGGTGCAGCCGGTTGGGCACGGTGACGTGTGTCTGCGGGGTGGCGACGTTCTCCTCCAGCACTGCGGCCATCGACATGACCTTGGCGGTGGAACCGGGCTCGTAGGCATCCTGGAGGGCGGCGTTGCCGAGGGCGTCGCCGTTCGCCTTGGTCAGGTCGTTGGGGTCAAAGCCGGGCGAGTTGGCCATGGCGAGGATCTCGCCGGTGCGGGTGTCCTGGACGATCACGTAGCCGCGGTCCGCCCTGGACTTCTTCACCTGCTCGGTGATGGCGTTCTGCGCGGCCCACTGGATATCGCGGTCGATGGTGAGCTCGATGTCGGCACCGGGGACGGCGGGTGTCCTGGTGAAGCCCGCGGTGGGCACCTGGCGGCCTCCGGACTGGGCGTAGCGGACCTCGCCGTCCTTGCCGGTGAGCTGCTTGTCCAGCAGCTGCTCGATGCCGCCGCCGCCCTTGCCGTCGGCGTTGACCCAGCCCAGTATTCCGGCGGCGAGGTCACCGTTGGGGTACACGCGTTTACTGCTGGGGTCCTGGAAGACGCCCGCCAGCACGTTGACCGTGTCCGGGTCGGTCCCGGCCTGCTTCGCAAGCGCCGTCTTCAGGTCGCTGATCTGCTTCCAGACCTGCGGCATCTGGCGGCGGGCGAGCAGCACGTACTTGGTGTTCCTGGTCTTGAGCTTCCTGGCGATCGTCTCCTGATCCTGGCCGAGGATCGGCGCGAGGAGCGCGGCCGCCTGCTCGGGGGCGTCGGTGATGTCCGTCTGCTCAGGGGTGAACAGCGTGGGGTCGGCCGTGATGTCGTTCGCGCCGACGCTGGTCGCCAGGGCCACTCCGTGGCGGTCGGTGATACCACCCCGCTCAGCTGCCAGGACATGACTGACATACCGGTCCTTTTCGGCGTTGGCGGTGTACGTGTCGGCGTCGACGGCCTGCACCTGGAGGAGCCGTACGACGAAGGCGATCATCACCAGGGTCAGCGCGAGGCTCACCATGCGCAGGCGAGGGCGGGGACTGCCCAGCCGGAGGAGCTTGGGGGTGCCGGGCCGGGGTGTGCCCGGGTGGCGTGCGGGACGGGCGCCGGGGTCGGGGCGCCGCCGGCCCTGCGGGCGTACGGACCTGGCGGGGCCGGGCACGCGGCGGCGCGGCGGTTCCCTGTCGGACACTTCCGTCACCTGCCGGGATTCGTCGGGGGCTGCGTGGGCTGGGCGGACGGGAGGGAGGGTACGGCCGCGAAGTACGGCGCCGTGGCGACCTCGGGTGTGGGTGACTGTGGCGGGGTAGGGTGAGACTGCGGTGAGGGTGAGGGAGTGGGCGTCGGGCTCGTGGGCGGGAGCGGCTCCGGGGCGACCACTTCGGGGGCGAAGACGAAGGGGACCGCCGAGGACTCCAGGGCGGCCTGGCTGGGAACGCCCCGGACGGTGCCGTCGGGGTTCAGGAAGGCCGGGTCACCGCCGGGGACCATGCCCAGCTCGCGGGCGCGGCGCTGGAGCGCGTGGGGGGCCGAGTAGGCGTCCACGTCCCGCTGGAGCGCCTGTTCCTCGTCGGTGAGGCTCTTGGTCTCCTCCTTGAGGTCGCCGAGCCGGAACGACCCTTCGCTGAGCGCGGAGTTCATCACGAGCAGGCCGATCAGGCCGCCGCCCAGGAGGACCACGACGAGGAGGACGAAGGGGGTACGGGCGGCCTGCCTCGGCCCCGCGCTCGTGGGGATGAGCCGCGTGAGCCGGGCGGCCCGCCCCTTCAGTTCGCGTTTCCTACGCACGCACCCCTCCTCCTCGTACGCCTCACTCACTGTCCTCGCGGATACGCTCCGCCCCCCGCAGCCGCGCGGGAGCGGCTCGGCGGTTCTCCGCGACCTCTTCCTCGGTGGGAAGTTCGGCACCGCGGGTGAGCAGCTTGAGCCGCGGCTGGTAGCGCTCGGGGACAACAGGGAGCCCAGGGGGTGCGGTGGAGGTCGCGCCGGCCACGAACACCTGCTTGACCAGCCGGTCTTCGAGCGAGTGGTACGACAGCACAGCGATCCGGCCGCCGACGGCGAGTGCCTTCACGGCAGCGGGGATCGCCCTTTCCAGGACGGTGAGCTCGCCGTTGACCTCGATGCGCAGTGCCTGGAAGGTGCGCTTGGCGGGGTTGCCGCCGGTGCGCTTGGCGGCCTGCGGGAGCGCGTCACGGATCAGCTCGACAAGCCGCGCGCTGGCACGGAAGGGCTCTTTCTCACGCTCGCGCACGATCGCGGCGACGATCCGCCTGGCCTGCTTCTCCTCGCCGTACGCCCGCAGGATCCGCACCAGCTCACCGGCCGGGTAGGTGTTGAGCACCTCGGCCGCGCTGATGCCGCTCGACTGGTCCATACGCATGTCGAGCGGGGCGTCCTGGGCGTACGCGAACCCGCGGTCGGCCTCGTCGAGCTGCATGGAGGAGACACCGAGGTCGAACAGGACACCCTGGACGCGCGCGATACCCAGGCGGTCGAGCACATCGGGAAGTTCGTCGTAGACGGCGTGCGCCAGGGTGGCGCGCTCGCCGAAGGGCGCGAGCCGTTCCCCGGAGAGACGCAGCGCTTCCTTGTCACGGTCCAGGGCGACGAGCCGGGCCTCGGGGAAGCGGGTGAGCAGGGCCTCGCTGTGGCCGCCGAGGCCGAGGGTGCAGTCCACCACGACGGCGCCGGGCTCCATGAGGGCCGGGGCCAGCATGTCCAGGCACCGCTGGAGCATGACGGGAACGTGGCGGCTGTGGGTCAAGGGGGCCCTCTCAGGTCCGGCGCGGCCGTACGCACCGCCGGGTCCCCACCCGCTCCGAAGGGGAGGCCTGCCGGCGCCGGAAGCGTCAGCCGACCAGGAGCGGGAGGAGGCCGAGCCGTACGTACGCGCCGCGCACGCGGGGAGACGGCGGAACTCGCCGGATCTCCTGGGATGTCAGTCCAGCAGGGAGAACCTCGCCTCCCGCTTCGCGCAACTTTAGTGCACGGTGTCTCGCGGTCAATCAACCGGCCTGCGCGTCGCGCCAGGCTCCCACCCGAAGCGACAAAGGGGACATAAGCCATCAAGTTTCCACAGGCCCGCCCCCCATGTGGGTTACCTCACAACAAGCCCTGATGGCGTTCTTTGTCCTCCCTCACAGAAATACCGCAGCCGCCGCGACCAGTACCGTCATGGGTATGACGACTTCCGCATCGGTTCCCGCAGGACCCGAAGGCGCCATATACGGCAGCGGCACCCTCACCGACCGACTCGTCGCGGCGAACGAGCGGTACGCCGCCGCTTTCACCGACCCCGGGATGGATGCCCGCCCCGTCCTCCATGTCGCGGTCGTGGCCTGCATGGACGCCCGGCTCGACCTGCACGACGCACTCGGCCTGGCGCTGGGCGACTGTCACACGATCCGCAACGCCGGCGGTGTCGTCACCGATGACGTGATCCGCTCCCTGACCATCAGCCAGCGGGCGCTCGGCACCCGCAGCGTGGTCCTCATCCACCACACCGGCTGCGGCCTGGAGTCCCTGACCGAGGACTTCCGGCATGAACTGGAGATGGAGGTCGGCCAGCGTCCGGCATGGGCGGTGGAGGCCTTCCGGGACGTCGAACAGGACGTACGGCAGTCGATGCAGCGTGTGCGCACCTCGCCCTTCCTGCCGCACACCGACGACGTCCGCGGGTTCGTCTTCGACGTGAAGACGGGTCTGCTGCGCGAGGTCGACCCGGCCTGAACCTCATCGCACCCGCCCGGCCCTGTCACCTCCCTGAACCTCATCGAACCCGCCCGGCCTGAGCCGCGTCGAAACAGTCTGGCCTGAGCCGCGTCGAACCGACCCGGTTTGGCACCCGCCCGGCCCCGGTTCCCTGTGGATTCCCTGACAGCCCGGCACCCAAAGGGCTGTAAGCCCTGACATATCGCGGCCAGTTATCCACAGGCGAGTGACGTGAATCGTTCACGGCAGCAAGAATGCGGGGGTGGCGTCACGCGGAACTTTTCGCGCGTGGTGTCCGTGTTCGGGGTGGGCCGGTCCGCATCGCAGAGCGCCGGCCCGGAGAAAGAACGGGCCGAGGAGGGCCGGGTGACGACCTATGACGATCGAGCGAGCCTCACTGATCTGACCAGCACTGTGGAGCGTGTCCGCAGTGCGGTCGAGGGAGTGATCGAGGGCAAGCCTGAGGTCGTACGGCTTTCGCTGACCGTGCTGCTCGCCGAGGGACATCTCCTGATCGAGGATGTTCCCGGCGTCGGCAAGACCATGCTCGCCAAGGCACTGGCACGGTCCATCGACTGCTCGGTGCGGCGCATCCAGTTCACGCCGGATCTGCTGCCGTCGGACATCACGGGTGTGTCCATCTGGGACCAGCAGCGCAAGGAATTCGAGTTCAAACCGGGTGCGATCTTCGCGCAGATCATGATCGGCGACGAGATCAACCGCGCCTCGCCGAAGACGCAGTCCGCGCTCCTGGAGTCCATGGAGGAGCGCCAGGTCACGATCGACGGCAAGACCTACGAGCTGCCGAGCCCCTTCATGGTGGTGGCGACGCAGAACCCCGTCGAGATGGAGGGCACGTACCCGCTGCCGGAGGCGCAGCGCGACCGCTTCATGGCCCGGGTCTCCATGGGCTATCCCAGCGTGGAGGCCGAGCTGCGGATGCTCGACGTCCACGGCGGCGTGTCCCCGCTGGAGGACATGCGGCCGGTGGCGCACGCGCACGAGATCGTGAAGCTGATCGAGGCCGTCCGTGACGTGCACGTCGCGGAAACAGTCCGGCGTTACACGGTGGACCTGGCGGCGGCCACGCGCACCCACCCCGACCTCAGACTTGGCGCCTCACCGCGGGCCACGCTGCACCTGCTGCGCGCGGCGAAGGCCTCCGCGGCGCTGAGCGGCCGGGAGTACGCGCTGCCGGACGATGTGCAGGCACTGGCCGTCGCCGTTCTGGCCCACCGCCTGCTGCCCACCGCCCAGGCGCAGCTGAACCGCCGTACGGCGGAGCAGGTCCTCCAGGAAATCCTGCAGCGCACGCCCGTTCCGGCCGCGCCCCAGCCGCAGAGCGGGTTCGGCGTGGTCCACGGCGCTCCCGCCTCTCCCCAGCAGCCGCCGTGGAGGCTTGGATGACCACTGCGGGGCCGGCGCCCACTCCGGAGCAGGACAAGGGCGGCCTGCGCGCGGCGCTCGCCGGTCTCACGACGCGCGGGCGGTCGTTCCTGGCCGCCGGGGTAGCCGCCGCCCTCTGCGCGTACGTCCTCGGGCAGAGCGATCTGCTCCGGGTCGGCCTGCTGCTGGCGGTGCTGCCGCTGGTCTGCGTGAGCGTGCTGTACCGCAGCCGGTACCGGGTGGCGGGCAGCCGCCGCCTCTCCCCCGCGCGCGTGCCCGCGGGTTCCGAGGCCCGTGTCCATCTGCGGATGGACAACGTCTCCCGGCTGCCCACGGGGCTGCTGATGCTGCAGGACCGGGTGCCGTACGTGCTCGGCCCGCGGCCCCGGTTCGTGCTGGACCGAGTGGAAGCCAACGGCCGCCGCGAGGTGTCGTACCGCGTCCGCTCCGACCTGCGCGGCCGCTATTCGCTGGGCCCGCTGCAACTGCGCCTGACCGACCCGTTCGGAATGTGCGAGCTGACGCGCCCCTTCTCGGCGTACGACACCCTGACGGTCGTCCCGCGCGTGGAGCCGCTGCCGCCTGTGCGGCTGAGCGGTGAGGCGAAAGGGTACGGCGACGGGCGGCAGCGTTCGCTGGCGCTGGCCGGCGAGGACGACGTGATCCCGCGCGAGTACCGGCACGGCGACGACCTGCGCCGGGTGCACTGGCGTGCGACGGCCCGCTCCGGCGAGCTGATGGTGCGCCGTGAGGAGCAGCCACAGCGGGCCCGCTGCACGGTGCTTCTCGACACCCGGCGCCTCGCCTTCGAGGGCGCCGGTCCGGACTCGGCCTTCGAGTGGGCGGTCTCCGGCACAGCGTCTGTGCTGGTGCACATGCTCGAACGGGGTTTCTCGGTGCGGCTGTTGACGGACACCGGTAATGCGGTGCCCGGCGAGGGAGCCGATGGGTTCGCGGGCGCGAGGCAGGAGTCGGCCGACGCGGCGGGGCTGATGATGGACACACTCGCGGTGATCGACCACTCCGACGGTACGGGTCTCTCGCGCGCGTACGACGTGCTGCGCGGCGGGAACGAAGGGCTGCTGGTGGCCTTCTTCGGCGACCTCGACGAGGAGCAGGCGGCCGTGGTCGGCAAGATGCGCCGGCGCAGCGGAGGGGCGGTCGCCTTCGTGCTGGACAGTGGCTCCTGGGGGCGTGAACCGACCGATTTCCCCGCCCCCTTCCCAACCCCGGGCGTGGCGCACAGCAGCGAGGAGACGCTGCGGATGCTCCACGAGGCGGGCTGGACCGCGCTGCGCGTGCCACGGGGTGCCGCGCTGACGGACCTGTGGCGCCAGGCGGACCGGCAGCGCGCGGGTATGACCACCGGAAGCGGTATCGGTACGGAGGGACAGTCATGAGCGGTCGGGCGAGGCTGGCGCTGTGTGCCTGGGCCGCCACGCTGCTGGCGGCCTGCGCACTGCTGCCGCTGGTCGGGGAGGCGGTCTGGATCCCGCAGGCGGCGTTCCTGCTCGGAGTGCAGACCGTCGTGGGAGCGCTGGCCCGGCGGGTCCCGCTGGCCCGGCCGCTGACCGTGGCGGCGCAGGCGCTGGTGACGCTGCTGCTGCTCACGCTGGTCTTCGCCCGGCAGCAGGCCATCGTCGGGATGTTCCCCGGGCCGGAGGCGTTCCAGCACTTCGGGACACTGCTGCGGACGGGCGGGGAGGACGTCGGGAAGTACGCCATACCGGCACCGCTGACCGACGGCATCAGGCTGATGATGATCGGTGGTGTCCTGGTCATCGGGCTCGTGGTGGACGCGCTCGCGGTGACGTTCCGCAGCGCGGCCCCGGCCGGCCTGCCGCTGCTCGCGCTGTACTCGGTCGCCGCAGGGCTGTCCGACGGTGCCGCATGGCTGTGGTTCGTGGCCGCGGCCGCCGGCTATCTGATGCTGCTTCTCGCCGAGGGCCGTGAGCGGCTCTCGCAGTGGGGCCGTGTCTTCGCCGGGGCGCCCCCAGGTCCGGGGGCGGACTCCGCGGCCGGCGCGGTGGCCCCGGTCCGTACCGGGCGGCGCATCGGCGCGGTCGCACTGGGCATCGCCCTGGTGGTACCGCTCGGCCTGCCCGCGCTCGACGGCGGGCTGCTGGACGGCGCGGGCAGGGGAGTCGGTCCGGGTTCCGGGGGCGGCGGCACGATCTCGGCGGTGAACCCGCTGGTGTCGCTGCGGGACAGTCTGAACGTGGACGAGGACCACGAGGTCATGTCCTACCGCACCACCACCGAGGAGACCCAGGACCTGTACCTGCGAATCGTCTCCCTGGACGAGTTCGATGGCACCGCGTGGAAGCCGTCCCAGCGCCGCATCCAGGATGTACCGGACACCTTCCCGACGCCGAGCGGTCTCGGCCCCGACATCGAGCGGACCGAGATCGAGACCCGGATCTCGACGGCGAACGACTATGGCCAGGACTGGCTGCCGATGCCGTACCCGGCGATCGGCGTGGACATCGACGGCGACTGGCGGTACGAGCCGGTGGGGCGCACGCTCGTCGGCGATCACGGGCAGAACACCCGGGGCCTGCGGTACACGGTCAAGAGTCTGATCGTGCGGCCGAGCCCGGACCAGCTGGCCTCAGCGCCGGAGCCCGCACCGGCCCTGAGACGCGAATTCACCAAGTTGCCCGACTCACTGCCGTCGGTGGTGGAACGGACGGCGCATGCGGTGACCGCGGGCGCGGCGAACAACTACGAGCAGGCGGTCAAGCTCCAGGACTGGTTCGCGGTGAGCGGCGGGTTCACGTACGACACCCAGGTGCGGGTGGGCAGCGGCGCGAACGCGATAGCGCGGTTCCTCCGGGAGAAGGAGGGCTTCTGCGTCCACTTCTCGTTCGCGATGGCGTCGATGGCACGCTCGCTGGGCATACCGGCGCGGGTCGCGGTGGGCTTCACTCCGGGTTCGCCGCAGACGAACGGTTCGATGACCGTGGGGCTGCGGGACGCGCACGCATGGCCGGAACTGTACTTCGAGGGCGTGGGCTGGACCCGCTTCGAGCCGACCCCGAACCGTGGCAGCACGCCGTCGTACACGGAGCCGGAGGTGCCGGACGACAGCAGCCTCCCGGAGGTGGTCCGGCCCACGACAAAGGCGCCTACGGCACCGGCGGCCGAACCGTCGGCGAGCGAGAGCTGCGCGGGGCGGGAGCGGCAGCTGGAGGCGTGCGCGGGTGAGTCTCCTTCGGCTGCGGCGGGTGCCGATGACGACAACCGGTGGCAGCAGTGGCTCCGGTACCCGGTGGTGGCCCTGGCGGGGCTTGCGGTGCTGGCCGTGCCGCTGCTGCCGATGCTGTGGCGGATGCGGACACGGTCCGTGCGGCTCGGTGCGCACGCCCGTACGGCGGAAGGCGTGGCGGCCCATACGCTGGCGGTGTGGCAGGAGGTGACCGACACGGCGTGGGACTACGGGATCGCGCCGGACGAGTCCCAGACGCCCCGCAAGGCCGCCGCGCGGATCGTGCGGCTCGGGCACCTCGATGAGCAGGCGACAGCCGCGGCACACCGGCTGGCGGCGGCGGTGGAGCAGGTGCTGTACGCTCCGCATCCCCGCCCGACGAGGGGTCTCGCGGACGACGTCCACCGGATCGAGGGCGCCCTGCGTGCCCACGTCAGCCGCTCCACCCGGCTGCGCGCTCTCCTGGCTCCGCGGTCAACCATCCGCGTGGTCTGGGCGGCCTCGGCCCGCTGGACGACTCTCAAAGCCGACCTCTCGGCCCGTCGGCCGGCGCTGCGACGCACGACGCAGCGCCGCTCGTCGAGCCACAACGGCTGAGTCCTCTCACAGCACGGCACTCACAGCACGGCACAGCGCGCCGCCCACCGAGGTAGCCCTCGGTGGGCGGCGCGCTGTGCCTCTGGCCTGTCTGTGGGCCTCTGGCATGTCTGTGGTGGTGGGCAGACCGGCGGGGCGGAACCTAATGCCCCTCTTCGTCGCGACGACGCTGCCAGCGCTGTTCGATGCGGTCCGTCAGGGAGCGGCGCTGTCGTGGCTGCCGAGGGGCGCCAGCAGCGCCGGACGGCTGCTCACCGGGCTTGGGAGCCTTGCGCCAACCGGTGACGGCAAGCACTGCGCAGCTCAACATGACGAGGAAACCCACCACGCTGACCCAGATCTGCTGTGCGACCATTCCGGCCATGAGGAGCGCGATACCTACCAGGAAGCCCGCGACCGCCTGGTAGACCCGTCGCCGGGTGTACGTACGCAGCCCGCTTCCCTCGAGCGCTGTCGCGAACTTGGGATCTTCGGCGTACAGCGCTCGCTCCATCTGCTCGAGCATGCGCTGCTCGTGCTCCGAGAGCGGCACGGAGTCCTCCTCATCGTGCGATCGCCGGGGCGACCCGGGGTCCTCTTCAGGATAGGCAGGGAATCGCCCCCCGTGAAACCCGCCTCTCTACGCCAATTCGCCAACCGGAATCCGGCATGGCGCCCCGCCTCGCTGAGGCGTACATGCCCCTGCGAACGGTCCGTCATGCCGGACGGCCTCCCTCGATCATACGGCTCTGAGCGCCCGATCGGGTGGCCTGTGGCGTACTCCATCCTCCGCCGAACTGCTGATCAGGAACGCCCCCCTCTTCGCTGATCAGGAACGCTCCCCCTCTTCATCGGCTCGTTCGCCCTGCAGCTCTGTGGCTCTCTCCCGCAGGCGTCTCAGGCCTCAGCGGCACCCGGCGTCTCACCGAGCACGTGAAGCTGCGTGGCCACGGAATGGAACGCGGGCAACTCGGCCGCCGCGGCCTCCAGCTTCAGCAGCGCATCCAGGGCACCCGGCTCCGTGTCCACGAGCACACCGGGAACCAAGTCGGCGAAGACCCGTACGCCATGTACCGCGGCCACTCTGAGGCCCGCGTCTTCGACGAGCGTGGTGAGCTTCTCGGCGGTGAAGCGGCGCGGAACGGGATCGCCCTCGCCCCAGCGACCGTTCGGGTCGTCGAGCGCCTGCCTGGCCTCTTTGAAGTGCCCGGCGAGGGCACGCGCGAGCACCGCTCCGCCCAGGCCGGCGGCGAGCAGGCTGAGGACACCGTCGGGGCGCAGCGCGGCGACCGCGTTGCCGACGCCCTCGGCGGGGTCATCCACGTACTCCAGAACGCCATGGCACAGCACAGCGTCGTAACTGCCGCGCTCGACGACGTCGAACAGACCGTGGGCGTCGCCCTGCACGCCCCGTACGCGGTCGGCCACGCCGGCCTCGGCGGCGTGGCGCTCCAGCGCGAACAGCGCGTTCGGACTGGGGTCGACGACGGTGACACGGTGACCGAGGCGGGCGGCGGGCACCGCGAACTTGCCGCTGCCGCCTCCGGCGTCCAGCACGTCGAGGCCGACGTGCGCATCACGCCCGGCGGCCTTGACCCGGCGGTCAAGGGCGTCCTTCAGTACGTCCCAGACCACGGCAGTACGGAGAGAAGCGCGGGGTCGAGAGGGGTCGGAGCGGAGCGACGTCGTGTGGGGGCGGTGGGGGGAGACGGGTGGGCGCATAGGGTCCGACACGGCAGTTGACTCCTCGGCGCGGCACCGCCTGCTGTACGGCGGAGCGATGGGCTTGCCTCCCCGCGTGCGCGGCCACGAGCGGAGAGTGCGGATCCCTCTACCCTATTGCCTCCGTGCCGTACCCGACCGTGCGCCCGAGGGCACTCGCCGGTCAGCTCGCGTCCGGTACTCCTACGCCGCGGGGGCAGTCGGCCGACTGCCCCCGGAGCTGAGTCCGTGACCGCGGGGCACCGGGTGCTGTGAGAACAGGCGAAAGCGCCGGTCCGTTGTGGCCGCGTCCCCCGCGGGCCACCCGTACCGGCGCTTTGCCGTGCTCCCCCGTGCTCCCCCGCGTTTTCCCCCGTACTCCCCCGCGTTTTCCCCGTGCGTCCCCCGTGCGTCCCCCGCCAACCCCGTACGGTTTTCCCGGGGTCCCCCGTGCCTCGCTCCCGCCGACTCGTCGAACTCGTCGAACTCGTCGACGGAAGGAGCAGCCAAGAGCGCGCGCCGTTCCGCAGCCCCGTGTCAGCGGTGCCGGAGTCGCGCCCCTTTCCGTGCCTCCACTCTCCCCTTCGCACAGGTCCGGTTCCATCCGCGCGCGTACTCATCTCCTCGGCTAGGTACGGATACTCAGTCCTGCGCGCTCATCCCCAGAACGCGCTGTGCCGACCGGTTGCGATCACGTCCGTGCGTCACCGGTCGCCCTGGAGAGGTCTCGCCCCCGCTGCCCCTATACAGTCGCCGGCATGGCACAGATTGCGGTGATCGGCGCCGGGATGGGCGCGATGGCGGCCGCCGCCCGGCTGGCCGTCGCGGGCCACCGGGTGGTGGTGTACGAGCGTGCGGGGACGTACGGCGGGGCGGTGGGCCGCTTCGAGCGGGACGGCTTCGCGTTCGACACCGGTCCCGGGCTGTTGCCGTTGCCCGCCGTCTACCGCGACCTGTTCCTCAAGACCGGCAAGCAGCCGCTGGAGGAGTGCGTCGAGCTCGTCCAGGTGGACCCCGCGTCGCGGCATGTCTTTCCGGACGGTACGGACGTCTCGCTGCCGGGCGCCTCGCGCGCGGGCGTGGTCACCGCGCTGAACACGGCGCTCGGCCAAGGCGCGGGTGACCGCTGGGGTGACTTCCTGGTGCGGGCGCGCGAGGCCTGGGACCGGACGCGCCGACCGCTCCTGGAGGAGCCGCTCCGGCCGGACTGGCAGGTGCTCGGCGAGCGCGAACCCTACCCCGCGGTGCCCCACAAGCGGCTGCTGCGCACACGGCGGGCGAGCACCCTCGACGAGATCTCCGCCTGGGAGCTGCGTGACCCCCGGCTCACGGCTCTCCTGGACGGCCATGCCCTCGCGTACGGCCTGGATCCCCGCACCACCCCGGCGAGCGCGGCCGTGCTGCCGTACCTGGAGCATGCCTTCGGCACCTGGTATGTGCGGGGCGGGATACGGGAGTTGGCGCGGGCGGTGTACGAGCGGTGTCTGGCCCGCCGGGTGGAGTTCGTCTTCGGGGCCGAGGTCACCGGCATCGTCGAGAAGGACGGGAGGGCTGCCGGGCTGGAGCTCGCTGGGGGCACCTCCCAGGCTTTCGGCTCTGGGGGAGGGACGGTGGCCGAGGCGGACCATGTGGTGGCGGGCGTTGATCCGGTGCGGCTGGCCGGACTTACGGAGCGTTCGCCGCAGGGCGACGGCGAGGTGCGCCCCGACCGTGAGGCGTCACGTCCCGGACGGTTCACCGTGCTGCTCGCCCTGCGCGGGCGGCGCGAGACCGGGGCAGTACACCGCACGGTCGTGCACACGCCCGAGCGGACCGCCGAGTTGGACCAGGTGAGTCGTCTCACCGGCGCCGACGGTCCGGTGCGGCCCACGGTGACCGTGCTGCGCCCGGACGACCCGGCCCTGCGCCCGGACGACGAGCACGAGTCCGTGGTCCTGTCTGCGGTGGCACCGGCCGGGGCCGACTGGGCGGCGAGTGAGGCAAGTGAGGCGAGTGATATGGCCGAGCGGTTCGCGGGCCTTCTCCTCGGCGC
This sequence comes from uncultured Actinomycetota bacterium, assembly GCA_963711935.1. Classification (GTDB taxonomy): domain Bacteria; phylum Actinomycetota; class Actinomycetes; order Streptomycetales; family Streptomycetaceae; genus Streptomyces. The sequence goes on from CAVQGD010000021.1 coordinate 275,222, forward strand.
CGCCGAGGTCGCCGTGGAGCGGCTGCGGGAGCGGCTCCTGTGGCGCGAGGTGCGCACACCTGGCCACAGCGCACAGCAGACGGGCACCGCGGACGGCGCCGTGCCCCCGCCCGCGCTCGCCGCTGCCGGCGGCCGTTTCCTCCACCCGGCCAACACCACCCGCTTTCCCGGGCTGTACCTGGTCGGCGGCTGGGCGCACCCAGGCGGTGGTCTGCCGCACGCGGGCATGTCGGGCGCCCTCGTCGCGGGCCTGATCGTGGAGGGACCTGGCTTCCGGGGTTCTCAGTGACACCCGTGACGGGGAAACCCGTGACGGGGAAACCCGTGACGCCGGGCGGAAAGTCCTCAGGAACGGTAGGGGGGAAGTCCCCAGGAAGGGGTGGGCCCTCAGAACCGGTACTGCTGCTCGTCGTAACCGTTCCCGGGCCCGCTCCCCTGACCGTTCCCCTGGTGCGGATACGACTGCTCCGACGGGAGTTCGCCACCGTACGGGTCGAGGGGATCGTCGGTTGTGCGCTGCTGCGGGACCCAGACACCGCCGGGCGGTGTCTCGCCGTAGGTGCCGGTGGCGTACGGGTCCTGGCCGTAGCCCTGCTGACCGTACGTCTGCTGGCCGCCGTAGCCGGTGTCGTAACCGACGCCGCCGTAGGGCTGGTTGCCGGTGTACGGGTCGGAGTAGGCGGCGTACTGCTGCTGCCCCGGGTCGTAGCCGTACTGCTGCTGGTCATAGCCGGGATAGCCGTCGTACCCGAAGGGTTGGTCCTGGGACTGAGCGGCCGTCGCGTAGGACGGGTCGGTGGCGGCGTGGGGGGAGTCGCCGTAGACGCCGTAGGTGCCGGTCCCGTCGGGCAGGGGCTGCGGCGCGTACCCGGCCGTGGTCTCGGCCGCGGACTCGGCGGGCTGCCCGGGGCGGGCGAAGACGTCGTCGTCGCGGTCGAACTCGTCGCCCTGGCGGTACGTTCCGGCATCGGTCGCCTGGAGGTCGGAGACCTCCAGCGTCGGCTCCTGACGCTCCGCTTCGCCGCGGCGTTTGCTGCCGCCGCCGTCGCGCGAGGGGTTTCTGACGGCCCACCCGGCCGCGAAACCACGACGGAAGGAAAGAGTGACGTAGGTCTGCCCGACCGCGAAGGCGGCGGCACCGAGGCCGATGACCACGACGGAGGGGATCAGAACGCCGACGACGACACCGAGGAAGCCGACGAACGCGAGCAGCCGCCAGCGCAGCCGCGCCTTGTACTGCAGCAGCACCTCGCCGAGCAGCCACAGCGCGACGATACCGAACGCGATGTAGAGGACCGTCCAGCCCATGTACGCCCCTCTCCCTGCGGCCGTGGCCGCTGTGCCCTTAGTCGTACGCGGCCTGGGTATCAGGTCTGCGACGGCTGGTGCAGACCAAGATTCTCGTAGATTTCCAGCGTCGCGGTCGAGTTGTTGAGCGTGATGAAGTGCAGTCCGGGGACTCCCTCGTCCAGCAGCCTCGCACAGAACTCCGTCGCGAACTCAATTCCCATGGAGCGTACAGCGGCTGAATCGTCTTTGGCTGTGAGGATCCGCTCTTTCAGGGCTGCCGGAAACGAAGCGTTGCTGAGCTTGGGTAGCCGTTCCAGCATTTTCACACTCGTGACCGGCATGACTTCCGGGATCACCGGAGTCGTACAGCCGGCCGCCGCGACGCGGTCACGCAGCCGCAGGTACGAGTCGGGATGGAAGAACATCTGCGTGATCGCGTAGTCGGCGCCGGCCCGGCACTTGTCGACGAAGTGGGCGATGTCGGTGTCCCAGTCCGCCGAACGCGGGTGCCTCTCGGGAAAGGCCGCGACGCCCACGCAGAAGTCGCCCGACTCCTTGATGAGCCGGACGAGTTCGGCCGCGTACGTCAGTCCGCGCGGGTGCGGCACCCACTCGCCCATGGGGTCGCCCGGTGGGTCGCCGCGGACCGCGAGCATGTTGCGGATCCCGGCGTCCGCGTACTGGCCGATGATGTTGCGCAGTTCGGCGATGGAGTGGTTGACCGCGGTGAGGTGGGCGACCGGGGTGAGCGTGGTGTCGGAGGCGATCTGCTCGGTCGCCTTCACCGTGCCGGCGCGGGTGGAGCCGCCCGCACCGTAGGTCACGGAGACGAAGCTGGGGGCCGCCGCCTCGACCCTGCGGAGGGCGTTCCACAGGTTCCGCTCGCCCTTCTCTGTCTTGGGGGCCCAGAACTCGAACGAATACGTCGTCTTCCCGGCGGCGAGCATGTCACGCACGGTAGCCGCGTGATCAGTCCTGATGGAGGCGGTTCCTAGGGCCATACCGGCAGGTTAGCCAGACCGGGCCGGTCCCCCAACCAGAGCAAGGCCTTTTGCCCGTTTTGCCGATCTACTTCGTTCTTCTGTCCGCTCCTTGGACGGCTGTCCGCTCCTTGGACGGCTCGGCTCCCCGGATTCCCCGGATTCCCCGGGCTCCCCGATCGGCCTGGAGTCCCTGGGCTCCCCGGTCGGCCCGGACTCCCCCGGGTCCCCCGATCGGCCCGGACTCCCCGGGTGGCGGCCCGGCGTCGGCTACAGCGCGCGCAGCCGCTTCGCGAACTCCGCCGCCACCGCTCCCGGGTCGTCGGCCTCGGTGATCGCGCGGACGACGACGACCCGGCGTGCGCCCGCGTCGACGACCTCGTCGAGGTTGCCGAGCTCGATGCCGCCGATGGCGAACCAGGGCCGGTCGGTGCCGAGAGCCGCCGTGTACCGGACCAGGTCGAGGCCGGGGGCCGGGCGGCCGGGCTTGGTGGGAGTGGGCCAGCAGGGCCCGGTGCAGAAGTAGTCGGCTCCCTCCTGGAGGGCTGCCGCGGCGGCCTCCGCCTCGGTGTGCGTGGAGCGGCCGATCAGGACATCGTCCCCGAGGATGGCGCGGGCAGCGGGGACCGGGAGGTCGCCCTGACCCAGGTGCAGGATGGCGGAGCGGGCGGCATGGGCGACATCCGCGCGGTCGTTCACGGCGAGGAGTCTGCCGTGACGTCGGCAGGCGTCGGCGAAGACCCGCAGGTGCTCCAGCTCCTCGGCGGCCTCCATGCCCTTGTCCCGCAGCTGCACGACGTCGACGCCGCCGGCCAGGACCGCGTCCAGGAACTCCGGGAGATCGCCCTGTCGCTTGCGGGCGTCCGTGCAGAGGTAGACGCGGGCGTCGGCGAGCTGCCGGCGGGCGGTGTCGGTCATGGTGGGGCTCCCCCGTTGTCGGTGCCGTACGGGCCGTGCCCTGGACCGGAGCCCGGGGCACGGCCCGTACGGCAAGCAGCGTATGCGGTGTATATGGCGTATGCCGGTCGCCTGGTGGTGTATCCCGGTTTCGGACGGTTCAGACGGCGAGTGCCTGGGCGCGGCGTTTGACCTCCGTGCCGCGGTTCTCGCTCAGGGCCTGGGCCGGGGTGCCGGGGAGGCTCGGGTCGGGAGTGAAGAGCCACTCCAGCATCTCTTCCACCGTGAAGCCGTCGTCCTCCAGGAGCGTCAGGGTGCCCACCAGGCCCTTGACGACCTTGTCCCCGTCGATGAAGGCAGCGGGAACGTGCAACGCGCGGTTTTCGCCCCGGCGCACGGCGATGAGCTGGCCTTCCTTGACCAGTTGCCGTACGCGGGTCACCTCGACGCCGAACTTTTCGGCGATGTCGGGGAGGGTCAGCCACGCGGGGACGAGCGCATCGATCTTTGCGTCAATCTCAGTCACGGCACCAGCGTGCCATGCCCCCGGCCAGGGTGACAGCCGGTGGGTCCCCCGGGCCACGGCCCAGGGACCTTTGGGGAGCTGCCGGACGGCGGCGACGGGGCGGATTTCCGGTTGCGCCGAGCCATGCCGCGCCGAGCCATCAGGGCAACAGACGGTCGAGTACGGGAATGCCGCGTACGGGGATGTCGAGTACGGGGATGTCGAGTACGGGGATACAGCCGTTCGGCACCGCCGGGCTCCGCTGTCGGGGTTGCCGTCCCGGTCTGCGGCACCGCACCGCCCGAGCGGAGCTACTCCGTTGCCGCCTTCAAGGGTTGTGACGGGTCCGACAGCAGTGCCGGGTTCATCGGGGTGCCTGAGGCGATGAGGCGGCGTCCCTGGGCCAGGTCCCTGGGGCGGCCCACAGCGAGGAGAGCGACCAAGCGGCCCTCGCGGAGCCAGCACACCGTCCAGGCGGCGCCCGCCGGGTCACCGCGCCACACCAGGGTGTCGGCCGGCGCGTGATGGCCCGCGTACTGGACGAAGCGGCCGAACTGCTCCGACCAGAAGTACGGGACCGGGTCGTACGGCGCGCCGACATCCTCGCCGAGGATGTCGGCCGCGACCGTACGGGGGCCCTGGAGCGCGTTGTCCCAGTGTGGACCGGGCCTCCCCGTACCTGCACGAAGGGAAGGAGGCCAGTCGCCGACCGCGTACACGTCCGGTGCGACAGTTGCGCAGTTGTCGTCGTCGGCAGGCCCTGCCGCGACATGGGGGTAAAGCTCGCCCGCTTCGCGGGCGGATGCTCAGCCATGGCCGTCGCTTGGGCTGCCCCGAAACCGATCGATGCACTGTGCCGCTGACCGTCGGACGCGCGTACTTTCGTCCAGGGTGACGCCCCGTTCCTTGAGGCGCTCACGCGCGCGTCGCGTGCGCAGGGTCGGCTCCGCTGCGCGCGGACCAGGTCGCCATCGGCGCGGCCACCTCGGCGGGCAGTGTCCCCGCGAGCGGGCGGTCGGCCGCTTCGACGACGGTCACCGTGCAGCCCGCCTCCCGCGCGGCCGTGGTGAATTCGGCGCCGATCCAGCCCGCCCCGACGACCACGATGTCGTGCTGCCGGGCCAGCACGGGCCGCAGCCGCTCCGCGTCGTCCAGGGTGCGCAGCAGGTGCACGCCGGGGACGCCCTCGGCGCCCGGCAGCCGGATCGGTTCCGCGCCGGTGGCGAGGACCAGGACGTCGTACGGGACCGGGCCCGTCGCCGTGTCGAGTTCGTGGTCTCCTGGGCGGATGCCGAGCACCTCACGGCCGAGCCGCAGCTCGATGCCGAGTGCCTCGAAGTCGACGTCGAAGGCGGAGCTCTCGGCCGTGCCGAGCAGGACGGCCTTGGACAGCGGTGGCCGGTCGTACGGCTGGTGCGGCTCCGCGCCGATCAGCGTGACAGGGCCGGTGAAGCCCTTCTCCCGCAGGGCGACCACGGTCTGCACCCCGGCCATGCCCGCGCCCACGACGACGACTCGTCGAGCCGTCCCCCGTGCCTCCCTCTGCTCGCTCACCTGATCACCATAGACACCTGGCGAGGACGAGACCGCCGAGCGATCCGGCCATGAGCGGTGACTCCCCCTCCTGGGACGGACGACGCGGGCTAGGCTGGCCGACGTAAGGCACTCGCGGGAGCCCGGACGCACCGGGCTGAGAGGGAGGCTGGCGGCCTCCGACCGTACGAACCTGATCCGGGTCATGCCGGCGAAGGGAGGGGCTGGACGCCCATGTCGCGTACACGTACGTCAGCCGCATCAGACGTCCTCGTCGTCGGAGGCGGCATCATCGGACTCGTCACGGCCTGGCGGGCCGCGCAACGCGGGTTCGCCACCACCGTCGTGGACCCCGGGCCCGGCGGCGGAGCCGCACAGGTGGCGGCCGGGATGCTCGCCGCGGTGACCGAACTGCACTACGGGGAGCAGACGCTGCTGGGCCTCAACCTGGAGTCCGCGCGCCGCTACCCGGACTTCGCGGCCGAGCTCACGGAGGTGACGGGCCTGGACCTCGGCTACCGCCAGTGCGGCACGCTCGCGGTCGCGCTCGACGCCGACGACCGCGCCCACCTGCGCGAACTGCATGCCCTGCAGCGGCGGTCGGGGCTGGAGTCGCAGTGGCTGAACGGACGTGACTGCCGCCGCTTCGAGCCGATGCTCGCCCCGGGCGTGCGTGGCGGGCTGCGCGTCGACGGCGATCACCAGATCGACCCGAGACGGCTCGCCAGGGCCCTCGTCGCCGCCTGCGAGCGCGCCGGGGTGGTCTTCCACCGGGCGTGGGCCGAGAGGCTGTCAGTCGTCCGGGAGCGGGCCGCCGGGGTGAGGACCACCGACGGCGCCTGCCTCGCCGCCGGGCAGGTCGTCCTCGCCGCGGGCAGCCTGAGCGGACAGCTGGCGGGCGTCCCGGAGGAGGTCCTGCCGCCCGTACGGCCCGTGAAGGGGCAGGTGGTGCGGCTGACCGTGCCGGAGCGGTACGCGCCCTTCCTGCACCGGACCGTGCGCGCCGTGGTCCGCGGCAGCCATGTCTACCTGGTGCCGCGTGAGAACGGCGAACTGGTCATCGGCGCGACCAGCGAGGAACTCGGCTGGGACAGCACGGTGACCGCGGGCGGGGTGTACGAACTGCTCCGCGACGCCCATGAACTGGTCCCTGGGATCACCGAACTGCCGCTCGCCGAGACCCGCGCGGGCCTGCGCCCCGGCTCCCCCGACAACGCGCCTCTGCTCGGCCCGACCGAGTGCGACGGCCTCCTCCTCGCGACCGGCCACTACCGCAACGGCGTGCTCCTCACACCTGTCACCGGTGACGTCATGGCGCACGCGCTCACCACCGGTGAACTCCCCGACGAGGCGCGCGAGTTCACCCCGAGGCGCTTCGGCACCCGCTTCAGCACCGCCGCGCTCACGGAGCAGCCCGTATGAACGTCTCCGCAGCACCTGTGAACGTCTTCGTCAATGGAGAGCGGCGGCAACTCGCCGCGGGCACCGCTCTCGACGCACTCGTGCAGGCCCTCACCGCGGCCCCGTCCGGCGTCGCCGCCGCGCTCAACGAAACCGTCGTCCCGCGCGCGCAGTGGTCGTCCACTCCCCTCTCCGAGGGGGACCGCATCGAAGTTCTCACTGCCGTCCAAGGAGGCTGACCCATGGCCGACGACCCCTTCGTCCTCGGTGGTACGACCTTCTCGTCCCGCCTGATCATGGGTACGGGCGGCGCGCCCAGCCTGGACGTCCTGGAGCACGCGCTCATGGCGTCCGGTACGGAGCTGACGACGGTCGCGATGCGCCGGGTGAACCCGAAGGCGCACGGCTCGGTGCTGTCCGTACTGAACAAGCTCGGCATCCGCGTGCTGCCCAACACAGCGGGCTGTTTCACCGCGGGTGAGGCCGTGCTGACCGCCCGCCTCGCGCGCGAGGCACTCGGCACCGACCTGGTGAAGGTGGAGGTCATCGCCGACGAACGCACCCTGTTGCCCGACCCGATCGAACTGCTGGACGCCGCCGAGACCCTGGTCGACGACGGCTTCACTGTGCTGCCGTACACCAATGACGACCCGGTGCTCGCGCGGAAGCTTCAGGACGTGGGCTGTGCCGCGATCATGCCGCTGGGCTCGCCCATCGGCTCCGGGCTCGGCATCCGCAATCCGCACAACTTCCAGCTGATCGTGGAGCACGCGCGCGTGCCGGTGATTCTGGACGCGGGGGCGGGTACGGCGTCCGACGCCGCGCTCGCCATGGAGCTGGGGTGCGCGGGTGTGATGCTCGCCTCAGCCGTGACCCGCGCTCAGGAGCCGGTGCTCATGGCCGAGGGGATGCGGCACGCGGTGGAGGCGGGACGGCTCGCGTACCGCGCGGGGCGCATTCCGCGGCGCCATTTCGCGGAGGCGTCGTCCCCGGCGGAGGGACGCGCACGGCTCGATCCCGAACGCCCCGCGTTCTGATCTTGGGCACCTTGTGTTCTGAATCTTGAGCACCTCGCGTTCTGGTCCCGAGTGCCCCGTGTTCTGGTCCCGAGCGCCCTGCTGTCGGCGCGCGACAGTCACAGGTGTGCTGCATTCCGTACCCGCAGTCACCGAACTGACGGGGCTGACAGTGGCGGCTCGTACACTCACCTGCGTGGACACGACCCTTCAGGATCCGCTCGTCGGCCAGGTTCTCGACGGCCGATACCGCATCGACGCACGGATCGCGGTCGGCGGGATGGCCACGGTCTACCGGGCCGTGGACACCCGCCTCGACCGCGTGCTCGCGCTGAAGGTGATGCATCCCACGCTGGCCGCCGACGGCTCGTTCGTCGAGCGCTTCATCCGCGAGGCCAAGTCGGTGGCCCGCCTCTCGCATCCGAACGTGGTGGGGGTCTATGACCAGGGGACGGACGGCTCGTACGTCTACCTGGCGATGGAGTACATCGCTGGGTGCACCCTGCGCGATGTGCTGCGCGAGCGCGGGGCCCTGCGGCCGCGGGTCTCGCTCGATATCCTGGAGCCGGTGCTGGCCGCGCTCGGGGCCGCGCACCGCGCCGGGTTCGTGCACCGCGACATGAAGCCGGAGAACGTCCTGATAGGGGACGACGGCCGGGTCAAGGTGGCCGACTTCGGTCTCGTACGGGCTGTGGACACGGTGACGAACACCACGGGCCAGGTCCTCGGCACCGTCTCCTACCTCGCTCCGGAACAGTTGGAGCACGGCACGGCCGACACCCGGGTCGATGTGTACGCGTGTGGGGTCGTCCTCTACGAGATGCTCACCGGCGCCAAGCCGCACGCCGGGGACTCTCCCGCCCAGGTGCTGTATCAGGCGCTGCACGCCGGTGTGCCCCCACCGTCGGCCGCGGTGCCCGGACTGCCCTACAGGCTGGACGAGTTGGTGGCCTCGGCGACCGCCCGCAACCCCGAGCTGCGGCCGCACGACGCGGCGGCGCTGCTCGCGCGGGCCCGGCAGGCACGGGCCGCGCTGAGCGCGGAGCAGCTGGACGCCGTGCCGCCACAGGCGATCACCGGGGAGCATGAGCACCGCGACATCTCCGGGGACCGGACGAGCGTCATCCCGCGCTCGCTGTCGGTGCCGCGGCTGTTGCCGGTGAACGAAGACGAACACGTCGAGCACGTCGAGCACGTCGAGCACGCTGAAAGCCATGAGCACGCTGAGAGCGATGAGTACGACGAGCACAACGAGCACGCTGAGAGCGATGAGCACATCGAGAGCGACGTACTGAACCGGACGAGCCGGTTCGAGAGCCCGCCGGTCGGGCCCCGGCGGCGCACTGCGGTGCCCCGGCGCAGGACGCTCGCGATCGTCGTGGCCGTGCTGCTCGTGCTCGGCGTGAGTACGGGGATCTGGTACATCAACTCGGGCCAGTTCACGAAGGTCCCGGCGGTGCTGGCGCAGGCGCAGACGCAGGCGACGAAGCGGATCGAGGCCGCCGGGCTGGAAGTGGGCATCGAGCGCGAGTTCAGCGACACCGTCGAGCGTGGCCATGTGATCCGTACCGATCCGGGGCCGGGCGCGCGGATCCGGGACAACGACTCGGTGACGCTGACGATCTCCAGGGGACCCGAGACCGTGAAGGTGCCCGATATGAAGGGCTTGCGGCTGAACGAGGCGAAGTCCCGGCTGAAGGCGGAGGGCCTCGCACCGGGTCTGCTCACGCGGGCGTTCAGTTATGAAGTCTCCCGTGGCCATGTGATCAGCACCGATCCGGCCGCCGGCACTGAGCGCCGCTCCGGCTCGGCCATCGCGCTGACCCTCAGCAGGGGTGCGCCGGTGGAGGTCCCAGAGGTCACGGGCGCGTCGGTCGAGGACGCCAGGGCGGAGCTGGAGGGTGTCGGCCTGAAGGTGAAGATCGCCCCGGAGCGCGTCCATTCGGAGCTCGGGAGGGGACAGGTCGCCCAGCAGTCGCCGGGCACCGGCGAGCAGACCGGTTGGGGCGGCACGGTCACACTGACGGTCTCCAAGGGACCCGAGATGGTCGAGGTCCCGGACGTCGTGGGCGACAGCGTGGACGACGCCAGACGGAAGCTCGAGGCCGCCGACTTCGTGGTCGAGGAGTCCCGGGGGCTGCTCGGGCTCTTCGGTGACAAGGTCAGGAAGCAGTCGGTCGCGGCCGGCGAGACGGCCCCCAAGGGCTCGACGATCACGATCGTCATCCGCTGACGGGCTCCCGTCTGTTGACGAGCTCCCCTCCGCTGACGGGGTCCCCTCCGCTGACGGCTTCCTCTCCCGGATCCCCCGGTGGCTCCCCCGGCAGGGCTGCCGGAGTCGGCGTGAAACTCTGAGGGGGTGACGAGCAAGTATCTCCGCAACCCCGTCGGCAGCCACGTCCCCGTGGCCGGTGGGCTCCACTCCGTCGGTCTCACCTACGCCCATGACCTCAAGGCCGAGACGGTGCAGGTCTTCGTGGCCAACCCGCGCGGCTGGGCGACTCCGCCGGGCAGTCCGAAGCAGGACGAGGCGTTCCGCACGACCTGCGCCGCCGAATCGATCCCCGTGTACGTGCACGCCCCGTACCTGATCAACTTCGGCTCGCACACCGAGGCGACGGTCAAGAAGTCGGTGGAGTCACTGCGCCACTCACTGCGCCGGGGCCGGGAGATCGGCGCCCTGGGGGTGGTCGTGCACACCGGGAGCGCCACCGGCGGGCGAGCGCGTTCGGTGGCGCTCGAGCAGGTACGCGAGTACATGCTGCCGCTGCTGGACGAGCTGACCCACGACGACGACCCGTATCTCCTGCTGGAGTCGACCGCCGGCCAGGGCGCCTCCCTCTGCTCACGCACCTGGGACTTCGCGCCGTACTTCGAGGCGCTCGACTCCCACCCCAGGCTCGGCGTCTGTCTGGACACCTGCCACATCTTCGCCGCGGGCCACGACCTGACCGGGCCCACCGGTATGCGCCAAACCCTCGACCTGCTGGTGGACACCGTCGGTGAGGGCCGCCTCCAGCTGATCCACGCCAACGACTCCAAGGACGTCGTCGGCGCCCACAAGGACCGCCACGAGAACATCGGCGCCGGCCACATCGGCGAGGAGCCGTTTCGCGCACTGATGACCCACCCCGCCACCGAGGGCGTTCCCCTGATCATCGAGACACCCGGCGGCAAGGCGGGGCACGCGAGGGACGTGGAACAGCTGAAGAAGCTCAGGGAAGACAGGGAGGACAGTGAGGACAGAGAAGGCAGAGTGGACAGCCACCCCCGTTAGGGAATACCCCTAGGGGGTATAATGTTCGTGTCCGTCACAGGACTCTCCGTACGAACCGTCACCCCTTCTCCTGGGGCTCTCATGCAGCACGAAACGCACACACACCACGGAGCACACGCACCCACGAGCTGGCTCATGGCAGTCCGGGCCACCCTGCACTGCCTCACCGGATGCGCCATCGGCGAGGTCCTCGGCATGGTGATCGGCACCGCGCTCGGCTGGGGCGACGTGCAGACGCTGATGCTGGCGATCGTGCTCGCTTTCTTCTTCGGTTACGCACTCACCCTGCGCGGTGTCCTCACGGCAGGCGTCGGCCTGAAGGCCGCGATCCGGGTCGCGCTGGCCGCCGACACCCTCTCCATCGCCGTGATGGAGCTGGTCGACAACGGGGTGATCGCGCTCTGGCCGGGCGCCATGGACGCCGGTCTCCTCGACCCGCTGTTCTGGTGGGTGCTGGCGATCGCACTCGCCGCCGCTTTCGTGCTCACGACCCCGGTCAACAAGTGGATGATCGGCCGCGGCAAGGGGCACGCGGTGGTGCACCAGCACCACCAGTCATCTGCTCGTCGATGACGATGACGATGACCGGATTCGGCCGTCACGACCCGGGGCTGTCCTCGGACTCCTCCTGGTATGAGTAGCGCTGCTCCCGCCAGGGGTCGCCGATGTTGTGGTACCCGCGCTCTTCCCAGAAGCCGCGCCGGTCGGCGGTCATGTACTCCACGCTGCGGACCCATTTGGGGCCCTTCCAGGCGTACAGGTGCGGCACGACGAGCCGCAGCGGGAAGCCGTGCTCCGCGGTGAGCAGCTCGCCGTCCTTGTGGGTGGCGAAGAGGGTGCGCTCGGAGGCGAAGTCCGCGAGCCGGAGGTTCGAGCTGTAGCCGTACTCGGCCCACACCATGACGTGGGTGACGCCGGGCGCGGGCGGCGCGATCTCCAGGATCGTACGGGCCGGAATGCCGCCCCATTCGGCGCCCAGCATGCTGAACTTGGTCACGCAGTGCAGATCGGCCACGACCGTGGCGTACGGCAGAGCTGTGAACTCCTCGTGGCTCCAGCAGTGCTTCTCACCGTCGGCGGTGGCGCCGAAGACCCGGAAATCCCAGCGTTCGGGGCGGAACTTGGGGACGGGGCCGTAGTGCGTGACCGGCCAACCGCGCTGAAGCCGCTGTCCTGGCGGAAGCCGCTCCGCACCTTCCGCTACGCGCTCTCCAGACGCACGACTTCCAGGCGCACGACTTCCAGGCGCACGACTTCCAGATGCGCGACCTCCAGATGCGCGCTCCACCGGCTGACCCATGACTCCATCCTGACAGACCCCGAACGAGGGAGATGACCCACCCACCACCCATTCGGACAAAACTAACTAAGCATGTCCTTACTTACTAAGCATGCACTTACTGGACGATCATCAACGGCGGTGGAATCATGCGGCGCAAGCCGCCAGTCCCCCGTAGGGAAGGAACTTCTGCGATGCAGGGCGATCCCGAGGTCATCGAATTCCTCAACGAGCAGCTGACCGCCGAGCTGACCGCGATCAACCAGTACTTCCTGCACGCGAAGATGCAGGAGAACTTCGGCTGGACCAAACTCGCGAAGTACACCCGGGCCGAGTCGTTCGACGAGATGAAGCACGCGGAGGTGCTCACCGACCGGATCCTCTTCCTGGAGGGCCTGCCGAACTACCAGCGGCTGTTCCATGTGCGCGTCGGGCAGACCGTCAAGGAGATGTTCGAGGCGGACCGGCAGATCGAAGTCGAGGCGATCGACCGCCTCAAGCGCGGCATCGAAGTGATGCGCGACAAGGGGGACGTCACCTCTGCGAACATCTTCGAGTCGATCCTCGCTGACGAGGAGCACCACATCGACTATCTCGACACCCAGCTGGAGTTGGTGAAGAAGCTCGGCGAGGCCCTCTACATCGCCCAGCTGATCGAACAGCCGGAGAGCTGATACATCATCGGGGCCGAGAAGCCTCGGAGCCCAGAAGCCTCGGAGTCCAGAAACCTCGGAACCCGGAAGCCTCGGCCTAAGCGGCCTCTTCCAGTACGGTCGGCTCCGTGCTCTCGACCCTCTCGGAGAGCACCGGTCCGCCCTGACCGGCCATCTCGCCACGCGGGCAGGCGCCCCTGCCCAGGAGTCCCTGTATCCGGCGTACGCACGAGCCGCAGTCGGTGCCCGCCTTGCAGGCCGACGCTATCTGGCGGGGGGTGTGGGCACCGTCCTCCGCGTGCTTCCTCACCTGCTGTTCGGTGATCCCGAAGCAACTGCAGACGTACACGCGGTCCACCTCCCGCCGGGATCCACAGGTCATGCCGTACCGATGCCCTGAGAACCCGTGGGACCCGACTATCGGTGAGGCTAACCTAACCTTACCTGGCCTCCGCAGGGCACGAAAGCACGAAGGGGCGCGGATCGTATGTGATCCGCGCCCCACCGCATGCTTCCGCAGGCTCCCGAAACGGGCGCCAACAGGCGATCTCGTTACTGGTCCCTGTACATCTCAGCGACGAGGAACGCCAGGTCAAGCGACTGGCTGCGGTTCAGACGGGGGTCGCAGGCCGTCTCGTAGCGCTGGTGCAGATCGTCGACGAAGATCTCGTCGCCGCCGCCCACGCACTCGGTGACATCGTCACCGGTGAGCTCCACGTGGATGCCGCCCGGGTGGGTGCCCAGCGCCTTGTGGACCTCGAAGAAGCCCTTGACCTCGTCGAGCACGTCGTCGAAGCGGCGGGTCTTGTGGCCGGAGGCCGCCTCGAAGGTGTTGCCGTGCATCGGATCGGTCACCCAGACCACGGTGGCGCCCGACGCGGTGACCTTCTCGACCAGCTCGGGGAGCTTGTCACGGACCTTGTCCGCGCCCATCCGCACGATGAACGTCAGCCGGCCCGGCTCGCGCTCCGGGTCCAGGCGCTCGATGTACCGCAGCGCCTCCTCGGCCGTCGTGGCCGGGCCGAGCTTGATGCCGACCGGGTTGCGGATCTGCGAGGCGAACTCGATGTGCGCGTGGTCCAGCTGCCGGGTGCGCTCACCGATCCACACCATGTGCCCCGACACGTCGTACAGCTGCCCGGTGCGCGAGTCCACGCGGGTCAGCGCCGCCTCGTAGTCGAGGAGCAGCGCCTCGTGCGAGGAGTAGAACTCGACGGTCTTGAACTCCTCCGGGTCGGTCCCGCAGGCGTGCATGAAGTTCAGCGCGTTGTCGATCTCGCGGGCGAGCTGCTCGTAGCGCTGGCCGGACGGGGACGACTTCACGAAGTCCTGGTTCCAGGCGTGCACCTGGCGCAGGTCGGCGTAGCCGCCGGTGGTGAAGGCGCGCACCAGGTTGAGCGTGGAGGCGGACGCGTGGTACATCCGCTTCAGGCGCTCGGGGTCGGGGATCCGGGCCGCTTCGGTGAAGTCGAAGCCGTTGACGGAGTCGCCCCGGTAGGTCGGGAGCGTCACGCCGTCGCGGGTCTCGGTCGGCTTGGAGCGCGGCTTGGAGTACTGGCCGGCGATCCGGCCGACCTTCACCACGGGCACGGACGCGGCGTACGTCAGCACGGCGCCCATCTGGAGCAGGGTCTTCAACTTGCCCCGGATCTGCTCGGCGCCAACGGCGGCGAAGCTCTCCGCGCAGTCGCCGCCCTGGAGCAGGAACGCCTCGCCCTTGGCGACGGCCGCCATCCGGGCGCGCAGCTGATCGCACTCGCCCGCGAAGACGAGCGGTGGATAGCTCTCCAGCTCCGCGATCACATGACGCAGAGCCTCAGCGTCCGGGTACTCAGGCTGCTGCGCCACGGGCAGGTCTCGCCAGGTCGCTTGGGCAGCGACAGGTCGGGTATCAGCGTTCACGGTCACGGCCTCAACATTACGGGGTCGTGTCCGGTGTCTATTCCCTGGCCCATCAATTGAGACGGATCCCCGCCCAACTCCCCGTTCAGCTCCCCGTTCAGCTCCCCGTTCGACCGGAGTCGGTGCTGATCCTGCGCGGTGCGGAGGTCGTACGGGAGTTGATGGGCCGGCTGTGCGGGGCGAGTGCGGTGTCGGAGGGGCGGCGGGCGGCGCGGTAAGGCACCGGGGGTTTGCCGCCCCTGCCCTCCCTCTGCTCGGCTTCGCTCACGCAGGGGAGGACAGGGACGGCAAGGGAGGCAAGGGCGGAACAAGGCGGGGTGAGCCCGGGGCCGGGTCAGCCGAACGCGTCCGAGTCAGCAGAACGTGTCCGGGGTCAGCCGAAGAAGACGCCGACCTCCTCGTACAGCTTCGGGTCCACCGTCTTCAGTTTTGCCGTGGCCTCGGCGAGGGGAACGCGGACGATGTCGGTGCCGCGGAGGGCGACCATCTTGCCGAAGTCGCCGTCACGGACGGCCTCGATGGCGTGCAGACCGAAGCGGGTGGCGAGCCAGCGGTCGAAGGCGCTGGGTGTGCCGCCCCGCTGGACGTGCCCGAGGACGGTCGTGCGGGCCTCCTTGCCCGTGCGCTTCTCGATCTCCTTGGCCAGCCACTCGCCGACACCGGAGAGACGGACATGGCCGAAGGAGTCCAGCGTCCCGTCCTTCAGGACCATGTCGCCGTCCTTGGGCATGGCCCCCTCGGCCACGACCACGATGGGCGCGTACGACGCCCGGAAGCGCGAGGTGACCCAGGCGCAGACCTGCTCGACGTCGAAGCGCTGCTCGGGGATGAGGATGGCGTTCGCGCCGCCGGCCAGGCCCGAGTGCAGGGCGATCCAGCCGGCGTGACGGCCCATCACCTCCACCACCAGCACCCGCATGTGCGACTCGGCCGTGGTGTGGAGGCGGTCGATCGCCTCTGTCGCGATGCCGACCGCCGTGTCGAAGCCGAAGGTGTAGTCCGTGGCCGACAGATCGTTGTCGATCGTCTTCGGCACACCGACGCACGGCATGCCGTACTCGTCCGAGAGGCGCGCGGCGACGCCCAGCGTGTCCTCGCCGCCGATGGCGATGAGTGCCTCGACCTCCTGCTTGGCGAGGTTCTCCTTGATCCTGCGGATGCCGTCCTCCTGCTTGAGAGGATTCGTACGCGAGGAGCCGAGAATGGTGCCGCCGCGCGGCAGGATGCCGCGCACGGCGGGGATGTCGAGCTGGACGGTGTCGTTCTCGAGTGGACCCCGCCAGCCGTCCCGGAAGCCGACGAAGTCGTAGCCGTACTCCTGCACGCCCTTGCGGACGATGCCCCGGATGACGGCGTTGAGTCCGGGGCAGTCGCCGCCTCCGGTCAGTACTCCGACCCGCATGGAAATGTCCCTTCGCCATACGTGTGTCTGACGCGCGTCACGGACGCGCACCACCTGACGTCAGCCACGCTAATAGTGATCCAGGTCACTTCAATATGGGCGGAAGGTCAATTCCGGCGGATTGTGGGCGAGTTGATTAAATCGGGATCACTCGGATCACTCGATCGTGTGGACCGGATCATTTATGCCCCGTCTATGCCCCGTCGAGGCCCCGTTCTATGGCATAGCGGACCAGCTCCACGCGGTTGTGCAGCTGGAGCTTGCCGAGCGTGTTCTGGACGTGGTTCTGGACCGTGCGGTGGGAGATGACCAGGCGCTCGGCGATCTGTTTGTAGCTCAGACCCTTGGCAACCAGGCGGAGTACCTCGCTCTCGCGCTCTGTGAGCTGCGGCGCCTTGGGCGCGCCGGCACCCGCGGCGGGGACGGGCACGGAGGCGAGTCGGCGGTACTCGCCGAGGACCAGACCCGCGAGACCGGGCGTGAACACGGGGTCGCCGACGGCCGTGCGGCGCACCGCGTCGATCAGCTCCCCGGTGGAGGCCGACTTCAGCAGATAACCGGTCGCTCCCGACTTCACCGCCTCCAGCACGTCCGCGTGCTCGCCGCTCGCCGACAGAACGAGCACGCGCAACGCCGGGTTCGCGCCCACCAGTTCCTTGCACACCCGCACCCCGGGCTTCACCGGCAGGTTCAGATCCAGGACGAGGACGTCGGGCCCGGCGGCCTGGGCGCGGCGCACCGCCTGCTCGCCGTCACCCGCCGTGGCGACCACGTCGAAGCCGGACTCGGTCAGGTCGCGGGCGACAGCGTCGCGCCACATGGGGTGGTCGTCGACCACCATCACCTTGATCGGGCCGGTCGGGTTGGCCAGACCGGTTGGGTTGGTCGGGTTGGCCGGACCGGTTGGGTTGGTCGGGTTGGCCGGACCGGTTGGGCCTGCGGAGTTGGCCGGATACTGCTGCGGCCTCCCTCCGGAGGTCCGCGTCTCGTGGCTTTCCCTGTTCTCCGTCACCGCTTCTCCGCCTTCCCCCGTACATTGTTCGGCCCGTGCAGGGCCTTCGGCACCTTCAGTTCGACTTCTGTGCCCTGTCCCAGGACCGAGATCAGGTCGGCCGTACCTCCGATGTCGCGCAGTCGGCCCCGGATGGAGAGTGCCACCCCGAGCCGCCCCTCTCCCTCGGCTTGGGCGAGCCGCCCCTCCGGGATGCCCGGGCCGTCGTCCCGTACGGTCACGATCACCTCGTCCGGCTCGTCCTCGACCAGGATCCAGGCGCGGGCGCCCTCTCCGGCGTGCTTGCGGACATTGTCCAGGGCGGCACCGACAGCGGCCGTCAGCTCGCGCGCGGTGAACGGGGCGAGCGGCACGGGGGCGCCGGGCTCGGAGAGAGTGACCTTGGCGGAGGCGTACGGGGCGAGGAGGGCGCGCAGGTCAACCGGGCGCGCCTCGCCGTCCGGGGCGTCCGGTTCACCGGGTTCACTGGGGCCAAGGGGTTCACTGGAGCCAATAGGTTCATTGGGTCCGATGGGTTCGTTGAGTCCGACGGGTTCGTTGAGTCCGACAGGTTCCCGCCTCGCCCGTACGGCCGCTCCCCGGGCCGCGTCCTCCGAGGCGCGCGCGACAGGGACAAGTCCGCCGGAGACCAGGGTGCGCAACGCGACCTCCTGCTCGCCCGCCAGTCGGCCCAGCTCCGCCGCCTCGCCGCCGAGCGCGGTGCCGCGCCGCTGCACCATGGCGAGGACCTGGAGCACACTGTCGTGGATGTCGCGGGCCAGCCGTTCCCGCTCGCGGGTCACGGCCTCGATCTCCAGAGCGCGGGCGAGAGTGCGCTCGGAGGCACGGGCGACCTCGATGACGTAGCCGATCGCGATGGAAGCGACCCAGACGAGCAGTACGTTGTGGACGGTGTCGCGGGTCGGGGCACCGCGGTGGACGAGGTTGGCCGCGGCGACGAGGGTGGAGGCGAAGGCGGCCCAGCGCCAGCCGCCTTTGATCGCGAACGCCAGGACGGAGCCGGCGGTCCATATCGACGGCAGCGTGGGCCCGCCGGCGTCGACCCGCTCGGCCGAGTCGGCGAAGCGGGTGAGCAGGATGCCGGCGAGCGCGATGGTGAGGTCCGCGGTGAGGAACCGCTTGGTGCAGCTGGCGGCGTTCGCGACCCTGGGCAGAGTCGCGAACGTCCACACGCACAGCACCGCGTAGTAGGCGACGGCCACCCAGGGGCGGGCGAACTCGTCGTGCGCGCTGGCGAAGAGGCCTATCGCGTACAGCATCGTCAGAACGCGATAGCCCGCCAGGGCGCGCCACAGCGGCTGCTCGACCGACATCCTCATCGTGCCGTACAACAACCGAGTGCCTCCCGTGTCTGTCGGTCAGACCTTAACCCGGAGCGCTGTTCCTGGGGCAGGACGGTCCTGGGCCGGACAATCCTGGGGCCGGACGGTCCTGGTCGACGTCGGACCGCGGTGCGTCGGGGGCGATTGATCCGGCCGGAGTCAGGGCCGGGGCCAGACGGGGGCCGGGGTCAGGGCCAAGGCCAGGGCCAGCGCCGGGATCGAGGTCGAGGGGAAAGCCCTGGTCGGTGTCAGTGTGGTCGCGTACGGTGAAGTACGCCTCGAAGCCCGCGCAGTCCTGGATCGCAGTTCTGGATCCCGAGGTCCGGGATCCGCGAGGCCTCGGGGTCTGTGCTCCGGGGTGTGCGGAGCCCTGGTGCATGGTCCTTGTTGTTCTGGCCCCCACCTCATCGAACAGGAGACCGAACGTGCCGGTCCTTCCTGGAGCCGAGCCGTACCGCCACGAGGGCGGGCAGGTCGGCGTCCTCCTCTGCCACGGCTTCACCGGTTCCCCGCAGTCGCTGCGCCCCTGGGCGGAGCACCTCGCCGAGCGCGGTCTGACCGTCGCCCTGCCCCTGCTGCCCGGACACGGCACGCGCTGGGAGGACATGCAGCTCACCGGCTGGCAGGACTGGTACGCGGAAGTCGACCGAGAGTTGCGCGCCCTGCGCGAGCGCTGTGCGCAGGTGTTCGTCTTCGGCCTGTCCATGGGCGGCGCCCTCACACTGCGGCTGGCCGCCAGGCACGGGGATGCGGTCAGCGGCATCGCACTTGTCAACCCGGCGAACAAGGTGCACGGCCTGTCCGCGTACGCCCTCCCCGCACTCCGTCACTTCGTCCGTACCACGAAGGGGCTCACCAGCGACATCAAGAAGGACGGCGGCTTCGAGGTCGGCTACGACCGCGTCCCGCTGCACGCCGCGCACTCACTGCGGACCTTCTTCCGGCTGGTCGACGGCGAGCTCCCCCAGGTGACCCAGCCGATGCTGCTGCTGCACAGTGCTGAGGACCACGTGGTGCCGCCGGCCGACTCGGCGCGCATCCTCAGCCGGGTGTCGTCCACGGACGTCACGGAGATCCTGCTGGAACAGAGCTACCACGTGGCGACGTTGGACAATGACGCGGAGCGGATCTTCGAGGAGAGCTATGCGTTCGTCGCCCGGCTCGCACCGGGCGACGGCAAGGACGCGACCGACGCGGGTCAGGTGGGCCAACAGGAAGGGACGGCCACTGGTGGCTGAGCACGACTCCGAGCGCGAGCCGGAGGAGAAGGGCGCGCCCCTCGGTGAGCGCCGCGGCAACGCGCGCGACAAGTCGTCGAGCGAGTCGTCAGGCGAGTCGGGCAAGTCAGGCGACTCGGGCAGGACTGGCGACTCGTCAGGCGAGTCGGGGAGAACGGGCGAGTCGTCAGGCGAGTCGGGGAGGACGGGCGACTCGTCAGGCGAGTCGGGCAAGTCAGGCGACTCGGGCGAGCAGCAGCACGTGCCGTTCGACGAGGACGCCGCATGGCGGGCGATCGTCGCCGGGTACGGCGAGGAGCCGCCGGATCCCCCCGGCGTGCGGCCGTTCCGGTCGGTGGAGGATCTGGCACTGCTGGAGTCCGAGCCGGACGACTCCCCGGACCGGTCCCCCGGCAAGTCCACCGGTAAGTCCCCCGTGAAGCCCCCGGAGAAGCCTTCCGCCAAGCCCTCGGACAATCCTTCCGCCAAGCCCTCGGACAGCCCCTCGGACCGGCCTCCTGACGACTCCTCCGACTCCTCCGACTCCTCCGACTCCTCCGGCTCCTCCGGCTCCGACGAGAGCGGGCCCTCGGCACCCAAGCCGCTGGGCAGTTCCCTCGCGTTCGCCCCTGGCGTCGGCACCGGCCCACGTGACTACGCGGCACCGACGCCCAGTGAGGACGACTTCGACAAGGGCGGCTTTGAGGAGGGCGGCTTCGACGAGGACAACGAGGGCCACTTCGTACCGCCGGAACCGCCGCCGCTGCCCGCGGCTGACGCGACGGCCAAGTTCGCCTGGCTCGCGGTGATCGGCGGCCCCGTTCTGCTCCTGCTCGCTGTGCTCCTCGGCTGGGACGTGACCTGGTGGCTGGCCACCCTCAGTATCGGCGGCTTCCTCGGCGGCTTCGCCACCCTGGTGACGCGCATGAAGGGCGACGACGACGAGGACGACGATCCGGGGCGGGGCGCGGTCGTCTGACCTCGGATGCCCCCCGGCCGCCCCCCGGCCGCCTCCCGGCCGCCTCCCGGCTGCCCCTGGTGGCCCCGGCTACGCCCGCCGGTGGCCCGCGGGCACTCTGAGGGCGGCCAAGACTGGCAGATGGTCCGTGGCCGCCCTCAGGTCCCTCTCCGTGACCCCCGGGTGCCCCAGGGGCACCCCGCAACCGAGCACCTCGACGCCCCGCGTGGCGAGGATCGCGTCGATGCGCTGGTGGGGATCAGCGGGGGTTGAGGTGTACTGGGCACCCCAGGGTGCGGTGGCCCAGCAGTCCTGGAGTTCGGCGGTCAGGCGCCGGAACGTGCGGCCGTTCGGGCGTTCGTTGAGGTCACCTCCCGCGATCGTGTGCTCCACCCCCATCCCGGCCAGCCGGTCGAGGAGCATGCCGCCCTGCTCGTACCGCTCGTCCTTCCGCAGACTCAAGTGACAGCTGAGGACACCCAGCCGTGCGCCCCCGAACCGTACGACCGCCGTCGCGAAGCCGCGCCGGTGCAGGCCGGGGGTGAGGGGCAGGAGTACGTCCTCGGTGCGCTCGACCGTTGCCCGCAGGGAGCACAGCAGCGCCGCCCCGGACGCGGTGGCGCCGCCCGAGAGGGTCACGAGCCCCGAGGCCGCGGTCAGCCGCGCCAGCTTCTTGCGCCAGCGGAAGAAACGGGGGGCCTCCTGGACCAGGACCAGGTCGGGGGCACAGCCGGCGATCACGCGGGAGAGCGCGGCGGTGTCGTCCCTCATGGAGCGGACGTTGTAGCTGAGCACCCGGATGACGGCCGAACCGTCGGATTCCGTACGGGAGTCGGGGAGCAACGGCATCGTCTCCCTACCGATATACCGATATACCGATCAAGGTGCGAGGCTCACAGGGTCGGGTCCGGCTCCCTCGCCAGGTCCGCGGCGCCCACCAGGCCCGCCTCGTTCCCCAGCTGGGCGGCGATCACCTCGGCCGCCGGGCGCCAGTTGCCGCCCACCAGCCAGCGCTTGTAGGACTTGCGGATCGGGTCGAGGACCAGCTCGCCCTCGTCGGAGAGGCCGCCGCCGACGATGAAGGCGGACGGGTCGAAGAGTGAGGCCAGGTCGGCAAGGCCCGCGCCGGCCCAGCGGGCCAGCTCGCGGTACGAGTCGACGGCCACCGGGTCGCCTTTGCGGGCAGCCATGGAGATGTGCTTGCCCTCGATGCCCGCGGAGGTGCCGTCGCCGAGCGAGAGAAGCAGCCCGGCGTTCTCGGGGGTCGCGTTGGCGCGCTGTTTGGCGTATCTGACGAGGGCGCGCCCGGAGGCGTACTGCTCCCAGCAGCCCTGCGAGCCGCAGCCGCACAGCAGGCCGTCCGGCACCACGCGGATGTGGCCGAACTCGGCGGCCACGCCGAAGTGCCCGCGGCGCAGCTTGTTGCCGATGATGATGCCGCCGCCGAGGCCGGTGCCGAGCGTGATGCAGATGACGTCGCGGTGGCCCTTGCCCGCGCCGAACTTGTACTCGCCCCATGCCGCCGCGTTCGCGTCGTTCTCCACGACGACCGGCAGGTGGACGCGTGCCTCGACCTTCGCCTTCAGCGGTTCCTGGCGCCAGTCGATGTTGGGGGCGAAATAGACCGTGGAACGCTTGCGGTTGACGTAGCCCGCGGCGCCTATGCCCACGCCGACGATCTCGTGTCCGGCACGGGCGCCCTCGACTGCGGAGGCGATGGCATCCACGATGGCCTCGGGCGTGCCCGGAGTCGCTACCTTGTGGGTCGAGAGGATGTTGCCCTCCTCGTCGACCACACCGGCCGCGATCTTCGTGCCGCCGATGTCGACGCCGATGGTGAGTCCCATGAATCCCTCAGTTCCGGTCGTGCCCTGCTAGGGCCAACCGTACCCGAGGAGGCCGTCAGTCCAGGTCAATGCGCTCGCCGGGACCTGGGGCCGGGCCCTCGCCCTTGTCCTGGCGGCCGGTGTCACGGCCGGTCCAGCGCCCTTCCTGGGCCTCGACCGCCGAGTGATACGCGGCGAGCAGCTCGGAACCGGCGGCCACCAGGTGATCGAAGACGTCGGGGTTGCGCTCGATGACAGGCTCGACGGCCGCCTTCGCCTGGCGTACGACCTGGCCCAGCATCTGCTGGGCCGTGCCCGAGGCGGCGGTACCCAGCAGCGGCGACCGCAGCCCGGACAGCTTGTCGCTCACGGCGTCGAGCAGCCTGCGCAGCTCCTCGGCGGCCGAGCCCGGGGGCGGCCCGTGCTGGGCGCGGCGCCGCTCCCTCTCCGCCGCGAGGTCCTCCTCGCACGCCGTCGCCCAGGCGTCGGGGTCGGTCACCCGCGCCTCATCCGCCGCACGCGCCTCATCCGCCGCACGCGCCTCATCCGCCGCACGCGCCTCATCCGCCGCACGCGCCTCATCGGCCACACGCGCCTTATCCGCCGCACGCGTCTCCTCAGCTGCATGCACCTCATCGGCCGCATGCGCCTCATCGGCCGCGCGCGCCTTTTCGGTTTCGGCCGCTTTCTTCCGGGCGGCCTTCTCCTGAGCGGCGTCGGACGGGGGGTGCTCTTCGCTCATGGCGGGCTCCTGCCTACGGTTCGTCCCTTCGACGTTACCCGAACGGCCGCACGCCGTTCACTGTGTCCGAGGCCACAGCTCCGGGTCCGGTGAGAAGCGGATCCTCAGTTCGCCGTCGCGCAGCGCCGCGCCGTCGACCGTACAGCGGCGCAGGGCCGACGGGAGTGGCACGATCCGGCGGAACTGTCCGGCGGTAACGACGAGTTCGTCGCCGCGACGGACGAGGTCCAGCTCCTCGCGTACGGCACCGGGGAGCGGAATGTGCCATACGAGAACCCTGCCGCCGCCGTCGTCGTCGTCCGCTGCGGGACCGTCCGTGACAGGCCATTCGACCGGGGAGAAGGCCGGGGAGAGGGCCGGGGTGACGCCGGGCACATCGAGCGCGGTGAGGTCGTCGGCGCCGCGGGGGTCGCCGCCCAGGTGGGCGACCTCGTGGACGGGGACGCCGTGCGGGCCGTCGTAGGTGTCCCGCCAGTGCTCCAGGGCCTTGCGCTGCTGAGCGGCCAGGCCCGCGAGCCAGGTGTCGTCCGTGCTCTCGGGCAGGACGCGGTTGGCCACGAGCGCGTCGAGGCGCAGGCCCCGCAGGGCCAGGCCGGCGGTGGCGGTGCGGACGTGGTCGGTGCCGCTCGGTCCCGGTTCGGCGACCAGCCGTACGGTCGTGTCCCTCTCTTCGAGGACCGCCTGGACGGCGGCCAGCTCGACGTCCCAGCGGGCGGCCGTGCTCGTACAGCCACTCCGCGGGCATCGGTACGCCCGCGAGGCGTCCGAGTACGGGGCGCAGGGCGCGGGCGGCCTGGCGTTCCGGTGGCAGGAGGCGGCGCAGATAGCGGCGGAGCTCCTCGGGGAAGCCGAGCAGCGCGAGCGCCTGTGGGGCCGGGGGCAGGTCGACCACGAGCAGGTCGTACGCCTCGGAGAGCGCCGCGTCGCGGAGGGCGCGCAGGAGGGTGAGCTCCTCGGCGCCGGGGAGCGGGGTGAGTTCCTCGGCGTCGAGTCGGGAGGCCCCGAAGAGGTCCAGGACCGAGGTGAGCCGCTCCTGGAAGGCGGCCAGGTCCTGCCGGAAGCCTTCCGCCGCGTCCGGCCGCCATGCGGTGAGTCCGGCGGCAGCCTCCACGGGCCTGGCGCCCGTGGGCACGCCGAGCACGGCGCCGAGGCTGTCCGTGCGGTCGGCGCTCAGCACGAGGGTGCGGGTGCCCTGGCGGGCGGAGGTCAGGGCGGTGGCCGCGGCGAGCGTGGTGCGGCCGCCGCCGCCTTGGCCTGTGATCAGGAGGGTGCGCATAAGAGTGCACGGTACCGGGGGCTCCGCCGTGGGAGCCGGGTCATCGGCTGGACGGCCTCGTCCTCGCGGGCGCGCCCCGCTACTTTGCCGCCGCCTCCACCCTCTTCTTCAGCCCTCCAGCGCCCGGTCGATGATGACCTTCTCCGCCTTGCGCTTGATCATGCCGAGCATGGGGATCTTGACGTCGACGGTCAGCTGGTAGGTGACCTCGGTCGCGCCCGCCGCTCGCCGGCTTGAGGAGGTAGGCGCCGTCCAGCGACGCGCAGCATCTGGGACTTGACCAGGGTCCAGCGAGACCTCGTTGTCGCCGGTCCAGGTGTAGGCGAGGGTGTGGTCGTCCTTGATGGCGCCGGCGTCCATGACGAGCCGGACCTGCTCGGCGCGGCCCTGGTCGTCGCTCTTGAGCACCTCGGCCTCCTTCACCTCGCCCGTCCAGTCCGGGTAGCGGGCGAAGTCGGCGATCACGCCCATGACGTCGGCCGGTGCCGCCTCGATCGTGATGCTCGAACTGGTGTGTTCCGCCATCGCCGTGGCTCCTCCAGATGCGGTCCGGTCCGAGGCGTGGTGCTGCGCGCGTGAAGGCTACCGCGTGCACGTGCGACGCGTGCCACCCGGACCCGGCCGCGTCAGCCCGGCCGGGCCCGGCTCACCACTCCAGCGCCCAGGGCGTCACCGGTGCCTGCGAAGTGGCCGACGTTCACGCACTCGGTCGCCCCGATCCGCATCCGCCGCACCAGCGGCTGGTGGACATGGCCGAACAGGGAGTAGCGGGGCCGGGTGCGGCGGATCGCGTCCAGCAGCGCCCGGCTGCCCCGCTCGAAGCGGCGCGCGACCGTGTCGTAGCACAGCTCGGGGACCTCCGGCGGGATGTGGGAGCACAGCACGTCGACCTCGCCGACGCGCCTCGATCTTCGCCGCGTACTCCTCGTCGCTGATCTCGTACGGGCGTGCGCATCGGGGTCGCGCAGGCCGCCGCCGACGAAGCCGAAGACCCAGCCGCCGATCTCGACCCGCTCGCCGTCCAGCACGGTGGTGCCCGGGCCGGCGTACTCCGGCCACAGGGTCGGCATGTCGACATTGCCGTAGGTGGCGTACGTCGGGGTGGGGAAGGCGGCGAACAGCTCGGCGTACTGCTTGCGTACCGCCTTCTCGATCACGGCGGCCGCGGTCCGAGCCGACCCCGCCCAGAGCCGGGCGCCCGAACTCGCGCGCCTCCTCGAAGCGGCGGGCGGTGCGCAGCTCCACGATCCGGTCGGCGTTCTCGGCGCCGAACAGGTCGGGGAAGATGCCGCGCGAGTGGTCGGCGTAGTCGAGGAAGAGCACGAGGTCGCCGAGGCAGACCAGGGCGTCGGCGCCCTCGCCGGCCCTGGCCAGGTCGCGGCGTTGCCGTGCACGTCGCTGACCACGTGGATACGCGTCCTGCGGGTGCCGCCTGCTGCCGGTGCCATGGCGATCAAGCGTAGAGGTGTGCGGCACGCGTGTGTGAGGCACACGTGACAGAGCGGCTGGACCTGCGGTTACTGGCCAGTCACGAATTCCGTGGACTACTGCTGCGCGAAGGACAGACCCGTACGTGTGACGCATGAGAACATCTCGCCGGGACCCCCTGTCGCAGAGCCCGTACCGGTGGGTAACGTCCGGGCAGTCCAGTCGTGCTCAGGATTTCACCCACGAATCCTGAGCACCTGCCCGAGTCTTGGACCGCGCCGTCGCATCACACAGACGTCGTGGCGCCGGCGCCCGATGAGGAGCAGCAGTCTTGCGCGAGTTCAGCCTTCCGGCTTTGTACGAGGTCCCCGCGGACGGCAATCTGACCGACATCGTCCGCCGAAACGCCGCGCAGCATCCCGATGTCGCCGTCATCGCCCGCAAGGTGGGCGGCGCCTGGCAGGACGTCAGCGCCGACCGCGTTCCTCGCCGAGGTGCGGGCCGCCGCGAAGGGGCTGATCGCCGTCGGGGTCCAGCCGGGCGACCGGGTCGGCGCTGATGTCCCGCACGCGCTACGAGTGGACGCTGCTGGACTTCGCGATCTGGAGCGCGGGCGCGGTCACCGTGCCGGTGTACGAGACCAGCTCGCCCGAGCAGGTCGCAGTGGATCCTCGGCGACTCGGGCGCGACGCGCCTGCGTCGTGGAGACCGACGGCGCACGCCGGCCGCTGTCGAGTCGGTGCGCGACCGGCTGCCCGCCCTCAAGCACGTCTGGCAGATCGAGGCCGGCGGCGGTCGAGGAGCTGAGCCGCTGCCGGCCGGGACGTCACCGACGCGGACGGTCGAGGAGCGCAGCTCGCCGCGCCAAGGCCGACGACCCGGCGACCATCGTCTACACCTCCGGGCACCACCGGCCGCCCCAAGGGCTGCGTGCTCACCCACCGCAGCTTCTTCGCCGAGTGCGGCAACATCGTGGAGCGGCTGCGCCCGCTGTTCCGTACCGGCGAGTGCTCCGTGCTGCTCTTCCTGCCGCTCGCGCACGTCTTCGGGCGGCTGGTGCAGGTCGCGCCGATGATGGCGCCGATCAAGCTGGGCACACGTCCCGGACATCAAGAACCTCACCGACGAACTGGCCGCCTTCCGGCCGACGCTGATCCTCGGCGTGCCGCGCGTCTTCGAGAAGGTCTACAACTCGGCGCGCGCCAAGGCGCAGGCGGACGGCAAGGGCAAGATCTTCGACAAGGCGGCGGACACGGCGATCGCGTACAGCCGGGCGCTGGACACCCCGTCGGGCCCGTCGCTCGGCCTGAAGATCAAGCACAAGGTCTTCGACAGGCTCGTCTACAGCAAGCTGCGCGCGGTCCTCGGCGGCCGCGGCGAGTACGCCATCTCCGGCGGCGCCCCGCTGGGCGAGCGGCTCGGCCACTTCTTCCGCGGCATCGGCTTCACCGTCCTGGAGGGCTACGGCCTGACCGAGTCCTGCGCGGCCACCGCCTTCAACCCCTGGGACCGGCAGAAGATCGGCACGGTCGGCCAGCCGCTGCCCGGCTCGGTCGTCCGGATCGCCGACGACGGCGAGGTGCTGCTGCACGGCGAGCACCTGTTCAAGGGTACTGGAACAACGACGGGCGCGACCGAGGAGGCGCTGGCCGACGGCTGGTTCCACACCGGCGACCTCGGCACCCTCGACGAGGACGGCTACCTCGCGCATCACCGGGCCGCAAGAAGGAGATCATCGTCACCGCGGGCGGCAAGAACGTCGCCCCGGCCGTGATCGAGGACCGTATCCGCGGCGCACGCGCTGGTCGCGGAGTGCATGGTGGTCGGCGACGGGCGGCCGTTCGTGGGCGCGCTGGTCACCCTCGACGAGGAGTTCCTGGGCCGCTGGGCCGCGGAGCACGGCAAGCCGGCGGGCTCCACCGCGGCGTCGCTGCGCGCGGACGCGGACCTGCTCGCGGCGGTCCAGGCCGCGGTCGACGACGGCAACGCCGCGGTGTCGAAGGCGGAGTCGGTGCGGAAGTTCCGCATTCTGGCCTCCCAGTTCACCGAGGAGTCGGGCCACCTCACGCCGTCCCTGAAGCTCAAGCGCAACGTGGTGGCGAAGGACTTCGCGGACGAGATCGAGGCCTGTACGTCTGAGTCCCACGTCCGGCTGGACGGCCGGCCCGGCGGGTCGTCCGCCGGTTCGCGGACCCGCCGTCAACCACCGGACGGCGCCGGTGCACGTGCTCGAGCTGCGGTCGGCTCAGAGCAGTTCCTTGAGCCGCTCCGCGAGCAGGTCCCAGCGCCACTTCTCCTCGACCCACGCCCGGCCCCGCTCCCCCATGCGGCGCGCGCAGCGCCGGGTCGTCGAGGAGCGCGGTGATGCGGTCGGCGGCCTCCTCGGGCGACGCCGCCGCGGACGACCCAGCCGGTCTCGCCGTCGAGCACCGCGTCGGGCGCGCCGCCCGAGTCGCCGGCGACGACGGGCAGCCCGGTGGCGGAGGCCTCCAGGTAGACGATGCCGAGGCCCTCCACGTCCAGCCCGCCCCGGCGGGTGCGGCAGGGCATGGCGAAGACGTCGCCCGCGCCGTAGTGGGCGGGCAGCTCGGCCCAGGGCACGGCGCCGGTGAAGCGCACCGAGTCGGCGACCCCGGTCTCGTACGCGAGCTTGCGCAGGTCCTTCTCGTACGGGCCGCCGCCGACGATCAGCAGCACCGCGTCCGGCTCCCGCGCCAGGATGCGCGGCATCGCCCGGATCAGCGTGTCCTGGCCCTTGCGCGGCACCAGCCGGGAGACGCAGACGACCACCGGGCCGGTCGGTCAGGCCGAGCCGGGCCCGGACCTCGTCGCCGCCCGAGCCGGGGTGGAAGGTCTTCTCGTCGACGCCGGGCGGCAGCTGGACCATCCGGCCGGCCGCCTGCGGGCGTCAGCGCGGCGGCGATCCGCGAGCGGGTGTACTCGCCGAGGTAGGTGATCGTGTCCGTGCACTCGCCGATCCGGCGCAGCAGCTGCCGCGCGGCGGGCAGCTGGGCCCAGCCCGCCTCGTGGCCGTGCGTGGTGGCCACGAGCCGCTCGCGCGCCGGCCTTGCGCAGCGCGGGCGCCATCAGCCCGAGCGGCGCCGCCGCCCCGAACCACACCGACGTGCAGCCGTGCTCCCGCAGCAGCGCCGACCGCCCGCCGGGTGACCCGCGGGCGTCGGCAGCAGCATGGTCGTCCGGTCGCGTACGACGGTGAAGGGCTGCTCGGCGTCGAAGGCGGCGGTCGCCTCGACGCCCTCCGCGGCCGCGCTTCCACGTGGAGGCGTAGACGACGAGCCGCTCGGGGTCCAGCCGCAGCGCCATGTTGTGCAGGAACGCCTGGATACCGCCGGGCCGGGGCGGGAAGTCGTTGGTCACGATCAGGGTCTTGTGCATCTCGCCGCCGACACTACCGAACGGCGCCGACCCTACCGAACGGCTTCCCCGGTCGGCTCCGGCCGTGCTTCACGGATACGCCCAGTGCAGCTCGGCCCGCCATGATCCGGCTCGGCCGCCACAGTCTGGCCCGGCCCGGTTCAGCCCGCCATGATCCGGCTCGGTGGGGAAGCCGGTCAGATCCTGGTGACCGACGAGATCGGCATCATGCCGACCGGGTCGTAGCGGACGGGTGCGCCCGGGTAGGGGGCGTGGATCACCTGGCCGTTGCCCACGTACATGCCGACGTGGCTGGCGTCGGCCCGGTAGAGGACCAGGTCGCCGGGCGAGCGCCTCGGACAGCGGGACCTGCCGGCCGGCGTACCGCTGGGCCTGCGAGGTGCGCGGCAGTCCGACGCCGGCCTGGGCGTACGACCACTGGATGAGGCCCGAACAGTCGAAGCCGCCGGGCCCGTTGGCGCCCCACACGTACGGCTTGCCGAGGGCGGAGCGGGCCGCGGCGACGGCGGCGGCCGCGCGGGCGTTGCCCGCGACGGTGCCCCCGAGGCCGGGCAGGTCGAAGCGGCCGGTGCGGGAGGCCCGGTCGTAGGCGGCACGCTCGGCGTCCGGGAGGGAGTCGAGCAGCCGCCGGGCCTTGGCGAGTTTCCGCTCGACGGTGCGCTTGTGCTGGGCGATGGCCTTGCGGCTCCGCTCCAGTTCGCTCGAGCTTGCCGGTCGCCTCCTCGCGCTGCTGGGCGAGGAGGCGCAGGGCGTGCTGGAGGTCCTTGAGCTCTCCGGCCCGGTGGGCATTGACGCGGTCCAGGGCGGTGGCCTTGGCGAGGTAGCCGTCGGGATCCTCGGAGAGCAGCAGGGCGACTGAGGGGTCGATGCCGCCGGAACGGTACTGGGCGCCCGCGAGGGAACCGAGCGACTCCCGCATGTCGTTGACGCGCCCCCGCTGGCGAGCGATCCGGTCCTGCGCGGTGGCGATCTCCTCCCGCAGGGCGTCGGCGCGCTCGTGGGACTTGTTGTATGCCTCGGTGGCCCGCTCGGCCTCCTCGTAGAGGCGGTCCGCCTCGGCACGGCTGTCGTCGGCACGGCTGTCGTCGGCACGGCTGTCGTCGGCACGGCTGTCGTCGGCACGGCTGTCGTCGGCACGGCTGTCGTCAGTACGGCTGTCGTCGGACGGCGCGGCGGCGGCCGGTACGGCGCCGAAGGCCGCCGCCGCGGCGGACAGTACGCAGAGCGCGGCGTTCGCGCTCCGGTCGAACCCGGACGGTACAAGGCGGCGATGAGGGCGATGAGGGGACCTCACGGGAAGCCGTTCTCCCTTCGCTGGCGGACAGGACGCTTCCCCGTGCGTGGCGCTTCGTGCGTGGCGCTTCGTGCTTCGGGGAAACGGCCAGACAGTAGCCGTACCACCAGACACCCACCAAAGACCTCATTGAGGGCACAACGGGCACACAGCGTGACACCCCGCCTCAGACGCAGGTCATCAGCGGGGCGCGCGGCCGGGGTGAGGACAGCGGGGCTCGCCGTGATTCGCCCGTTCGGCCTCATCCGCCGAACGGGCGCGCCGGTGTCGAGAGTCCGGATCTTGAAAGGGCCACACTCTTGGAAGATCGCGGCCCTGAAGGGTCCTGAAGGGTTCGCGGGCGGAGGGGGACCGGCTCAGATCCTGACGCCGAACTGGAACGGCATGTTGTTGATCGACTCATAGCGGACGACCGCGCCGGTGCGCGGCGCGTGCAGGATCATGCCCCCGCCCGCGTAGAAGCCGACGTGATGCAGGTCGTCGTAGAAGATGACCAGGTCGCCGACCTTGAGCTGGGCCTGGGAGTAGATGCGTGTCCCTGCGTTGGCCTGCGCCTGCGAGGTGCGCGGGATGGAAATGCCGGCCTGGGAGTAGGCCCACGAGGTGAGGCCGGAGCAGTCGTAGGAGGCGGTGCCGGCGGCGCCGTAGACGTACGGCTTGCCCTGCTGACTCTGGGCGGCGGCGTATGCCTCTGCGGCACGCCCGCTCGCGGCCGGGCCGCCGGCGGGGACGTCCCCGCCGGCCAGGCCCTGGCTGGCTTCCTCGGCCTCGAGGGCCGCTCTCTCGGCCGTGGTCAGCCGGTTGAGGAGCTTCTGGGCCCCGGCGAGCTTGGCCTGGACCTCCCTCTTCTTCTTGCCCAGGGTCTCGCGGACGTCGGCGAGGTCCTTGAGCTTCGCGGAGGCCTCCTGGCGCTGCTGGGCGAGCGAGCGCCGCTTCTCCTGGATCTTCCCGAGCGCCTCGACCTGCTGGGCGCTCAACTGGTCCATGGCGGACGCCGTCGCGAGGTAGCTGTCGGGGTCGGAGGAGAGGAAGAGCTGCAGGGAGGAGTCGATGGCGCCGGTGCGGTACTGGGCGCTGGCCGCCAGGCCGATGCTTTCGCGCAGCTGGTTGAGGTCCTCCTGGCCGCGGGCGACGTTGTCCTGGAGCGTGGAGATCTGCTTCTCCAGCTTCCCCTGCTTCTCCTTGGCCCCGTTGTACTTCTCGGTGGCCTTCTCCGCCTCTTCGTAGAGCTTGTCGACCTTCTCCTTGACCTCGTCCTTGCTCGGCTTCTCGCCGGGCGCGGCGTTGGCCGCCTGCGAGGTCAGGGCCACGGCAGCGGCAGCGGCGGTGCCGAGGGCGGTGACACGTGCGCGGTTCGGCTTCTTCGGTCGACGGTGGGACGCCACGGAGGCAAGCTCCTTGCTTCCTTCAGCCGCCCACCGGCACGCCGACGGGCGGTGCCCCTCCGCTGCCGCCCCCCATGAGCGATCACCCGAGCGGAGGTTCAGGCCAGACCCTAGTGACCCTCTTGTGATCAGATCAAATCCTCGTCTGAAAAAATACTGTTACGGAACGCATTCTTTACTCTCGACTCACTCTCGACTCACATGCGGTGATGTTCGCTTGACGCTACGCCACGCAATCACTCCGTCAATTCGGGCATATCTCTTCGTATGTTGCGCTTGGGGTCTAAGTGGCCCATGGGAGGTACGGACCAGAAAGGCCGCGCGTGCGGAGGGGACCGAAATCCAGCCAGGGGCGGCTCGTACCAGCGGCCGTGTTCGGCTCGCACCAGCGGCCACGGGCGGCCCCTATCACCGGCCACGGGCAGCTCGCACCAGCGGCCACGGGCGGGCCCCTATCACCGGCCACGGGCAGCTCGCACCAGCGGCCACGGGCGGGCCCCTATCACCGGCCACGGGCAGCTCGCACCAGCGGCCACGGGCAGCTCGTACCAGCGGCCACGGGCGGCTCGTATCACCGGCCGCGGGCGGCTCGTATCGGCCGTGGGAGAACCTCTTCAGCTCAGCTTCAGCTCAACCGCGCGAGAACCTCTTCAGCTCAACCGCGCGAGAACCGCTTCAGCAGCACCACCGAAGCCACCGGCCGCGCCCCCGCCCTGGCCACCCCGTCGGCCACCTCACGGTCGGTGGAGGCGACGATCACCGGACGCCCGGGCGGTTCGGCGCGCACCAGCTGGCGGATCAACTCGTCGGCGGTGACGCCCGGTTTGGAGAACAGCACCCGCACCCCGCGCGGCGGCGCGAGCAGCACGGGCGCGGCCAGTTCGGCGCCGTCGAAGACGCAGGTCACCTCGGCGCCGGTCTGCGCGGCGAGCTGCGAGAGCTGGCCGAGGAGCCGCAGGCGCTGCTTCTCCAGAGGCATCTGCGGATAGCCGGTCTTGGTGACGTTGTAGCCGTCGACGACGAGATGCGCCTGGGGCAGCGCGAGCAACTGGTCCAGTATCGCGGGGTCGTTCTCGGACAGCGCTCGGGCGGCGATGTCCTTCGGGGTCATCCGTCCCGGTTCGACCGCGTCCACGGTCTCGGCGGGCCGTACGGAGACGGGCGGCAGCGCCAGCTCCCGCCGCAGCCCCTGTGCCGCGTCCAGCACGGTGTCGAGGAGCAGCCGTACGCGCATGTCCTCGACGCTGCGCCCCTCGCGTGCGGCGCGACGGGTGGCCTCCAGCGCTGCCTCGGCCTCCCCGAGCCGTGCCTTGAGCCGCCGGGTCTCGCTCTCGGCGGCCGACACCTGGGCATGGCCCTCGGCGCGCACGGCCTCGATCTCGCCGTGCGCCTTGCGCAGGGCGGCCTCGCCGCGCTTGACGTCGCTGAGCGCGGCGCGCAGCTTGCGGTGCAGCGACTCGGCTTCCTTCCTCGCCGACTCCAGCTCCGTGCGCAGCCGCTCGGTCTCGGCCTTGGTCTGGCCGCGGGCCTCGGCGAGCTCTGCGCGCAGCCGCTCCAGCTCGGCGCGGCTCTCCTCGTCGGCGCGCTCGGCGTCCGCCCGCTGGGCCTCCTCGCCGGCGGCGGTCGACCAGCTTGACCCAGCCCGTGGGGCGCAGCACATAGGCGGCGGCCGCCACGTCCAGCGGGTCCGCGGCCGGGGGCGGCGAGCCCGCGTCGAGGGCGCCGGCGAGCTCCGGCTGGGCCTCTCTCAGCCGCTCTCCGATGCGCTGCCGGAACAGGATGTCGCTCTCCAGGGCCGCCGCCATGGCGTTGCCCGCGAACTTGGCGCGGCGGCTGGGGGTGAACCGGGCGTACTGCCGAGCTGCGGGGGCAGTTCGGGACGGTCAGCCCGCCGAAACCGTCGGAGACGATCTGTACGACCGTGCGGCGCACGCCCTCGGGCAGCGGACGGTCGAGCACCTCAGCGGCGCCGTCGCCCGGCTCCCCGCCTTTGGCCTCCACCATCCGTCACCCCATTCCCCGTACCGATAACTGTGCGGGGGCCGCTCCCGTCAGGAGCCGGCGCCCGGCCTGTCCACGAGTTCCACCTGATCCACGGCTTCCACCTGATCCACGGCGCTGCACCAGCGGCGGCGCACCGACTCGATCATCTCACTGATCACCTCGCACTCCTCGACCTTCGGCTCCCCGGCCAGATCGAGATGCGCGTACTCAACGACCTCAAGGCCTCGACGAGCGGGTCACGTCGAAACGCGTGAGGTTGCCGCAGAGCGTGCAGCGCCAGCGGGTGGTACCGGTCGGCAGAGGAACCGTCGACATCGTGGCCGCTCTTCCTTCCAGTCTCCGTGATGCGCCAGTTTTCCTGGTGCGTGTGGCTCGTAACCCTACGGCCTGACGGGCACCCGCCGCCCGTCCGATCGCGAGCGGCGGGGCAGTCTGCGACGTTCCGTCCGGTTACGTCATGCTCTGCTCGTGATCGGCAAGTTGAGCACTGCGGCAGACCGTGCGGTAGTTCCGCTTCCCGTGCGGTAGTTCCACTTCGCGCCGTCCCGCACCAGCTCCTTGACGGCCCGGACGAACCGCTCCACGTGCTCGTCGGGCGTACCCGCGCCGAAGCTCACGCGGATCGCGTTCAGGGACTTCTCGCCGGGCGCGCCTCGGGGGCCCCGCACTCGCCCTGGGTCTGCGGGTCACTGCCGAGGAGGGTACGGACCAGCGGGTGGGCGCAGAAGAGGCCGTCGCGTACCCCGATGCCGTACTCGGCGGAGAGGGCGGCGGCGAAGTGCGAGCTGTTCCAGCCCTCGACGACGAAGGAGAGGACGCCGACGCGCGGGGCGTCGTCCCCGAAGAGGGAGAGGACGCGGACCTCGGGCACCTCGGCGAGCCCGTCCCGTACCTTGCCGATCAGGTACTGCTCCCGGGCGACGAGCGTGTCGAAGCCGGCCTCGGTGAGGGCCTTGCAGGCGGAGGCGATGGAGTAGGCGCCGATGACGTTGGGCGAGCCGGCCTCGTGGCGGGCGGCGGTGTCGTGCCACTCGACGTCGACGCCGCCGTCCGTACGCCGGGAGACCTTCCTGCTCGCGCCCCCGCCCGCGAGGTACGGCTCGGCCTCGCGGAGCCAGTCGGCGCGGCCCGCGAGGACGCCGGAGCCGAAGGGCGCGTACAGCTTGTGCCCGGAGAAGGCGACCCAGTCGACGTCCAACTCCCGTACGGAGACGGGGTGGTGGGGCGCGAGCTGGGCGGCGTCGAGGACGATCCGGGCGCCGTGGGCGTGGGCGGCGGCGGCCAGTTCGCGTACGGGCCACAGCTCGCCGGTGACGTTGGAGGCACCGGTGACGCAGACCAGTGCCGGGCCGTGGGGGTCGTCGCGGTCGGCGAGGGCGCGCTCCAGGGTGGCGACGGCCTGGGCGGGTGTGCGCGGCGCGTCGAGGTAGGTGACCCGCGCGTCCCGCCAGGGCAGCAGCGAGGCGTGGTGCTCGGTCTCGAAGACGAAGACCTGGCAGTCGGCGGGGAGGGCGGCGGCGAGGAGGTTGAGGGAGTCGGTGGTGGACCGGGTGAAGACCACCTGGTCCTCGTCGCGGCAGTCGAGGAACTCGGCGACGGTCTTCCGGGCGTTCTCGAAGAGGTCGGTGGACAGCTGGGACAGGTATCCGGCGCCGCGGTGCACGCTTCCGTAGTACGGGGCGTACGCGGCCACGTCGTCCCACACGCGCTGCAGGGCCGGGGCGCTGGCGGCGTAGTCGAGCGCGGCATACGTGACCTCGCCGCCGGTCACGAGCGGGACGGTGACATCCCGCCCGAGAACGGGCAGCGGGGAGCCAACGGACTCGGCGGCGGCAGAAGTGAAGACGGACATGACGGAAGGCTCCCTCGACAACCAGGACCCCTGGGCTCTGTCCACTCCGAGTCCACTCCGAAGAGTGCGCGTCAGAAAAGTGCGAGGGGTCCGCGCTTGCCGCAGACCTCGCTGCCTGCGGCCTGGTCTTCACCCGGGGCACCCCGCCACGGACGGAGGGTTGCCGGACAGCCGGCCGGGGCCTTTTGACTGTCGCTCATGACCTGGTACGACATCCTGCCACACGATCCACGATCT
Organism: uncultured Actinomycetota bacterium; assembly: GCA_963711935.1. Taxonomy (GTDB): domain Bacteria; phylum Actinomycetota; class Actinomycetes; order Streptomycetales; family Streptomycetaceae; genus Streptomyces. The sequence goes on from CAVQGD010000021.1 coordinate 311,306, forward strand.
TCGACGCGCAAGGCGCAGTCCGGATCCTCGACTGCGCCTTGCCTCACATTGATTGTGCGGGGGGTTGTGCGGGGGGTTGTGCGGGGTCAGGCGTTGCTGGCCGCCACCCACCGCTCCAGGGTCCTCTTGGCCGCCCCGGAGTCGATCGACTCCGCCGCCTTCTCCATCCCGGCCCGGATCCGGTCCACCAGCGGTCCCTCACCCGGCTCCCAGCGCCACCAGCGCCGCAGCCGAGTTCAGCAGCACCGCATCTCGTACCGGCCCGCCCTCACCGTTCAGCAGCCGCCGCGCCACCTCCGCGTTGTACGACGCGTCCGCTCCCCGCAGGGCCTCCACCGGCACCCACCCGATGCCGACATCCCGCGGATCGAAGGCTTCCTCGGTCACCTTGCCGTCGCGGACCACCCATACCCGGGACGTGGACGTCGTCGTCAGCTCGTCCAGGCCGTCGTCCCCCCGGAACACCAGCGACGAGTTGCCGCGCTCGGCGAGGACGCCCGCCACGATCGGCGCCATCCGGAGGTCGGCCACGCCCACCGCCTGTGCTCTCACCTTCGCCGGGTTCGTCAGCGGCCCCAGGATGTTGAACGTCGTCCGGATCCCCAACTGCCCCCGCGCCGCCGCCACATGACGCAGCGCCGGATGGAACTTCACCGCGAAGCAGAAGGTGATCCCCGCTTCCTCGGCGACCTCCGCCACCCGCTGGGGCGTCAGGTCCAGATTGACCCCGAGCTTCTCCAGCACATCCGAGGCCCCCGAAGCCGAGGACGCCGCCCGGTTGCCGTGCTTGACGACCTTCGCACCCGTACCGGCGATGACGATCGACGACATCGTGGAGATGTTCACCGTCTTCGCGCCGTCGCCGCCCGTACCGACGATGTCGACCGTCTTCCCCGGCACCTCGATCACGTTCGCGTGCTCGTACATCGTCCGGACGAGCCCGGTGATCTCCTCGACGGTCTCCCCCTTGGCCCGCAGCGCCACCGCGAACCCGGCGATCTGCGCGTCCGTCGCCTCCCCGCGCATGATCTGGTCCATCGCCCAGGCCATGGCGTCGGCGCTCTGGTCACGGCCGTACAGCAGGGCGTTCAGCACCTCGGGCCATGAGCGGTCCGCCGCGGTGTCGCCTCCAGCGGGGGTCACAGCGCTCATAAGCCGCTCCTGGTCATGTCCCGGCAGGGACTCTCTGCTTGAAGACACACGAAAACGAAGACACGAAAGTCACACACCAAGGGGCGCCCGTCATCCCGTACGGGCACGGGTCCACCCTATCCAGCCCAGAGACATGGCGAAGGGCCCCGTCCGAACAGCGCGGGACGGGGCCCTTCGGCCTTGTCGGCCTTGTCGGCCTTGTCGGTCTTGCGCGTGGCGAGCGCAGCGACCAGTGCGACCAGTACGACCAGTGCGATCAGTGGTGGCCGTGGCCGCTCGTGATCTCCTTGTACTCCTCGACGGTCGGCTTCGGGATCTGGGCGTCCTCGCCGTAGTACGCCTTGCTGAGCTTGGCGCGCAGCTTCTGCGGAGCCCTTCACCTTGCGCTCGACGCCGTTCTCGTCGACCGCCGGGCCGATCTCGGTCGGCTTGTACTGCTCGTGCGCGGTGAGCGTGTGCAGCTGCTCCTGGCTGAGCGGCTCGTGCACCTCGATGAACTCACCGTGCGGCAGCCGCTTGATGATGCCGGTCTCGCGGCCGTGCAGCACCTTGTCCTTGTCGCGGCGCTGGAGGCCGAGGCAGATCCGCTTGGTGACGATGAACGCGATGACCGGGCCCGACGAAGAAGCCGATCCGGACGAACCACGTGACCGCGTTGATCGACAGGTGGAAGTAGCGTGGCGACGATGTCGTTGCCGCCGCCGATCAGCATGATCATGTACGCGGTGACCCAGGCGACACCGAAGGCGGTACGGGTCGGGGCGTTGCGCGGCCGGTCCAGGATGTGGTGCTCGCGCTTGTCCCCGGTGATCCAGGACTCGATGAACGGATAGAGCGCGATCACGCCGAGGAAGAGACCGAAGAGCACCAGCGGGATGAACACGCCCAGGACGAGGGTGTGCCCCCAGAAGTCGATCTCCCAGCCCGGCATGGCCCGGATCAGTCCCTCGGCGAAGCCCATGTACCAGTCGGGCTGGGCGCCCGTGGACACCTGGTCCGGCCGGTACGGCCCCAGCACCCAGATCGGGTTGATGGACGCGACGGCTGCCAGCATGGCGATGAAACCGAAGACCAGGAAGAAGAAGCCTCCGGCCTTGGCCATGTAGACCGGCAGCAGCGGCATGCCGACGACGTTCTTGTTGGTCTTTCCGGGGCCCGGCGAACTGCGTGTGCTTGTGGTAGAAGACCAGGATCAGGTGGGCCGACCACGAGGCCGAGCATGATGCCCGGCAGCAGCAGGATGTGGATCGAGTAGAACGCGGGCCACGAAGTCGTCGCCCGGGGAACTCGCCGCCGAACAGGAACATCGAGATGTACGTGCCGACGATCGGCGTGGCCAGGATCGCGCCCTGCGTGAAGCGGACACCGGTGCCGGAGAGCAGGTCGTCCGGGAGCGAGTAGCCGGTGAATCCGGTGAACATGCCCAGGACGAACAGCAGGAAGCCGAACAGCCAGTTGATCTCACGCGGCTTGCGGAACGCGCCGGTGAAGAACACGCGCATCATGTGCACGAACATGGCCGCGAGGAAGATCAGTGCCGCCCAGTGGTGGATCTGCCGGATCAGCAGACCGCCGCGGACGTCGAAGCTGATGTCCAGCGTCGACTCGTAGGCCTCGCTCATCAGCTGTCCCTGCATCGGGACGTAACTGCCGTGGTACTCCACCTCGTTCATCGACGGGTGGAAGAACAGCGTCAGATACACACCCGTGAGGATGATGATGAGGAAGCTGTAGAGCGCGACCTCGCCCAGCATGAACGACCAGTGGTCGGGGAAGATCTTGCGCATGTTGGCCTTGGCCAGGGAGTAGATCCCCAGGCGGCCGTCGGCCCAGTCGGCGACCCGCTCGCCGGCCGGTGCCTTGTCGCGCGAGCGGGACTGGTTGTTCTGGTTCGTACTCATCCGCGCTCCCAGAATGAAGGGCCGACGGGCTCCTCGAAGTCACCGAGCGCCTGGAGATAGCCTTCGTCGTTCACACCGATACGCAGCTGCGGCAGGGCGTGACCGGCCGGGCCGAAGATCACTCGGGCACCGTCGGAGAGGTCGAAGGTGGACTGGTGGCAGGGGCAGAGGACGTGGTGCGTCTGCTGCTCGTACAGGGAGACCGGGCAACCGACGTGGGTGCAGATCTTCGAGTACGCCACGATGCCCTCGTGGGACCACTCCAGCTCGCGCTTGTCCTTGATGTCGTCCGGCTGGATCCGGACGATCATCAGCGCGGCCTTGGCGATCTCGTTCATGAAGTCGTGGTCGTGCTCCTCCAGGCCCTCGGGCTTGGCGAAGGTGAGCGAGCCGACCGCGATGTCGGAGGGGCGCAGCGGCTCGTCCGTGTTCATGTTGACGAGCAGTTTGCCCCTGGACCAGAGCGTGTGGCGCAGCTTGGTCTCGGGAAGCGGGCCGAGGTCGCGCAGCAGGACGATGCCGGAGAGCGGGAACAAGGCCAGCGCGCCGAACATCGTGTTGCGGATCAGCTTGCGGCGGCCGAGGGCGGACTCCTTGGCACCCTGCCGGAAGTCCTCCATGACCTTCGTCCGGACCTGGGGCTCCGCCTCGATCGGGTGACGCTCGTCGGCGATCTCCACGTCGGACATCAGAGTGCGGGCCCAGTGGACCGCGCCCGCGCCGATGGTGAACAGCGCCACACCGAGCGTCATACCCAGTGCGAAGTTCAGCGCGCTGATGTGCCCGAGCGGGAAGATGTGGACGATCTTGTCGACCGGGATCGTCACGAATGCGGCGATGAAGCCGATCGTGGCCAGCATCGACAACGTGAACAACAGGGCGACCACGCGCTCGGAACGCTTGGCGGCCCGCTCGTCGATGTCCTGGATGCGGTGCTCGTGGGGCGGCAGACCCGGATCCGCGAACGGGTCCTTCTCATCCGCGACACTCACCGCGCGCGTGCGCTCGTCGGCGGCCCGCTCGGCGGGCAGGTTCTCTTCTGGAATGTCTTGGCTACTCATGACTTCTTTGCCTTTGCGGTCCGGGCGGCGACCCACACGGCGACGGCGATCAGTCCGCCGAGACCGAAGATCCAGCCGAAGAGGCCCTCACTGACCGGCCCCAGGCCACCGAGTGCCATACCACCGGGGTTCGGCGAATCGTCGCTGTTGACCGCGTCGAGGTACGCGATGATGTCCTTCTTGTTCTCCTCCGACAGCACCTTGTCGGGGAAGGACGGCATGTTCTGCGGGCCGGTCTGCATGGCCTCGTAGAGGTGTTTGGGCTCGACACCCTCAAGGCTCGGCGCGTACTTGCCCTCGGACAGCGCGCCGCCCTTGCCGGTGAAGTTGTGGCACTGCGCGCAGTTGGTGCGGAAGAGCTCGCCGCCCTCGGCGATGTCCGCCCCCTCCGGGCTGTACTGCTCCTCGGTCGGGATGGCCGGACCGGCGCCGAGCGAGGCGATGTACGCCGCGAGCTGGTCGATCTCCGCCTGGGAGTAGACCTTCGGCTTCTCCGGGACCTGCGCGCCCGGCTGCATGGCCGGCATACGTCCGGTGCCGACCTGGAAGTCGACGGCCGCGGCGCCCACGCCCACCAGGCTCGGCCCGTCGGTGGTGCCCTGACCGCCGGTGCCGTGGCAACTGGCGCAGCCCACGGCGTAGAGCTTCTTGCCCTCGTCGATGACGAGGGACTGGGCGGTTTCCTCGGCCACCGCCTTTTCCGCGGGCGCGAAGGCGGTGTACAGCCCCGCGCAGACCGCCAGCGCGAGGAGGAGGACGACGACAGCCGCCAGCGGATGGCGTCGTCGTGCGGAGAGCTTTTTCACGGAATTACCCCGGTGTCAGGATCTTCTGCGTCGATGCTTCTGGCTGTGGATCGGTCGGCCGCGGCCGACGGGTGCGCCGCGGACGGCAGCCGGATTACTTGATCATGTAGATCGTGGCGAAGAGGCCGATCCAGACGACATCGACGAAGTGCCAGTAGTAGGACACGACGATGGCGGCGGTCGCCTGCTCGTGGGTGAACCTCCGGGCCGCGTAGGTACGGCCGAGGACCAGCAGGAAGGCGATGAGACCGCCCGTCACGTGCAGGCCGTGGAAGCCGGTGGTCAGGTAGAAGACCGAGCCGTAGGGGTCGGACGAGAGCGAGAGGCCCTCGTGCTTGACCAGCTCGGTGTACTCGAACACCTGGCCGCCGATGAAGATCGCACCCATGATGAAGGTGACGATGAACCACATCCGGAGCTTCTTCACGTCCCCGCGCTCGGCGGCGAACACGCCGAGCTGGCAGGTGAGGGAGGAGAGCACCAGGATCGTGGTGTTGGCCAGCCGAGAACGGGAAGTTCAGCGTGTCGGCTTTCTCCGTCCAGTAACTCGGGACCGGTCACCGATCGCAGGGTGAAGTACATCGCGAAGAGGGCCGCGAAGAACATCAGCTCGGAACTCAGCCAGATGATGGTTCCGACGCTGGTGAGGTTCGGCCGGTTGACCGACGGGTGCGCGTGCCCGGTTTCTACTGTCGTTGCTGTCGCCACGACCGACATTATGTCGGTCGCTTATCCCGCCCTCACTCCGGGGGGTGCCGTTCGGAGTGTCCGCGGGTTGTGTCCGCCCGGATGGCCGCACCGGGGCCGTACGAACCAGTGTTGACGTGGTGTTCGAGGGAGTAGCATCCGCGCAACGGTCCTTGTCCGTACGACGCGTACGACGCATACGACGCTGACGTCCCGGAGGAACAATGCAGCCGACCGCCACGGTGCTGGTCTACAGCGACGACTCCAACACCCGCGAGCAGGTGCGGCTGGCCGCCGGCCGGCGGCCGGCTGCGGACGTCCCCCTGGTCGAGTTCCTGGAGTGCGCGACCCCCGCCGCCGTCGCTCAAGGAGCTGGACAAGGGCGGCATCGATGTGTGCGTGCTGGACGGCGAGGCCGTGCCCGCTGGGCGGCATGGGGGTGTGCCGGCAGATCAAGGACGAGATCTTCGACTGCCCGCCGGTGCTGCTGCTGATCGGGCGGCCTCAGGACGCGTGGCTGGCCACCTGGAGCCGGGCGGAGGCGGCGGTGACGCTGCCGGTGGACCCGGTGGAGTTCGCCGAGACGCTGGCCGCGCTGCTGCGGCGTGGGAATCTCCTGAGCGTCTGAGAACTCGGTTCGGTTCGTCTCGGTTCGTCGCATGGCGGCTGTGGATTCGCTGTGGCTGGCCGCGTGCCCCGCGGCTGTGCCCCGCGGTCCGGCCCCGCGGCTGTGGCACCGCGGCTGTGGCACCGCGGTCCCGCACGAACCGCGGGGCGCGGGATGTCAGACCGACTGCGGGCGCAGGCGTGAGTGTTCGCCGGGGCTGGAGCTCGCCGGGGTTCCGGCTGCCAGGGCGCTGCCCTCGCGCCACTTCTCCCAGCTGAGGTTCCAGTCGCCGAAGCCGTTGCCGAAGGGGGCCATCGTGTCGCCGCCCGAGTTGACGACCTGGACGATGTCGCCCTCGCGGATGGTGTCGTAGAACCACGCGGCGTTGCCGGTGCTCATGCCGGTGCAGCCGTGGCTGACGTTGGCGTAGCCCTGGGAGCCGGTGGACCAGGGGGCGGCGTGGACGTACTCGCCGCTGTGGGTGACCCGGACGGCGTAGTGGACGGTCAGGTCGTAGAAGTCCGACCGGCATGCCGATGCTGGCGCTGGTCATGCGAACGAGTGCCTTCCTTGGCCAGGACGACCTTGACGCCGTTGCGGGTGTCGTAGCCGGGCTTGCCCGTGGTGACCGGGATCTTCTTGATGACCTCGCCGTTCCTGGAGACGGTCATGCGGTGCGCGGAGGCGTCCGTGACGGCGTCGATCCGGTCGCCGGTGCTGAGCTTCAGGGGCTTGGCCTTGCCGCCCGCAGAGACGGTCGCCGACCTTTATGCCCTCCAGGTTGCTGCGTACCTGGATGGTGGCGTGGGCGGGCCAGTACTGCTTGGGGCGGTAGTGGAGTTTCTTGTCGTCCACCCAGTGCCAGGTGCCCTCGACGGCGGGCGTCGAGTCGACCTTCAGGGCGCGTTCCACGACGGCCCGGGCGGCCTGGTCCCGTGACCGGGGCGCTGAGTTCGGCGGTGACGGGCTGGCCGACGCCGTACGTGCCCGCCTTGGGGCCGAAGCTGACGTTCAGGCGCTTCGTGGTGGTGGGCTGCCGGTGTCGAAGGTGAGGGACTTGCGGCCGGGGGCGCCGTCGCTCGTTCTCCGTGCTCACGAAGACCGTGTAGTGGGCGTCCGGCGGCGAGCGGTGAGGTGCTGTGCCAGCGGCTGCCGTCGGCGGAGAGTTCGCCCGCGACGTACCGGCCCGCGGCGTCGACGGCGGTGACGTCGGTGATCCGCCCGTCGCTCCTCGGCGGTGATCTCCAGGGGCTTGTCCGGGTCGGCCTTTCGGCCGCTCGCCGGTGGGGGCGTTGAAGGCGATCTGCTCGGCCGCGTCGTACGGCGTCGCGGAGAGCGGGTGGCCGTCGGAACTGCAGGCGGTGGCGGTGGCGTGCCGGCTATGCAGAGGACGGCCGCAGCAGGGTGCAGCCGACGGTCGTGCGGTGCGGCGGCGCGCCGCGGAGCCCGAGGGCTGAGCACGGTCGGCCTCTCGACACCGGCTGTCGCGCCGAGAGAACTGTGTGGCTCATGGGCTCACGCTACGAACGGCTCGCGGCGGCGGCGCGGCGAGTAGGCCGTACGGGGGATCCTGACGCGGCAGACGAGGGAGCCCGGACCTCCAGGCGGAGTGTCCGGGCTCCCGTCGCGCTGCGTGCGTGCTACTGGTTCTGGCTCTCACCGCGGTAGTACTCGAAGACCCAGCCCCACAGGCCGATCAGGAGATCGGGGCCGAGAAGTACAGCAGCCACCAGCCGAAGACGACGCCCAGGAAGGCGAAGCGCGCCACCGATGGCCAGGGACGAGCGGCTGCCAGCTGTGCGGGCTGAAGAAGCCCAGCTCGCCGGCGTCGTCCGCGACGTCGGCCTCCTTGTTGTCCTGCGCGCCCGACGTCGACCCGCCGGGCCGTGAAGGCCAGGTAGTAGCCGATCATGATGCTCAGACCGAAGGCGAGGAAGAGCGCCGTGGTGCCGACCGGCTCCTTCGACCACACGCCGTAGACGATGGCCATGGCGAGGATGAAGACGCTCAGCCAGATGAACATCTTGCCCTGGATCTTCACTTGCCGGCCTCCTTGCTGACGCCGCGAGCGCCCTGGCGCCGTGGCTGCCGTGCTCGAGCTGGTCGAGCGCGGCGATCTCCGGGTGGTGCAGGTCGAACGCCGGGGATTCGGAGCGGATCCGCGGCAGGGTGAGGAAGTTGTGCCGCGGCGGCGGGCAGGAGGTCGCCCACTCCAGCGAACGGCCGTAGCCCCACGGGTCGTCGACCTCGACCTTCTTGCCGTACTTGGCGGTCTTCCAGACGTTGTAGAGGAACGGCAGCATCGACAGGCCGAGCAGGAACGAGCCGATCGTGGAGATCGTGTTCAGCGCGGTGAAGCCGTCGGCCGCGAGGTAGTCGGCGTACCGGCGCGGCATGCCCTCGGCGCCCAGCCAGTGCTGGACGAGGAAGGTGCCGTGGAAGCCGATGAACAGCGTCCAGAAGGTGATCTTGCCGAGCCGCTCGTCGAGCATCTTGCCGGTGAACTTCGGCCACCAGAAGTGGAAGCCGGCGAACATCGCGAAGACCACGGTGCCGAAGACCACGTAGTGGAAGTGCGCCACCACGAAGTACGAGTCGGAGACGTGGAAGTCCATCGGCGGCGAGGCCAGGATGACGCCGGTCAGACCACCGAAGATGAAGGTGACCAGGAAGCCGATCGCCCACAGCATCGGTGTCTCGAAGGACAGCGAGCCCTTCCACATGGTGCCGATCCAGTTGAAGAACTTCACGCCGGTCGGCACCGCGATCAGGAACGTCATGAAGGAGAAGAACGGCAGCAGCACGCCGCCGGTGACGTACATGTGGTGCGCCCACACCGTCACCGACAGGCCGGCGATGGCGATGGTCGCGCCGATCAGGCCGATGTAGCCGAACATCGGCTTGCGGGAGAAGACCGGGATGACCTCGGTGATGATGCCGAAGAACGGCAGCGCGATGATGTACACCTCTGGATGGCCGAAGAACCAGAACAGGTGCTGCCACAGCAACGCGCCGCCGTTGGCCGCGTCGAAGATGTGCGCGCCGAACTTGCGGTCCGCCTCCAGCGCGAACAGCGCGGCGGCCAGCACCGGGAAGGCCAGCAGCACCAGCACACCGGTCAGCAGCACGTTCCAGGTGAAGATCGGCATGCGGAACATCGTCATGCCGGGTGCGCGCATGCAGATGATCGTGGTGATGAAGTTGACCGAGCCGAGGATCGTGCCGAAGCCGGAGAAGGCCAGACCCATGATCCACATGTCGGCGCCGATGCCCGGCGAGCGGACCGCGTCCGACAGCGGCGAGTAGGCGAACCAGCCGAAGTCGGCCGCGCCCTGCGGGGTGAGGAAGCCGCCGACCGCGATGAGCGAGCCGAACAGGTACAGCCAGTAGGCGAACATGTTCAGCCGCGGGAACGCCACGTCGGGCGCGCCGATCTGCAGCGGCATGATCCAGTTGGCGAAGCCGGCGAACAGCGGCGTCGCGAACATCAGCAGCATGATCGTGCCGTGCATCGTGAACGCCTGGTTGAACTGCTCGTTCGACATGATCTGCGTGCCCGGGACGGGCCAGCTCGGCGCGCATGAACAGCGCCATCACGCCGCCGATGCAGAAGAACGCGAACGACGTGACCAGGTACAGCGTGCCGATCGTCTTGTGGTCGGTGGTGGTCAGCCACTTCGACCACGACGTTGCCGGGCTGCTTGCGCCGTACCGGCAGCTCGTTCTCGTACGAGTCGGCCGCCGGCGGCACCCTGGGGTTCGTTGAGGATGCTCACAGGTTGTTCGTCTCCCGCGTTCTTCGCGTGGTCCGTCTGCTCGATGCCCGCCGGGACGTAGCCGGTCTGGCCCTTCTCCGCGAGCTCCTTCAGGTGCTCCTCGTAGCGCTCCGGGGAGACGACCTTCACGTTGAAGAGCATCCGGGAGTGGTCGACGCCGCACAGCTCGGCGCACTTGCCCATGAAGGTGCCCTCCTTGTTGGGGGTCACCTCGAAGGCGTTGGTGTGGCCCGGGATGACGTCCTGCTTCATCAGGAACGGCACCACCCAGAAGGAGTGGATGACGTCACGCGAGGTGAGGACGAACCGGACCTTCTTGCCCTTGGGGAGCCAGAGGGTCGGGCCGGGGTTGCCGGTCTGCGGGTTCCGCTCGCCGGGGGTGCCGCACGTCGTAGACGCCGCCGGCGCCCGTCCGGGAAGCTCGTCCTTGAACCGGTCCGGGATGGCGTCCAGGTTCTTGTCGGTCTTCGGCGTCGCCGGTGGACGCCGTCGACGTTCTCGATGTAGTTGAAGCCCCAGCTCCACTGGAAGCCGACCACGTTGACCGTGTGCGTCGGGCTTCTTGGAGGTGTCGAGGAGCTTCGACTCGTCGCGGGCGGTGAAGTAGAAGAGCACCGAGACGATGATGAGCGGGACCACCGTGTACAGCGCCTCGATGGGCATGTTGTACCGGGTCTGCGGGGGAACCTCGACCTTGGTGCGGCTGCGCCGGTGGAAGATGACGCTCCACAGGATCAGGCCCCACACCAGCACGCCCGATGGCGAGCGCGGCCGCCCAGGAGCCCTGCCACAGGGAGAGGATCCGCGGAGCCTCTTCCGTGACCGGGGTGGGCATACCGAGGCGGGGGAAGTCCTTCGTATGTGCAACCGGTGGCGGTCGCCAGGACCAGGCCCGCAGTCAGCGCCTGCGGCAGCTTCCGCCGCATCGGGCGCCGCGGCTGGGGGTACCGCCCACGCCCTTCAGGGCGTGGGGGAGGTCGGAGCCGTTGGGACTCACGTAGCGCCTTCCCGAGAGTCTCGCCCGCGCGGTCTGGCTGCGGCCGTTCTCGCTGGTCGGTCGCCGCCCTGCGCGGGCAGGGGTTTGGATGTTTATGCGGACCAAACCCTACTGGACGCCTTTCGGGGTCGCGCGGGGAGGGTGCCCAACGCGCCGCGGGTCACGCCGATGGGGTGGGTCGACTGACCCTGGACGGACTTCTGACGGGCGGTTTGAGCAGCGCCTGGCAGCGCCCGTTCTGACGCGGGGCGTTTAGCGTTGCTGTGTGCCCTACTTCGACGCCGCTTCCGCCGCTCCCCTGCATCCCGTCGCCCGGCAGGCCCTGCTGGCCTCGCTGGACGAGGGGTGGGCCGATCCCGCGCGGCTGTACCGGGAGGGGCGGCGGGCCCGGCTGCTGCTGGACGCCGCGCGGGAGGCCGCCGCCGAGGCGGTGGGGTGCCGCCCGGACGAGCTGGTCTTCACCTCCTCGGGGACACGCGCGGTGCACTCCGGGATCGCGGGCGCGCTCGCCGGGCGCCGCCGGGCCGGACGCCACCTGGTCGTGTCAGCGGTCGAACACTCCTCGGTGCTGCACGCGGCCGAGGTGCACGAGGCCGACGGCGGGACGGTCACCGAGGTGGCGGTGGACCGTACGGGCGCGGTGGCTCCGGAGGCGTACGCCGCCGCCCTTCGGCCCGGACACCGCGCTGGCCTGCCTGCAGTCGGCCAACCACGAGGTGGGGACACGAGCAGCCGGTGGCCGAGGTCGCCGCGGTGTGCCGCGACGGCCGGGGTGCCGCTGCTGGTGGACGCGGCGCAGTCGCTGGCCTGGGGGCCGGTGGAGGGTGGCTGGTCGCTGCTGACGGCGAGCGCCCACAAGTGGGGCGGGCCCGTCGGGGGTCGGGCTGCTCGCCGTACGCAAGGGGGTGCGGTTCGCGCCCCAAGGCCCCGCTGGACGAGCGGGAGTCGGGGCGTGCGGCCGGGCTTCGAGAACATCCCGGCGATCGTGGCGGCGGCGGCCTCGCTGCGGGCCGTGCGGGCCGAGGCGGCGCCAGGAGGCGGCACGGCTGCGGGAGCTGGTGGACCGGATCCGGGCGCGGGTGCCCGAGCTGGTGCCGGACGTGGAGGTGGTCGGGCGACCCGGTGCGCCGGCTGCCGCAGCATCGTCACCTTCTCCTGTCTCTATGTCGACGGGGAGACCCTGCTGCACGAGCTGGACCGGGAGGGCTTCTCGGTCTCGTCCGGTTCGTCCTGCACGAGCAGCACGCTGACGCCGAGCCATGTGCTGCGGGCGATGGGGGTGCTGTCGCGAGGGCAACGTCCGGGTGTCGCTGCCGCCGGGCACGGCCGAGGAGGACGTGGAGCGGTTCCTGGAGGTGCTGCCGGGGGCGGTGGCGGCGGTCCGCGAGAAGCTGGGCGCCCCGGCGTCCGCCGGCGCGGCCGCGGACGCCGCCCGGGACGACGGCGGCGGACGCGCGGAGCCCGACGCGTCGTGACGGTGGACGCGCTGGGCAAGCGGTGCCCGATCCCGGTGATCGAGCTGGCGAAGGTGATCGGCGAGGTGCCGGTCGGCGGCACGGTGCGCGGTCCTGTCCGACGACGAGGCGGCCCGGCTGGACATCCCGGCGTGGTGCGAGATGCGGGAGCAGGAGTACGTCGGGGAGGAGCCGGCGGACCGTGGCGCGGCCTACGTGGTCCGCCGGGTCCAGTTGACCGTGACCGTGACCGTCGGGCCTGAACGGCGCTACGGTCGCTCAGGTGCGCTGCGGCCCGAGCAGCAGCTCAGGTGCACGGTCGAGCTGAGCTGGCGTCAGCCCAGGTGCGCGCGGACCTCGGCCGCCGCGTCGTCGCCGTACGCCTTGGTGAAGCGGTCCATGAAGTGGGCCGCGGCTGCAGCTGGTACTCCTGGGTGCCGACGGTCTCGATGACGAGCGTGGCGAGCATGCAGCCGACCTGGGCGGCGCGCTCCAGGCAGACGCCCCAGGCCAGCCCGGAGAGGAAGCCGGCGCGGAAGGCGTCGCCGACGCCGGTCGGGTCGGCCTTGCGCTCCTCCTCCGGGACAGCCGACCTCGATCGGGCTCCTCGCCGGCGCGCTCGATGCGGACGCCCTGCGCGCCGAGCGTGGTGACGCGGTGGCCGACCTTGGCGAGGATCTCCTCGTCGCGTCCAGCCGGTCTTGGACTCGATGAGCCCCTTCTCGTACTCGTTCGAGAAGAGGTACGTGGCGCCGTCCAGCAGGATGCGGATCTCCGTCGCCGTCCATCCGGGCGATCTGCTGGGAGAAGTCGGCGGCGAACGGGATGCCCCGGGTGCGGCACTCCTCGGTGTGGCGGAGCATCGCCTCGGGGTCGTCCGCGCCGATGAGGACGAGGTCGAGGCCGCCGACGCGGTCGGCGACGGTCTTCAGCTCGATCAGGCGGGCCTCGCTCATGGCGCCGGTGTAGAAGGAGCCGATCTGGTTGTGGTCGGCGTCGGTGGTGCACACGAAGCGGGCGGTGTGCAGCGATCTCGGAGATGCGCACCGAGGCGGTGTCGACGCCGTGCCGGTCCAGCCAGGCGCGGTACTCGTCGAAGTCCGCGCCCGCCGCGCCGACCAGGATCGGCCGCGTGCCGAGCTGGCCCATGCCGAAGGCGATGTTGGCGCCGACGCCGCCCCGGCGTACGTCGAGGTTGTCGACCAGGAAGGAGAGCGAGACCGTGTGCAGCTGGTCGGCGACGAGCTGGTCGGCGAAACGGCCGGGGAAGGTCATGAGGTGGTCGGTGGCGATGGAGCCGGTGACTGCGATACGCACGGCTAGGACACGCTCCTGCGAAGGGAGGGGAGTTGACAGTTCACGCTACCGGGCGACTCTCCCTCGCACTGAAGCAGGAAGAACTACCCGATAGTAGGGCTTTTTCCGTGACGGAAGTGACGCATACGGTTTCACTATGCCGAAAATCGAGAGAACCTCGAACGTTCACCGCTCTGCTCCGCCCGACCCGGAAGGCGGCCTCGCGGCGCTGCGCGGTGACTGCGCACGGATGGTGCCGCACTGGGCGGCCCCCGACCGGATCAGCTGTCCCGCCCGTGTCGCCGTCACTCATCCACGGTGTGACGGTGCCCGCCGGCGTCGGCCCGCCTGCTGGACGCGATGTCGGACTACGGCGACTGAGCCCGCCGGGCGCCCTCTTGCGGACACTGGATGCACTGGCACGCACGCGATGTGCTCGAGGCACTCGATGTACTCGATGTACTCAACGCACTCGATGTACTCAACGCACTCGATGACCAAGGATGCACTCGATGACCGAGAGGGCGCCTGAGCGGGGAACCGTGCGCTCCCCCGTCGCGTCCCATCGCTGTCCCCCGTAAAAGGGATCCGGTATACGACCCTTCCGTGCCCCTCACTTCCTGGCAGGACCGGGTCACCAGGGACAGTTGTGGAGCCGAAGGAGCAATGCGGTGAGCACTGAGCGACCCGACAACGACGTGAGCTCCCAGGGGGGCGCGCACTCCAGGCCCCGGCGGCGGTCCTCCGTGGTCGTCGCCTCGGTGGCGGCTGCGGTGCTGCTCGCCGGGGGTGGTGGGGCCTACCTCGCGACGGGTGCCAGCGGAGGATCCGGCGGCTGCGGCGGCCCCGTACCGCTGCGGGACGGGAACGAGGCACCGTGCGCGCTGTCGACCGTGGCGCCACCCCCCGAGCCGGTCACCGTCGACAGCGCGGCCTTCGGGCCGACGGCGCACTTCGCGGACGGCAAGCAGGTGCTGGTGCCGGTGCCGTCCTGGCTGTTCGAGGTACGGCCGCAGGGGGCCGGCGGGAGCTTCACCGTGACGCACCCGGCGGACCCGGCAGACCCGGCGGTCGGCCCGAAGCACCCGACCGCGCCCAAGCCGCGCGACGTCACGATCGAGGGCTACACGGTGGAGGGCAGGGACCTGACCGTGAGCTTCTGGGGCGGGGCGTGCGGCGAGTACACGGCGTCGGCGAACGAGGAGAACGACAAGGTGACGGTCACCGTGACCGAGCAGCCGTCGAGCGAGGTCTGCATCCTGATCGCCAAGGGCATGGAGCGGACGGTGCGGCTGGACAAACCCCTCGGGGACCGGGAGGTCGTCGGCACGGACGGCAAGAAGATCCCGGAGGGGAGCCTCACCGACCTGCTCCCGAATGACAAGTAGCCCGGGGGACCCCCTCCGTACACCCGCGCAGTACGCACGCGAAGGCGGCGTCCCCATGAAGGGGGCGCCGCCTCGAAGTGTGGCGTACTCAGCTGTGGCGTAGGGAGATGCCGACTCAGCTGAAGGAGTCGCCGCAGGCGCAGGACCCCGTCGCGTTCGGGTTGTCGATCGTGAAGCCCTGCTTCTCGATGGTGTCCACGAAGTCGATGGTGGCGCCGCCGAGGTACGGGGCGCTCATGCGGTCGGTGACGACCTTGACTCCGTCGAAGTCCTTCACCACGTCGCCGTCGAGGGAACGCTCGTCGAAGAACAGCTGGTAGCGCAGGCCGGAGCAGCCGCCGGGCTGGACGGCGACGCGCAGCGCCAGGTCGTCACGGCCTTCCTGGTCGAGCAGGGCCTTGACCTTGGCCGCGGCGGCGTCGGACAGGATGATGCCGTCGGTGACGGTGGTGGTCTCGTCCGATACGGACATCTACATCTCTCCCGGGTTGTACGGAGACTGCTTGCCGACGGTGTGCAACCGGCAGGGCCGCGGATTCATTCCAGGCCGAGCGGATTTCCTTCGCGTCTCTCTTCATGCTCGCACACGGGCCACGGGGCGGGCACCGGCCTGTGGACAGGTGAGGACACCTCCTGGGGCAACCGCTGCACAGGCCGCCACACAAGCCGTCCCGCAAGCCGCCACACAAGCCGCCACACAAACCGCCACACAGGCCACCGCAGACGCTTTCGGGATTCACGTCACATCGACGCTATGGACATCGTCAAACTGACATGAAGCGGTTATGATAGATAAGCGTCAATTCGACGAAAAGCCGTGACGGTACCCGCATGTCCCGTCGACCCGGATCCTCCGGCGACGAGCCGCAGAACAGAAAGGGTGCGTGTCGTGACCACCGCCCACACCCAGGAGCTCGACGTACAGCCGACGCCCCTCGCCCTGCTGCTGCTCGGCCGCGAGGCCGACCCGAGGAGCGAGCGCGGCGTCGAGTGTCCCGGCGACCTCCCCTCCCCCTCCGACCCGGACCTGGTGGAGCGCGCCCGCGCGGCCAAGGAGAAGCTCGGGGACAAGGTCTTCGTGCTCGGCCACCACTACCAGCGCGACGAGGTCATCCAGTTCGCCGACGTCACCGGGCGACTCCTTCAAGCTGGCCCGGGACGCGGCGGCGCGCCCGGAGGCGGAGTACATCGTGTTCTGCGGCGTGCACTTCATGGCCGAGTCGGCGGACATCCTGACCAGCGGCGACCAGAAGGTCGTCCTGCCCGACCTGGCGGCCGGCTGCTCCATGGCCGACATGGCGACGGCCGAGCAGGTCGCCGAGTGCTGGGACGTGCTGACCGAGGCGGGGATCGCCGAGCAGGTCGTGCCCGTCTCGTACATGAACTCCTCCGCGGACATCAAGGCGTTCACGGGCAAGCACGGCGGCACGATCTGCACCTCGTCGAACGCGAAGCGGGCCCTGGAGTGGGCGTTCGAGCAGGGCGAGAAGGTCCTGTTCCTGCCGGACCAGCACCTGGGCCGCAACACCGCGGTGCGGGACATGGGCATGTCGCTGGACGACTGCGTCGTCTACAACCCGCACAAGCCGAACGGCGGGCTGACGGCCGACGCAGCTGCGCGCCGCGAAGATGATCCTGTGGCGCGGCCACTGCTCGGTGCACGGCCGCTTCACCCTGGACTCGGTGAACGACGTACGGACCCGCATCCCGGGCGTGAACGTCCTCGTCCACCCCGAGTGCAAGCACGAGGTCGTGGCAGCCGGCGGACTACGTCGGCTCCACGGAGTACATCATCAAGGCCCTGGAGGCGGCTCCGGCGGGCTCCAAGTGGGCCATCGGCACGGAGCTGAACCTGGTCCGCCGCCTGGCGAACCGTTTCGCGCCCGAGGGCAAGGAGATCGTCTTCCTCGACCGCACGGTCTGCTTCTGCTCGACGATGAACCGCATCGACCTGCCCCACCTGGTCTGGGCCCTGGAGTCCCTGGCCGAGGGCAACCTGGTCAACCGCATCGAGGTCGACAAGGAGACGGAGACGTTCGCGAAGCTGGCACTGGAGCGGATGCTGGCGCTGCCGTAGTACTGCGAGTACTGCCATAGCGCTGTAGCCGCCAAGCGCCCGTAATTGCTGGAGCTGCCATGGCGCCCGTAGTTGCTGTAGCCGCCAAGGTGCCCGTAGCGCCGTACCCGCCATAGTGCCCGTAGCGCCGCAGTCACCCTCGCAAGCAGCCCCGGGCCCTGCGGCGCTCCCGGGGACCGTCGCCCGCAGTCCCCGGGGGCGCGCCGCGTCAGGCGGTGAGGCGATCCGTATAGTCGACAAAGGTCGTGCTGACCTCGCCGATGTCAGCCACCAAGCGCAGGTGCCCACCCAGGGCCGCGATGTAGGCGGCGATGGATTCGACCTGCATCCGGTCGATGTCTCCGTTCTCCATGTGCGAGACACGGACCTGCGAGACGCCCATCTTGTCGGCCACCTCGGCCTGGGTCAGACCGCGCTGTCGACGGAGTTCGGCCAGGTGGTGCCCCAGGGTGGCTGCCTCCCGGGCCGTGCGTGCCGCAGCGATGCGTTCGGGGTCGTCGATTCCCGGGTCTGCGGACCGTCTGGCAGCCAGTGAGGTCTCCCACCGGTGGTGCTTGCTCATTCGATCTCCTCACGGGGGGTCTCGAGATAGCGGTTGTACCGTTCCTCGGCGAGCTTGATCGCATCGGGATACCAGCCCTGCCAGTTTCCCGCCTTGTCCCCAGCCACAAGCAGTACGGCCTGCCGTTCCCTGTCAAACAGGAACAGGATGCGGATCTCACTCCTGCCGGACGAACCTGGTCTCAGCTCCTTGAGGTTGTGCAGTTGCGAGCCGTGGATCCGGTCCACAGCAGGCCTGCCCAGCATCGGCCCTTGATCGGCAAGCAACTCGATGGAGTCACGCACCAGGGACGCGCTGGCGTCGTCAAGCCCGAGGAACCAATCATGGACCTCGGGAGTGAGGATGATCTCCCAGCTCATGACCAGAACATATAACGCCTAGATTATCAAGCGGCCCGACTCATGGCCTCTTCACCCGAACGAATGAGGCCTGGCGACCTTTGCCGCCAGGGAAAGGCAAGCCCGGCCTGAGCATCAGTTCCAAACCCTGCTCAGCTACCAGGAGGACCTGACCCGGGAACAGGTCGAGGGGCGCGTCAACGCCCGCCTGTCCCGGCAGGACCGGCTGCACTCGGCCCAACCGCCCCTGCGCTGGGCCATCATCGACGAGTCCGTACTCCGGCGAAAGGTCGGCAGCGCCGAGTGCATGTACGAACAACTGGCCCGGCTGCTCGAACAGGTGGATACTCCGGACAGTAAGGTCCAGGTGTTGCCCTTCTCTGCCGGTCCGCACTCGCTGATGGGCGGCGCCCTGCACCTGCTGACCCTTCCCAACGGCTCCACCGTGGCCTACGAAAAGGGCATCGAGGTCGGCCACCTCTACGAGGACCGGGACTCGGCGAAGAAGTGGCGGCGGAAGTACGAAGTGCTGCGCGCCAACGCCCTCCCACCGGCGGCTTCGGCGGAGCTGATCCGAAACGCGATGGAGGACCACAAGCCATGCAGCACACCCCCGAGCTGAACTCCGCCCACTGGCGCCGGAGCAGCTACAGCAACACCAACGGCGGGGCCTGCGTCGAGATCACCGAGGACTTCCCCGGCGTCGTCCCCGTACGCGACAGCAAGAACCCCTCCGGCCCCGCACTCGTCGTCCCGGCCACGTCCTGGACCTCGTTCGTCACAACCCTCAAGGACTGATCAGGACTGATCCAAGTAACGACCCTGCCCGTCCCGGGACTTCTCCCGGGACGGGCCTTTCTTACGCTCACTCGCTCTCCCCTCCGCAGGTGAAAGAAATGTGTCCTCCTGTGTGCAAAGTGTGTAGAGCCTTGCTGTTTCAGATACTCCATCATTACTGTCCGCAGACGCAAGTGCGTTCGAAACTTCGACACTTCGACACTTCGCATCTGCGTCTGGCAAGCCCGGTGCTTGAAAGTAAGGGAACCGAGCACCCTTCCCGCAGTTCTTGAGCGCACCACCTCGACGACAGGAGCCACCCACCATCGCGAGCAGCATCGCATGCGAACGGAGCGAAGGCGTCGACACGTCGGCTGATCGACCATCTCGGCCGCCTCGCTTTCGGCGGGGACTCCCACTGCGAGCAGTGGAAGGAACCACTTTGCCCAGGGCCGGCCATCAAGCCGATCAGTCGGCCAACTGCGCAAGCATCTCGGACGGAACTGGGTCGCGCCGTCCCGAACCCGGACTCGCCGGCGAGCGACACCTCGCGGCGCCAGAGTCCGCCACCAGACCGGGGGGGCCGGAACAACCCATCGCCGTCCTTGGAGGGACACATGAGAGTGCATGCCCGTAAATCCATCAGCAGAAAGTCGGCCGGGTTCGGTCTGCTGGCCCTGATCCTCGCCGTGATCGCCGGGTTCCTGAGCTTCGCGTCTCCGGTGCAGGCCCAGGTGCTCTCCACCTGCGACCGGTGGGGTAAGTACACCCAGGGCACCTGGACGATCCACAACAACATATGGGGCCAAAACCACGGCAGGCAGTGCCTGACCGTCAACAGCACCAAGTCCTGGTACGTCGATGCCACCCACTCCGGCGGCGGGATCAAGTCCTACCCGAACACCTCGGTCCGGCCCCAGACGCCGCTGTCGCAGTTGAAGTCGGCGGGCTTCTGGTACAACACGTCGTCGGCTCCCGTCGCCGGCGGTGACCACTGGAACTGGACGAGCGACATCTGGTCGACCGGCAACCAGGACGAGATCATGGTCTTCACCAGCTGGACCGGGAGGACAAGCGGCTGGGGAAAGCAGATCGCGTCCAACGTGACCATCGGCGGCGTCCGGTACGCATCGGTCTGGCAGGCCGATCCCGGCTGGAACGTCCTGCAGCTCATCCCCGCCCAGCAGAGCCACACCGGCACCATCGACGCCTCGGCGGTCTGGCGATGGGCCGCATCACGGAACCTCCTGCGCAACACCACCTTTGACACGATGCAGTTCGGCCTCGAGATCACCTCGACCAGCGGCGTGCGGAAGCGGTACTCGCTGAACTCCTATAGCGCCTGGTGGAGCAACACCTCCGGCCGTGGATCAAGCATCTAGAAGATCACTGAAAATCTTTGGTTCTGGTCCCGCGGGTGCTGACGCGGGGCCAGAATGTTGTGTGTGCAGGGGGAATGGGCTGGGGGACGGTCGGGCCGGATGTGTGGGAGACCTGCCGGGAGCTGATCCCGGCCGGGAGTGTGTTCGCGTTCCTGGCTGAGCACGCCGCGACGACCCACTCCCCGCACGACTCCGCCCCTGGAAACACGCCGACCAAGAACGATCACACACTCAAGATCTGCTGCTGTAGTACATGGTGCTGCGCATGTGCCACGCGATGTGTCCGCTCACGTGGCCTCCGTGCCGCTGCTGGCCCGGGCCCGGCCCGGCAGCCCGGTAGCGGCCCCTACGGGATCGGCTGTCCGTCCCGTGTCCCGCCGCCTGGTTCGCGTTCCCCGGCCTCGTACGGCGCGGACAACCGGAACCTGACCTGCCCGTCAACCCTGAAGATCCAGTTCCGCCAGTGCCTGATACGGAGAAGGGTGCTCACGTCGCACGCCGGACAGGCTGGTAGGTCTGGGAGGTGCGGTCAGCGCTTGTCGAAGCGTGGGGTGTCCGGGGTGTCCTGCTGGGGGGACTGCGCGTCGGAGTGTGCGTCGGACTGCGGCTGCGACTGGCCCGTGCCGCCCTCGATGGCCTGCTGGCCACCCGTCGTACCTCCCCCGGTGCCAATGGCCTGGGAGGTGCCGCCCGCCAGCTCCGCCTTCATGCGCTGCAGCTCCAGCTCCACGTCCGTGCCGCCGGAGAGCCGGTCCAGCTCGGCCTGGATGTCGTCCTTGGCCATGCCGGAGGGGTCGTCGAGGGCGCCGGAGGCGAGCAGCTCGTCGATGGCGCCGGCGCGGGCCTGGAGCTGGGCCGTCTTGTCCTCGGCGCGCTGGATGGCCATGGCCGACGTCGCCCATCTCCTCGGAGATGCCGGAGAAGGCCTCGCCGATCCGGGTCTGCGCCTGGGCCGCGGTGTACGTGGCCTTGATCGTCTCCTTCTTCGTACGGAAGGCGTCGACCTTGGCCTGCAGCCGCTGGGCGGCGAGCGTGAGCTTCTCCTCCTCGCCCTGCAGCGTCTGGTGCTGCGTCTCCAGGTCCGTGACCTGCTGCTGGAGCGCGGCGCGGCGGGACAGCGCCTCGCGGGCCAGGTCCTCACGGCCGAGCGCGAGCGCCTTGCGGCCCTGGTCCTCCAGCTTGGAGGACTGGCCCTGGAGCTGGTTGAGCTGCAGCTCCAGGCGCTTGCGGGAGGTCGCGACGTCGGCGACTCCGCGGCGCACCTTCTGCAGCAGCTCCAGCTGCTTCTGGTACGAGTAGTCGAGGGTCTCGCGCGGGTCCTCGGCCCGGTCAAGGGCCTTGTTCGCCTTCGCGCGGAAGATCATCCCCATACGCTTCATGACACCGCTCATGGGCTTCGCGCGCCCCCTTCTGACGGACTCCAGCTCCAGCGACTGCAACAGAACCCACAGTACGGGCCCTGCATCCATTACCGCACTGTTCGGGGACGGATGCGCTCCTTCCCGAGGACGACAAGGACGACTGTGTACGGCACCGCTCCGGCGCAGGGAGTAGGTGTCTCCCAGGGTTTGGTACGGGTCAGCTCCCGATGTCCGGCCACTGGGACGAACCGTCGGCAACGCCCGTCTGCCACGTCCCCTCTGTCCCCTACAGACGACCAGTGTTGCCGGATCGTTCCCCGCCCGGCTGAGGTCCGTGCCACGGAACCCCGTACCCTTGGGTTTCGTGTTCCGTAGCCGTGCCAAGGACGAGAAGGCCCCGGTCGCCGACCAAGGTGCCCGCGACCGACTCCAAGCAGACCCGTGACCCGCAGGCCCCCAAGGGCCGCCCCACGCCCAAGCGCAGTGAGGCCCAGTCCCAGCGCCGCAGCGTCGCCAGTACGCCGGCGACGCGCAAGGAGGCCGCCAAGCGCTCAGCGCGAGGAGCGCCGGGCCGCGCTGGCGCGGCAGCGCCAGGCGCTGGCCAGCGGCGACGAGCGTTATCTGCCCGCCCGCGACAAGGGTCCGGTGCGGCGGTTCGCGCGCGACTTCGTGGACTCGCGGTTCTCCGTCGCGGAGTTCTTCCTGCCGATGGCCGTGGTCATCCTCGTGCTGAGCATGGTGCGAGTGGCGTCGCTGCAGAACATCGCGCTGCTGCTGTGGCTCTTCGTGATCGTGATGATCGTGGTCGACTCGATCGGCATCGCGTTCCGTCTGAAGAAGCGGCTGAACGAGCGCTTCCCGGACGAGAACAAGCGCGGCGCCGTCGCCTACGCCCTGATGCGCACCCTCCAGATGCGTCGCCTCCGCCTGCCGAAGCCGCAGGTCAAGCGCGGAGAGCGGCCCTGAGCGCGACGTCTTTCTCCGGGGGAGCGGCGGACGCCTGGCTGAACGGACCGAACGGGCCGAACGGGCTGGGTGGGCCGGACGGGCTGCGTGATGTCGTACGGCAGGAACTGGTGGCCCGGCAGCTCGACGAGCAGATAGCCGCGCGGTTTCCGGTCGGGCAGCGGCTGCGGGTGCTCGACGTCGGCATGGGCCAGGGCACACAGGCGCTGCGGCTGGCCCGGGCCGGGCACAAGGTGACCGGTGTCGAGCAGGACCCGAAGATGGTGGCCGTGGCCCGTGAGGCGCTCGCCGGGGAGCCGGAGGGGATCCGCGGTCGCGTCCGGCTGTTCGAGGGCGACGGCCGGGACACCGGGGTGCACTTCCTGCCGGGCAGCTTCGACGTGGTGCTGTGTCACGGCGTCCTGATGTACGTCGAGGAACCGGACCCGTTGCTGGCGGGTCTGGCCCGGATGCTCGCCCCCGGCGGGCTGCTCTCTCTGCTCGTACGGAACGGGGACGCGCTCGCCATGCGGCCGGGACTGGCCGGGGACTGGGCGGCGGCACTGGCCGCCTTTGACACGACGGCCCGCTCCCCCGATTTCCTGGCTTCTTTCACGCTCCCGGCTGCTTCCCCTTCTTCCCCTTCTTCCCCAGGTTCTGGGCTTCGCCCCCAGGAACGAGGGGGGTGCCCACCCGGGCCGGGCCTCGACGTCCGCGCCGACCGCGCCGACCGCCTGGACATGCTCACCTCCACCCTCGCGGGCATCGGCGCCCCACTGCGCGCCTGGTACGGCGTACGGATCTTCACCGACCTGGCCGTGGACGGCACCCCCGTGCCCGAGGACATCGACGCGTTGCTGGCAGTGGAGGAACGCGCCGGGCGGACGGACCCGTATCGCCAGGTGGCGGCCCTGCTGCATCTGTGCGGCGTGCGGGGCTGAGCGGCCTCGGCAGGGCGGCTCGGCAGGGCGGCTCAGCCCGTTCGGGTGCCTACGACGAGCCGGGGCACCGGCCGCCCGGTGAGACTCAAGACATGCATGACTCCCGTGTCCGTGCCCCCCGCCTGTTCCTCCCTCTCTCCGCCCTCGTCCTGGCCCTCACCGCCGCCCTGCTGACCGGCTGTTCCGGTTCCGGGGAATCGGCCACCAAAGACGGCCTGACGAATCGGGCCGCTGCTCCGGGAGTGGACAGCGATCTGCAGAGCGCGTACCAGAGGGTGATCAAGGACGTGTTGCCTTCGGTGGTGCAGATCCGGGCGCGCGGTGATCTGGGGTCGGGGGTGGTGTTCGACGACCAGGGGCACATCGTCACGAACGCGCATGTGGTGGGGGAGGAGAAGACGTTCGCGGTGACGATCGCGAACCACGAGGACGAGCTGGACGCGACGCTCGTGTACTCGTACCCGGAGCAGGACCTCGCCGTCGTGAAGCTGGACCGGGTGCCGGACGGGCTGAAGGCGGCCTCGTTCGGGGATTCGGGCGAGGTCGAGGTGGGGCAGATCGTCCTCGCCATGGGCTCGCCGCTCGGGCTGTCGTCCAGCGTGACGCAGGGGATCGTCTCGGCGACGGGGCGGACCGTGAGCGAGGGCCGCGGCGGAGGCGGTACGGGGGCGACTCTCCCGAACATGGTGCAGACGTCCGCCGCGATCAACCCGGGCAACAGCGGCGGCGCCCTCGTCGGCCTCGACGGGCGGGTCATCGGCATCCCCACGCTCGCCGCCACCGATCCGAGCCTGGGCGGCAACGCCGCGGCGGGGATCGGCTTCGCCATCCCGGCGTCGATGGTGCGGACGGTCGCCGACCAGATCGTCAAGGACGGCAAGGTCACCGACTCGGGCCGGGCCGCGCTCGGTATCACGGGCCGTACGGTCGTCGGTGACGACTTCCAGCCCGCGGGAGTCGCCGTCGTCGAGGTCCAAAAGGGTGGCGCGGCCGACAAGGCGGGCATCGAGGCCGGCGACATCATCATCGGGGTGGGTGACATGGGCATTACCACGATCACCTCGCTCTCCGAGGCCGTGGTGGATCAGCGGCCGGGTGACCGGACGACCGTGACGTACACCAGGAACGGCGACGAGAAGACCGTCGCCGTGACGCTGGGCGAGCATTGAAGTTCGAAGTTCTCTGAGAGCTGCGGGAGCTACGGGGGTTGGGGGAGCTATGGGGGTTGGGGAAGCTATGGGGGTATGGAGCTGCTGCCACTGAAAGGCGCTCAAGTGTGTTCCGGCGAGCGGAAGTGAGTGCAAGCGGCCTTTGACGGTCCTGGCATGGCATGTGTGTCCCTCAGAGCGCCTCAGCATGCGAATGAAATTCCTGACGCCGAATACGTGACCTCTCCGGTCGGGCTTCGTTGGGCAGGGGGAGAGCATCGTCGGGAGCGGGGGTGGGGGTATGAGCGGGCTGCGGAAGATCACCGAGCCGTTCGTTGTGCCCGGCCCGGCCGGGGTGGCGATCCGTACCCGCCTCAAGCACCTCACGGCGCAGGATGAGGAAGTTCTTGCCCTGGTCGGCGCACATCTGGGCTCTCTCGCCTCGAAGGACCTCAAGACGCGCTGCGCGGACGGTCTGGAGCACTCCACCGACCGCTGGGCCACGCGTAAGCGGGAGCTGACCCCGCTCTCCTCGGCGCGCTGGGCCGGGGCGATCACCAAAGCCTCGCACGACCAGTGGGCACTGGCCCGCCGCTGCCAGCTCGCCCACCTCCACAGCCTGCGGGCCGCAATCGCCACGCTCACGCACCGGCTGGCACAACCCCTCGGGGCGAAGGGATCGAAGAACGCGCCGGGCGGCTACCGC
This sequence comes from uncultured Actinomycetota bacterium, assembly GCA_963711935.1. Taxonomy (GTDB): domain Bacteria; phylum Actinomycetota; class Actinomycetes; order Streptomycetales; family Streptomycetaceae; genus Streptomyces. Next base: position 336,668 of record CAVQGD010000021.1, read on the forward strand.
TCCCGGCAGGAATGGCATGCCAAGTCCCGCCGTCTGCACGTGCTCCAGCACCGGCTGGAGCGGGAACAGGCCGCGTACGAGGCCGGGACCGTACACGTGATGCGCGGCGGCAAGCGCCTGGCCCGCACCCGCCACCACCTGGAAGCTGCCGAGCTGACCGAGGCCGCCTGGCGTGAGCGGTGGGAGGCCGAGCGCCGGTTCCTCGCTGCCGACGGCGAGTCCGGCAAGCGGTACGGCAACGAAACCCTGCGCATCACCCCCGACGGCCAGCTGAGCATCAAACTGCCCGCCCCGCTGACACATCTGGCGAACGCCCCGCACGGCCGGTACGTCCTCACCGGCACGGTCCGCTTCAACCACCGGGGCACCGAGTGGGCCGACCGCGTCGCAGCCAACCGGGCCGTCGCCTACCGCATCCACCACGACACCGGCCGTAACCGCTGGTATGTGACCGCCTGCTGGCAGACCCCGCCCGTCCGGACCCTCCCGCTGGACGCCGCACTCGCCCACGGGGTGATCGCGGTGGACATGAACGCCGACCACCTGGCCGCCTGGCGCCTCGACAGCCGCGGCAACCCGGTCTGCCCCCCCCGGCGGTTCTTCTACGACCTGTCCGGCACCTCCGGCCACCGCGATGCCCAGCTCCGGCACGCCCTGACCCGGCTGCTGCACTGGGCGAAGACCTGCGGCGTGGCCGCGATCGCGGTAGAGGACCTGGACTTCACCGCGGAGAAGAGCCGGGAGAAGCACGGCCGCCGTAAGCGGTTCCGGCAGCTGGTCTCCGGGATGTCCACCGGCCGGTTGCGGGCCCGGCTGTCGGCGATGGCCGACGCCACCGGGATCGCGGTCATCGCGGTCGATCCCGCGTATACCTCGAAGTGGGGCGCCCAGCACTGGCAAAAGCCCCTCACCAGTAAGAACCGCACCACCACTCGCCACGATGCGGCAGCCGTGGCGATCGGACGGCGCGCCCAGGGGTATTCGGTCCGGCTGGGGGTACCTCCCAGGCCCTTAAGGCACTGGGGGAGGACGGCACCGCCTCCACAGCACCGGAGTGATGCTGTGGGGCATCGGACCGTCCAGGCCCGACCGGGTATCTCTGGGCGTGAGGGATCCCGCCCCCGCGTTCCCGGACCACGGACACGATCCGTTGGTGCCGGATGCGGAGCGAATGCGGGGGACCAGAACGCCCAGCACCGTTCGGGGCGTTCGGCTGAGCGTGGGTCCTGGCAGCAGGACTCACTCCCGCTCAGTCTCTAGGAACGGTTATTCCGCCCGCAGGCTCATCGGCCCGTAGATCTCCGTCGTGTCCTCGAACAGCCGTACCTGTTCCGTGCCCCCGTCGAGCAGGGCCTTCCAGTGCTCACCGATCCAGGACTCCGCATCCCCTTGTGTGGGGAACTCCTCGGGCTGCATCGCGGGCTGGACCTCCGCCCCGTCGGCCTTCTCGAAACGCCACGTCCATGCCGCCATGTGAGCCTCCGTAAGTACCGGCCCGGTCCGCATCCGTACCGAGCAAGATCCGGTTCCTGTCCTGAGAGCCTAAGCGCTCCGTGCGGGGCGCGGTACAGAACCCGGGGCAACTCCTCGCGACTCCTCACGACTCCTCGGACGCCGATTCCGGCGGGTCGGACGCGCAAGACCTGCGGGGCCCCCTGGCAGCACGGGAAAATCAGGCCTGTGGAACTGACTCTGCTAGGCACCGGCGCCCCCGAAGGGCTCCCCCGCCCCGACTGTCCCTGCGCGGCCTGCGCGACCGCACTGGGCGCCCACGCGCGCGGGGCGACCGCGCTGCTGGTGGACGGCACGCTGCTGCTCGATCTGACGCCCGGCGCCGCCCTCGCCGCCGCCCGCTCCGGGCGCACGCTGGCCGGCGTACGGCAGGTGCTGCTCTCGCATCCGCACGGCGGGCCCGCCGTCGAGGTCCCGGCGGGGCTGCCGCAGCCCGGACGGGTACCGGACGGAAGGGAGTTGGCGCTCCTGACGGGGCATCGTGTACGGGCGATGGCGCTGGACGCGCCCGGGACCGGGTACGCGGTGACAGGGCCCGGCGGACAGCGGCTGCTGTACCTGCCGCCGGGTGCGGCGCCCGCCGGAATGGGGGAAGGCTCCTCCGGCTCCTCCGGCACATCCGGTTTCCCCAGCTCCTCCGGCTCCCCCGGTTCGTTCACCTCCCCCGGCTCCCCCGGCTCCCCCGGCTCCCCCGGCTCCCCCGGCTCCCCCGGCTCCTCCGGCTCCTCCGGCTCCCTCAGGTCGTACGACATGGTGCTCGTCGACGTCGTGGGGCGGCCGGACGCACTGGCGCGGCTGCGGGCGGTGGGAGCCGTAGGGCCGACGACCGACGTCATCGCCGTGCACCTCGACCACGACGTGCCTCCGGGCCGCGAGCTCCGCCGTCGGCTGGCGGCGGCCGGAGCGCGGGCCGTGCCGGACGGGACGACGCTGATCGTGGGCGTCTACGAGGACGTACCGGACGTGCCGCGGCGCACCCTCGTGCTGGGCGGTGCGCGGTCCGGGAAGTCGGTGGAGGCCGAGCGGCGGCTGGAGGCGTTCCCGGACGTGCTGTACGTGGCGACGGGCGGGACGCGGAACGGGGACGGCGAGTGGACGTCCCGCGTCGCAACCCACCGTGAGCGGCGGCCCGGCTCCTGGCACACCGCGGAGACCTGCGACCTCGTACCCCTGCTGAAGGACGACGGCGCCCCCCTGCTCATCGACTGTCTGTCCCTGTGGCTGACCGACGCGATGGACTCGGTTGGCGCCTGGGACGACGCCGAGTGGGCCGACGGAGGGGAGCGTGCTCTGCGGGCGCGGGTGCGGGAGTTGACGGAGGCCGTACGGGAGACCCGCCGGACGCTCGTGGCCGTGTCGAACGAGGTGGGGTCCGGGATCGTCCCCGCCACGGCGTCCGGGCGCCGGTACCGGGACGAACTGGGGCGCCTGAACGCGGCGTTCGCGGACGAGTGCGAGCACGTGCTGCTGGTGGTGGCGGGACAGGCACTGACGCTACGGGGCTGACGCCTCCCTCGCCGGCACTCCTCGCCGGCACTACGGCGGCGGCACTACGACGGCGGCGCCTTCCTCGCCCGCACTACGGCGGCGGCACTACGACGGCGGCGCCTCCCTCGTCGGCGCTACAGGGCCGACGCCTCCCTGCGGGCGATGATCCGGTACGCGTTCGAGAAGCGGGTGCCGCGCAGCAGCGGGGCGAGCCCGAGGTCGAGGGCGGCTGCCGAGAGCAGGAGGGGCAGACAGGCCCGGAGCAGGGCCTTACGGGTGCGTCGGCGGGCCGGTGCCAGCCACAGGGCGCCGGTCAGGTCGTACGGGACATGCGGGGCGCGCCGGTCGGTGGCGACGATCACGCAGCCGTGCGACTGAAGCTCCCGCACCAGGTTGGGCAGCGGCATCAGGTGCAGGTGGCGGGGCTGGTCGTACACCACCCACCGCTTGCCGAGGAGGGTGCCGAACAGGCAGGCGGGGTCCGGGACTTCCACGAGGAGGTGGCCGCCGGGGCGGAGCACGTCGAGGGCGGCGCGGAGTTCCTCGCGGGGGTCGGGGGTGTGTTCCAGGTGGTGGAACATGCTGACGACGTCGTAGCGGCCCCGCAGTCGGCCGAGGGTCCCGGGGTCGGTGAGCACGCCCTGGTGCGCCTCCTCGATCCGCCCGGCGGCCCGGGCCCGTTCGACGCGCCCGGTGGCGTCGAGCCCGTCGAAGGAGGTGTACGGGTGCACTTCCTTGGCGGCCTCCGGGAAGCGCCCGTGCCCGGTGCCGACGTCGAGCCAGCTTTCGGGCTCGGTGTACGGCAGCATCGCGCGGGCCGCGGCACGGTGGCGCCCTCTGACGCCCCGGGCGTCCAGGACGCCTTCGCCGGGGGAGCCGTGCCGTCCGCGGGCGTCGCGGACCCATACGGCCAGCGCCTGAGCCGTGAGCCGCGGGTTCTGGAAGGTGTGGCCGCAGTCCTGGCACCCGTCGACCGTGAAGGTGCCCGGGGTGCGCCGTGCCGGGTCGCGCGTACGGACCCGGGTGCGCAGCCGCTGCGAGCCGCACCAGGGGCAGTCGTCGCGGCGCGGCTCGTGGAACGGCCCGGAGAACAGCTCGGGGAACGGCTCGGGGACGCGGCTCGGTGCGGAGGGCGGGTTCGCGTTCGTGGGGGTTCGGCTGAGTGAGGGAGGACATTGCGGCTCCAGTGGGGCGAGAGGATCGTACGCGGCATTCCGGAATTCCAGTGAGGAACGGAACGTATGGGATCGCGATCGCGGGTGCAACGACGTGGCGGCGGTGGGGAGTCGGTGTGCCGCCGTCGCGTTCGATCGCGGCCGGTACTGTTCGGCGAATGAGCTCGCTTAATCTCGACGACTTCTCCGATCTGATCGAGCGTCCCGACGGCGGGGTGCGCCGCGAGGCCGAGGCGCGGCGGGAGCGGCGGACCGTGCTGCCCGGGGCGCTGGGACGCCTCGACGAACTGGGCGAGTGGCTGGCGGCGGCGCAGTCCTCCGTGCCGGTGCGGCCGGTCGACCGGCCGCGGGTGGTGCTGTTCGCGGGCGATCACGGGGTCGCCGAGCTCGGTGTCTCCGCGCGGCCCGCGGGCACGGCGCACGAGCTGGTGCGGGCGGTGCTCGACGGGGGCAGCGCGGTGTCGGTGCTGGCCCGGCGGTTCAACGTGCCCGTGCGGGTGGTGGACATGGCGCTCGACTGCGAGCCGGAGGAACTGCCGGAGGAGGTCGTACGGCACCGGGTGCGGCGCGGGTCCGGGCGGATCGACATCGAGGACGCGCTGACCTTCGAGGAGGCGCAGGCGGCGTTCCGGGCGGGGATGGCGGTCGCGGACGAGGAGGCCGACTCCGGTACGGATCTGGTGGTGCTCGGCGATGTGAGTGTCGGGGGGACCACGGCGGCGGCCGTACTGGTCGCGGCGCTGTGCGGAACGGACGCGTCGGTGGTGACCGGCCGGGGCGGCCGGGCCATCGACGACCTCGCCTGGATGCGCAAGTGCGCGGCCGTACGGGACGCCCTGCGGCGGGCCCGGCCGGTGGTCGGGGACCAGTTGCGGCTGCTGGCGACGGTGGGCGGCGCCGACCTGGCCGCGATGACGGGTTTTCTCCTGCAGAGCGCGGTGCGCAAGATGCCGGTGATCCTGGACGGCGTCGTGTCGGCCGCGTGCGCCCTGGTCGGGCAGCGGATCGCCTTCCGGGCGCCGGACTGGTGGCTCGCCGGCCAGAACAGCGGCGAGCCTGCCCAGGCGAAGGCCTTCGACCGCATGGCCCTCGACCCGCTGCTCGATCACGGCGTGAGCGTCGGCGAGGGCACGGGCGCGCTGCTGGCCCTGCCCCTGGTCCAGGCTGCGGCGGCCCTGGCGGCGGAACTGCCGGAGCGACCGGAGCCGGAGCTGAAAGCGGAGCTGGAGCCGGAGCCGAAACCGGAGCCGAAACCGGAGCCGAAATCGGAGCTGAAACCGAAACCGAAACCGGAGAAGCTCGAAGAGGACGCCGCCGGGGAGGAGTAGGGCTCCTCCCGCGTGCCCAGGAGACCTCCCGCGCACCCAGGAGACCTCCGGCCCGCCCGGGAAACCTCCGGCCCGCCCGGGAGAGCGAGATCACCCAGGTCCCGCGCTGCTTCGTCCTGCGCTCAGCTTCGTCCTGCGCGCTGCGCGGCGTCAGTGGTGTTCGGGCGTGTGGCGGACGGGCGCCGTGGCCGGCTCGTCGGGTCTGCCGCCGATCCAGTCCTGAAGCCGGCGGCGCGGGCCCTCCCAGCGGCGGTCGTGGCGGTAGGCGCGCAACCGGGCCTTGGCGCGGGCGCGCGGGCGGTGGCGGTAGAAGCGCTTGGCCCACGGGGAGCCGGGGCGGGCCAGCCGGAGCGCGCCGATCACGGCGAGGAAGGGCACGATCACGCCGAAGAGCGCGATACGGGCCTTGCCCTTGCGAGGGCGAGCAGCGCGAAGAGGAAGTTCGTCGTGGCGCTGAGGATCGCCGCGCCGCGGTTCTGCAGCTCTTCCTCGCTGAGGTCGTTGACCCCGAACGGCAGGAACCCGCACGAGCACCAGGCCCGACCAGCGCCGCCGTGACCACCACGACCTCGACGCTCTTGCGGCCCTGCTCGGTCCAGTAGACGTCGTCGAGGTGCAGGATCAGCGCGAACTCGTCCAGGACCAGGCCCACGCCCATCCCGAAGAGCACGGCGCACAGGCCGAGCCGAAGCCGTGCCGCCCGCTGGCCACCGCGCCGAAGCCGCCGATCGACCGTGAGGAGGACGCCGGGGACCACGTGGTGGATGTGCACGCCGCCGGTCGTTGACGTTGCGGAACGGCCCCTTGCCCGCGCGGATCATGCCGGGTGATGACCCGGGTGACCACGAAGGTCAGCACGAAGGAGGCGAGCGCGAGCAGCAGGGGCAGTTTGCCCGGCTCGATGATGTTCCGCTGCCACCAGTCACCCATGTACACACTTTATCCGCGACTGCATCCCGACCTGCGAGACCTGCGTGCGTCTCCTGCCCGTGGCCAGCCCGCACGCACCCGCGAGCACTCCGCGACTCAGCGGCGAGCCAGCCCGCGCCGCGAGACGCCCGACGCCGTCCGCGATGTCCACGACGCCCGAGACTCCCTCCCGGACGGCCTGCGTTTCGCCTTCGGCACGCTCACCGTGCTGCCCGTCACGCGTGACCCGCTGGGACCGTGACGCCGCGCGCGCGGGCATGCTGTGCGCGCCCGCTCGCCGGGCTGGTCGTCGGGCTGTCGCCGCCGTGACCGGCGCTGCTGCTGCTGCTCCTGGGCGCCGGCCCGCTGCTCGCCGCCGTGGCCACCGCCGCCGTACCCGCCGCCCTCACCCGCGGCCTCCATCTCGACGGTCTCGCCGACACCGCCGACGGGCTCGGCAGCGGCAAGCCCGCCGAGGACGCGCTGCGGATCATGAAGCAGTCGGACATCGGCCCGTTCGGCGTCATCACCCTCGCTCTTCGTGCTGCTGGCCCAGGTCGCCGCGCTCGCCGAGGCGTACGGGGAGTCCTGGGCCCGGGGGGCGCTCGCCGCCGTCGTCTCGGCGACCACCGCCCGGCTCGCCCTCACCCTGGCCGCGCGCACCGGCGGTGCCGGCCGCCCGGCCCGAGGGGCTGGGGGCGGCGGTCGCGGGGACGGTGCCCGTACGGGGTGCGCTGCTCGTGGCGGGCGCGGTCATCGTGGCCGCGGCGGGTGCGGGCGCGCTCTTCGGGCCGTACGGCGTCGTCCGCGACGCGCTTGGCGGTCGTCCTCGCCTGTGCCGCCGCCGAACTGCTGCTGCGGCACTGCGTGCGCCGCTTCGGCGGGGTGACGGGTGACGTGTTCGGCGCGCTGGCGGAGACGGCGGCGACGGCGGCGCTGGTCGTACTCGCCCTGGGATGACGGCCACCCCGTACGGGGAGCGATCCGCAAGAAGCGGGAGACCCCCACGGGACACCCACGGGACACCCACGGCGGCAAGGCCAGGCGGCCCGATCGGCCGAACAGGGCTGTAGGCTCACGGATTTTTTAGTTATCCATAATTTTCCCTAATGTTCTGTGTGTACAGTGTGCGGCATGGAGTTGCTGCGCATGTCGAAGGCCGCGAAGCGCCTGGGAATCCACCCCATGACACTCCGCCAGTGGGCGGTCGACGAAAAGATCCCCTACACCTGGGTCGGCCGCGAGCGCCGCTTCTCCTCCGTCGACATCGAGAACATGAAGCGCGGCGGCACCGACCGGCCCCGCCTGGAACTCCTCTACCTCCGCGTCTCCGGCTCCACCGGTCAGGAGACTTCTCTGACCGCGCAGGAAGAGAAGCTGCGGACCACCGCCACCGGTGAAGTCGTCAAGGTCGTCAAGGACCGGGGATCCGGCCTGAAGGAGAACCGCCCCGGCCTCAGCCGGGTCCTGGCGATGGTGTCCGACGGATCGGTGACCGTAGTCCGCGTCACCCATGAAGACCGTCTCGCCCGGTTCGGTGTCGGCTGGCTCAAGCAGCTGTTCGCCGTGCACGGCGTAACGCTGGAAGTACTGCACCCGAAGAAGTCCGGTGGCCGGGAAGAACTCCTCGAAGACTTCATGTCCCTGCTCACTACGTTCGCCGGACGCCTGTACGGCATGCGCTCGGCGGAATCCCGCCGGCGGCTGCTCGCCGAGGCCAAAGAGCGCGCATGAGCCGGAAGCTACCGCTCGCCGACAGCCAGACCTCCCGCACCGCCTGCGCCCGGGGCCTGCTGCGCACCGCCGTCGATGAGAAGACCGGCGAGTTTCTGTCCGCTTCCGTGCTGGCGCAGCGGGTCGGTTGGGCTGCCAATCTGGTGTCCGGCATGGTCGCCGAGCTGCTGGCCGAGCACGGGAACACCTTCGACGTGAACGCGCTGGCCTCCGGCGTGGATGCGGGCGGCCAGAAGCTGCCGTCGCATGCCTGGATGGCCCTGCGCCGCCTGGGGTGGACCGTCACCCCAGGCGCCAAGGTCAACGACCGCATCCTCCGTATGGCACAGGAACAGGCCGGACGCACCCTGCGCTCCGTGAAGTGGCGGGCCGACCTGACCACCGGTGTCCTCAAGACGTGGCCCGCGGATCCGAAGAAGCGCACCGCCGAGGAGTGGGATGCCGTCCGCGAGGCAGTGCCCGGCGGGCAGCACCTGCCGTCCAGCATCCTCACCTCCCGTACCCGGCAGGTCGTCTCCTTTCACAAGAAGCACGACCGGATGCCGGTGGACGTCTTCGAGCTGGAAGAGGCTCCCCGGATTGCCCGCATGCTGCTTCTGTCCGCCTGTGACGGCCAGCAGGCCACCATCGAGCGCGCCGATGAGCCGGGCCGGGCACTGTTGCGCCTGCAACTGCCCACCCGCTCCGATCCGCAGTCGTATGCGCACTGGACGTGGGTGGCCTGCCCGATCACGCTGCCGCTGACGGTCCCGGCGAATGCGGTGGTGCACCTGCCCACCCTGCGCATCCACCAGGGCACGGTCCGGGCCGACCTCGCCTACACCCACGCCGTCCCGAAGACGCAGCGCACCGGCCACACGGTCGCCCTCGGGGTGGACTGGGGACTGAATACCCTGCTCAGCGCGGGCGCCGCCCGGCTGAACGACGACGGCACGATCACCACGCCCGGCAGTGGCGGGATGTTCCGTGCGTCCGGCGTTCTGGCGAAGCAGCACCGCCTGCGCCGCCAGTGCGAGTACCTGCAGGCCAGGGCCGAGCAGTACGACCGGCTCATCGACAGCGGTGAGCGGCACCACCTGGCAGACAAGCGTCAGATTCTCACCGAGGAGATCCGTCATGTGTCCGACCGCCGGTCGAACCTGAACGACGCTCTGGCCTGGTCTGCCGCCCGGTGGGCGGTGGACCAGGCGATCGCGGCCGGGGCCACGGTCATCTACCTCGAGGATCTCCGCTCGATGGAGGCCCGGGGTATGGGCCGCAGCCACAACACCCGCCTGTCGCAGACGGTGCGCGGGCAGATCGTGGACCGGATGCGCCATCTGGCCGCCGAGGTCGGCATCGCGGTGGTGACGGTCCCGGCCCGCAACACCTCGAAGCACTGCCCGCAGTGCCTGGTGCCGCTGCGGCACCGCAAAGCCCCCGACCGGCCGACCGTACCGGGCTGGAAGTGGGCGATCTGCCCCTCCTGCGACTGGCAGGGCGACCGGGACCAGGGCGCCTGGCGGCGGATCGCCGCCCGCGGCCTCACCCACCAGACCAAGACGGTCACCGACCGTGCCGACGGCGCCATGGTGATCCGCTCTGTGGCCGACAAGCTCGAAGCCAAGGCGGTCGTCACGCCGGCTGCCGCCCAGAGCAGCCGGGACAGGTCCAAGACCGGACCGACTCGGCGACAAACAGCATGTCCGACGCCCAGGCGACGCCGGACACCCTCCCCCACCAGGCCACAAGACCTGGCGGGCCAGTGTCCGGAGGGACACGTTCACACGGTCCGGAGACTGCCCCGTGCGGCTCTCCGGAACCAGGGCGTGACGACGATCAGCACACACCGTCCGCGAGGGGCAGTCCTGGGTGCGGGCTTCCACCTGCACGCCCACGCCTCCCCTCCCCGGTGGGAACCTGTACCAGGTGCTATACCTGACTATGTTTCCCTAAGCTGATCAGAGACGCTCGTCCTTGGCACCCCGGACCGGGCGGAGCCCCAGCGGCCCGGCGGATCCCCGGCCCGGCGGAGCCGCCGCGCACGGGCGGGGCTGCCGCGCACGGGCGGGGCTGCCGCGCCCTGCGGATCCGGGGGCCGCGGATCCAGGATCCTGTCGGGTGCCGCGGATCCAGGGTCCTCCCCAGGGCTGGTCGACCCCTCCGTTCGGCCACGGAAAACTCAATCGGAAGCGAGATTTCACCACCGTGACTGCTCTCACTCTCAGCACCGCCGCCGCGCCGGCCTGCGCGCCGACGCGATCGTCGTCGGTGTCGCGAAGGGCTCCGCGCCAAGCCGGGGACCTGGTCGTCGCGCCGGGCGCCGAGGCCGTGGACAAGGCGTACGACGGCAAGCTCGCCGGCGTCCTGGAGACCCTCGGTGCCTCGGGTGCCGAGGGCGAGGTGACGAAGCTGCCCGCGCCGTCCGGCTTCAAGGCGCCGCTCGTGGTGGCGGTCGGCCTGGGCGCGGCGCCCGAGAAGGACGAGTCGTTCGACGCCGAGGCGCTGCGCCGCGCGGCCGGTGCCGCCGCCCGCGCGCTGGCCGGGTCGAAGAAGGCCGCGTTCGCGCTGCCGCTCGAGGACGCCGCGGCGACGTCGCCGCCGTCGCCGAGGGCGCGCTGCTCGGCGCGTACTCCTTCGACGCCTACAAGGAGCAACGGGACTGCGAACGGTCCGCCAAGAGCAACGCCTCCCAGGCCAAGAACGGCAAGGCCCCGCTCGCCGAGGTCGCCCTGCTCGGCGCCAAGCCCCGCGACAAGGCGCACAAGGCCGCCGTCGAGCGCGCCACCGCCGTGACCGAGGAGCTCAACCGCGCCCGCGACCTGATCAACACCCCGCCGAACGACCTCGACCCCGGAGGCCTTCGCCGCCGTCGCGCAGGCCGCGGCCAAGGAGCACGGCATCAAGGTGCAGGTGCTCGACGAGAAGGCGCTGGCCAAGGGCGGCTACGGCGGCATCCTCGGCGTCGGCCAGGGCTCGGCGACCCCGCCGCGCCTGGTGAAGCTCGTCGTACACGCACTCCAAGGCGAAGAAGACACCTGGCCCTCGTCGGCAAGGGCATCACCTACGACTCGGGCGGCATCTCGCTGAAGCCCGCCGGGCACAACGAGACGATGAAGTGCGACATGAGCGGCGCCGCCGCCGTCTTCGCCGCGGTCGTCGCCGCCGCGCGGCTCGGCCTCGAGGTCAACGTCACCGGCTGGCTGGCGCTCGCCGAGAACATGCCGTCCGGCTCCGCCACCCGCCCCGGCGACGTGCTGCGCATGTACAGCGGCAAGACCGTCGAGGTGCTCAACACCGACGCCGAGGGCCGGCTCGTGCTCGCCGACGCGCTGGCCCGGGCCTCGCGAGGAGAAGCCGGACGCGATCGTCGACGTGGCGACGCTGACCGGCGCGATGGTGCTGGCGCTGGGCAACCGCACGTTCGGCGATCATGGCGAACGACGACGCCTTCCGCACCGCGGTGCACGAGATCGGCCGAGGAGGTCGGCGAGGCCGTCCTGGCCGATGCCGCTGCCCGACCGACCTGCGCAAGGGCATGGACTCCCCGATCGCCGACATCGCCAACATGGGCGAGCGGATGGGCGGCGGCCTGGTCGCCGGCCTGTTCCTGAAGGAGTTCGTCGGCGAGGGCATCACCTGGGCGCACCTGGACATCGCGGGCCCGGCCTTCAACGAGGGCGGCGCCCTTCGGCTACACCCCCAAGGGCGGCACCGGGTCCGCGGTGCGCACCCTGGTGCGGCTCGCCGAGCGCACCGCCGCCGGCGACCTCGGCTGACGGTCGCGTTGCCGGGCTCACGCCGTACGCCGTACAGCGACCGGGCTCACGCCGTACAGCGAGGCCGAGATGCGGACCCGCGTCCCTTGGCGGCGCGCGGGTCCGCCTCGCTGTACGGCGTCTCGTACACCCCGCGTGCCGTGCCGGTCACGTACCCGCTCACGTGCCCCGCGTCCCGTCCGGCTCGTCGACAAGTGCGAAGATGGGTCCTCGGCAGGACAGGGCCCCCACCACAGGGCCGAAGAAAGAGCGGCCGGACACCAGCCGCCGCCCGGTCACAGGGAGACCGGCGTACGGCGCACATGCATGGAGGACGTGACGTGGCGAACGACGCCAGCACCGTTTTCGACCTAGTGATCCTCGGCGGTGGTAGCGGCGGTTACGCCGCGGCCCTGCGCGGGGCTCAGCTGGGCCTGGACGTCGCCCTGATCGAGAAGGACAAGCTCGGCGGCACCTGCCTGCACCGCGGCTGCATCCCCACCAAGGCCCTGCTGCACGCCGGCGAGATCGCCGACCAGGCCCGCGAGAGCGACGCAGTTCGGCGTGAAGGCCACCTTCGAGGGCATCGACATCGCCGGCGGTCCACAAGTACAAGGACGAGCGTGGTCTCCGGCCTGTACAAGGGCCTGCAGGGGCTGGTCGCCTCCCGCAAGGTGACCTACATCGAGGGTGAGGGCCGGCTGTCCTCCCCGACCTCCGTCGACGTGAACGGCCAGCGCATCCAGGGCCGTCACATCCTGCTCGCGACCGGCTCCGTGCCGAAGTCGCTGCCGGGCCTGGAGATCGACGGCAACCGCATCATCTCCTCGGACCACGCGCTGGTCCTGGACCGCGTGCCGAGTCCGCGATCGTCCTGGGCGGCGGCGTCATCGGCGTCGAGTTCGCCTCCGCGTGGAAGTCCTTCGGCACCGACGTCACGATCATCGAGGGCCTGCAAGCACCTCGTCCCGGTCGAGGACGAGAACAGCTCCAAGCTGCTGGAGCGCGCCTTCCGCAAGCGCGGCATCAAGTTCAACCTCGGGCACCTTCTTCGAGAAGGCCGAGTACACCGGCGAACGGCGTCAAGGTCACCCTCGCCGACGGCAAGGAGTTCGAGGCCGAGGTGCTGCTCGTCGCCGTCGGCCGCGGCCCGGTCTCCGCAGGGCCTGGGCTACGAGGAGGCAGGGCGTCGCCATGGACCGCGGCTACGTCCTGGTCGACGAGTACATGCGCACGAACGTGCCGACCATCTCCGCCGTCGGCGACCTCGTCCCGACGCTCCAGCTCGCGCACGTCGGCTTCGCCGAGGGCATCCTGGTGGCGGAGCGGCTGGCCGGTCTGAAGCCCGTGCCGATCGACTACGACGGCGTGCCGCGGGTGACGTACTGCCACCCCGAGGTCGCCTCCGTCGGCATCACCGAGGCCAAGGCCAAGGAGATCTACGGCGCGGACAAGGTCGTCGCCCTCAAGTACAACCTCGCGGGCAACGGCAAGAGCAAGATCCTCAAGACCGCGGGCGAGATCAAGCTCGTCCAGGTCAAGGACGGTGCCGTGGTCGGCGTCCACATGGTCGGTGACCGCATGGGCGAGCAGGTCGGCGAGGCCCAGCTGATCTACAACTGGGAGGCGCTGCCGGCCGAGGTCGCGCAGCTCATCCACGCCCACCCGACGCAGAACGAGGCGCTCGGCGAGGCCCACCTGGCCCTGGCCGGCAAGCCGCTGCACTCCCACGACTGACCGCCGCGGTCAACCGGGCGCGACGACACACGACTTCCGCACATTTCGTAAGGAGCAACCGAAACCATGGCGGTTTCCGTAACCCTTCCGGCGCTCGGCGAGAGCGTCACCGAGGGCACTGTCACCCGCTGGCTGAAGGCCGAGGGTGAGCGCGTCGAGGCCGACGAGCCGCTGCTCGAGGTGTCGACCGACAAGGTCGACACCGAGATCCCCGCCCCCGCCGCCGGCGTCCTGGCCTCCATCAAGGTCGCCGAGGACGAGACGGTCGAGGTCGGCGCCGAGCTGGCCGTCATCGACGACGGCACCGGCGCGCCCGCTGCCGCGGCCCCGCGCCGCCGCCGAGCCGCCGCTGCCGCCGAGGCCCGGCCGCGCCCGCCGCTCCGGCCCCGGCCGCCGAGGCCCGCTGCCGGCTCCGGCCCGCGGCCGCCCCGAGGCCGCTCCGGCCGGTGGCGCCGCCGAGGGCACCGACGTGGTCCTGCCCGCGCTCGGCGAGTCCGTCACCGAGGGCACCGTCACCCGCTGGCTGAAGGAGGTCGGCGAGAGCGTCGAGGCCGACGAGCCGCTGCTGGAGGTCTCCACCGACAAGGTCGACACCGAGATCCCGGCGCCCGCCTCCGGCACGCTGCTGGAGATCGTGGTCGGCGAGGACGAGACCGCCGAGGTCGGCGCCAAGCTGGCCGTCATCGGCGCCGCCGGGTGCCGCTCCGGCCGCCGCTCCGGCCCCGGCCGCCGCCCCGGCCCCGGCGCCGCCGCCGGCTCCGGCTCCGGCGCCGCGCCCCGGCCGCCCCGCGGCTCCGGCCCAGCCGCCGCTCCGGCCGCGCCGCCGCCGCCGGCCCGCTCCGGCCCGGCCCGCGGCTCCGCGCCCGGCCCGCGCCCGGCCCCGCGCCGGCTCCGGCCGCCCGGCGCCGCGGCTCCCGCCGCCGCCCGGCCGCCGGCGACGAGGGCGCGTACGTCACCCCGCTGGTGCGCAAGCTCGCCGCCGAGAACGGCGTGGACCTGGCCACCGTCAAGGGCACCGGCGTCGGCGGCCGTATCCGCAAGCAGGACGTCATCGCCGCCGCCGAGGCCGCGAAGGCCGCCGCCGCCGCGCCGGCTCCGGCCGCCGCCGCCGCCGGCGCCGCCGCCCGAAGGCCGCCGACCGCTGGAGGCCGTCCCCGCTGCGCGGCCAGACGGTCAAGATGCCGCGGATCCGCAAGGTCATCGGCGACAACATGGTGAAGGCCCTGCACGAGCAGGCGCAGCTGTCCTCGGTCGTCGAGGTGGACGTCACCCGCGCTGATGCGGCTGCGCGGCCGGGCCAAGGACGCGTTCGCGGCCCGCGAGGGCGTCAAGCTCTCCCCGATGCCGTTCTTCGTGAAGGCCGCGGCCCAGGCGCTGAAGGCCCACCCGGCCGTCAACGCCCGGATCAACGAGGACGAGGGCACCATCACCTACTTCGACACGGAGAACATCGGCATCGCGGTGGACTCCGAGAAGGGCCTGATGACCCCGGTCATCAAGGAGCGCCGGCGACCTCAACCTCGCCGGCATCGCCAAGGCCACCGCCGACCTGGCAGGCAAGGTCCGCGGCCAACAAGATCACGCCCGGACGAGCTGTCCGGCGCGACCTTCACCATCAGCAACACCGGTTCGCGCGGCGCGCTGTTCGACACGATCATCGTGCCGCCGAACCAGGTCGCGATCCTGGGCATCGGCGCCACGGTCAAGCGTCCCGGCCGTCATCGAGACCCGGAGCGAGGGCAGACCATCGCCGTCCGCGACATGACCTACCTGACCCTCTCCTACGACCACCGCCTGGTGGACGGCGCCGACGCCGCCCGCTACCTGACGGCGGTCAAGGCGATCCTGGAGGCGGGCGAGTTCGAGGTCGAGCTCGGCCTGTAGCTCCTGGAGCTCCTGGAGCTGAGTCCGCGTCCGGTCACGACGGTGCCCCGCCCGGACCCCCCGGGCGGGGCACCGTCGTGTGTGCGATACGGGTGCGTACGAATGTGCGATACGGGCCTTCCCGTGGGGCAAAGCTGCGCGGAGGGCGCCCTGCTGGGGGCGTGTAAGTCTCGTCTCACCTGCGGAAAGCGCCCCCGTGCGCCCCTCACGGCCGAGTCGCGGCCGTATTGTCTAAAGCGTCAACGCCCGTCTGGAGCCGACTCCCGGCCGGACGCCCCTGCCAAGGAGCCCTCATGACCGCGCCCGTCGTCCACTCGCTGCGCGAGCAGATCCGCGAGCACATCGTGGAGGGGATCGTCAGCGGGCGCTGGAAGCCGGGCGAGCGGATCGTCGAGCGGCGGATCGCGATCGAGCTGGAGGTCAGCCAGACGCCCGTACGGGAGGCGCTGCGGGAGCTGGAGGCGCTGCGGCTGATCGAGTCGGCGCCCAACAAGGGCGTACGGGTACGGAACCTGACCGCCGCCGACCTGGAGGAGATCTACCCCGTGCGGGCCGGGCCTGGAGCAGATCGCCGCGGAGCTGGCGGCGCGAGCGGCTGGCCGAGGACTGCTCGGCGCTGGAGCCGCATGTCGCGGCGCTGTACGAGGCGGACCGCACGGCCGACGGCGACGGCCCAGGTGCGGCACACGGTCGCCTTCCACCGCGAGCTGGTGCGGGCGGCGGGCAACTGCGTGCTGCTGCACACCTGGGAGGGCGCTGGGCATCGAGGTGTTCACGGCGCTGTCGATCCGCTGGCTGGGCACGGTGCAGCAGTCGTACGCGGAGGAGCACGAGGAGCTGGTGGCCGCGTTCCGCCGCCGCGACCCGCGGATCGCGCGAGCTGGTGAAGGCCCACGTGCTGGGCTGCGCACCACGACACGAGCCCTGAACACGCCCCACGTGCCTTGAGCGCGCCCCCGCTCAAACGTATCCTCACCTGCGAAAACCCCCGAAAAACGAGGCACCCCGTGCCCGCCGTCAAGGCACCCCGTGCCAACTTTCCGGCAATCAGAGGCTTTTCGCCCCCAACCCTTTGATCGATCATCGATCAGGGAGTTACAGTCACCGGTGGGCTTCCGCCAAAGCCCACCGCCCTGTCCTGCCAAGACGAAGGGCACCCCCCGACACCCCTTACCGACGAGGGAACCCCCTCCGACATCCGGAAGGCGGCGCAATGACCGACTCCCGCTATGCAGGCTCTCCAGCCGAGCGAGCTCGACCAGCTCCCGGACCGCGACCCCGAGGAGACCGCCGAGTGGCAGGCCTCGCTGGACGCCGTCACCAAGGCGGCCGGGCCGCACCGCGCCGCGTACCTGATGCGCCGCACGCTGGAGCGCGCCGAGGAGGGCGGGCTCGCCCTGCCCAAGCTGCTGGAGACCGACTACGTCAACACCATCCCCACCGCCGCCGAGCCCGCCGTCCCCGGTGACGAGGAGATGGAGCGCCGTATCACCGCGTGGAACCGCTGGAACGCGGCCGCGATGGTGACCCGGGGCAGCAAACACGGCGTCGGCGGCCACATCGCCACCTTCGCCTCCGCGGCCTGGCTGTACGAGACGGGCTTCAACCACTTCTTCAACGGCAAGGAGGCCGAAGACGCCGGCGGCTCCGGCGACCAGCTCTACATCCAGGGCCACGCCTCCCCCGGCATCTACGCCCGCGCCTTCCTCGACGGCCGCCTGAGCGAGCAGCACCTCGACAACTTCCGCCAGGAGGCCGGCGGCAACGGCCTGCCCTCCTACCCGCACCCGCGCCGCCTGCCCTGGCTGTGGGAGTTCCCGACGGTGTCGATGGGCCTCGGCCCGCTCTCGGCGATCTACCAGGCGCGCTTCAACCGCTACCTCACCCACCGCGGCATCAAGGACGTCTCCGCGTCCCACGTGTGGGCGTTCCTCGGCGACGGCGAGATGGACGAGCCGGAGTCGACGGCCGCGCTCGCCCTCGCGCGCCGCGAGGGGCTGGACAACCTCACCTTCGTCATCAACTGCAACCTCCAGCGCCTCGACGGCCCGGTCCGCGCCAACTTCAAGATCGTGCAGGAGCTGGAGGCCCAGTTCCGCGGCGCCGGCTGGAACGTCGTCAAGTCGCTGTGGGGCACCGCCTGGGACGAGCTGTTCGCCGCTCGACACCACGGGCGCGCTCGTACGCCGCCTGCGCGAGGTGCCGGACGCGCAGGTGCAGACGTACCAGACCCGCGACGCCGCCTACATCCGCCAGGACTTCTTCGGCGCCGACCCCGCGCTCGCCGAGATGGCGAAGCTGCTGAGCGACGACAAGATCGCTGGAGTGCTTCCACCTCTCGCGCGGCGGTCACGAGGCGCGCAAGGTGTACGCGGCGTACCAGGCGGCGCGTCGAGCACAAGGGCGCGCCGACCGTCATCCTCGCCCAGACCGTCAAGGGCTTCACGCTCGGCGAGGGCTTCGCGTCGAAGAACGCCAACCACCAGATGAAGAAGCTGACGGTGGACGAGTTCAAGCGCGATGCGTGACCTGCTCGAACTCCCCATCCCGGACAGCCAGTTCGTGGACGGCGTGGTCCCCTACGGCCACCCGGGCGCCGACTCCCCCGAGGTCCGCTACCTCCAGGAGCGCCGCGCGGCCCTCGGCGGTCCGGCCCCGGCCCGCCGTACGCACGCCGCTGGCCCCGCTGCCCGCGCCCGCCGAGAAGGCGTTCGACGTCCTTCGACAAGGGCTCCGGCTCGCAGAACATGGCGACGACCATGGCCTTCGTCCGCCTGGTCAAGGACCTGGTCCGCGACAAGGAGACCGGCAGGCGCTGGGTGCCGATCGTCCCGGACGAGGCGCGCACCTTCGGCATGGAGTCGCTCTTCCCGTCCGCTCGGCATCTACTCGCCGCAAGGGCCAGACGTACGAGCCGGTCGACCGCGACCAGCTGATGTACTACAAGGAGGCCAAGGACGGCCAGATCCTCAACGAGGGGATCACCGAGGCCGGTTCGATGGCCGACTTCATCGCCGCGTCGACGTCGTACGCGACGCACGGCGAGGCGATGATCCCGTTCTACATCTTCTACTCGATGTTCGGCTGGCAGCGCACGGCCGACCAGATGTGGCAGCTCGGCGACCAGCTCGGCCGCGGCTTCCTCGATCGGCGCGACGGCCGGCCGTACGACGCTGACGGGCGAGGGCCTGCAGCACGCGGACGGCCACTCGCCGGTGATCGCGGCGACGAACCCGGCGGCGCTGACGTACGACCCGGCGTTCGCGTACGAGGTCGCGGTGATCGTCAAGGACGGTCTGCGCCGGATGTACGGCGAGGCGGCCCCGGGCGAGGACCCGAACGTCTTCTACTACCTCACCGTCTACAACGAGCCGCTGCCGCAGCCCGCGAAGCCGCCGGTGCCCGGTATCGACGAGGGCATCGTCAAGGGCCTGTACCGCTTCAACACGGCCGAGTCGGCGGAGGCTGGCCCCGGCCGCCGAACGCCCCGCGCATCCAGCTGCTGGGCTCCGGCACGGCGATCCACTGGGCGCTTGAGGCGCAGAAGCTGCTCGCCGAGGAGTGGGGCGTGGCGGCCGACGTCTGGTCGGCGACGTCCTGGACGCGAGCTGCGGCGGGACGCCCTGGAGGCCGACGCGGCGCTGCTGCGCGGCGAGGAGCGCATCCCGTACGTCACGCCGGGCGCTGCAGGGTGCCGAGGGCCCGGTGCTCGCGGTCTCGCGACTACATGCGTCAGGTTCCGGACCAGATCGCGCAGTGGGTCGAGCAGGACTACTCCTCGCTCGGCGCGGACGGCTTCGGCCTCTCCGACACCCGCGAGGCGGCCCGCCGCCACTTCGGCGTCGACGCCGAGTCGATCGTGGTCGCCGCTCTCGCCCAGCTCGCGCGGCGGGGCGAGGTCAGGGCGACGGCGGTGAAGGAGGCGCGGGAGCGGTACGGCCTGTAAGGGCCACCAGCCCGTCCGGCGTTGGAGGACAAGGCCGTTCAGGCCGACAGCGGGGGTCTGGGGGCGGCAGCCCCCAGGGAAGGGACGGGAAGGGGTAGGGGCGGCGGGGGCGAGAAACCCCTGGGTGGGACCCGCGCCGTACCGGGCGGCTCAGCGCAGCGCCGCCCGTACCGCGTCCTCCACCGTCGGGAACGCGAACGTGAAGCCGGAGTCGAGCAGGCGGACCGGCAGGACGCGCGTGCTGCTCAGGATGTCGCCCGCGACCTCGCCGAGGACCAGGCGGAGGGCGGGCGAGGGGACCGGCAGGAGCGTCGGGCGGTGGAGGATCCGGCCCATGACGGCCGTGACCTCCCGGTTCGTCACCGGTTCCGGCGCTGTCAGGTTCACGGGGCCTGACAGCGTGGGCGTGTCGATGATGTGGCGCAGGGCCGCCACCTCGTCGTGGAGGGAGATGAAGCTCCAGTACTGGCGGCCGTTGCCGAGGCGGCCGCCCAGGCCCGCCTTGAAGAGGGGGAAGAGGGGGCCCCAGGCACCGCCGTGCCGGGCGACCACCAAACCCGTGCGGGCGAACACCGTACGGATCCCCGCCTCCCGTACCGCCGCCGTCGCCTCCTCCCACTCCACGCAGAGGGAGGGCAGGAAACCCTCACCGGGCGGCGCCGACTCATCGACCGCCCGGTCTCCCGTGTCGCCGTAGAAGCCGATCGCGCTGCCGTTGACGAAGACCCGCGGCGGTACGTCGAGCGAGGCCACCGCCTCGGCGAGCGCCGCCGTGCCCAGCACCCGGCCGGCGCGCAGCTTCACCTTGTACGCCGCCGTCCAGCGGCGCGACGCCACCCCGGCCCCGGCGAGGTTCACCACCGCCGCACACCCGGCCAGCCCCGCCACGTCCACCCTCCCCCGAGCTCTCGGCTCCGTTCCCGCACGGGGGACCCCCAGCCCCTCCGGATCCCAGCGCACCTCGTCCTCGCCCCGCGGCATCCGCCGTACGAGCCGTACCACCTCGTACCCGTCCGCCCGCAGCGAGCGCGTCAGTGCCGAACCGATCAGCCCGGACGCCCCGGCGATCGCCACCCGGGAACCGGGAGGCAGCGCCCCCTCGGCAGCGCCGCCCGATGACGCGGCGGTATCGAACGGTGCGTCGGCGTCCCGCGGTGTATCGGCCGGTGTATCGGCCGGTGTGCCAGCTGGCGTATCGGCCGGTGTATCAGCGGTCATCTGATTCCTCCGTGGATACCCCTCGCTTCAGCGAGGGGAGGAAACGGACTCCTGCGGAGCAGGGCAGGGAGCGGGGTTTCGCCCTCAGGGCGGAAGACCGTGCCCTGACCCACAGATGTTAAGATCAGCTCGCCCGGTCGGCGAAAACCAAGCTGGCCAGGTCTACCGCCGGGCTGGCGGATGGAGCCTGTGGAGCTTGTGTAAGACCGATGGTTGGTACTCCAACCCTCGCCGTGAAAGCGGGTCGGCGACGGGCTGTGAAACAGGAAGCTCACTCCGTGAGGGGTGAATCCCCCTGCTTCAGCTGGGGGAGAGGTCAAGGGACCATACTGCCGCTTGGGCTGCCGCACCACACGACCGGAACTCCTCCCGTCACCGGGCATCGCCGTGCGTCGCCGGGCATCGCCGTGCTGTGGCCCCGTGCCGGTGGCGCGCCTCGTGTCGCGGCGGGGCCGGGGCCGGGTGACGCTGGGGGCATGCGTGTCTTCCGGGAGGCGCGGGGGGTGCGAGCGCGGCGACGGCGACGGGGGCTCGTCCTGCTCGCCGGTGTGGCCGGGCTGGCTGTCGTGCTCGGGCTGGTGCTGTGGGCCGTCGGGACGGACCGTACGGCGAACCGGTCCGCCCCTCCCACCGCGCCCCGGACCGCCGTCACGTACCCCGCGCCCCGGCCGTCGATCGTGCCGAGGTCCGGCTGGCTGGGCGACGCCGCGCACAGCCAGCCGCCCGCGCGGTACGACGACCGGGTCCTCGCGGTCTTCGTACACCACACGGACTCCCCGAACGACTACGACTGCGCGGACACGCCCCGCATCATCCGCTACCTGTACGCGGGCCAGACCGGCGCCCGGGACTGGGACGACATCGGCTACAACTTCCTCGTGGACCGCTGCGGCACGATCTACGAGGGCCGCGCGGGCGGCGTCGACCACCCCGTCACCGGCGCCCACACCCAGGGCTTCAACCACAGTACGGCGGGCGTCGCGGCCCTCGGCACCTTCACCGCGGGCGTCACGGTGCCCCAGGCGATGACCGACGCGATCGCCGCCCTCACGGCCTGGAAGCTGGGCCTGGCGGACATCGACCCGCGCGGCGGCGTACGCCTGGTCTCCACCAACGACCGCAGCCGCTACCCCGCCGGCACCGCCGTCCTCCTGCCCACCCTCGCAGGTCACAGCGACGGCTACCTGACCGACTGCCCGGGCGCGGCCCTCGCGGAACGCCTCCCGGAGATGCGAGAAACCGCGGCCCGCCTCCAGGGCCGGACCTGACCCGGGCTCCAGGGCGGGGCCTGACCCGGGCTCCAGCGCCGGGCTTGACCCAAGCTCCGGTACACGCTCCGAAGCCAGGCCGAAATGTCAGGCTGAAGTCAGGCCGAAGTGCCGGGCCGCAAGTCAGGCCCTGAACCGGTCCCAGAGCCTGGGATAGCGCTCCGCGAGCACGGCCTCGTTCTCGAAGTCCACGGCTGTGCCCTCGGGTTCGGGCGGCGCGGGCGGGAGGTCGAGGTCCGGGGCGACGGTGCCGGTGAGCTGCTCGTACGCCTCGTCCGCCGCGTACCCCAGCTCCTCGCCGTCCCCGTCGACCTCCTCGTCGAAGTCGTCGAGGAGGTCGGCGAGCGAGTCCGGATCGTGCACGGCGCCCTCGAAGACCTCCCGGCCCTGGCCGATCAGCCAGCACCGGAAGAAGTCGAAGGTGTCGTCTCCGGCCCCGTCGAGCAGTACCCACGCCGCGCCCCACAGGTCCCAGTGGTACGCGCGGTGGTAACGGGACTCGAAGTGCCGGGCGAAGTCCAGCACCGCGTCCGGGTCCAGCTGGACGAGCCGTTCGACAAGCAGGTCGGCCTGTTCCCCGGGGTCACCCTCGGCGGCCTCCCGGGTCGCGTCCACCAGCTCCCAGAACTCCGTCTCGTCCATCACCCGACCAGCATCGTGCCTGCGGGGGAGGTATGCACGCGGGCGCGCGGCAAACTGCCGTCGACCGCTCCAACAGGTTGATCTTGCAGCAGTACGATGCCTGATCGTCTCCTGGACTTCCTGGCTTCCCGGGGACGATCTACGCGGAGCTGGTTCTTACCCCTGCTTGACGGTTGGACGTGCACTCGTCGCCTCCTTGACTGCCCCTCGGGATGGTCGGCACCATGACACCGAGAAAGTTTCTCGTCCATTCGAGCAAGGAGAGCCATGCGCGCTCAGCGAACAACAGCAGCAGCGCGACTAACGTCCATGAGGCACGTAACGCGCTGGGCAAGCGACTCCGTGAGCTGCGGCAACAAGCCGGTTTGACCGGCAAGCAGCTCGCGGAGTCGCTTGCATGGCCACCATCGAAGATCTCGAAGCTGGAGAACGGTCGGCAGACACCGACCGACGACGACATCCACAGGTGGACGCAGGTCACGGGCACCGCTGAGGAAGCCGAAGCCCTGCTTGCCTCGCTGCACACCCTTGAAGTGCAGCACGCCGAATGGCAACGGCAGTTCAAAACAGGGCTGAGCGCTCACCAGAACGAGATTGCCGACCTGGACGCGCGAACCAAGTTGTTCCGCGCCTTTGAAGCGACAGTTATCCCTGGACTGCTGCAAACACCCGAGTACGCGCGGGCCCGTTTCGCTCAAGGGATCGCCATGTTCAAGGCGCCCAACGACATCAACGAAGCCGTGCGAGCGCGGGCGCAGCGCCAAGAGATTTTGTACCGGGCGGACAAGCGATTCCACTTCGTTCTTACGGAAGCAGCGCTGCGCTTCCGCCTCGCCCCACCAGAGGTCACGCTTGGACAGTTGGATCGGCTCGTTTCGCTGTCTGCGCTGCCGAATGTAAAGCTCGGAATCATCGGGTTCGAGACGCACTACGTGGTGGCCCCGTGGCATGGTTTCTGGATACTCGACAACGACCGCGTCATGGTCGAGACCTACTCGGCAGAACTGAACCTTGCCCAGCCGCAGGAGATCGAGCTGTACGGCCAGGTCTTCGAGCAGCTTGCCGCCGTCGCCAGCTACGGCAGGGCGGCTCGGGCGATCATCACCCGCGCCATTGACGATCTTGTGCCGGACTCCCCCGAAGATGGCTCCTGATTTCTGCGCACTTCACTCGTTAGTGGAGTTTCGAGAAATACCAAGAAACTTTCTATACGCGCACTGCTGCGGCTCCTACGCTCCCCGCAGGACGGCGAACCGCCTCCATCTTTCTGGGACTTGGGGAGAGCCAGGTGACCACCACTGTTCCGCTGTTGAGGCGGGAGCAGATCAGCCGACTACCGAAGCGTGCCCGAGAAATCGTCGAGTACCGCAAGAGCAGCCTCAGCCTGAACCACATCCAAGGGTGCCCTCTGGACTGCGCCTACTGCATCCGCCACACCTACGGGCTGTGGGACCAACGACAGCCGCGCGCCCTCATGACCATGGTGCAGCCGACGCCGGAGACGTGGGGCGCCATGCTCGCCCTCGCCCGTCTGCGCCGCGCCGGACACGCGCCCGCCCCGCAGCACGACCACCATGGCCGGGGCGACACTCACCCCCTCGTACGCGCCTACGTCCTCCCACCCGAGGAACTCCAACACGCCTTCTTCGTAGGGAAATTGAAGGAGGCAAGCCGATGAGCGGCCCCCATGCCGAGTCAGCCGAGTCACGCGTACGGCACGCCGAACTGCCCATGCTGCGCGCCTACCGCCTGTGGTTCGAGCACACCCGCAAGTGCCCCTACAGCTGCAAGGGCGCAAGCACGGCCCAGGACGGCTGCGAGAGAGGGCGGGAACTATGGGGCGCCTACCGCCTCGCACGGATCGAGGGAACGTCATGACGTGGGAGATCACGCGTACGCCGGGCAGCTGTGTGCACCGCACCCATACTGACCAGCTGGCCCTGCCGCTGCGCCTGTTCCGCAACGGGGAGCACGCCACGGACGCCGTACTGACGCTGTCCGTGGTCGAGGCCGAGCACCTGCACGCCGCGTTGTGCCGCGCCCTCGACGGCCACCCGGCACCCGCGCACGCGCCCGACTGCCGTACGGGACGTACGGGGGTCGGGCCTGCCGACGCGCACACAGTCGGCAAGGGGGCACGGTGACGCGCTCGATCATCAAAGCGGCCCAGTGGACACTCGGGCCGGAGACCGGCGAGGGCGCCCCGACGGGCATCTACTCCGCCGAGTGCCTCACCTGCGGGGCACAGGCACAGCCAACTGACAATGAACGCTTGCCGGTTGAGGTGTGGGCGCTGAAACACACGGGCCTGCATCCCACCCACCGGCAGTACCGGGCCACGACGGAGACGTTCTGGCGGGTGACGCCGACAGGAGACAACCCGTACCGCGAGAGCGACGCACGGAGCAGCGCCTGAGCGCCCGCGGCCCCACCTCCGGATGGCTGTCGCTTCCCGGGCGCTGCGAGGCACAAGGGCAGCACCGCATGACTCCCGTGCCGGCACCCCGTCCGGCACGGGCGGCGCCCCCGACTGTGCAAGTAAGGAGCGCAGTCGAGGACGCGTCGCTGTGTGGGTGAATCACGCCGTGCGGTCACGGCACAGGCGCATTTGTTTGCTCGATGCAATGCAAACATTCCATCGCCCAATCGTACGACTGGTTCGCTTTCGCGTGCCCGCGGAATTGCCCGACCACCTCATCTGCGAAAGGACTCGTCTATGCTCCGGAAGCTCCCGACCCACGCCCGCCGACGACTTTCTGACGAGCCTCTGTTTCAGGTCACGCCCGGCTTGCTCGTTCAGCCGATGGACGTGGATCTCGGACTTCCCGAGAACGCTCAGGTCCCAGTGAAATCGATACCGGGATGGTTCACCTACGGCGCTGCCGCTGCTCTAGAGCGAATGATGGAAGGCCATCGCCTCGGAGTCCAGGAATTCGTTTTGCGAATCTCAGATTCCACGCCGGGTTTGCCGCCGCCCTCCCGACTTGATCGCCACGCCTCAACAGCAGCAGAACTGGTCAACGGCGCTCCGGAAGGTGTGCACTGCACGGTCGACCCCTTTGCTCTCGCGCTGAACCCGGATAGTTCCTGGGGAGTTTATGAGGGCGGCGGTATAGACGCAGCCGCCACTTACGCGCTCGTACAGGACGTAGCTGCAGCTGTTGCTTCTTGTGGCGCGCATGGCATCGTGACGCTGGGTCGACTGCCGAGAGAGGTTCACTACACGAAGAAGGGGATCAAGTCGGTCAGCGGTACTACATGACTTTATTCGTTTTCGCAGAACAGCGAGACGAGTACCGCTTACGTCTATCTGTCTCCCGACCACAAGGATACAGGGCAAAAAATCCTTCCCGGCAACCTCCCAGAGATGACGCTCTGGGCACTCCTCGATGTCTTCCAGGGGACAGATGTGTCGGTGACCAAACCGCTGGAAAATTTCCACGCGACCCTCGATCTCGTCCACTACGCGTCACACGTTGAACTCGTGGACGAACTGTTCTCCAGTGCGGCCATTCGTAGTATGCATCCGTTTTCTGGAGATGTTGCAGAGCTGCTTTCTGCCCTCCAAGATGACCGGGAAACCCTCGCGAAGCGGCTGAGAAATCTGGAATTCTACGGTTATACCGTCTCGGGTTCGACCCGCGCTCTCGCTCATCTTGCCGCCGCCGATGGATCGGCCCTGGCACGGGCGCGGCTGGAGGAATCATGGTTGAATTGGCTCGCCGCGGCAGGATGTCCAGGCAGCAAAATTATCGACCGCAACGTCATTAGCTATCTGAGCGGCGGTCTCCTTTCCTAACTAAGCCTGACTAACACGCGCAGTCGTAGCCGTCGAGATAGGTGACGGGCCGTTGAACCAGCAAGATGCTGGCGTGGCTGACCTCATCGGTTCAGCGTGCCTCAACTGCCTCTGCTGCAGGGCAGCGACGGAGCGTGAAATCGGCTGAGCCGTGCTACATTGCGGCCGTGAGCACGCCGTGTATTCGTTCTTGCTGGTGGCCGTTCCCCTGGGGCGGCCACTGTCTCGCGCGTTCTCACTGAAGACGACGAAGCGGCCGCCCGAGGGGCGGTCGTTTTGCTTCAAGGCGGCTTCCTCTCAGCGGCTCCACCCTCCGGAGAGGAACCGCCATGAATACCGCCGAATCCGGCTGTCCGAACGAGCCATCGACGGTTATCCGCCGCCTACTGAAGGGCGGCGAGCCGTTTGCTGTACTGCACCGGTGTGCTCCGCATCTGACGTCTGACACTGTCGAGGTGCTGATCGGCCCGGTCGATACGTACGGCACGCTCGCGGAGCTTCCTTTGTCTGAGGGCGCGACTGGCCATCGCGAGTGCGATCTGCTCGCGCTCGTCCCGTATCAGCAGATCCGGGAGCGTGGTTTCCCGGCGCGGGAGGACGGCACTCCGCTGCGTGCGCTGCGCGTACAGGAGTCGTATAAGTTCCCACTCGGGGGTGTGTTGGAGGCCCTGCCTGAGCTCCCGGTCAAGCTGGCCGACTCCGGGTTCTCGGTGGATGACGACGCATACGCGGCGATCGTGGAGCGGGTGGTCACCGAGGAGATCGGGCGTGGAGAAGGCGCCAACTTCGTGATCCGGCGTGACTTCGTCGGCACATTCGCCGACTTCTCCCAGGCGCTCGCACTCTCCCTCTTGCGGCGTCTGCTGGCCCGGGAGCGCGGAGCATACTGGACCTTCCTCGTACACACCGGTGATCGCGTGCTTGTCGGGGCCAGTCCGGAGGCGCATGTCCGACAGGACGCCGGGACCGTGGTAATGAATCCGATCTCCGGGACCTACCGCTACCCGGCGGCCGGCCCCACCCACGAATCGTTGCTGACGTTCCTCGACGACGCCAAGGAACGTGAGGAACTGTCCATGGTCGTGGACGAGGAACTCAAGATGATGTGTGCGGTGGGTGACCTCGGAGGACAGGTCCTCGGCCCGCGGCTGAAGGAGATGTCGCACCTCGCCCACACCGAGTACGAGTTGCGTGGCCGGACATCCCTGGACGTCCGCGAGGTGCTGCGGCACACCATGTTCGCGCCCACCGTCACCGGGAGTCCGCTGCAGAACGCGACCAGAGTGATCAACTGCTATGAGCCGACTGGACGCGGCTACTATGCGGGGGCTTTGGCTTTGATCGGCCGTACCGCTGAGGGCGCCCAGACTCTTGACTCCCCGATTGTGATCCGCACCGCTGACATTGACCCGGCCACCGGGCAACTCACCGTCGGCGTGGGAGCGACTCTCGTACGTCATTCCGACCCGCGTTCCGAGGTCGCCGAGACGCACGCCAAAACCGCGGGCATTCTCACTGCCCTCGGTGCGCTCCCCCTCGCTCAGATCGCTCAGATCGCTCAGACGCGATTGACCAGCCGCGAGCGGAACGGCAACTGGGGGATGACCAGCGGGTGCAGGCGGCTTTGGCCTCTCGCCGGGCCGGGCTCGCCCCGTTCTGGCTGCGGAGGCAGACCGATCGCCCCGCGCTGCCCGCCGATGCTCCGCACATCCTGGTGGTGGACTGTGAGGACAATTTCACCACCATGCTCGCGCACCTGCTGCGCTCGCTCGGCAACCGGGTCACGCTCCTCCCGTACTCGGAACCGGACATGGCGGCCAGAGTGACGGCTCACCAAGGACCGCTGGTCCTGGGCCCTGGCCCCGGCGATCCGCAGGGCACCGCTGATCCGAAGATGCATACGATGCGCGAGCTGACCGGCCGGCTGCTGGCCGAGACCCGCGGCCGGCTGCTCGCCGTCTGCCTGAGTCACCAACTGGTCTGTGCGGCACTGGGTCTGCCGCTGCACCGCAAGGAACTGCCCTACCAGGGAGCGCAGGAACGGATCGATCTGTTTGGGCAGCAGCGCACGGTCGGCTTCTATAACACCTTCGCCGCGTACTGCTCAGATGCTGACGCGGAGAAACTGGCGGCAAGCGGCATCCAGATGAGCCGGGACGCGTCGAGCGGTGAGGTATACGCACTGCGGGGGCCCGGCTTCGCGACGCTCCAGTTCCATCCGGAATCGGTGCTCACCACGGAGGGGGTGGACATCCTGGCGGAGTCTCTGGAGGCGGTTGCGGCACCTTCGCGGACAGTACCTTCGCGGACAGCCTGAACCAGACCACGGCCGACGTAGTCGAGTTGGCGAACAGCTTCGGCCGTAGTCACCGGGGCACACTCGCGGAGCCCCCATGCGCCCGTGCGAGGGCGATGTGCGACTTTCCCGCCCCCGGGCCACCTGCCCTCGTCGCGAACTCGGGTATTCGAACAGGGTGTTGGGGGCATGAGGTCTCCAGCAGCCACGCGACCTCGGGAGGGCACATGCTTGAGTCGGCGCACCAGGCGGAACCCGCAGAAATCACAGGAACCACAAAAACCACAGAGGCCACGGAAGTCGTGGAAACCACAGACGTCGTGGAAACCGCAGACGTCATCGTCGTAGGAGCCGGTGTCGCCGGCCTCTCGGCCGCCCACCATCTGACCAGGGCGGGGCTGAATGTCACCGTGCTGGAGGCCGCGCCCGGGGTGGGCGGGCGTATGGCCACCGACAAGGTCGACGGCTTCCGCCTCGACCGTACCGCCCCGCTCCTGTCCACCTCGTGGCCCGAACTACACCGTATCCCCGCCCTGGACACCCTGCTCCTGTGCCCCTTCTCCCCCACTGTCCTGCTGCACGCCGACGGCCGTCTCCACCGTGCCGATACCGCCCCCGCCGCCCCCCGGAGCACGAGGGGCGCGCTCACCGCCGTACGCGCCCTGGCGGGCACCCCCCGGATACCTCGTGTGCCTCGTGCGTACGGCCGTATCCCGCGCACTCCCCGCCCAGGACCGTTGGGCACGCCCATGGACCGGTTCCGCCTGGCCACCGCCCTGGCCCGGCTCGCCGACACGCCCCCAGAACGCCTCCTCGCCCGTGCGGAACTCCCCTCGGAACTCCCCCTCGCCGAGGCCCTGATAAGCCGGGGTTTCCCGCCACGGGTCATCGACGGCTTCCTGCGCCCCCTGCTCGCCGCCCTCCTCGGCGACCCCGCCCTTCAGACCTCCAGCCGGTGCGCCGACCTGGCTCTGCACTCCTTCGCGACGGGCCGGCTCTGTCTCCCGGAGGGCGGCGCCGACGCGCTCCCGGAGCTCCTCGCGACCTCGCTTCCGCCGGGCACGGTACGGACGGGAGTACGCGTCACCTCCCTCAGCGCCACCTCGGTCACCACCGCCGAGCACGGTGAACTCCCTTGCCGAGCAGTCCTGTTGGCAACCGGAGCACGCGCAGCCGCCGAGCTGCTGCCCGGGCTGCGTGTCCCCGCCTTCCACCCGGTCACGGTCCTGCACCACACCACGGACGGGCCACCGCCGCTCCCCGAACCGGCGTTGCTGCTGGACGCCGACCGTGGCGGCCCGGTCTCCCATACGGCGGTCATCAGCCAGGTCGACCCGTCCCGGGCGCCCGCGGGCCGCGCGCTGATCTCCTCCACCGTGCTGGGCGCGCCCCCGGACCCGGCCCACCTCGACGCCTCGGTCCGCTCCCAACTCGCCCGCCTCTACGGCACGTCGGCGTCCCGCTGGGAGCTCCTCGCGGTCCACCACGACCCCGAGGCCGTCCCCGCGATGCCCGCGCCGCACGATCTCCGGCGCCCGGTACGGCTGCTGGCCGGTCTGTACGTCTGCGGGGACCACCGCGACACGGGCACCGTCCAGGGCGCCCTGCACTCGGCCCGCCGAGCCGCCCACGCCGTCCTCACGGACCTGGACGCCCACCCGACTCCACGGGAGGAGCCCCTCGAAACGGCGGCGTGAGACCCCTGCGGCGTGAGCCCCCTGCCGGGGCACTCGAACCCTTGCCGGGGCACTCGAACCAGCCGTACGCATACGACCGACTCGGGCACCCTTCCCTATCGCCGTACCCCCGCCGTATCCCCGCCGCAGGCCCCCCGTATCCCCGCCGCACGCCCCCGCCGTGCCCCCGCCGCACGCCCCCCCGTACGCCTACCTGAGCACCGCCACCCGCTCCCGGTACCCCCGCACCGGTGCCGCGTCCCGGTACGGCTCCAGCCTGCGCTCGAAGTCCCGCACGTACTCGACCGCCCGCACCGACCGCATCTCCGCCGCCTGTCCGCGCCGCCTCCGCGCCCAGCGGCAGGCCTGGTCGAGTTCGCCGAGCCCGAGCCGGGCCGTGGCGAGGACCACCCGGCAGAAGAGGCGGCTGCGGGCGAACGCCGGGTGCCGCGCAGCTGCAGCGAGCGCTCGGCGTGCTGGGCCGCGGCCCGGTACTGCTGGAGGTCGCGGTGGCAGTGCCCGAACTCGTCGGCGAGCTGCGCCTCGTCGAAGAACCGCGCCCAGGGCGGGACCTCGTCCCGGGCCGGGCCGCCTCCAGGGCCCGCTCGGCCCGGACCAGCGAGGCCGTGCAGGCCCGCACCTCGCCGAGCACCCCGTGCCCGCGCGCCTCCGACGGCGTGCAGCAGCGCCTGCACGACGGGCGGCGCGGACGACCCGACGCCCTGCTGGGCCACCCGGGCCAGCTGCACCGCCTCCCGGCCGTGCCCGAGGTAGACGGCCTGGCGGCTCATCGTCACGAGCACGTACGCCCCGTACGCCCGGTCCCCGGCGGCCTGCGCGAGCCGCAGCGCCTGGACGAAGTACCGCTGGGCGAGTCCGTGCGCGGCGATGTCGTACGAGGTCCAGCCGGCGAGCCGGGTGAGGTCGGCGGCGGCGGCGAACAGCCGGCGGCCGGTCTGCTCGCCGTACGTGCCGCGCAGCATCGGCTCGGCCTCGTGCTCCAGGTAGCGCACGAGGGCCTGGCGGGCGTGGCCGCCGCCGTAGGCGTGGTCGAGGGTGCGGAAGAGCTCGCCGACCGAGCGCAGCGCGGCGATGTCGCCCGCGGTGACCCGCTGGCCGGGCCCGCGCTCGGTCTTGCTGCGCTCGGTCTGACCGCGCTCGCTCTGGCCGCGCTGCCGGGAGGGAGGAGCGGCCTGGTCGTGAGGGTGCCTCCGCTCATGGAGGCTCCTCCGCTCATGCGAAGCCGAGAGCGGGAGGAAGGGGAGGAGAGGCCTGGTGCGGGGAAGGAGGGCGAGAGCTCGGGGGTCGCGGGGCGGCCCTGCGCGGGGATGCGCACGGCGCCCTGGTCACCTCGTCCGCACGTCACCTCGTCCCACGTCACCTCGTCCTACGTCACCGCGTCCGCCGTCACCTCGTCCCACGCGGTCGTCGGCGCGGCCGATCAGCCAGTCCCGGCTGGGGACGACGAGCCCCGCCGGGGTGAACGCGATCTTGCGCAGCTCGGCATGGCTGCCGGAGTCCTTGCGCCACAGCCCGCTGACGATGTCGACGGCCTCCTCGGGGGTGGCGGCGAACTCCAGGCCCGCGTAGACGGGCGCGCACGCGTCGAGGCCGAGGTCCTGGGCGGTGAGCCGGCGGCCGAGGCGGCGGGTGAACACCTCGGCGATCAGCGCGGGAGTCGTGCCGCGGGGCTGCTGGCCGCGCAGCCAGCGGGTGACCGAGGTCTTGTCGTATCTGAGGTCGAGTCCGTGTTCGAGGCCGAGCTGGTCCACGCGGCGGGCTAGCCCCGCGTTGGAGAACCCCGCTTCTGCGATGAGGGCGGCGAGCTGGCGGTTGGGGGTGCGCTGCGCGGGTCGTTCCGTCATCTGCGGTGCGGTCTCCTGCCTTCCCGGTCTTCGGCGAGGCACCTGGGCTGCCTGTGAGCAACCCTTTTCGACCTCGCGAACGGCGCGAATGTAGCGGAGAGTGAACAGCCGGTCGCGGACTATCGCCGCACATTCATCCGATCGTGTGAGAATTGACGGGCAAGACCGACGGGAACATCGACCGCGCGTACAGTGGCGTGGGCGCGTACGCGCCCGACGAACAGACGACTGCGACGAGAGGCGCTTGCCGTGAGTGAGCTGCGGTTCGTCCGCATGGGATTCGGCGCCGAGGCCGTCGAGTACCAGGAGGCGTGGGACGAGCAGCGCCGGGTGCACGCGGCGCGGTTCGCGGACGAGATCCCCGACACCTGTCTGCTGCTGGAGCACCCGCCGGTCTACACGGCCGGGCGGCGCACCGACCGACAGCGAGCGGCCCCTCGACGGCACGCCCGTCATCGACGTGGACCGCGGCGGCAAGATCACCTGGCACGGCCCGGGCCAGCTCGTCGGCTACCCGATCCAGAAGCTGCCGCGCCCGGTGGACGTGGTCGCGCATGTACGCCGCCTCGAGGAGGCCATGATCCGCACGTGCGCGGAGTTCGGCCTGGAGACCACCCGGGTCGAGGGCCGCAGCGGCGTGTGGGTGCTCGGCGACCCGGTGGAGCAGCGCCCGTCGCGCTCGGCGGGCTGTCGCTGGACTTCGACCCGCGGCTGCACGGACGAGGAGTTCGACCCGCGGCTGAACGGCCCCGAGTACGCCCCGTCCAACGCCGGCCAGCGCCGCGAGGACCGCAAGCTCGCCGCGATCGGCATCCGCGTCGCCAAGGGCGTCACGATGCACGGCTTCGCGCTCAACGTGAACCCCGACAACACCTGGTTCGACCGGATCATCCCGTGCGGCATCCGTGACGCGGGGGTCACGTCGCTGGCGAACGAACTGGGCCGGGACGTGACGATCGCCGAGGTCCTGCCGGTGGCGGAGCGGCACCTGCGGGACGTGCTGGAGAACGCGGAGCCGCTGCCCCGCGGCGGTCGAGAGCGCCGCGCCGTGCCGGCCCGGCCTGACGGCGGCCCGCGGGGAATGCCGCCCGAAAGCCCACAGGTTGGCCAGCCGTAAGGGCGTACGAAAGCACGGGCGTACCCTGGTGTACGCCGAAGAATCGAAGCTACAGGGAGCCGATCGTGTCCGCAGTCGCACCCGACGGACGCAAGATGCTGCGCCTGGAGGTCCGGAACAGCCAGACCCCCATCGAGCGCAAGCCCGAGTGGATCAAGACCCGGGCGAAAATGGGTCCCGAGTACACGAAGATGCAGAGCCTCGTGAAGAGCGAGGGCCTGCACACGGTCTGCCAGGAGGCCGGCTGCCCCAACATCTACGAGTGCTGGGAGGACCGCGAGGCGACCTTCCTCATCGGCGGCGACCAGTGCACCCGGCGCTGCGACTTCTGCCAGATCGACACCGGCAAGCCCGAGGCGCTCGACCGCGACGAGCCCCGCCGCGTCGGGCGAGTCCGTGGTCACGATGGACCTGAACTACGCCACCATCACCGGCGTCGCCCGCGACGACCTCGCGGACGGCGGCGCCTGGCTGTACGCCGAGACCGTGCGCCAGATCCACCAGCAGACCGCCGGCCGCGAGGGCGGCCACACCAAGGTCGAGCTGCTCGCCCCCGACTTCAACGCCGTCCCGGAGCTGCTCGCGGAGGTCTTCGCCTCCCGCCCCGAGGTCTTCGCGCACAACGTCGAGACGGTGCCCCGGATCTTCAAGCGCATCCGCCCCGGCTTCCGCTACGAGCGCTCGCTCAAGGTCATCACCGAGGCCCGCGAGCCACGGCCTGGTCACCAAGTCCAACCTGATCCTCGGCATGGGCGAGACCCGCGAGGAGGTCAGCGAGGCGCTGCGCCAGCTGCACGACGCCGGCTGCGAGCTCATCACCATCACGCAGTACCTGCGCCCGAGCGTCCGCCACCACCCCGTGGAGCGCTGGGTCAAGCCGCAGGAGTTCGTGGAGCTGAAGGAGGAGGCCGAGGAGATCGGCTTCTCCGGTGTCATGTCCGGCCCGCTGGTGCGCTCCTCGTACCGCGCCGGCCGGCTGTACCAGATGGCCGTCGAGAAGCGTGGCGCGTACGCCGCTTCCCAGGCCGTCTGACGCGGCGTACGGGTACGCCGAGGCGGATGCAGGGTACGGCGCGGACGGCCGTACGCAGGCGCGCGTACGCGCGAGTGCGCACCCAGCGATGCACGCATCGCGTGTGAATCTGCGCACAAGCGACTACCGCCAGTACTGACCGCTACGACGCGGCCCTGATCATCCCCGCAGATGGGGCGCTTCAGGGCCGCGTCGGCGTTCACAGGGCCCGTATCCAAGGCTTCATCGGCGTTTGACCGGTTGGTCACACCCTGGTAACACCATTCAGTGACCCTGGTTTCACACCACGTACAGCTCTGATCAGACCCGCCATTCCCGAGAGGGGACCTCCGCCATGCAGGCCGCGCCCGTCCGCGCCACCGCGATCCCGTCGTTCACCGATGCACTCCGTGCCGTCGAGTCGCTGCTCCTGAGCAGCGGCCAGCGCACCGCCCGCCGCAACGCCTGGACCTCCGTCCTGGAGGACCGCCGCCGCGCCAAGGACCGGGTCGAGGCCAGCGCTCCTCGAGCAGCGTACTGGACGTGCCGCTGGCCGGACCCGGCACCACCGTCGTCCGCTCCCTGGCCACGTAGACTTCATGGCATGGCGAGGAAGGAACCCGCAGCGGACGCTGCGAACCCCGGGCGACTCAAGCAGATCGCTCTGACCTACAAGATGACCCGCAGGGTCGACACGAAGATCGGTCTTGTCCTCGCGGCTGTCGGAATCGTCACCTTCGGTGTCTTCCTCGCGATCGGCTTCTTGATCGGCCACCCCGTCTATCTCGGCATCCTCGGCTTCCTGCTCGCCTTCCTCGCGATGGCGATCGTCTTCGGACGCCGGGCCGAGCGGGCCGCGTTCGGGCAGATGGAGGGCCAGCCGGGTGCGGCGGCGGCGGTGCTGGACAACATCAGCCGCGGCTGGACAACCACTCCGGCGGTGGCGATGAACCGCAACCAGGACGTGGTGCACCGCGCCGTCGGCAAGGCCGGCATCGTGCTGGTCGCCGAGGGCAACCCGAACCGGCTGAAGGGCCTGCTGGCCGCCGAGAAGAAGAAGATGGCCCGGATCGTGGCGGACGTGCCCGTGCACGACCTGATCGTGGGCACGGGCGAGGGCCAGGTCCCGCTGAAGAAGCTCCGCACGACGATGCTCAAGCTGCCGCGTGTCCTGACCGGCCCTCAGGTCACCGCGATCAACGACCGGCTGCGCGCGATGGGCGACCTGATGAGCAACATGCCGCTCCCGAAGGGGCCCGATGCCCAAGGGCATGCGGATGCCGCGCGGCGGGCCGAGGCCGCGCTGACGGCTGCGCCGGGTGCGCCGGGCTTAGTCGTCCGGGAGAGTGGTGGAGACAAGTGAGAGACGAGGGGCCGGGGAAGCGAAAGGTTCCCCGGCCCCTCGCGTTCGCCCCTCGCGTTCGCCCCTCGCGTCGCCCCTCGCGTTCGCCTGCGTGCCGGTGGGCGTACCCCGTACCCCAGGCCTCAGCCGCGCAGCTCCACCGTCCGTGCCAGGCGGTCGTGCAGGCCGCGGCCGTCGCGGTCCCAGATGAGGGCGCGGGATGGCGAGGCAGAGCAGGGCCGTGCGGAGGACGGCCCGCAGGGGGTTGACCGTGCCGGTGCCCTCGGCGACCACGCGGAGGCCGAAGAGGCGCTTGCCCGGGGTGAAGCCGACCGTGCCGACCGTGAGGACGCTCGAGCACGAAGAAGATCAGCAATGCCCAGTTGCCGGTCGTCGCCGGATCATAGCCGTCGGTGATCAGGCCGTATGCGATCAGGACGCACAGACCCCAGTCGACGGCAAGGGCCCCGAGCCGTCGGCCGGGGCGGGCGAGCGAGCCGGGACCGGCCTCCGGCAGCCCCAGCCGCTCACCGCGGTAGCCGAAGTCGACGCCCGCTTCCTCGGCGGCCGCGCGGGGGCCGGAGAGCCACGATCCGATTGCTTGCCTCTTGTCCACCCGACCACGGTACTTGCCCGTCTACGGGGATCCTCGCAGGCGGGATGGGGCCGCCCCCGGTTCGGTTAACTTGGGCGAAACAAATGGGTCATGCTCGAGAAATCGCCCGTCCCTAGGGTCGAGATCGGCGTGTGCCACCGCACTGGCCGCACGAACGAACTACCACCCCGGCACGGATGGCCGGGAGTAGGAGGAGCTGGATGTTCCAGAACGCCGACGAGGCCAAGAAGTACATCGCGGACGAAGACGTCAAGTTCATCGACGTCCGCTTCTGCGACCTGCCGGGCGTGATGCAGCACTTCACGGTGCCGGCCGAGGCGTTCGACCCGGACGAGGAGCTGGCCTTCGACGGCTCGTCGATCCGCGGCTTCCAGGCCATCCACGAGTCCGACA
This sequence comes from uncultured Actinomycetota bacterium, assembly GCA_963711935.1. GTDB lineage: Bacteria > Actinomycetota > Actinomycetes > Streptomycetales > Streptomycetaceae > Streptomyces. The sequence goes on from CAVQGD010000021.1 coordinate 373,362, forward strand.
TGGCGCTGCGCGCCGACCTGTCCACCGCGCGTGTGGACCCGTTCCGCCGTGACAAGACGCTCAACATCAACTTCTTCATCCACGACCCGATCACGGGCGAGCAGTACAGCCGTGACCCGCGCAACGTGGCGAAGAAGGCCGAGGCGTACCTCGCCTCGACCGGCATCGCCGACACCGCGTACTTCGGTCCGGAGGCGGAGTTCTACGTCTTCGACAGCGTCCGCTTCGAGACCAAGTCGCGAACGAGTCCTTCTACCACATCGACTCCGAGGCGGGCGCCTGGAACACCGGTGCGCTGGAGGACAACCGCGGCTACAAGGTCCGCTACAAGGGCGGTTACTTCCCGGTCCCGCCGGTCGACCACTTCGCCGACCTGCGTGCCGAGATCTCCCTGGAGCTGAACAAGGCCGGCCTCCAGGTCGAGCGCCAGCACCACGAGGTGGGCACCGCCGGCCAGGCCGAGATCAACTACAAGTTCAACACGCTGCTCGCCGCGGCCGACGACCTCGATGCTCTTCAAGTACATCGTGAAGAACGTCGCCTGGCGCAACGGCAAGACCGCGACCTTCATGCCGAAGCCGATCTTCGGTGACAACGGCTCGGGCATGCACGTCCACCAGTCGCTGTGGAGCGGCGGCTCCCCGCTGTTCTACGACGAGGCCGGGTTACGCGGGCCTGTCGGACACCGCCCGCTACTACATCGGCGGCATCCTCAAGCACGCCCCGTCGCTGCTGGCCTTCACCAACCCGACGGTGAACTCGTACCACCGCCTGGTCCCGGGCTTCGAGGCGCCGGTCAACCTGGTGTACTCGCAGCGCAACCGCTCCGCGGCCATGCGTATCCCGATCACGGGCTCGAACCCGAAGGCCAAGCGCGTCGAGTTCCGCGCGCCCGGACTCCTCCGGCAACCCGTACCTGGCCTTCTCGGCCCTGCTGCTGGCGGGCCTGGACGGCATCAAGAACAAGATCGAGCCGGCCGAGCCGATCGACAAGGACCTCTACGAGCTGGCTCCCGAGGAGCACGCGGGCGTCCCCCAGGTCCCGACCTCGCTCCCGGCCGTCCTCGACTCCCTCGAGGCCGACCACGAGTTCCTCCTGCCGGGCGACGTCTTCACGCCGGACCTGATCGAGACGTGGATCGACTACAAGCGCACGAACGAGATCGCCCCGCTCCAGCTGCGTCCGCACCCGCACGAGTTCGAGCTGTACTTCGACGTCTGAGTCGAGAGTCTGAGGGTCTGAGAAGCACGGACGGGCGACCTAACGCGCACCGGGCGACCTGACGCTCACCGGCCGGACAGGTCCCTGCTCCGTCGCCAGTATCCCGTCAGCAATTCTTTCAGTATCCACAGCGAGGGCCGCTACCCCGAAAGCCGGGGTAGCGGCCCTCGTCAGCTTGATCGGGATCGTTGGCGCCGCAGACCGCCGGCCTTCAGGGCAAGGCGGGGGGAGGAAATCAACACGTGACTAATCGCAGCACAACATTGTTGTGTTCGGCGTCGTGGACGGGTTGCGGGTCCGTGCGGGAAGAAGGTGACGCTGGAAGAAGGTGATGTCGGCGCGGAAGGCTTATGTCCAGACGCGGGTGCCGTACCCGGTCAGGGCCAGCAAAGACAGGGCAGCCCGCACCCCCTTACCGAAGCCCCGGACACCCCTTACAGAAATTACGGAAACAACGTAAGACCCGCTCCCCCTACTCGTCGGCCGGGCTGGTTTGGTTTACTGCTGCGCACCCCCCTGGACTGCGGCAGCGCGAGGAGCGCGCTGCCTGCCCGGGGTGGGCTGAGAGCGCTGGCTGGTACCCGATGAGCATCCGTCTTCCCTCCGCGTTGGCCTGGGTGGCCTACCTGGCGGTCGGCGAGGAGTGGCCCCAGGGCGACGAGGACAAACTCCGCGAGCTGGGCGAGGTGTGGCAGGAGGCTGCCAGGGAGCTGATCGCGATCAGCCATGAGGTGGGCCCCTCGGTCACCGGGGTGCTGGGGAGTATGGCCGGGCCGGTGGCGGGGCAGTTCCGGGAGTTCGTCCTTGCGTTTTTGAAGAGCCTGCCGGATATGGGGAAGTCGGCGGAGCAGCTGGCGGAGCTGGCGGGGACGACGGCGGTGGAGCTGCAGTACGCCAAGTACCTGATCCTCCTCCAGCTGGCCTGGATGGCGTTCGAGATCGCGCAGTGGGCGGTGTACGCGCCGCAGGTGGTGCCGGTGATCGTGGCGGCGGGCCGGGCAGCGGTGCGGATGATCCTGCGCCGGCTGGCCGTGTCGATCGCGGTGGGTATCGGGTTGATGACCGGCATGGATGTGGTGGTGCAGAGCCTCCAGATGCTGATGGGCGACCGTACCCGGTGGAATGTGCAGAACACCCTGGGGATGCTCAAGTCGGGCGCGATCGGTGGGGCGATCGGGGGTGTGCTCCCCCTCGTCGGCGAGAGGGTGGCGCCGAAGATCGCCAACAAGATGGTGGGCAAGCTGGTCATAGGTGGGGTGACGGGGCTGGTCACCACGGTGGCGCAGGATGCGCTGCTGGGCGGGAGTTCGCCTCTGGCGGCGGCGGTCAGCTCGGGGGCGGCGGAGGCGTTCAGCGGGGGCGGGGGGCGTGCCCGGTGGAAGAGTTCGGCGGGGACGACGGTCAACCCCATCAAGGTGAAGATCTCCGGCCTGGCGGACTTCGACCTGGCGGACTTCGACCTGGCGAAGTCGAAGCTGGAGGCCGGTGTGCCGCCGCTGCTGGACCAGCCGGGCGGGGGCAGGAGGCTGGGCGGGGGCGGGCAGCTCACCGAGTCCGCCGGGGTCCCGGGCGGCGCCGGGAGGCCGGCGGATGAGGTGCCGGGCGCCGCGGCGGCTCGCCCGGCCCGGGGCCTTCCCGGTTCCGGGACCGTACTGAGGGGTCCGGGCAGCGGCAAGGGCACCGCCCCCGGGACCGACAGCGGCCCCGCTCCCGCCGCCGTGCCCGGTACTCCTCCCGCCGTGCCCGGTACTCCTCCCGCCGTGCCCGGTACTCCTCCCGCCGTGCCCGGTACTCCTCCCGCCGTGCCCGGGAGTCCTCCTGCCGTGCTCGGGACGGCTCTTGCCGCGTCCGGGACGGCTCCCCCGGTCACGCCCGGCACCCCTCCGGTCGCGTCCGGGAACGGCGGTCAGCGCACCGCGTCCGCGCCTACGGCCCCTGGGCGTCCGGGCAGTTCGGCCGACACTCCGGAACCGGCGAGCGCCCCGGGCACCGGCACCGCAGATGACTCCGCAGCCGCCCCGGCCACCGGCACCGCGCCCGGTACTGCGGACGATGCCGCGCGGGAGAGCGGAACAACCCCGGCCGGGGAGCGTACCGGTGCCGGGGAGCGTACCGGTGCCGGGAAGGGCAGCGGTGCCGGGAAGGGCGCCGATGCCGGGGAGCGCACTGGGAGCGGGGAGCGTACCGGGAGCGGGGAGCGTACCGGTGCCGGGGAGGTGGTGCCGGGTGGTCTGTGGGAGGTCGCGGCGCGGTTCGGGCTGGACGAGGCCGGGGCGCGGGCGTTGTGGGAGGCGGCGGCGAGGATCACCTGGCGGTACAACCCGTTCCCGCTGACGATCAGTGAGCAGGCCGCCTCGCTGCTCCAGCGGGATCCGGAGCAGTTCGGGCACATCCTGCGGGTGGCGCAGGAACTGCACGCGCACGGCGGCCCGGAGCGGGGATGGGCCCGGGGGGTGGAGGCCGCCTTGGACCTGGCCCGGCAGCGGGGCCTGCACGGTGCGCCCGGCCGGGACGGCCCGCACGGCCCGCACGGCCCGCACGGCCCACGCGGGGTACTCGTGGGGGGTACCGGGCCGTCGGGGTCCGGGGCCGGGCCGTCCACCCGGCCCGCGTCCACGCCCGCACCTGCGCCCGCCTCCGGGTCCACGCCCACGCCCGCGTCCACGCCTGCGTCCGCGTCCGCACCCGGGCCCACGCCCGCGCCCGGGTCCGCGCCCACGCCTGCGTCCGCACCCGGGCCCGGGCCCGCACCCGCACCCGCACCCGCACCCGGGGCGGTTTCCGACGTGGCGGTGGGGGGTCGTTCCCGGACCGCCTCCCAGGCGTTCCCCACCGACCCGGCCCCGCCGGCCCAGCGCCCCCGTACCGGCACCGGTCCACCCAGCACAGGCTCGCCCGGCACCGGGACACCGCCGGCACAAGCCCCGCCACCGGGGCACCCGCAGCCGGAGCAGGCGTTCGACACCCCACTCCAGGACACCCCACTCCAGGACACCCCACTCCAGGGCCCCCAGCTCCAAGACCTCCCCTTCCAAGACCCCCCACTCCCGGGCGTCCTGCTCCAGGACCCCCAGCTCCAAGACCCCCCACTCCAGGGCGTCCCCCTCCAGGACCCCTCACTCCAAGACCCCCCACTCCCAGGCGTCCCGTTCCCGGGCGTCCCGGAGCTGGCCGGCTACCGGCTGTCCTGGCCCGAGATCCCCACCGGGTACCCCGATGCCGCCGTCCCGCCGAGCCTGTGGGACGCCGCCGGCCGGCTGGTGCCCGACGCCCGGATCGGCCTCGATTCCGCCATCGGACAGCTGGTGGTCGAGCTGCCGGTGCCGGAGGCTGACGGCGCGGCCGTCCGGTGGGTGTTCGACACCGCAGCCCATCCGCTGGCCCATCCGCTGGCCCACTCACTGGCCCACCCACTGCAGCGGATGGTCCCGCTGACCGGGGACGGTCTCGGCCCGCTGCACGGCATGCTGGTGCAGACCACTTACCATCCCTCCCCGGCGTCCGGCGTCTACCACCACCGCCACCACCTGCACGGCGGCCTGCGGCCGCCCGGCAGCGACCCCCTCCCGCAAGAACCGCCGCGGGAGCTGCCGCCGTCGCTGGCCGGCCGGCTGCCCGGCGGCTTCACCCTCCCCGACCACGGCCTCCCCGACCACGGCGGGGCCTGGCACTTCGACGCCGCGGGACGGCTGCGCTACCAGGACACCTTCCCCGTCCCGGGCGCCACCGTGCGCCAGGATGCCCGCGAGTGGTACCTGCCCGCCGGGCTCCTCCTCGACAGCTCCCTGCTGGGCCACTGGCCCGGCTCCTCCCACCCCCTGCACATCCAGGTCACGGACACCGTCGCGGTCACGGACACCGTGTGGCTCCGCGCCCTGGGCCACCCCGGCGACGACTCCACCCCCGCCAGCTGGGAACTGCACCTGGTCGACGCCTCCGGGCAACCGCTCCATGGCCACCCCCTGCACTTCGACGGCACACGCCTGTACCTCACCGACCCCACCGACCAGCCGCACCTCATCACCGACGACCTCACCACCCTGGTCCCCCTCACCCTGGTCCCCCTCGCCATGCCCGGTACGGTCACCGCGGCGCAGCCGTCCGCCGCACCGGCCTTGCCCGCACCGGCCGGCCCCCGACCGTCCCTGGAACATCTCGAAGCCGGCCCAGTTCAGGACCAGGAGGGAGGGGTGGGGGGTGCGGTGCCGGGTGTGGCTCATACGGAGTGGGAGCTCTGGCTGGCCAGTCCGGCGCGCAGTGTCGACCAGCCGGGCCGGGATCCCGGGGGGCTGGGCAGCCCGGCGGGCAGCGTCGACTTCTCCGGCTGGGAACTGGGCTGGCTGGACCTCCCGGCAGGCAGCCCCCGGTCGGCGCAGGGTACCTCGGCCGTTACCGGGGAGGCCGTTACCGGGGAAGCGGGGCCGTCCGCGCCCGCTCCGCCCCGCACACCCGCGGCACCGGCCGTGCCCTACTGGAGACATGAGAGCGGAGCGGCTGTCGTCCGCAGGCTCCAGAGCAAGAGCCTGCAGGCACAAGAGACGGCAATAAACCGGGCCACCGGCCGCAACGAGCTCGCGAGACGGCTGAGAGCCTCGCCACAACAGATAACCAACTGGCTCCATCGGAACTCGCCGTTGGACTCCTGGCGGGTGCCGCTGTCGGTACTGGACAAGATCTCGGAGGTGGAAAAGAAATGGCGCCTCGAACCCCTCGGGCCCCTCGGGTCCGGCTTCGCTGTCACCGTGGGATGGCGTGAGGCCACCGTCCTCTTCCGGCCCGACGGCGCGTTCCGGGAGTGGGCGACGGTGCTGCCCGGCAGCGGACACTCTCTGCGCTTTCAGGAGGCCAGGGAGGCCGGGGAGACAGGGGACATTCCGCAGCTGGTGGCCCGGGACGGCGGGCCGGTTCCCGGCGGGAGCGTTACCCGCGACCTTGACGGGACCTGGCGGGTGAGCGTGGCGGGCCAGGACCTCTGGCAGGTCGGCCCGGACCGTGCGGTGCACTCCTACCAGCGGCCCGCCGGCAGCGGCCCCGACCCCGCCCACCAGCTGTACGCATGGTCCCAGGACCCCGACGGGCCCGGCGCCCCCGCCGGACCCGGCCGGGAGAAATGGAAAGAGTCCCTGGCCTTCGTCCAGGACACCTACCCCCTGCTGCGGGAGGACCACCGGCTGGCGGCAATGCTCGGCATCAGCCCCAAACGGCTGGGCGAGCTGCTGGCCACAGAAAACCCCCCTGACCCCGGTGACCTGCTGTGGTGGCGGGTCCGGGTACTGCACTACCTCGCCACACAGGGAATCGAGGGAGGGAGAATCACCTCGTCTTCCCCCACCGGCACCACCAGGTTCGATGTCGTCTTCGACACCGGGACCTCGCTCCGGTTCACTTCCGGCGGGCAGGTGGTGGCCCGCAGGACCGACCTGCCCGGCTCTGGTCTGCACCTGCTCTACCGGCAGCCGGGGGAGCCGCCGGTGCTGAGGACCGCCTCCGGCAAGCTGGCCTCGTCGCAGGAGGGGTGGCTGGTGTCCGGGGACGACGACGGGGTGCATGTCGGCTTGGGGTCACCGCTCGATGGGGACGGGCCGGTGTGGCAGGTGTCCGCCGGGGGCACGCTGGAGTCCTTCACCCCGCCCGCCGGTGCGGCGGAGGAGAGCCTGTTCGGCCGGATCGCCCGCAGTGGGGTGCTGGACGGTGCGGCGGGTGGCGAGAACACCGGGGCCGGGCAGGCCCCCTCTGCCGGGCCGAACCCTGGGGACGCCGTTCCCGCAGAGCTGCCCCCCGCAGGCATGCCTCCCGTACCCGTGCCGGGTGACGGGGCGGATCCGGCACACCGCCTGCTGCACTGGCTGAAGAACCCGGACGGGCACGGCCCGGAGGCATGGCAGGAGTCCCTGAACCAGCTGAAAACGAAGCACCAGGTGAAATACCGGAAGGACCAGGCCAGCCTCCTGGGCATGAGGGAGCACAGCCTGAGCGATGTCCTCCAGAAGAAGGCCGGTACGTCTGAGGGCTTCAAGTGGCGGGTGCGCCTCGCGGCCCATCTGGCCGGCTCCGAAGGCACCGGGACCGGGACCGGCTCCAAAGCCCCCAAAAACTGGCACATCAAGACAGACCGGAAAAGCCACGACTATTTCCGTGTGGTCTTCTCCACGGGCACGGTGCTGGAGTTTCGTGGCGGGAAGGTGCTGGGCTGGAGCGTCCTCCGGCCGGGCCACGACATGCGGGTGCGCTTCGGCTACGTATCGGATTCGGGCTGGGGCGAGCCGGAGTTGACGACACTGGAGGGCGACAAGGAGCCGGTGGGCTCGTGGGAGTTGAGAGTCGGGGCGGATCACCGCAGCCTGACGGTCAGCGACCTCTCCCCGAGCGAGGAGAGGACGCCACAGTGGCAACTGAGCCCGGAGCAACTGCCCGAGGATTTCCCTCTGCCCCCTGCCGTCCCGGGGAACCCCGACCTGTTCAGCCGACGGTTCGGGACCGGCCTCAAGGGCGTGTCCCAGACCGGTACGGGGGCGCCAGGGCAGGTCCCCTCTGCCGGACCGGACCCGAGGGACGCCACCCCCGCAGGGCTGCCCCCCGCCGGGCTGCCTCCCGTACCCGTCCCGGGCGGCGGGGCGGATCCGGCACACCGCCTGCTGCACTGGCTGAAGAACCCGGACGGACCCGGCCCGGAGGCGTGGCAGGAGTCCCTGGACCAGCTGAAAACGAAGCACCAGGTGAAATACCGGAAGGACCAGGCCAGCCTCCTGGGCATGAGCAAAACAACGCTGAACCATACTCTCCAGGGGAAGCGCGAGGCGTCTGAGGGCTTCAAGTGGCGGATGCGCCTCGCGGCCCGTCTGGCCGACTCCGAAGGCACCGGGACCGGCTCCGAAGCCCCCAAAAACTGGGACATCGAGCCAGACCGGAAACAGAGCGACCATTTCCGTGTGCTCTTCTCCACGGGCACGGTGCTGGAGTTTCACGGCGGGAAGGTGCGGGGCTGGAGCGTCCTCCGGCCGGGCCACGATATGCGGGTGCGCTTCGGCTACGTAGTCGGATTCAGGCTGGGGCGAGCCGGAGTTGATGACACTGGAGGGCGACAAGGAGCCGGTGGGCTCGTGGGAGTTGAGAGTCGGGGCGGATCACCGCAGCCTGACGGTCAGCGACCTCTCCCCGAGCGAGGAGAGGACGCCACAGTGGCAACTGAGCCCGGAGCAACTGCCCGAGGATTTCGCTCTGCCCCCTGCCGTCCCGGGGAACACCGACCTGTTCGGCCAGCAGTTCGGGACCGGCCTCGAGGGCGTGTCCCGGACCGGTACGGGGGTGGCGGGGCAGGCCCCCCCTGCCGGGCCGGACCCGAGGGACGCCATTCCCGCAGAACTGCCCCCCGTACCCCTCCCGGGCGGCGGGGCGGATTCGGCACACCGCCTGCTGCACTGGCTGAAGAACCCGGACGGACTCAGCCTGGGGGCGTGGCGGGCCTCCCTGGACCTGCTGGAAAAAAAGCACCAGGTGACATCCCCGGCGGCCAAAGCCAAGTTCCTGGGCATGAACAGGAATGCCCTGGACCTTATTGTCAAAGAGAAGCGCGAGGCGTCTGAGGGCTTCGAGTGGCGGGTGCGCCTCGCGGTCCGTCTGGCCGACTCCGAAGGCACCGGGATCGGCTCCGAAGCCCCCAAAAACTGGGAGATCAAGACAGACCGGAAAAGCCACGACTATTTCAATGTGGTCTTCGGCAAGACCACGATGCTGGAGTTTCACCGCGGGAAGGTGCTGGGCTGGAGCGTCCTCCGGCCGGGGGACCACGACATGCGGGTGCGCTTCGGCTACGAGTCGGCTTCGGGATGGGGCGCGCCAAAGTTGACGACGCTGAAGGGCGACAAGGAGCCGGTGGGCTCGTGGGAGTTGAGAGTCGGGGCGGATCACCGCAGCCTGACGGTCAGCGACCTCTCCCCGAGCGAGGAGAGGACGCCACAGTGGCAACTGAACCCGGAAGAGCTGCCCGAGGATTTCCCTCTGCCCCCTGCTGTCCCGGGGAACCCCGACCTGTTCAACCAGCGGTTCGGGACCGGGGCCGAGGGCGTGTCCCGGACCGGTACGGGGGTGGCGGGGCAGGCCTCCTCTGCCAGGCCGGACCCGAGGGACGCCACCCCCGCAGGGCTGCCCCCCACAGGGCTGCCCCCCGTACCCGTCCCGGGCGACCTTGCGGCCACCGGCCTTCCCGGCATGGACCCGGGCATGGACCCGGGCATGGACCTGGACCTGGACCTGGGCATGGACCTGGGCATGGACCTGGGCATGGACCTGGGCATGGACCCGCTCCAGCTGAGTGAGCCCGCCACCTCGGCCGAGGCGGACCCAGCTCCCAGCTACCTCTACACCATCAACTGGGCGGACACCTCACCGCCGTGACCGCCTTGCCGGCGCCGGGCCCCCTCCGGTCGCCCCGTCGCCCCCTCGCCCCCTCGCCCTCTCGCCCCCTCGCCCCGTCGCCCCGTCGCCCCGTCGCCGTCAAGCGAAGGCCCCCGCCTCCAGCGGCACCAGGAGGAAGGGGCCTTCTCGTAGGGATGATCGCGGCCGCTTTTACGACCTCAGCGGCTGTAACGCAGCAGCGCACGCACCATGTGGCACGTCGTGTCCGACGGCGGGTGCACGCCGATGAGTTCGGCCGTCGCGCGGATCGTCTCGTTACGGGCCTGGGTCGGCAGGTAGACGCCGGAGTCGAGCAGGGCGATGGTGAGGCGCATCGCCTTCAGCCGACGGTTGTGCGTGACGTACCACTCGCGGGGGCGGCCCGGCGGCAGCGGGCGCTTCTCGACAGGTGCGTACGGCAGGTCGAGCTGGACCGGCCTCCTGAGGGTGGACTGGGTGGGCAGCGGCTTCGGCTTCAGTGCGGCAGCGGGCACGGGCATCCTCCTGTCGCGGTCAGGGCGCCGTCCGGGAACTCCGGCAACACCCTCGAACACTGCTCCTATTTTACTGGCCCCCACTGACAATCAGAGGCCCTGGAACCCGACAAACTCCCAGGTGAGCCAGGTGAACCAAGTGAGCCAGGTGAGCCAGGGAATCGCCGCCGTGCCACCGCCGCCGTGCCACCGCCGCCGTGCCATCGCCGCCGTGTCACCCCTGGTCCGCGAGAGGCCCGTAAGACGGTCAACCGCTCCTCGGCCCGTCAGTTCCGTCAGGTGGCGAACTGTCGGTCCGTTGTCCACCACACGGTCGTGTCCCCCGGCAGCTTCGCCTCCCCCTCCGCGATGGTCACCTCACCGTTGGCGACGAGGACCCGGCCGTACGCCGCAGTCGTCACCGCCTCACCCGTGGTGTTCGCGACGCACACGAACTCCCCGCGCCGGAAAGCGAGGACTCCCTCGGGCGCCTTCAGCCACTCGATCGCGTCACCGGCCCCGAGACCGGGCTGCGCACGGCGCACGGCGAGCGCGGCGCGGTACAGCTCCAGAGTGGAGTCCGGCACTCCGGTCTGTGCCTCGATGCTGAGCTCGCCCCAGCCGTCCGGCTGCGGCAGCCAGGAGCCACCGGCACCGAAGCCGTACGACGAGCCCTCACGCGTCCACGGGATCGGCACCCGGCAGCCGTCGCGGAAGCCGTCCTGCCCCGTGCCCCGGAAGTACGCGGGGTCCTGCCGCACCTCGTCCGGCAGGTCGACGACGTCCGGGAGACCCAGCTCCTCACCCTGATAGAGATACGCCGAGCCGGGCAGCGCCAGCATCAGCAAGGTGGCCGCGCGAGCCCGCCGCAGGCCCAGCTCCCGATCGCCGACCAGGCGGATCTGCGTACCGAGGCCGGGCGGATTGGCGAAGCGGGTGGTGTGCCGGGTGACATCGTGGTTGGAGAGGACCCAGGTGGCGGGAGCACCGACAGGGCGCATGGCCTCCAGGGTGCGGTCGATGACCTCGCGGAGCTCCTCCGCGTCCCACTCCGTGGTCAGATACTGGAAGTTGAAGGCCTGGTGCAGCTCGTCGGGGCGTACGTAGCCGGCGGTGCGCTCGATGGTCGAGGTCCAGGCCTCAGCGACGAAGATGTGCTCGCCCGCGTATTCCTCCAGGAGCTTGCGCCACTGGCGGTAGATGGCGTGGACGCCGTCCTGGTCGAAGAACGGCATGACCTCGGTGCCCAGCAGTTTCGCCTGGTCCTGGGTGCCGAGATCCGGGAGTCCGGCGGCCTTCACCAGACCGTGGGCGACATCGATACGGAAGCCGTCCACACCCATGTCGAGCCAGAAACGCAGGATCGAGCGGAACTCGTCGCCGACCGCCGGATGCTCCCAGTTGAAGTCGGGCTGCTCAGGGGCGAAGAGGTGCAGATACCACTCGCCGGGCATGCCGTCCGGTTCGGTGACCCTCGTCCACGCCGGGCCACCGAAGACCGACTCCCAGTCGTTGGGCGGGAGCTCGCCGTCCGTGCCCTTGCCCGGACGGAAGTGGTAGCGCTCCCGCAGCGGGGAACCCGGCCCCTCCGCGAGCGCCCGCCTGAACCATTCGTGCTGGTCGGAGGAGTGGTTGGGCACAAGGTCGACGATGATCCTCAGCCCCAGCTCGTGGGCGTCGCGGATCAGTGCGTCGGCCTCCAGGAGGGTGCCGAACAGGGGATCCACGGCGCGGTAGTCGGCCACGTCATAGCCGGCGTCGGCCTGCGGTGAGGCGTAGAAGGGGCTGAGCCACACGGCGTCGACGCCGAGGTCACGCAGGTACGGCAGCCGGGAACGGACGCCCTCCAGGTCACCCATGCCGTCGCCGTCGCTGTCGGCGAAGCTGCGCGGGTACACCTGGTAGATCACCGCTTCGCGCCACCAGTCGCGGGGGCCGGCAGCGGTGGCGAGGGCCGTCGTCGGAGAAGGGGCCGGGGCGGCCCGTTCGGCGGAGTGCTGGCTCATAACTTCCTTGGGGGTACGTAGCGGAGTTCGGGTCACTGACTGTCTTGTGTCTTGTGTCTTGGGGATGCCTTGGGTGGGAAGCGTCAGCCCTTCGTGTTGCCCGCCGTGAGCCCGGCCACCGTGTTCTTCCGCACGAGCCCGAGGGACACGAGCCCGAGGGACACGAGCCCGAAGGATCACGAGCCCGAGGGACACGAGCCCGAGGGATCACGAGCCCGAAGGATCACGAGCACGAGGGAGAAGAACCCGTAAGCCCGTAAGACGGGTACGGGGACCAGGCCAAGGTAACCGTCGATGAGCTGGAGTTCCGGCAGAATCCGGTACATGGGCCCGGTCAGTGCCGCCATGGGGCCCGGTCAGTACAGCCATGGCCCGGTCAGTACAGCCATACGGACAACGTGCGTACAGGATCCGACCAGGGGATGATCGGAGGAGAACTCCTTTCTGGCAGACTCTGTGCCCATGGGTGACACGACCGTGACAACGCTGGAGGGCAGGGAGCAGGCCACTCCAGCCGGCGGCGTACGGCCCGTCGCGGACGAGACGGCGGGAGAGTCGCCCCTGCGCCGCTTGCGTGCCCCTCGCCGCCCCCGCTTCTGGTTCGAGATCCTGCTGATCGCGGTGTGCTACTGGATGTACTCGCTGATCCGCAACGCGGTGCCGGAGCAGAGGGCCGAGGCGCTGAGCAACGCCGCCTGGCTCTGGCAGACCGAGCGGAACCTCGGCATAGCGTTCGAGGGCTCGGTCAATCACGCCGTGAACTCGGTGCAGTGGCTGGTCGTGGGCATGAACTACTACTACGCGACCCTGCACTTCGTGGTGACGCTCGGCGTCCTGGTCTGGCTCTACCGCCGCCACCCCGGCCGCTACACGGCCACCCGCCTGGTGCTCTTCGCGACGACGGCGGTGGCGCTGGTGGGCTACTACTTCTACCCCCTGGCCCCGCCCCGCCTGATGAGGAACGGCGGCTTCATCGACACCGTTGTGGTCCACCAGACCTGGGGTTCCATGGCCTCCGGGGACCTGAAGAACATGTCGAACCAGTACGCCGCGATGCCCTCCATGCACATCGGCTGGTCCGCGTGGTGCGGCCTGACGATTTTCGCGCTCGCGGTGGTTCCGTGGGCCCGGGTCCTGGGGCTCCTCTATCCGGTGGCGACCCTCGTCGTCATCGTCGCCACCGCCAACCACTTCTGGCTCGACGCGGTGGGCGGCGTCCTGTGCCTGGCCTTCGGCTACCTGGTGGTGCGAGTCTGGTACGGGGCGTCGCCGCATACGCTGCCGCGCAGGCCTCCCACAGCGTCACCGGCGGATTCTCACGCCTCGTAGAGCGGATTCTCACGCCCGTAGAGCAGACCCTCACGCCCCGCAGAGCGGATTCTCACGCCCGTAGAGCAGACCCTCACGCCTGTAGAGCAGACCCTCACGCCCCGCAGAGCAGACCCTCACGACCCGTAGAACAGCTCCTCCACGACCGCACGGGCCCTGCGCGTCGTACGCCGGTAGTCGTCGAGCATGTCGCCCACATGTCCCGGGCCGTACCCCAGGTAACGGCCCACGGCGGCGAGCTCGCGCCCGCCCGTGGGGAAGGTGTCCCCGGCCCGCCCCCGGACGAGCATCACGGCGTTCCGTACGCGCGTGGCGAGCACCCACGCCTCGTCCAGCGTCGCCGCGTCCTGACCGGAGATCAGCCCGGCGGCGTACGCGGCGGCCAGTGCGCGGCGGGTGCGGGTGGTGCGCAGGCCCGGCTCCGCCCAGCCGTGTTGGAGCTGGAGGAGCTGTACGGTCCACTCGACGTCGGAGAGCCCGCCGCGGCCCAGCTTGGTGTGCAGCGTGGGGTCGGCGCCGCGTGGCAGGCGCTCCGACTCCATGCGGGCCTTGAGGCGCCGTATCTCCCGTACGGCGTCGTCACCGAGGCCCTCCGCCGGGTACCGCAGCGGATCGATGAGGTCGAGGAAGCGGCGGCCCAGGTCCTCGTCGCCCGCTACGGGTTCGGCACGCAGCAACGCCTGCGACTCCCACACCAGCGACCAGCGGCGGTAGTACGCCTCGTACGAGGTCAGGGTCCGCACGAGCGGCCCGGACTTGCCCTCGGGCCGCAGGCCGGCGTCGATCAGCAGGGGCGGGTCGGAGCTGGGGAGCTGGAGCAGCCGCCGCATCTCCTCGACGACCGTGTTCGCGGCCCGGGACGCCTCTTGCTCGTCCACGCCCTCCCATGGCTCGTGCACGAAGAGGACGTCCGCGTCGGAGCCGTAGCCCAGCTCGTGCCCGCCGAACCGGCCCATGCCGATGATCGCGAAACGGGTCGGCAGGGTGTCGCCCCATCTGTCGCGTACGACCGCCCGCAACGTCCCGGCGAGGGTGGCCGCCGTGAGGTCCGACACCGCGCCGCCGACCAGGTCCACCAGCGCGTCCTGGCCGCTGTCGCCCGGGGTCTTCTCGGTGCCGTACAAGGTGCCGTACGAGGTGCCGTACGAGGCGACGATGTCGGCGGCGGCCGTACGGAACAGCTCGCGCCGTCGCACTCCGCGCGCGAACGTGACAGCCTGCGCGGCGCCCTCGGCACGGCCGACGGCGGCGAGGATCTCCTGTTCCAGGTGCGCGCGCCCCCGGGGTTCGAGCCCGCCGCCGGCGCCGTCCCCGTCACCGAGCAGGGCGACCGCCTCGGGGGCGCGCAGCAGCAGGTCGGGGGCGAGGCGGCCGGCGGAGAGCACCCGGGCGAGGTTCTCGGCGGCGGCGCCCTCGTCGCGGAGCAGCCGCAGATACCACGGGGTACGGCCGAGGGCGTCGGACACCTTGCGGAAGTTGAGGAGCCCGGCGTCCGGGTCGGCCGAGTCCGCGAACCAGCCCAGCAGGACGGGCAGCAGGGTGCGCTGGATCGCGGCCTTGCGGCTGACGCCCGAGGCCAGTGCCTCCAGGTGGCGCAGGGCCGCCGCGGGGTCCGCGTACCCGAGGGCGACCAGCCGTTCCCGGGCTGCTTCGGCGCTCAGCTTGGTCTCGCCGGGGGCGAGTTGGGCGACCGCGTCGAGCAGCGGCTGGTAGAACAGCTTCTCGTGCAGGCGCCGTACGACGGCCGCGTGCCGTTTCCACTCGCGGTTCAGCTCGCCGACGGGGTCGGTGCGCCGGCCGAGGGAGCGGCCGATCCGGCGCTGGTCGGCCTCGGCCTGGGGGACGAGGTGGGTGCGCCGCAGCCGGAAGAGCTGGATGCGGTGCTCCATGGAGCGCAGGAAGCGATAGGCATCCTCGAGCTGTGCGGCGTCGGCCCGCCCCACGTACCCACCGGCGGCAAGCGCCCGCAGCGCGTCGAGTGTGGTTCTGCCGCGCAGTGACGTATCCCCTCGCCCATGCACCAACTGCAGCAGCTGCACGGCGAATTCGACGTCCCTCAGGCCTCCCGGCGCCAGCTTCAGCTCGCGCTCGATCTCGGCGGCGGGGATGTTCTCGACGACTCTGCGCCGCATTTTCTGGACGTCGGCGACGAAGTTCTCGCGCTCGGCGGCCTGCCAGACGAGGGGTTCGAGCGCGGCTGTGTACGCCTCGCCGAGCGCGAGGTCCCCGGCGGCGGGCCAGGCCTTGAGCAGCGCCTGGAACTCCCAGGTCTTGGCCCAGCGCTGGTAGTACGCGAGGTGGGAGGCCAGGGTCCGCACGAGCGGGCCGTTGCGCCCCTCGGGCCGCAGGTTGGCGTCGACGGACCAGATGCTCCCCTCGACGGTCGTCTCGGAGCAGATGCGCATCAGGTGGGAGGCGAGGCGGGTGGCGGCGTGCAGCGCCTTCTGCTCGTCGGCGCCGTGGGCGGGCTCGCCGACGAAGATGACGTCGACGTCGGACACGTAGTTGAGCTCGTGGCCGCCGCACTTGCCCATCGCGATGACCGCGAGCCGGCACAGCGCGGCGTCCTCGGGCGCGGCGGCGTGGGCCAGGGCGAGGGCGGCGCGGAGAGTGGCCGTGGCGAGGGCGGCGAGCTCGGCGGCGGCCTGGGCGACATCGATCGTGCCGCACACGTCACGGGCGGCGATGGACAGCAGACACCGCCGGTACGCGACCCGCAGTGACACGGGGTCGGTGGCCTCGGCGAGCCCCCGCTCGAACTCCGCCACTCCCGGGTGCAGGTCCTGCGGCTCGTACATGACGAGCGCCTGCCAGTCGCGCGGGTGCCGGGCGAGGTGGTCACCGAGGGCGGCCGACGCGCCGAGCACCCCGAGCAGCCGGTCCCGCAGCGGTTTGGCCGCGATCACCGTGTCCAGCAGTTCGCGGCGCGCCGTCCGGTCGGGCTGCGCCTCCAGGAGGCGGGCGAAGCCGAGCAGCGCCAGGTCGGGGTCGGCGGTGGCGCCCAGCGCGTCGAGCAGCACCGGGTCGTTCTTCACCAAGGTGAGCTCAGTGCTCTCCAGGAGCCGCTCGGCGGCCTGCGGATCGGTGAAGCCGTGCCGCAGCAGCCGCGTGAAGGTACTGCTCCTGCGCCCCGGCACCGCGGCCATCCCCGGCCTCCCCTCGGATCAAGGTCGTACGGCGTCGAGCGTCTGTGAGGGGCTCAGCGATCCTTAGTAATGAGTAATGCTCAGTATTGCCCAGTATTGCTCAGGGGCATGGCCCATCGCCTCCCGCACGTGGACGGGAACCTCCCGGCCGTGTACGGGAGCCCGTACACGCACCGCTACAGCACCGGCAGGTTCTTCCGCAGCTCGAAGGCCGTGACCTCCGAGCGGTACTCCTCCCACTCCTGCCGCTTGTTGCGCAGGAAGAAGTCGAAGACGTGCTCGCCGAGGGTGTCGGCCACCAGGTCGCTGCGCTCCATCAGGGTCAGTGCCTCGCCCAGGTTCTGGGGCAGGGGTTCGATGCCCATCGCGCGGCGCTCGGAGTTGGAGAGGGCCCAGACGTCGTCCTCGGCGCCCGGCGGGAGTCCGTAGCCTCCCTCGATGCCCTTCAGGCCTGCCGCGAGGAGGGTCGCGTACGCCAGGTAGGGGTTGGCGCCGGAGTCGAGGGAGCGGACCTCGACGCGGGCCGAGCCGGTCTTGCCCGGCTTGTACATCGGGACGCGGACGAGGGCCGAGCGGTTGTTGTGGCCCCAGCAGATGTACGAGGGGGCCTCGCCGCCCGCGCCGGCGGTGCGCTCGGCGCCGCCCCAGATGCGCTTGTAGGAGTTGACCCACTGGTTGGTGACGGCGGAGATCTCGGCCGCGTGGTGCAGCAGGCCCGCGATGAAGGAGCGGCCGACCTTGGAGAGCTGGTACTCGGCGCCCGACTCGTAGAACGCGTTCCGGTCGCCCTCGAACAGCGACAGGTGCGTGTGCATGCCGCTGCCCGGGTGCTCGGAGAAAGGCTTCGGCATGAAGGTCGCGTGGACGCCCTGCTCCAGCGCCACCTGCTTCATGACCAGGCGGAACGTCATGATGTTGTCCGCGGTGGAGAGGGCGTCGGCGTAGCGGAGGTCGATCTCCTGCTGGCCCGGCGCGCCCTCGTGGTGCGAGAACTCGACCGAGATGCCCATCGATTCCAGCATGGTGATCGCCTGGCGGCGGAAGTCCATGCCGATGTTCTGGGGGGTGTGGTCGAAGTAGCCCGAGTTGTCGGCAGGGGTCGGGCGCGTGCCGTCGAGCGGGCGGTCCTTCAGCAGGAAGAACTCGATCTCGGGGTGGGTGTAGAAGGTGAAGCCCAGGTCGGAGGTGCGGGCCAGGGCGCGCTTCAGCACATAGCGCGGGTCCGCGAAGGACGGGGAGCCGTCGGGCATCAGGATGTCGCAGAACATACGGGCCGTGCCGGGGGCTTCCGCACGCCACGGGAGGACCTGGAACGTCGACGGGTCCGGCTTGGCGATCATGTCGGACTCGTAGACACGGGCGAAGCCCTCGATCGCCGAGCCGTCGAAGCCGATACCTTCGTCGAAGGCCTGCTCCAGCTCGGCAGGGGCCACGGCCACGGACTTGAGGAAGCCCAGCACGTCCGTGAACCACAGGCGTACGAACCGGATGTCGCGCTCCTCCAAGGTGCGGAGCACAAACTCCTGCTGCTTGTCCATGTCTGGCTTCCACCCATCCTTGCTGGTCAGGCCACCTACTCCCGAGCCACCTGCTCCCGGGCCACGGGAAACGGTCCGGCATCTGAGCATCCCACCACAACACCGTTTCATGCGTGTTGCGGACCTTGATCAGCCGACCGACCTCGGTGTGAACGCCGCACGTACCGCAGGTGTACGGCTCTGCCGCCCATCCTGCCCCCTGAGCGGCACTCTTGTAATGGGCTGCTGTCATGGACGGCCCCTCCCCTCGTTCCCAGGAGGGAGCGCGTCAAAATACGATCAGCGGAACCAGCGGGACCAGCAGGCCCGCCCGTCCCCCCTGCCCGCCCGTCCCCCACTGAAGGAACTCAACCCATGTCCGCCAAGAAAAACAGCTCTGCGGCGCGCCAGGCGCGCGTGGAGGAGATGCGCCGTGCCGAGCGCGCCCGTGAGCGTCGCCACCGCATCCTCATGATCGGCGGGAGCGTACTCATAGTCGCCGGTCTCGTCGTCGGCGGAACGTTCCTCATACGTTCGCAGTCCGACGACAGCGAGCCGGACAGGCCGGACAGGCCGGGCAGGTTCGTCACCGGCAAGGACGGCGTGAAGACGTGGGAGGGAAAGCTGGGCCGGTCCCACGTCACCAAGACCGTGAACTACCCGATGGAGCCCCCGGTCGGCGGCGACCACCACCCGGTGTGGCAGAACTGCGACGGCGACGTCTACCCCGACGAGATCAAGAACGAGCACGCCGTGCACTCCCTGGAGCACGGCGCGGTCTGGGTGACGTACAGCAGCAAGGCGTCCGAGGCCGAGGTCAAGGCGCTCAAGGAGAAGGTCGAGAAGACGCCGTACACGCTGATGAGCCCGGTCGAGGACCAGAAGGACCCGCTCATGCTCAGCGCGTGGGGCCACCAGCGCACGGTGAAGAGTGCGAGCGACCCGAACGTGAACAAGTTCTTCGAGACGTACGTGCAGGGCAAGCAGACCCCCGAGCCGGGGGCGGCCTGCACGAAGGGCGTCTCGTAGCGACAGCCCGGTCTCGTAGCGACAGCCCGACGACAGTGGGCCTGACGACAGTGAGCCTGACGACAGTGGGGAAGATGAAGCTCATCGGCTGGATCGCCTCCGGGGCCGCGGCGGTGCTCGTCGCGGCCGGGGCGATCACGTACGCGGTCACCGACGGCGACGACTCCGCCACGAGGACGCCCGCCGCGGACTCCGCGGACGCGGGCTTCGCGCGGGACATGGCGGTGCATCACCAGCAGGCCGTCGAGATGGCGTACCTCGTCCGCGACCGCACCGACGACGAGGAGGTGCGGCTGCTCGCGTACGACATCGCGCAGACGCAGGCCAACCAGCGCGGCATGATGATCGGCTGGCTCGACCTGTGGGAGCTGCCGAAGGTGTCGTCCGAGGCGCCCATGGCATGGATGGGCATGGGTGACATGGCGTCCGGCGAGGACGGCGCGCTGATGCCCGGCATGGCGACCGACGCCGAGATGAAGAAGCTGGGCGAGCTGAACGGCGAGCAGGCCGAGATCTTCTTCCTCCAGCTGATGACCGACCACCACGAGGGCGGCATCCACATGGCGGAGGGCTGCGTCTCCCAGTGCACGGTCGGGGTGGAGAAGAGGCTCGCGCAGGGCATGGCCGAGGGCCAGGAGTCGGAGATCCGGCTCATGGCCGACATGCTCAAGGAGCGGGGGGCGAGGGCGCGTTAGTGCCGGTTCCGGTGCCGGTGCCGGTTCCGGTGCCCGTCTCGGTTCTGGTGCCCCATCCCGATCCCGATCCCGATCCCGGTTTCGGTCCCGGTTCTGGTTCTGCTCGGCTGTGGGGCAGGCCGGGAGACGGCGCGCCCCGGACGTGGGGCGTCCCACACTCCCCACCACCCCATTTCGTCGCTCTGACGATTACACTGGGCGCGTGCCTCAACTACGTCTCGCCCTGAACCAGATCGACTCGACCGTCGGCGATATCGCCGCGAACGCCGAGGCGGTCGTCCGCTGGACCCGGCACTCCGCCGGGCAGGGAGCGCATCTGGTGGCGTTCCCGGAGATGATGCTGACCGGGTATCCCGTGGAGGACCTGGCGCTGCGCCCGTCCTTCGTCGAGGCCTCCCGCGCGGCGCTGCGGAGCCTGGCCGCCCGCCTCGCCGACGAGGGCTTCGGGGAGCTGCCGGTGATCGTCGGCTACCTCGACCGGTCGGAGGCGGCCCGGCCGGCGCTCGGCCGGCCGGCGGGGGCCCCGCAGAACGCGGGGGCCGTGCTGCATCGCGGCGGGGTCGCGCTGACTTTCGCCAAGCACCACCTCCCCAACTACGGCGTGTTCGACGAGTTCCGCTACTTCGTGCCGGGCGACACGATGCCGGTCGTGCGCGTCCACGGCATCGATGTCGCGCTCGCCATCTGCGAGGACCTGTGGCAGGACGGCGGACGCGTACCCGCGGCACGGTCGGCCGGGGCGGGCCTGCTGCTCTCCCTCAACGCCTCGCCGTACGAGCGCGACAAGGACGACACCCGGCTCGAACTGGTCCGCAAGCGGGCCCAGGAGGCGGGTTGCACCACCGCGTACCTCGCCATGACGGGCGGGCAGGACGAGTTGGTCTTCGACGGGGACTCGATCGTCGTCGACCGCGACGGTGAAGTGATCGCGCGGGCGCCGCAGTTCACGGAGGGCTGCGTGGTGCTGGACCTGGACCTGCCGGCGGCGTCGGCGGAGCCGGTGACGGCCCGTGGCCCAGCCGCTGACGGACAGCGTGTCGAGGACGGTCTGCGCGTCGAGCGCCTGGTCCTCTCCGAGGAACCGCTGCCCGCGTACGAGCCGGAACTGACCGGCGGACACGCCAAGCGGCTGGAGGACGAGGAGGAGGTGTACGCGGCGCTGGTGGCCGGCCTGCGGGCGTACGTGGTGAAGAACGGCTTCAGGTCCGTACTGATCGGCCTGTCGGGCGGCATCGACTCGGCGCTGGTCGCGGCGATCGCGTGCGACGCGCTGGGCGCGCGGAACGTGTACGGGGTGTCCATGCCGTCCAGGTACTCCTCCGAGCACTCCAAGGGGGACGCGGCGGAGCTGGCGCGGCGGACGGGCCTGAACTTCCGTACGGTACCGAT
Source organism: uncultured Actinomycetota bacterium (assembly GCA_963711935.1). Lineage (GTDB taxonomy): Bacteria > Actinomycetota > Actinomycetes > Streptomycetales > Streptomycetaceae > Streptomyces. The sequence continues at coordinate 394,562 of CAVQGD010000021.1, forward strand.
CGAGCCGATGTTCGACGCGTACATGGACGCGCTGGGCCTGACCGGTCTGGCGGAGGAGAACCTCCAGTCGCGGTTGCGCGGCACGACACTGATGGCGCTCTCCAACCAGGAGGGCCACATCGTGCTGGCCCCCGGCAACAAGTCGGAGCTGGCGGTGGGGTACTCGACGCTGTACGGCGACTCGGTGGGGGCGTACGGGCCGATCAAGGACGTGTACAAGACAGGGGTCTTCCGGCTGGCTCAGTGGCGCGACAGGGCGGCTCGTGAAAGCGGCCAGACCCCGCCGATCCCGGAGAACTCCCTCACCAAGCCGCCGAGCGCGGAGCTGCGCCCCGGGCAGGCGGACACGGACTCGCTGCCCGACTACGCGGTGCTGGACGCGATCCTCAAGCGTTATGTCGACCGTGACGAGGGCGCGGACACGATCGTCGCGGCCGGCTTCGACCGCGAACTGGTCGTGAAGACCCTCCGCATGGTGGACACCGCCGAGTACAAGCGCCGCCAGTACCCGCCGGGCACCAAGATCTCCCCCAAGGTCTTCGGCAAGGACCGCCGCCTGCCGATCACGAACAGGTGGCGGGAACAGCCGTTTTAGGCGCACCTCAGTGCACGGATGAGGCGTCAGTGCACGGAGTGTTCCTCCTGGGGGAATGTTCCGCCGACGACGTCCTCGGCGAACGCCTTCGCCGCGTTCCCCATGATCTCGCGCAGGTCGGCGTACCGCTTCACGAATTTCGGCACCCTGCCCCCGGTCAGGCCGAGCATGTCGGTCCCCACCAGGACCTGGGCATCTGTCTTCGGGCCCGCGCCGATGCCGACCGTCGGGATGTGGAGGGTCCGGGTGACCTCGGCCGCCAGTTCCGCCGGGACCAGTTCCAGGACGACGGCGAACGCGCCCGCGTCCTGCACGGCCTTCGCATCCCGCAGGAGCTGCGCCGCCGCCTCCTCGCCACGGCCCTGTACGCGGTAGCCCATCGCGTTGACCGACTGCGGGGTGAGGCCGATGTGGGCCATGACCGGGATGCCCGACTCGACGAGCAGCTCGATCTGGCGGTGGGAGCGTTCGCCGCCCTCCAGCTTCACCGCACCGACCCCGGCCTCTTTGATCAGGCGTGTCGCCGAGCGCAGTGCCTGGACGGGGCCCTCCTGGTACGAACCGAAGGGCATGTCGCCGATGATCAGGGCGCGGCTGGTGCCGCGTACGACCGCCGCCGACAGCATCGTCATCTCGTCGAGGGTGACGGGCACGGTCGTCTCGTAGCCCAGGTGGCAGTTGCCCGCCGAGTCGCCGACGAGCATGACCGGGATGCCGGCCTCGTCGAAGACGGAGGCGGTCATCGCGTCGTAGGCGGTGAGCATGGGCCACTTCTCGCCGCGCTCCTTGGCGGCGGCGAGGTCGCGCACGGTGACCCGCCGGGTGCTCTTACCTCCGTACAGCGCCTTGCTGCTGTCGGAGGGCTTGACCGCACCCTGTGCGGGACCCTGTGCGGGCTGCTTCTGGGCAGCCGGAAGCTGCGTCATCGCAACGGCTCCTTCTGTCATCTCGAGGCGCCCTCACGGCGTCCCCGGACCGTCTCCATGGTGGCACTTCGTGCCAGGGGCGGGCCAGGCCGGGGCGGGGATGTCTGTCACGCGGTCTGGCGGGGGGGTCTGTCACGCGGTCCGTCACGCGGTCCGTTGGGTGGCCTGTCGCGCGGCCTGTCGCGTGGCCTGTCGCGCGGCCTGTCGCGCGGCTCGCAAGGGCCCCGTAAGGAATTTCGATACGAGACGGAGCCGTATCGAAAACACGGTAGGCTCGTGCGTATGACTTCTCCAGCTGCCCCCGCCGAACGTCGGGTCCCGGAGGCCGTGCACAGGCGTCGCTGGGCGATCCTGGGCGCGCTGATGCTGAGCCTGCTGATCGTGGTGCTCGACAACTCGATCCTGAACGTCGCCATCAAGACGATCTCCACTCCCGCTCCGACCGGCCTCGGCGCCACGCAGAGCGAGCTGGAGTGGGCGATCAACTCCTACACGCTCGTCTTCGCCGGGCTGCTGTTCAGCGCGGGACTTCTGGGCGACCGGCTCGGGCGCAAGAAGGTGCTGATCGCCGGGCTCGTGGTGTTCGGTGCCGGGTCGGCCCTGGCCGCCGGGTCCGACTCGCCCGTGGAGCTCATCGTGTTCCGTGCGGTGATGGGGCTCGGTTCCGCGTTCGTGATGCCCGCGACGCTCGCCGTGCTGATGAACGTCTTCGAGCGGGAGGAGCAGCCCAAGGCCATCGGCATCTGGGCGGGGGGTGTCGGGCTCGCCATCGCCATCGGGCCGGTCACCGGCGGTGTGCTCCTCGACCACTTCTGGTGGGGGTCCGTCTTCCTCGTCAACGTGCCGATCGTCGCCCTCGCGCTGACACTGATGCTGTGGCTGGTGCCCGACTCCCGCGATCCGCGTCCCGGGCGCGTCGACCTGGTGGGTGTGGCGCTGTCCGTCCTCGGGCTGGTGCTGCTTGTGTACGGGATCATCAAGGGCGGCCAGCTCGCCGACTTCACGGACACCACCGTGCTCGCGACGATCGCGGCCGGGCTCGCGGTGCTCGTCGGCTTCGTCTTGTTCGAAAAGCGCAGCGACCATCCGTGCGTCGATGTCACGTATTTCAGGAACAAGGTCTTTTCGGCCGCTGTCGGTGCCATGGGGCTGGTCTTCTTCGCGCTGATGGGTGTCACCTTCTTCTCGGTCTTCTACACGCAGAGCGTGCGGGGCTACTCGCCTTTGCAGACCGGTCTGTTGATACTGCCACTGGCCGTCGCGCAGCTGGTGTTCGCGCCGCGGGCCCGGCTGGCCGTGGACCGGTTCGGCAACAGGGCGGTGTGTACGGCGGGGCTGGTGACGATCGCCGCGACGCTGGCCGCGTTCGCCACGCTGGAGAGGGACACGCCGATCTGGATCCTCGAGGTGATCTTCTTCCTGATGGGCGTCGGCATGGCGCACATCACGACCCCGGTGAGCGTCGTCGTCATGCAGGCGATGCCGCGCGAGAAGGCCGGCTCGGCGTCCGCGCTCAGCAATACGTTCCGGCAGGTCGGCGGCGCTCTCGGCGTCGCGGTCCTCGGCTCCGTACTGTCCGCGGCGTACCGCTCGGGGATCGAGGACAGGCTGCCGCCCGCAGCCCGGCACGAGGCGGGCGAGTCCATCGAGGCCACCCTCGGCTTCGCCGCGAAGCTCGGCGCGGAGGGCCGGGCCCTGGTCGCCCCGGCCCATGACGCCTTCCTGCACGCGATGCACGTCACCGCGCTGTGCGGGGCGGCAGTGGCGGTGTTCGGGGCGGTGGTGGTGGCGCTGTTCCTGCCGGGGAGGGCGCCGGAGCCGCAACAGGGGCGCAAGGAGGCGGAGTTGGTGACGGCGGATCAGTAGGACAGATCAGTAGGGCAGATCAGTAAGGCAGATCAGTAAGGCAGATCAGTAAGGTGAATCAGTAGGGCGGATCAGTAAGGCGGATCCAATACGTGAACCTCGCCGACAGCCGAGCCGGGGAAGGCGGCCCCGTCCGGGGGCGCCCGCGCAGCGAGGCCGTGGAGCGCTCCATCATCGAAGGGGCGATGAAGCTCCTCGAAGACGGCGTACCCCTCGCGGAGTTGTCCATCGAGCGGGTGGCACGCACCGCGGGCGTCGGCAAGGCCACGATCTACCGCCGCTGGCGCGGCAAGGAGGAGCTCTTCGTCGACGTTCTGCGCGCGGCCGAGCCCCCGGAACCGGTGCTCCCCGGCACCTCCGTGCGCGACGACCTGGTCGCCCTCCTGGAAGCGCTGCGCCAGCGCGGCCTGAGGAACCGCTCCTTGGCGATCCTGCACAACGTCCACGCCCAGATGAAAAGCAGCCCGAAGATCTGGGCCGCCTACGAGACCATGGTGATCGAACCCCGGCGCCGCATCACCTTCGACGTACTGCGCCGGGGCCAGGAGAACGGCGAACTCCGCACCGACATCGACATCGAACTGGTCAGTGACCTCTTCGCGGGCCCCATGCTCGTACGCACCTTTATGCGCCCGGGCGCCACCCTTGAGGAGGACCTGGCCGAACGCATCGTCGACACGCTCCTGGAAGGTCTGCGGCCGAAAGGCACGTGAGGTCGTCCCCTAGGGTCGTAGCCCCAGGGACGAGGTGCACGGAGAGTGGTGAGGCGACAGCATGGCGCAAGGGTATGCGACGGAGACGGGCAGCGGCGGCACGGGGACGGGCCGCGAGGGATCCGAGGGGTCTGAGGGATCCGAGGGGTCCGAGGGATCCCGGATCCGGCGCCTGTACGACGGATGGCGCCGCGATCCCCGGATCTGGCTCCGCGATTCCCGGATCTGGCGCCGCGGCATCGTGACCGCCGTCCTCGCGGTGATCCTCGCGCTGGTGATGGCGTTGCACGCGCGGATCCCCAACACGGTCGGCGGCCTCTACCTCGGCAGCCTCATTGACACGTTTCTGCCCTGGCTCGGCGCGTTCGTCCCGATGCTGTTGGTATGCGCGCTGATCCGTAGGTCCGTGACCGCGCTGATCGCCGTCCTGCTGCCCGCGAGCGTCTGGCTGAACCTCTTCGGCGGACTCCTCGCCCCCAACGAAACCGGCAACGCCGACGGCCTCACCGTGGCCACGCACAACGTCAACGCGGACAACCCGGACCCTTCCGGCACAGCCCGCGACGTGGCCGCCTCCGGGGCGGACGTGGTGGCGCTGGAGGAGCTGACGGAGGCGGCGGTGCCCGTCTACGAGAAAGCACTGGGGCCGACGTACAAGTACCACAAGGTCGTCGGCACTGTCGGGCTGTGGAGCAAGCACCCGATGAGCGGCACCGAAGCCGTCGACATCAAGCTGGGCTGGAAGCGTGCGATGCGCGCGACGCTGACCACGCCGGACGGGAAGGTCGCCGTCTACGTCGCCCATCTGCCCTCGGTGCGGGTCAAGCTGGAGACCGGGTTCATCGCACGGCAGCGCGACAAGAGCGCCGCGGCCCTGGGCGAGGCCCTCGCGAAGGAGCCGATCGAGCAGGTCGTGCTGCTGGGTGACCTGAACGGCACGATGAACGACCGCGCGCTCACCGCCGTCACCGGGCAGATGCGCTCCGCACAGGGCGCGGCGGGCAGCGGCTTCGGGTTCAGCTGGCCGGCGTCGTTCCCGATGGCGCGCATCGACCAGATCATGGTGAGGGGCGCGGAGCCCGGGGCGTCGTGGACGCTGCCGGCGACAGGGAGCGACCATCTGCCGATCGCGGCCCGCGTGAAGCTCGACGCGCGGGAGTCCTGAGCGTCGAGGTCCTGAGCGTCGAGGTCCTGAGCCGGGCGCTGGCCGGGGAACCTGGCGCTGGTCGGAGCGCCGGGCGCTGGTCGGAGCGCCGGGCGCTGCCTCGCCGGGGCGCCGGGCGCTGCCTCGCCGGGGCGCCCGCTGGTTCCCGTGGCCCGGCCACCGGTGCGACCCGAGCCCGGTGCCCCCGCCCGGGCAGCTCCGGACGGGGGCACCCCTGTGCCTGCGGGGCGTGCCCGCGGGTTGCCGCTAGCTCTGCGTGAAGTGGTCGAACTCCCCTGCCTTCACTCCTGCGATCATGGCCTCTATCTCCGAACGCGTGTAGAGGAGTGCCGGACCATTGGGTGCCTTGCTGTGCCGAATTGCGACGCCATCCCCGTAGGCGCCAAATTCGACGCAGTTTCCATCTCCCGATGACGCGGAAGACTTCTGCCATTCCACGCCCAGTGAAGACGCGTCCTGAATGACCTGTGCGGACATGCCTACCCCTTGCGGTATTCGTTGAGGTGTTGCTCGATGATTTCGAGTGATTCCGGCCCCGTACGGGAGCCGTCGCCCAGCAGGCGCCGGAACAGTCTACTGTATTCCGAAACTTCCGCTTCCCTCTCTAGGAATCGATTGGATGTAAGGCCATCGAGATAAACAATATCCGGCTCCCAGCGCCTTTGAAACGAAAGAATCATAAAACTGCCGAACACTACGCCATGCCATGGCGACTCTTCGGGCATGACATAAAGGTTCACTGTAGTCGGATATTGCTTAGCCATAGAGAGCAGGTGTTCAAGCTGTTCGGCCATGACTTCCGGCCCACCGATGACATGCCGGAACACCGACTCGGAGACTACGGCCCAAAAGATCAGCGGGTTTGGCCGGTCGAACACCTCTTGCCGCTTGTCTCGAATGGCAAGGCGTTCGTGTCTCTCCTCATCGCCGATGTCCGGCAAGTGCAGGTCGAGAACCGAAGCCGCATAAGCATGTGTCTGCAACAGTCCAGGGATAAGGTTTGTCTCAGCGTTGTATGCTTCAACTGCATCGCTTTCGTACCCGATGTAATCGGCGTAAACGGCACTGACCACGCTGCGAATATCGCTGTCCCATCCGCGCACATTGCCACGGGCTCGCAGGTCGAGCACGTATGCCCGCAGGCCGTCCCCCTCAACGCCGTACAGAGCGAACAGGGTTGTCAGGTCTCGCTCGGAGACTCCGACCCGCCCCGTCTCGATGCGGTTGAGCTTGGCAGGCACCCACCCCAGGGCGCGCGCTACGGCATCTTGCGTGCCGTGCCCCCGTCCTCTCGCAGCTTGCGAAGGATGGATCCTAGCCGGACTTGACGGGCCGTCGGCTGATCGATGCGACGCGCGCTCAAGAGCGCCCCTTCCTCTCTGACCTGGGCATACCAGTACGGCGCGCAGCATCGAGCCGTCTACCTGACGTGCACTCAAAGCGGTGAACCTGCTTTGTAAGCTTGCAAGTTGATTGTCGGTATGCAAGCTTACAAAGCCTGACGGGCGTTCAGTCCGGCCGCCTGCCGTCCGTTTTGCCGTGCCCGTAGGGGGTTGTCTCTCATGCCCGAACCGTTCGCACAGCATCAGTATCCCACCACAGCGCAGGCTGTAGCCCTGCGCGCGGGGACTGCCGAGCCTTCCTCCGCTCCTGGGGAATCCCTGCCACAAACGGCTTTGTGGGTGACATCGTGCTCATGGCCAGTGAGTTGATGACCAACGCCATAACGCATGGGCGTGTATGGCGCACCTCCGGCCGGAAAGTAAGCATGGCCATCACAAAGACGGGCAATCTTTTCCGCATTGAGGTACGGGACACACAAAGCGACAGGATGCCCGTGCTGCGCGAGGCCAACGGACAGGAGCTCAAGGGCAGAGGCCTCTTCCTGGTCGACTCCGTCTCCGACAAGTGGGGCGTAAGAGAAGAGGTCATCGGTAAAACCGTGTGGGCAGAGAAGGAATTCGACACGGGAAGCGATGAAAAGTGAGCTGCCTGCCGGCCCCTCCGCGACAGGTCGGAGGCTTCGGAACCCCGTAGTCCGTGAGCCCCCGCAGGCGCCCAGGTGAGCGCACACCTGGGCGCCTGCGTCCCAACAACGCCCCTACCGGCAGGCGCGCCGGTAAGGGCCACGATCCACAGCTGACAAGGAGCTGCGAACCATGAGAAACCCTATCGTCCTGGGCGCCCTACTGCTGGTCGCATGGTGGCCATTCGGCAGGCGTACGCGAGGCAGGCATCGCACTCAAGAGCCGCCAGTTACGCCTCAACTCACCACGTTCCCGCAGGGTGCGTTCTTCCTGCGTCACTTGACCTGCACTCCGCGGCTCGACGTTGTGGCCGGAAGGCGACGCAGGCGCGATACGGCGACCAACCAACGGGGCACCCTTCCCGCCCCCGCCTGTCGAGCGCTCGGAACACTTCTCCCCGCGCGACTGGGAGCGCCCCGCGGATGACCGAGGCGTGATGGTGCGCCCCTACATCTACATGTACATGACGCAGAATCGAACGGAGCGACAGGGAAGGCATGTTGACCCATGGACAGGATGACGACGGACTCCGGGCAGCCGTCCCCGCCGTCCTGGATGGAACGGATCGAGCGCGTGAGTAAGGCATATCGCGCGTTCACCACGCACACACGCGAGTGCGACAGCACCTGTCAGCGAGGCGTTGACTGCGCGACGGCAGCGCCCCTGAAACAGGAACTGACGCGAGGCGTCGTGACGCCGCCGGTTTCGTCATCCCCGTTCTGTAAGGCATTCGGAGGGGCTGCCATTCCTGCAATGCGCCCCCGCACGGGGTGTGCCACCCTGGGACCTGGGCAATCGCGCCCAAGTGGCATAAGGGCAGCGAAGTTGAAACCAGGGGAACGGAACACAACCTCACATAGACCCCTGCCCTCTCTTTTACGTGGCTGTTTTCGAGAGGGCAGGGCAACGCCCTTGTAACTAACTCAGTCAGGAAGAGCCTGGCATCAGGCGTGTTTCGTCGGACGTCGTAGTTCCACGCTCGCCAGCGACCCCGGTTCGGGTACGGGAACGCGCGTCGGCTCAACTCGCGCATCGCCCGCTTCTGTTGCTCCCCCCTCTTCTGGTGCGTGGCGAGCGCGCGGCGGTAGCCATCCGGCGTCCGGACGGCGGAAGACGGACCGTGTCCCGGTTCAACAGGGACCAGATCACGAGTGCGGGTTGCGGACGATATGGGGGGTGACGGCGTCACGGTGCGGGATCACTCTCCGGTGTCGAGAATCCTGTTGAGGTTGGCGTAGGGCAGCGCCTCCGCCCCGAACGTGAAGGTGCCCTGGTCACGGATCTCCTCGGCGGCGCGCACGAGGGCGCCGTACGCGGCGCGGGACATCGCTGAGCCGACGCTGACGCGGCGCACGCCCAGCTTTCCGAGCTCCGCGACGGACAGTCGCAGGGCGCCGCCCATGAGCACGTTGACTGGGCGGCCGACCGACGTGCACACAGCCCGTACGGCGTCCGCGTCGGGCAGCGCCGGCGCGTACAGGACGTCGGCGCCCGCCTCCTCGTACGCCTGCAGGCGGCGGATGGTGTCGGGCAGGTTCGGGCCGGCCCTGGAAGAAGTTCTCGGCGCGCGCGGTCACCGTGAACGGGAAGTCCAGTTCGCGCGCGGCGGCGACGGCGGCGGCGACACGCTCGACGGCCTCCTCCAGCGGGCGGAGGGGATCGTCGGCCCGGCCCGTGGAGTCCTCGACCGATCCGCCGACCAGACCCGCGCGGGCGGCGAGCCGGATGGTCTCGGCCACGTTCTCGGGTGTCTCGCCGAAGCTGCTCTCCAGGTTGGCGGAGACCGGCAGATGCGTGGCGTCGACGATGGCCGCCGCGTTGTCCAGGATCTCCTCACGGGTGACGTGGCCGTCCGGCCTGCCGAGGCTGTGCGAGAACCCGGCACCGGTGGTGGCGAGCGCGGCGAAGCCGAGCCCCGTGAGCACGCGGGCGGTGCCCGCGTCCCAGGGGTTGGCGACGACGAACGGCCGGTCGGCGGTGTGCAGTGCGAGGAACTCCTCCGCCTTGCGGCGCTGGTCGGCGGTGTGCAGTGCGAGGAACTCCTCCGCCTTGCGGCGCTGGTCGGCGGTGGTGTTGGTCATGGTGGTCTCCCTCGGGGTCGTGTGACGGTGGTCTGACCCGGCTCAGATAAGTTCAACGTGGTCAGTCGTGTCGAGACCGCCGTCATACGCCACCCGGACGAGTGATCCGAGAAGTCCCGTCACGGCGCCCGGGTCGTCCTCGAAGAAGGAGAAGTGGCCGCCGTAGACCCGGTGTTGGGCGGGCTCGCCGACGCCTTCCCGCCCCCAGCTCCTGCTGCCAGGCCAGGAACGAGCGGGGTTTCCGCCGGCGTGCGGGAAGCAGTAGACACGGACGGGAGGTTGGTCGCCGTCGCCGGATCCGTCCGAAGTAGCGTTCCCAACTGCCCCGAGGTAGCGACCAATGTTCCCGGCGTCGTGGCCTTCCGGGACAGTGCCGACCCGGAGACCGTCGTTACCATGACTCCCGAGTCATGGGCGATGTTCACCGACGCCGTGAAGGCCGGGGAGTACGACATCTCGGCCTGACCTGAGAGGCCCGTCATGCATGAGTGTCCACTGTGCGAGGAGCCGACCCGGCCGGACCCCGAGAGCGGATGGCGTTTCTGCTTCGGGTGCGGCAGGTACTACGGCCTCCCCGAGCCGCCCGGATGCCCCGGGCTGGAACAGTGGCGCAACCGGGCCACACAGTCGCCCTACTTGCCCCGCAAGCACGAGTAGAGCGAGACGAACGGCCCCGTCTGTGCGCTGCCCCCGTGGCGTGCGGGCGGGGCTTCTTGCTGCCACAGAGCAAAGCGACGGGCACCCTCGGCTCGGCTGCGGCGTAACGACTGTCAGGAACCTCACACCGCACGCGGGACGTTGCCCTCACGGCACCGATACTGTCGATCCGCACCCATAGCCCACACCGCCAGCCCACACCCCCGTAGCCCACACCAGGGAGTCCGCCTCATGACCATCGCCGCGTCCCGCCGGAGTGACCGGAGGATCAGCCCCGTCTTCGTGGGCATCGTGGCCGTGATGGCGGTCACGGGCTGGGCCACGTGGACCGGCTTCGCCGGGCAGAGCGGCATCGCCGTCTTCCTGTTCGTGACGGCGGCCTGGATCGTCTCCCTCTGCCTGCACGAGTACGCGCACGCGCGCACGGCCCTGCACAGCGGCGACATCTCGATCGGTGCGAAAGGGTACTTGACGCTCAATCCTCTCGCCTACACCCACGCCCTGCTGAGCATCGTGCTGCCCGTCCTCTTCGTGATCATGGGTGGGATCGGGCTGCCGGGTGGCGCGGTGTTCATCGAGCACGGGCGCATCCGGGGCCGCTGGAAGCACAGCCTGATCTCGGCGGCGGGCCCGCTCACGAACGTCCTGTTCGCAGTGGTCTGTACGGCGCCCTTCTGGCTGGACGCGCTGGACGGTGTCCCGGCGGCGTTCCAGTACGCGTTGGCCTTCCTCGCGCTGCTCCAGGTCACGGCCGCGATCCTGAACTTCCTGCCGGTACCGGGCCTGGACGGCTACGGCGTGATCGAGCCCTGGCTGTCGTACAAGGTCCGCCGCCAGACGGAGCCGTTCGCGCCGTTCGGGCTGCTGCTGGTGTTCGCGGTGCTGTGGATCCCGGCGGTGAACGGCGCGTTCTTCGACGTGGTCGAGGCGATTCTGCGCGGCCTGGGCATCGGCGACCTTCAGACGTACTGCGGTCAGGAGCTGTACCGCTTCTGGCAGGAGGACAGCGGGATCTGCCTGGCTCCCTAGACCTGCCGACCTCTGGACCTGCTGGCCCCTAGACCTGCTGGCCCCTGGACCTGCTGCCCCCGGCGGAGCCGCCCCGTACCTTCGCGGCCTTCGCGACCTTCGCGCGCCGCGCGTAGTACCACGTCATGTTGGACGACAGCCCGGCCAGCAGCACCCAGACGATCCCCAGCCAGCTGCCCTGGACGAAGGAGACCACGGCGGCGGCCACGGCGAGCAAGCAGAGGGCGAGGGTATACAGGGCGAGGCGGGGCATGAGGGTCGGCTCCTGAGAGGACAGTGAGAAGGCAGTCGGACGGATGAGGTGGTACGGCGTCCAGTGTCCCGTTGCCGAGACCAGTCGGGAGTGAACAACCCGGGCATTTCGGCCCGGGAGGTCCGTCTCGTCCCCAAAGCGTGAGGGCTTCGGCTTGAGGACGGTCTCTCGTTTCCGTCTGCCGCTGATGCGGCAGGATTGCGCCACCTGCCCGCCCCGCCATGGCCTTGCGGCTGCGGCGGGTGACGCGGTCTTCTGGTCGGCTCCACGAGGCTTCGACACCTGTACGGTGTCCCGGTCTCCGGCCACTCCGGTACCGGTCGTACGGGCCGCCGCGAGGGCGGCGAGGTTGCGCGCGGCGTTGTCGTCCCGGTCCAGGACCAGGCCGCAGGCATCGCACTGGTAGCTCCGCACATGCAGCGGCAGCTTGGCTTTCACCGCGCCGCACCCGGAACAGGTCTTCGAGGACGGATACCAGCGGTCCGCCACCACGATACGGGTGGCGTGGCGCTGGCGGGTCTTGTAGGTGAGCTGGCGGCGGATCTCGCCGAACCCGGCGTCGGCGATCCGGCGGGCCAGACGCCGGTTCTTCAGCATCCCGGCCACGTGGAGGTCTTCGAC
>CAVQGD010000022.1:0-189064 GCA_963711935.1 uncultured Actinomycetota bacterium
GGTCACCACGCCCGAGGACTACATGGGCGACGTCATCGGCGACATCAACTCCCGCCGTGGCCAGATTCAGGCCATGGAGGAGCGTGCCGGTGCCCGCGTCGTGAAGGGCCTGGTTCCGCTGTCGGAGATGTTCGGCTATGTCGGCGACCTCCGCAGCAAGACGTCGGGTCGCGCGAGCTACTCGATGCAGTTCGACTCCTACGCCGAGGTTCCGCGGAACGTCGCCGAGGAGATCATCGCGAAGGCCAAGGGCGAGTAACGTACCCCGTTCACACGCCGTAGGCTTGACTCCGGAGCCTCAAGGGGCATTCACCCGCATGCGCGGGAAATGCCCCGAGGGCCCGGGTTTTGACAGCAAAGATCACCTGGCGCCGATGAACTAAGGCGTACAGAACCACTCCACAGGAGGACCCCAGTGGCGAAGGCGAAGTTCGAGCGGACTAAGCCGCACGTCAACATCGGCACCATCGGTCACATCGACCACGGTAAGACCACCCTTACGGCGGCTATTACCAAGGTGCTGCATGACGCGTACCCGGAGCTGAACGAGGCCACCCCGTTCGACAACATCGACAAGGCTCCCGAGGAGCGCCAGCGCGGTATCACCATCTCCATCGCGCACGTCGAGTACCAGACCGAGGCGCGTCACTACGCCCACGTCGACTGCCCGGGTCACGCGGACTACATCAAGAACATGATCACCGGTGCCGCGCAGATGGACGGCGCGATCCTGGTGGTCGCCGCTACCGATGGCCCGATGCCGCAGACCAAGGAGCACGTGCTCCTGGCCCGCCAGGTCGGCGTGCCGTACATCGTGGTCGCCCTGAACAAGGCCGACATGGTGGACGACGAGGAGATCCTGGAGCTCGTCGAGCTCGAGGTCCGTGAGCTCCTCTCCGAGTACGAGTTCCCGGGCGACGACTGTCCGGTCGTCAAGGTCTCCGCTCTGAAGGCGCTCGAGGGCGACAAGGAGTGGACGCAGTCCGTCCTGGACCTGATGAACGCCGTCGACACCGCGGTCCCGCAGCCGGAGCGTGACGTCGACAAGCCGTTCCTGATGCCGATCGAGGACGTCTTCACGATCACCGGTCGCGGTACGGTCGTCACCGGCCGTATCGAGCGCGGTATCCTCAAGGTCAACGAGACCGTCGACATCATCGGCATCAAGACCGAGAAGACCACCACCACGGTCACCGGTATCGAGATGTTCCGCAAGCTGCTCGACGAGGGCCAGGCCGGTGAGAACGTCGGTCTGCTTCTCCGCGGCATCAAGCGGGAGGATGTCGAGCGCGGCCAGGTCATCATCAAGCCGGGCTCGGTCACCCCGCACACCGATTTCGAGGCGCAGGCCTACATCCTCTCCAAGGACGAGGGTGGCCGCCACACGCCGTTCTTCAACAACTACCGTCCGCAGTTCTACTTCCGTACGACGGACGTGACCGGCGTCGTGACCCTCCCCGAGGGCACCGAGATGGTCATGCCGGGTGACAACACCGAGATGAAGGTGGAGCTCATCCAGCCCATCGCCATGGAGGAGGGCCTCAAGTTCGCCATCCGTGAGGGTGGCCGGACCGTGGGCGCCGGCCAGGTCACCAAGATCGTCAAGTAAGTTCCGCTGCTTGAGGGTCAGTTGACCTGGTAGTTCTCTCGCGAGCTCCTGAAGGGGTCCGTACGACTTCGGTCGTACGGACCCCTTCGCTGTTCTCTCGGCTGAGGTGAAGACCTCCCCTCACCCGTACAGCGGCTCTCCTCCGTCCTCACCGGGACGGCCTCACCTTCGCGTTGAGCCCGGGAGGCCCAGCCGGGCCCACGGTTTGACGTACGTCCCCCTGCGGGTACCCTCTTCGGCCCGATTGGCCACCTCCGCGTCCCGTGTGGCAGACTAGCGGGGTTGCTCGGTCGAGTGTTGATGCTGCGCGCCTCCCGCCGGGAGGACCGGAAGCGAGTCCCACAGTACTCGTCGTCCCAACTGCCGTAAGGCAGCGCTGGGGCGGACGTACGGGAATCTTTCGGGAAGCGTTGGCGCAGCGTCGGCCAGGCATCCGGTGGGTCTTCGGCAGCGGAATGACGCTGTTTTGCCTCCGGTCCGCGGTTCCGGTAGGGCCGTGCTTCCCCGTGCAGGGATGTTCGAACAAGGGACATTCATGTCAGTGAGAGCGCGACACACCCGACCGCGTGGGTCGGAGGAAACGAAGAAGAGTGCCGGGTTCCAGAGCATGAAGAGAGACAGGACTACGAAGCAGCCATGGCGGGACAGAAGATCCGCATCCGGCTCAAGGCCTACGACCACGAAGTCATCGACTCCTCGGCGAAGAAGATCGTCGAGACGGTGACCCGCACTGGTGCGTCGGTCGCGGGCCCGGTGCCGCTGCCCACTGAGAAGAACGTGTACGTCGTCATCAAGTCGCCGCACAAGTACAAGGACTCGCGCGAGCACTTCGAGATGCGCACCCACAAGCGCCTGATCGACATCCTCGACCCGACTCCGAAGACCGTTGACTCTCTGATGCGACTCGACCTCCCGGCCGGTGTCGACATCGAGATCAAGCTCTGAGGCCGGTGATGTCGAGAATGAGTACCAAGCAGATCAAGGGCATCCTGGGCGAGAAACTCGGTATGACGCAGGTGTGGGACGAGAACAACCGGGTTGTTCCCGTCACTGTCGTCAAGGCCGGGCCGAATGTCGTGACCCAGGTTCGTACGAACGACGTCGACGGTTACGAGTCCGTCCAGCTCGCCTTCGGTGAGATCGACCCGCGCAAGGTGAACAAGCCCCTCAAGGGCCACTTCGCCAAGGCCGACGTCACCCCGCGTCGTCACCTCGTCGAGATCCGCACCGCGGACGCCTCCGAGTACACGCTCGGCCAGGAGATCACCGTTGAGGTGTTCGAGGCCGGCATCAAGGTCGACGTCACCGGCAAGAGCAAGGGCAAGGGCTTTGCCGGTGTCATGAAGCGCCACAACTTCAAGGGCCTCGGTGCCGGGCACGGCACCCAGCGCAAGCACCGCTCTCCCGGTTCCATCGGTGGCTGCGCCACCCCGGGCCGGGTGTTCAAGGGCCTCCGTATGGCAGGTCGTATGGGCAACGAGCGGGTCACCACCCAGAACCTGACCGTCCACGCCGTTGACGCGGAGAAGGGTCTGCTGCTCATCAAGGGCGCGGTTCCCGGTCCGAACGGCGGCCTCGTCCTGGTCCGCACCGCGGCCAAGGGGGCCTGAGGTAACCGATGAGCACTGTTGACATCCTTTCGCCGGCGGGCGAGAAGACCGGTACCGTCGAGCTCCCCACGGAGTACTTCGGCGTGGAAAAGATCAGCATCCCGCTGATCCACCAGGTCGTCGTCGCCCAGCTGGCCGCCGCCCGTCAGGGCACGCACAAGACCAAGACCCGCGGTGAAGTCCGCGGTGGTGGCAGGAAGCCGTACCGCCAGAAGGGCACCGGTCGTGCCCGTCAGGGTTCGACCCGCGCGCCGCAGTTCGCCGGTGGTGGCGTCGTACACGGTCCCGTGCCCCGCGACTACTCGCAGCGGACCCCGAAGAAGATGAAGGCCGCGGCTCTGCGCCACGCCCTCACCGACCGGGCCCGCCACAACCGCGTCCACGTCGTCTCCGGCGTGATCGAGGGCGGAACCCCCTCCACCAAGGCCGCCAAGAGCCTGCTCGGCAAGATCAGCGAGCGCAGGAACCTGCTGCTCGTCGTCGAGCGCTCCGACGAGGCCGCGTGGCTGTCCGCCCGCAACCTGCCCCAGGTCCACATCCTGGAGCCGGGCCAGCTGAACACGTACGACGTTCTCGTCTCGGACGATGTGGTCTTCACTCAGGCCGCCTTCGAGTCCTTCGTCGCCGGCCCGAACAAGGCCACTGACATCGAAGGGAGCGAGGCCTGATGGCTATCCGCCACCCCTCCATCGCCTCGAAGGCCGCCAAGAAGGCCAAGGAAGCGCGCCTCAAGAAGGCACGTCGCCACGCCACCGAGGGCAAGAACACCGTCGTCACTCCGGTGAGCAAGGCGTACACGGACCCCCGTGACATCCTGATCAAGCCGGTCGTGTCCGAGAAGAGCTACGCGCTCATCGACGAGAACAAGTACACGTTCGTCGTCGACCCGCGCTCCAACAAGACCCAGATCAAGCAGGCCGTCGAGACGGTCTTCGAGGTCAAGGTCACCGGGGTCAACACGATCAACCGCATCGGCAAGCGCAAGCGGACCCGCACGGGTTACGGCCAGCGCGCCGCCACCAAGCGCGCGATCGTGACCCTTGCCGAGGGCGACCGTATCGACATCTTCGGCGGTCCGACCTCCTGACGGAGGTCCGACTGTCCGATATCGGACGAGGACTGAGAAATGGGTATCCGCAAGTACAAGCCGACGACTCCGGGCCGTCGTGGCTCCAGCGTCGCCGACTTCGTCGAGATCACGCGGTCCACGCCGGAGAAGTCGCTGGTCCGCCCCCTGCACAGCAAGGGTGGCCGTAACAACTCCGGTCGTGTGACCGTCCGCCACCAGGGTGGTGGCCACAAGCGCGCCTACCGCGTGATCGACTTCCGTCGTCACGACAAGGACGGCGTGCCGGCGAAGGTCGCACACATCGAGTACGACCCCAACCGCACCGCGCGCATCGCGCTGCTCCACTACGTGGACGGCGAGAAGCGCTACATCCTGGCCCCCAAGGGCCTCAACCAGGGCGACCGGATCGAGAACGGCCCCGGCGCCGACATCAAGCCCGGCAACAACCTGGCGCTCCGCAACATCCCGGTCGGTACCACCATCCACTCGGTGGAACTGCGCCCGGGCGGCGGCGCCAAGTTCGCCCGCTCCGCCGGTGCCTCCGTGCAGCTGCTCGCGAAGGAGGGCACGATGGCCCACCTCCGCATGCCGTCCGGTGAGATCCGCCTGGTCGACGTGCGCTGCCGGGCCACCGTCGGCGAGGTCGGCAACGCCGAGCAGTCCAACATCAACTGGGGCAAGGCCGGCCGCAAGCGCTGGCTGGGTGTCCGCCCGACCGTTCGCGGTGTGGCGATGAACCCGGTTGACCACCCCCACGGTGGTGGTGAGGGCAAGACCTCCGGTGGTCGCCACCCGGTCAGCCCCTGGGGTCAGAAGGAAGGTCGTACTCGTTCTCCCAAGAAGGCGAGCAACAAGTACATCGTCCGCCGCCGCAAGACGAACAAGAAGCGCTAGGAGCGGGTTCAGATGCCGCGCAGTCTCAAGAAGGGGCCCTTCGTCGACGACCACCTGATCAAGAAGGTGGACGTCCAGAACGAAGCCGGCACCAAGAACGTCATCAAGACCTGGTCCCGTCGCTCGATGATCGTCCCGGCCATGCTCGGCCACACGATCGCGGTGCACAACGGCAAGATCCACATCCCGGTGTTCGTCACCGAGTCGATGGTCGGCCACAAGCTCGGCGAGTTCTCGCCGACGCGCACCTTCCGGGGCCACGTCAAGGACGACCGGAAGTCGAAGCGCCGCTAAAGCGGATCGCATTCAGACACGTAAGAAACTGAAGGGACGACCATGGAAGCCAGGGCCCAGGCGCGGTATATCCGCGTCACGCCCATGAAGGCCCGCCGTGTGGTGGACCTCATCCGTGGCATGAACGCCACGGAGGCCCAGGCGGTCCTGCGATTCGCTCCGCAGGCTGCCTCCGTGCCGGTCGGCAAGGTGCTCGACAGCGCCCTCGCCAACGCCGCACACAACTACGACCACCCGGACGCCACCTCGCTGTTCATCAGCGAGGCGTACGTCGACGAGGGCCCGACCCTGAAGCGGTTCCGTCCGCGTGCCCAGGGCCGTGCCTACCGGATCCGCAAGCGGACCAGCCACATCACCGTGGTCGTCGCCAGCAAGGAAGGAACCCGGTAATGGGCCAGAAGGTAAACCCGCATGGGTTCCGGCTCGGCATCACCACGGACTTCAAGTCCCGGTGGTACGCCGACAAGCTGTACAAGGACTACGTCAAGGAAGACGTCGCCATCCGCCGGATGATGACGTCCGGCATGGAGCGCGCCGGTATCTCGAAGGTGGAGATCGAGCGCACCCGTGACCGCGTCCGTGTGGACATCCACACCGCGCGTCCTGGCATCGTCATCGGCCGCCGTGGCGCCGAGGCCGACCGCATCCGCGGCGACCTCGAGAAGCTCACGGGCAAGCAGGTCCAGCTGAACATCCTCGAGGTCAAGAACCCCGAGACCGACGCTCAGCTGGTTGCTCAGGCCGTTGCCGAGCAGCTGTCCTCCCGCGTCTCCTTCCGTCGCGCCATGCGTAAGAGCATGCAGGGCACGATGAAGGCCGGCGCCAAGGGCATCAAGATCCAGTGCGGTGGCCGCCTCGGCGGCGCCGAGATGTCCCGCTCGGAGTTCTACCGCGAGGGCCGCGTGCCCCTGCACACGCTCCGCGCGAACGTGGACTACGGCTTCTTCGAGGCCAAGACGACCTTCGGCCGTATCGGTGTGAAGGTCTGGATCTACAAGGGCGACGTCAAGAACATCGCCGAGGTCCGCGCCGAGAACGCCGCCGCCCGTGCGGGCAACCGCCCGGCCCGCGGTGGCGGCCCCGGCGGCGACCGCCCGGCCCGTGGTGGCCGCGGTGGCGAGCGGCGCGGTCGCAAGCCGCAGCAGGCTGCCGGCGCCGAGGCCCCCAAGGCCGAGGCTCCCGCTGCTCCGGCCGAGGCTGCGCCCTCTTCTACCGGTGGAACGGAGGCCTGACCGACATGCTGATCCCCCGTAGGGTCAAGCACCGCAAGCAGCACCACCCCAAGCGCACCGGCATGGCCAAGGGTGGCACGCAGGTTGCGTTCGGCGAGTACGGCATCCAGGCGCTGACCCCGGCCTATGTGACGAACCGCCAGATCGAGGCGGCTCGTATCGCCATGACCCGTCACATCAAGCGTGGCGGCAAGGTCTGGATCAACATCTACCCGGACCGCCCGCTGACCAAGAAGCCTGCCGAGACCCGCATGGGTTCCGGTAAGGGTTCGCCGGAGTGGTGGATCGCGAACGTCAAGCCCGGTCGGGTGATGTTCGAACTGTCCTACCCGAACGAGAAGACCGCGCGTGAGGCCCTGACTCGTGCCGCTCACAAGCTGCCGATGAAGTGCAAGATCGTCAAGCGCGAGGCAGGTGAAGCGTGATGTCGGCCGGTACCAAGGCGTCCGAGCTGCGCGAGCTGGGCGACGAGGAGCTTCTGGCGAAGCTTCGCGAAGCCAAGGAAGAGCTGTTCAATCTCCGCTTCCAGGCGGCGACAGGTCAGCTTGAGAACCACGGCCGTCTGAAGGCGGTCCGTAAGGACATCGCGCGGATCTACACCCTGATGCGCGAGCGTGAGCTGGGCATCGAAACGGTGGAGAACGCCTGATGAGTGAGAGCAATGTGACTGAGCAGCAGACTGCGGACAACAGCGGTTCCGCCGCAGGCGAGGCGCGCGGATTCCGCAAGACCCGTGAGGGTCTCGTCGTCAGCGACAAGATGGACAAGACCGTCGTCGTCGCTGTCGAGGACCGCGTCAAGCACGCGCTGTACGGCAAGGTCATCCGCCGTACGAACAAGCTCAAGGCGCACGACGAGCAGAACGCCGCGGGTGTCGGCGACCGCGTCCTCCTCATGGAGACCCGGCCGCTGTCCGCGACCAAGCGCTGGCGCATCGTCGAGATCCTCGAGAAGGCCAAGTAATTCCCCTGAGGGAATTCCACAAGGCAAGCATCCCTCCTAGGGGGACCCCCTAGGCACCGTTCCGCCAGGCTCGGGGAGCTCCGACTCACGGAGCTCCCCGGGAACCGGCAGACAACCAGGAGATAGACGTGATCCAGCAGGAGTCGCGACTGCGTGTCGCCGACAACACGGGGGCGAAGGAGATCCTTTGCATCCGTGTGCTCGGTGGCTCCGGTCGCCGCTACGCGGGCATCGGTGACGTCATCGTCGCCACCGTCAAGGACGCGATCCCCGGTGGCAACGTGAAGAAGGGTGACGTCGTCAAGGCGGTCATCGTTCGTACCGTCAAGGAGCGCCGCCGCCCGGATGGCTCGTACATCCGCTTCGACGAGAACGCCGCCGTCATTCTGAAGGGCGACGGCGACCCCCGCGGCACCCGCATCTTCGGCCCCGTGGGCAGGGAACTGCGCGAGAAGAAGTTCATGAAGATCATCTCGCTCGCGCCGGAGGTGCTGTAAGCATGAAGATCAAGAAGGGCGACCTGGTCCAGGTCATCACCGGCAAGGACAAGGGGAAGCAGGGCAAGGTCATTGCCTCTTTCCCGCGCGAGGAGCGTGTCCTGGTCGAGGGTGTCAACCGGGTCAAGAAGCACACCAAGGCCGGTCCGACAGCGGGCGGTTCGCAGGCTGGTGGCATCGTGACCACCGAGGCCCCGATCCACGTGTCCAACGTCCAGCTCGTCGTCGAGAAGGACGGCAAGAAGGTCGTGACGCGCGTCGGCTACCGCTTCGACGAAGAGGGCAACAAGATCCGCGTTGCCAAGCGGACGGGTGAGGACATCTGATGACGACCACCACCGTGACTCCGCGTCTGAAGCAGAAGTACCGCGAGGAGATCCTCGGCAAGCTGCGTGACGAGTTCAAGTACGAGAACGTCATGCAGATTCCGGGCCTCGTCAAAATCGTGGTCAACATGGGTGTGGGCGACGCCGCCCGCGACTCCAAGCTGATCGAGGGCGCCATCCGCGACCTCACCACGATCACCGGTCAGAAGCCGGCCGTTACCAAGGCCCGCAGGTCCATCGCGCAGTTCAAGCTGCGTGAGGGCCAGCCGATTGGGGCCCATGTCACGCTCCGTGGCGACCGCATGTGGGAGTTCCTGGACCGCACCCTGTCGCTCGCGCTGCCGCGCATCCGCGACTTCCGTGGTCTGTCCCCCAAGCAGTTCGACGGCCGTGGCAACTACACCTTTGGTCTCACGGAGCAGGTCATGTTCCACGAGATCGACCAGGACAAGATCGACCGCGTCCGGGGTATGGACATCACCGTGGTGACCACGGCGACCAACGACGAAGAGGGCCGCGCCCTTCTCCGTCACCTCGGCTTCCCGTTCAAGGAGGCGTGAGCGAGATGGCGAAGAAAGCGCTGATCGCGAAGGCTGCTCGTAAGCCGAAGTTCGCCGTGCGTGGCTACACCCGCTGCCAGCGGTGTGGACGTCCGCACTCCGTCTACCGAAAGTTCGGCCTGTGCCGTGTGTGCCTCCGTGAGATGGCTCACCGCGGTGAACTGCCGGGCGTGACCAAGAGCTCCTGGTAATCCCGCCCACCCGTCGCCCGACCACCGCCCCTCAAGGGCGGCCCTTCGGGCCGACAGGCTGGTCCCGTCGCCCGACCACCGCCCCTCAAGGGCGGCCCTTCGGGCCGACAGGCTGGACAGGGATTCCCGAAGCTCTCGGTAAGTAAAGGGTCCGGTCAGGTGCCCACCTCTCCATAGCTTAGGCTGGGAGGGTTGGGCGCCTGACGCCCATACAACTTACTACGCCGTAGGTCCACCGCACCGCACCCGCCCCGTCTCGGATCGGGGAGAGGGATGGCGCACCAGGAAACCCCGGCGAGAGAGGCCGAAGGCCAATTCATGACCATGACTGATCCGATCGCAGACATGCTTACGCGTCTGCGGAACGCGAACTCGGCATACCACGACTCCGTGACGATGCCGGCATCGAAGATCAAGTCGCACATCGCGGAGATCCTCCAGCAGGAGGGCTTCATCACGGGCTGGAAGGTCGAGGACGCCGAAGTCGGCAAGAGCCTCGTCCTGGAGCTGAAGTTCGGCCCCAGCCGTGAGCGCTCCATCGCGGGCATCAAGCGGATCTCCAAGCCCGGTCTCCGGGTGTACGCGAAGTCCACCAACCTGCCGAAGGTGCTCGGTGGCCTCGGCGTGGCGATCATCTCCACGTCGCACGGGCTCCTCACCGACAAGCAGGCCGGCAAGAAGGGCGTGGGTGGGGAAGTCCTCGCCTACGTCTGGTAGCGGAAGGGAACGGAGGAAACAGCTATGTCGCGCATCGGCAAGCTCCCCATCGCGGTTCCCGCCGGCGTGGACGTCACCCTCGATGGCCGCACGGTCTCGGTCAAGGGCCCCAAGGGTTCACTGAGCCACACCGTCGCCGCCCCCATCGAGATCGCCAAGGGCGAGGACGGCACCCTGCGGGTGACCCGCCCCAACGACGAGCGTCAGAACAAGGCCCTGCACGGCCTGTCCCGCACGCTGGTGGCGAACATGATCACCGGCGTGACCCAGGGTTACGTGAAGAAACTCGAGATCAGCGGTGTCGGTTACCGCGTGGCCGCCAAGGGCGCGAACCTGGAGTTCGCGCTCGGTTACAGCCACCCGATCCTCGTCGAGGCCCCCGAGGGCATCACCTTCAAGGTGGAGGCCCCGACCCGTTTCTCGGTCGAGGGCATCGACAAGCAGAAGGTCGGCGAGGTCGCGGCCAACATCCGCAAGCTCCGCAAGCCCGACCCGTACAAGGCCAAGGGTGTCAAGTACGAGGGCGAAGTCATCCGCCGCAAGGTCGGAAAGGCGGGTAAGTAAGCCATGGCATACGGTACGAAGATCGCCAAGGGTGACGCCTACAAGCGTGCCGCGATCAAGCGCCGCCACATCCGGATCCGTAAGAAGGTCAACGGTACGGCCGAGCGTCCGCGCCTGGTCGTGACGCGCTCGAACCGCCACATCGTCGCCCAGGTCATCGACGACATCAAGGGTCACACCCTGGCGTCGGCGTCGTCCCTGGACGCGTCGATCCGTGGTGAGGGCGAGAAGTCCGCGCAGGCCGGCAAGGTCGGCGCCCTGGTCGCCGAGCGTGCCAAGGCCGCCGGTATCGAGGCCGTCGTGTTCGACCGTGGTGGTAACCAGTACGCCGGGCGCATCGCCGCTCTGGCGGACGCCGCCCGCGAGGCCGGGCTCAAGTTCTGAGCCGGTTCCGCAACTAAAGAGACAAGGAAGGAAGTCCAATGGCTGGACCCCAGCGCCGCGGTGGCGGTGCCGGTGGCGGCGAGCGGCGGGACCGGAAGGGCCGTGACGGCGGTGCGGCTGCCGCCGAGAAGACCGCGTATGTTGAGCGCGTCGTCGCGATCAACCGCGTCGCCAAGGTTGTGAAGGGTGGTCGTCGCTTCAGCTTCACCGCGCTGGTCGTGGTGGGCGACGGTGACGGCACCGTGGGCGTCGGATACGGCAAGGCCAAGGAGGTGCCGGCCGCCATCGCCAAGGGTGTTGAGGAGGCCAAGAAGCACTTCTTCAAGGTTCCCCGGATCCAGGGCACCATTCCGCACCCGATCACGGGCGAGAAGGCCGCGGGCGTCGTCCTGCTCAAGCCGGCTTCCCCCGGTACCGGCGTTATCGCCGGTGGCCCGGTGCGTGCCGTGCTCGAGTGCGCCGGCGTGCACGACATCCTGTCGAAGTCGCTCGGCTCGTCGAACGCGATCAACATCGTGCACGCGACCGTGGCAGCCCTGAAGGGTCTGCAGCGTCCCGAGGAGATCGCGGCCCGCCGCGGTCTGCCCCTCGAGGACGTCGCTCCCGCGGCTCTGCTGCGTGCGCGTGCCGGGGCTGGTGCTGCGTAATGGCTCAGCTCAAGATCACGCAGACGAAGTCGTACATCGGCAGCAAGCAGAACCACCGTGACACGCTTCGGTCGCTTGGTCTCAAGGGGATCAACACCGTGGTCGTCAAGGAGGACCGCCCCGAGTTCCGCGGTATGGTGCACACCGTCCGCCACCTCGTGACGGTCGAGGAGGTCGACTGATCATGGCGGAGAGCAAGCCGCTCAAGATCCACAACCTCCGTCCCGCCCCGGGCGCCAAGACCGCCAAGACCCGTGTCGGTCGTGGTGAGGCGTCGAAGGGTAAGACGGCCGGTCGTGGTACCAAGGGCACCAAGGCCCGCTACCAGGTTCCGGAGCGCTTCGAGGGCGGCCAGATGCCGCTGCACATGCGCCTCCCGAAGCTGAAGGGCTTCAAGAACCCGTTCAAGACCGAGTACCAGGTCGTGAACCTGGACAAGCTCGCCACCCTCTACCCCGAGGGCGGCGAGGTCACGGTCGCGGACCTGGTCACCAAGGGTGCCGTCCGTAAGAACAGCCTCGTCAAGGTCCTCGGCCAGGGCGAGATCTCCGTGGCGCTGCAGGTGACGGTCGACGCCGTCTCCGGCTCCGCCAAGGAGAAGATCGCCGCCGCCGGCGGTACCGTCACCGAGCTCGTCTGACCACTTCAGGTGTGTCGATTGTGTCGATGACGTGAACGATCCCACCGGGGGCGCCCAAAAGGGGCGTCCCCGGTTGGTCGTTCCAAGGGGGCAGTCTCGCGGGTAAGGTGGCCTGCACTGCCAACTTTCCCAGGGCCCCTCGGGGCACTCGAAGCGGCAGTTGACCGTTACGTATTTGTCGAAACCTCAGACCGTCACCCTTGACGCAGTAGCGCGGGGGTCGCAGGAGGCACCGTGCTCACCGCGTTCGCCCGGGCGTTCAAGACGCCCGACCTGCGCAAGAAGCTGCTCTTCACACTCGGCATCATCGTGATCTACCGGATCGGTACGCACATCCCGATCCCGGGTGTCGACTACACCGCCGTCCAGTTCTGTGTCGATCAGCAGAACTCCAACCAGGGCCTGTTCGGTCTGGTCAACATGTTCAGCGGTGGCGCGCTGCTGCAGATCACGGTCTTCGCGCTCGGCATCATGCCGTACATCACGGCGAGCATCATTCTGCAGCTGCTGACCGTGGTGATTCCCCGCCTGGAAGCCCTGAAGAAGGAGGGCCAGGCCGGCACGGCGAAGATCACACAGTACACGCGTTACCTCACGGTCGCCCTGGCGATCCTCCAGGGCACGGGCCTGGTGGCCACTGCCCGCAGCGGCTCGCTGTTCCGGCAGTGCACCATGGGCGGCGCGATCGTGCCTGACCGCTCGATCTTCACCACCCTCGTCATGGTCATCACCATGACCGCCGGTACGGCCGTCGTCATGTGGCTCGGCGAGCTCATCACCGACCGCGGCATCGGCAACGGCATGTCGATCCTGATGTTCATCTCGATCGCCGCGACCTTCCCATCCGCTCTGTGGAACATCAAGCAGCAGGGTGAGCTCGCGGACGGCTGGATCGAGTTCGGTACCGTGATCGCCGTCGGCCTCGTCATGATCGGCCTGGTGGTCTTTGTCGAGCAGGCTCAGCGTCGTATCCCGGTCCAGTACGCGAAGCGCATGATCGGCCGCCGGTCCTACGGCGGCACGTCGACGTACATTCCGCTGAAGGTCAACCAGGCGGGCATCATCCCCGTGATCTTCGCCTCGTCGCTGCTCTACATCCCGGCGCTGATCGCCCAGTTCGCTGGGGGCACCTCCGATTGGAAGACCTGGATCGAGCAGAACCTGGCGAGCACTTCTGCGCCCTTGCACATCACGCTCTACTTCTTCCTGATTGTCTTCTTCGCCTTCTTCTACGTGGCCATCTCGTTCAACCCCGAGGAAGTCGCGGACAACATGAAGAAGTATGGTGGCTTCATCCCGGGTATCCGGGCTGGTCGGCCGACCGCTGAGTACCTTTCGTACGTGCTCAACCGGATCACCTGGCCGGGCTCGCTGTATCTGGGGCTGATCGCTCTTGTCCCGACGATGGCGTTGGCTGGTTTCGGGGCAGACCAGAACTTCCCGTTCGGCGGAACCAGCATCCTTATCATCGTGGGTGTGGGTCTGGAGACGGTGAAGCAGATCGAGAGCCAGCTTCAGCAGCGCAATTATGAAGGGTTCCTCCGCTGATGCGAATCGTCCTCGTCGGGCCGCCCGGTGCCGGCAAGGGAACACAGGCCGCGTTTCTTGCCAAGAACCTGTCGATCCCGCACATCTCCACGGGCGACCTTTTCCGTGCCAACATCAGCCAGCAGACGGAGCTCGGCAAACTCGCCAAGTCCTATATGGACGCGGGCAATCTGGTGCCGGACGAGGTCACCATCGCCATGGCCGAGGACCGTATGGAGCAGCCGGACGCACAGCACGGCTTCCTGCTCGACGGCTTCCCGCGGAATGTCTCGCAGGCCGAGGCGCTCGGCGAGATGCTCATGACCGAGGGCATGAAGCTGGACGCGGTGCTGGACCTGGAGGTCCCCGAGGACGAGGTGGTCAAGCGGATCGCCGGCCGCCGCATCTGCCGGAACGACTCGGCACACGTCTTCCACGTGTCGTACAAGGCACCGAAGCAGGAAGGCGTCTGCGACAAGTGCGGCGGGGAGTTGTACCAGCGCGATGACGACTCCGAGGAGACCGTGCGCAAGCGGCTTGAGGTCTACCACACGCAGACCGAGCCGATCATCGATTACTACAAGGCCCAGGGCCTGGTGGTGACGATCTCGGCGCTCGGGAAGGTGGACGAGGTCACCGGGCGGGCGATGGAGGCGTTGAAGCGCAAGGACGACGACACGTAGCGAATGCGCTGCGAGGTTGTTGAGTCCGCTCTGGCCGCGGTTCCCTGCGGGGGCCGCGGCCGAGGTGTGAGTGTGGGCGGGCGGGCACGCGTGAAAGCAGTGCGAGTCGTCACCCGTATCGTTGACAGGGTCCGTGTTTTCTCCGGTCCAGAAAGGCCGTTGCCGTCATGGTGCAGATCAAGACCCCCGAGCAGATCGCCAAAATGCGCGAGGCGGGGCTGGTCGTCGCCGCCATCCACGCGGCCACCCGTGAGGCGGCCGTGCCCGGTGCCACCACCAAGGACCTCGACGAGGTGGCCCGCAAGGTGATCGCGGAGCACGGGGCCAGGTCGAATTTCCTGGGGTACGGCGGTTTCCCGGCGAGCATCTGCACGTCCGTGAACGAGGTCGTCGTCCACGGGATCCCGAGTGACGAGATCGTCCTGAAGGACGGGGACATCATCTCGATCGATGCCGGGGCGATCGTGGACGGCTGGCACGGGGACGCGGCCTACACCGCTTTCGTCGGATCCGGTCACGCGCCGGAGCTCATCGAGCTCTCCCGGGTGACCGAGGAGTCGATGTGGGCGGGCATCGCGGCGATGAAGCAGGGAAACCGGCTCGTGGACATCTCCCGGGCGATCGAGACGTACATCCGGCGGCAGCCGAGGCCGGGGGGCGGGAAGTACGGGATCGTCCAGGACTACGGCGGACACGGCATCGGGAGCGAGATGCACATGGACCCGCATCTGCTGAACTACGTCGACCGGCGGCGCGGCAAGGGGCCGAAGCTGGTGCCGGGATTCTGCCTGGCGATCGAGCCCATGGTGTCGCTGGGGACGCCGAAAACCCAGGTGCTGGACGATGACTGGACGGTCATCACGACGGACAGCACGTGGTCCTCGCACTGGGAGCACTCGGTGGCGCTGACGGAGGCCGGGCCGCTCGTGCTGACGGCGCCTGACGGGGGCGAGGCGAAGCTGGCGGAGTACGGGATCGCTGCGGCGCCCGATCCGTTGGCGTAAGGATGCGTCTGGCGCAGGGATTCGTCTGGCGCAGGGACACCCCTGTGTTCCGTGATGCGGCCGTGGGTCTGGGTGTGACGGCAGTTGTGCGTGTCCCTGCTTAATGATCTCTCTGCGCGGGCACTCTCTCTCGATTCGTGTTTCCCGGTGGCCTGACGTAGACTGACTCGTCGGCTCTGGTGTGCCCGTATGTCCGCATACGGTCCCTTGGGGTCGATCAAGGTAGTCGATTCGAAGGGCGAAGCGTGGCCAAGAAGCAAGGTGCCATCGAGATCGAGGGCACTGTCGTCGAGTCTCTGCCGAACGCTATGTTCAAGGTCGAGCTCCAGAACGGCCACCAGGTCCTGGCACATATCAGCGGCAAGATGCGTATGCACTACATCCGTATCCTCCCTGACGACCGGGTCGTGGTGGAGCTGTCTCCGTACGACCTGACGCGTGGCCGGATCGTCTACCGGTACAAGTGAGTTCGGGCGGGTCCTGCACTCGCCTCGGCGGCCGGGAGGGTCGTCGCCGGACAGGCCTGGCCTGTCAAGCTCCCCGGAGTGATCCAGGGGAGAGTCTTCCTGATCCGTCAAGAAGAGCACTCCAACGGTACAAGTAGATCTTTACTTTTGCCCCGCCTCTGCCGGGCGCGGGGCACTGACCCGGAGAACCTCACATCCCATGAAGGTCAAGCCGAGCGTCAAGAAGATCTGCGACAAGTGCAGGGTGATCCGCCGTCACGGTCGGGTCATGGTCATCTGCGAGAACCCGCGCCACAAGCAGCGCCAGGGCTGACGCACGACCACACCCTCTGCGATTCGCAGAAATTCGCGCGACGCGAGCTGAATATGTTCATACGCAGAGCCCGGGCCGAGTGATCGGTTCCGATACCTCCGGTCGGAGGCCGGGGACCCAGTTCGTACCTAATCTTTAGCTGCATCTTTTGCACAGCGTGAAGAGGCCGGCGGCTGGGAGGCGGCTCTGCGGAAGACCTCCGACAACCAACTGGAGCCATTGAATGGCACGCGTTTCCGGTGTTGACATCCCGCGCGACAAGCGTGTGGAGGTCGCCCTCACCTATGTGTTCGGCATCGGCCGGACTCTCTCGCAGCAGACGCTGGCCGAGACCGGTATCAACCCCAACACTCGTGTTCGCGACCTGACCGAAGAAGAGCTGGTCAAGATTCGCGAGTACGTGGACAACAACCTCAGGACCGAGGGTGACCTCCGTCGCGAGGTCCAGGCCGACATCCGCCGCAAGGTGGAGATCGGCTGCTACCAGGGTCTGCGGCACCGCCGCGGTCTGCCCGTCCGTGGTCAGCGCACCAGCACCAACGCCCGCACACGCAAGGGCCCGCGTCGCGCCATCGCCGGCAAGAAGAAGCCGGGCAAGAAGTAGTCCGCAGCGGATACCTGTCCACGGTCTTCGCTGTAGGACCGACCACCTCCCGTAGGAGTTTATAGATGCCCCCCAAGGGACGTCAGGGCGCTGCCAAGAAGGTGCGCCGCAAGGAAAAGAAGAACGTCGCTCACGGTCATGCGCACATCAAGAGCACGTTCAACAACACCATCGTTTCGATCACCGACCCGTCCGGCAACGTGATCTCCTGGGCCTCCGCCGGCCACGTCGGCTTCAAGGGCTCCCGGAAGTCCACGCCGTTCGCCGCGCAGATGGCCGCCGAGTCCGCCGCGCGTCGTGCCCAGGAGCACGGCATGCGCAAGGTCGACGTCTTCGTGAAGGGCCCGGGTTCGGGTCGTGAGACGGCCATCCGTTCGCTGCAGGCGACCGGTCTCGAGGTCGGCTCCATCCAGGACGTCACGCCCACCCCGCACAACGGCTGCCGTCCGCCGAAGCGTCGCCGGGTCTGACCCGGCGCGACGGTGTTCTCCGCGTGAGCGGAGGTGACCCGCGTCACCGGGTCTGACACCGGCGCTTTGGGGCTTGCTGTGCCCCCGGGCTTGTCGGCCGGGGGTGTGGGGGTTGTCCCCCAGATGTAACAGCCGGGCGGTGCGTCCCCGTAAGGGGCGTACCGCCCGTACCCTTGCAGTATCCGCCCTGTCTGGCAGGGGTGGCTCAAGTCGGGTGTCATATAGCGGGCGCCCACGACTGAAGGATTTGATCCACACATGCTGATCGTTCAGCGTCCCTCGTTGACCGAAGAGGTTGTCGACGAGTTCCGCTCCCGGTTCGTGATCGAGCCGCTGGAGCCGGGCTTCGGCTACACCCTCGGCAACTCCCTCCGCCGGACCCTTCTCTCCTCGATCCCCGGTGCCGCAGTCACCTCTATCCGGATCGATGGTGTCCTGCACGAGTTCACCACCGTGCCGGGCGTCAAGGAGGACGTCACCGACCTGATCATCAACATCAAGCAGCTGGTCGTGAGCAGTGAGCACGACGAGCCCGTCGTGATGTACCTGCGCAAGCAGGGCCCGGGTCTGGTCACCGCCGCCGACATCGCGCCCCCGGCCGGTGTCGAGGTGCACAACCCCGACCTCGTCCTCGCCACGCTCAACGGCAAGGGCAAGCTGGAGATGGAGCTGACCGTGGAGCGCGGTCGCGGCTACGTCTCCGCCGTGCAGAACAAGCAGGTCGGTCAGGAAATCGGTCGCATCCCGGTCGACTCCATCTACTCGCCGGTGCTGAAGGTCACGTACAAGGTCGAGGCCACGCGTGTCGAGCAGCGCACCGACTTCGACAAGCTGATCGTCGACGTCGAGACCAAGCAGGCCATGCGCCCGCGTGACGCGATGGCCTCCGCCGGTAAGACGCTGGTCGAGCTGTTCGGGCTCGCCCGTGAGCTCAACATCGACGCCGAGGGCATCGACATGGGTCCGTCCCCGACGGACGCCGCCCTCGCCGCGGATCTGGCGCTGCCGATCGAGGAGCTGGAGCTCACCGTTCGGTCGTACAACTGCCTGAAGCGTGAGGGCATCCACTCTGTGGGTGAGCTCGTCGCCCGCTCCGAGGCCGACCTGCTCGACATTCGTAACTTCGGTGCGAAGTCGATCGACGAGGTCAAGGCGAAGCTGGCGGGTATGGGCCTGGCGCTCAAGGACAGCCCGCCCGGGTTCGACCCCACGGCCGCCGCCGACGCCTTCGGCGCCGACGACGATGACGCGGACGCCGGGTTCGTCGAGACCGAGCAGTACTAGGCGCTCCGCGAGGAGACCGGATTTTTGGCTGCGGGCCCGCTGCGGCCGGTAGCGCCCGCGTGGCGGTAGCCGCATGTCGTGCCCTGCGGCTCCGCCGTGGGGCACAGCTGCGGCGGAGCCGCATATCGACACATCCCCGCGCCCCTTACGGAGCGCGGGGTCTCCGACAGGCAACCCCGCCCGCTCGGACACTGACCCCGGTACCTGATACGGCCGGGGCAGACACCTAGGAGAGACACCATGCCGAAGCCCGCCAAGGGTGCCCGTCTGGGCGGCAGTGCCGCGCACGAGAAGCTGCTCCTCGCGAACCTCGCGAAGTCGCTGTTCGAGCACGGTCGTATCACCACCACCGAGGCGAAGGCCCGCCGTCTGCGGCCGTACGCCGAGCGTCTGATCACCAAGGCGAGGAAGGGCGACCTTCACAACCGCCGTCAGGTGCTCCAGGTCATCACGGACAAGAGCATCGTCCACACGCTCTTCACCGAGATCGGCCCGCGGTACGAGAACCGTCCGGGTGGCTACACCCGTATCACCAAGATCGGTAACCGCCGTGGCGACAACGCGCCCATGGCTGTCATCGAGCTGGTCGAGGCGCTGACGGTGCAGCAGAAGGCGGTCGGCGAGGCGGAGGCCGCGACGAAGCGGGCCGCCAAGGACGCCGCCGAGACCGAGGCCGTGGAGACCAAGGTGGAGGTGACCAAGGCCGATGAGGCCGAGGACACTGCCGCTGAGGCCCCGGCCGAGGAGGCCAAGAAGGAGGCTGCCGAGCCCGCCGCGGAAGCGGCTGGTGAAGGCGTGAAGGACGCCTGAGGCTGCCCCTCGTGCGAAAGCGGGTCCGTCCCTCGGGGCGGGCCCGCTTTCGCGTTCGCCGGACCTGAGAGGATCTCCCTGTGAGTGACGAAATACAGCCTGGATACGTGCGCGTACGGCTTGATCTCTCCTATGACGGCACCGGGTTTCCGGCTGGGCCAAGCAGGCCGGGGGGCGGCGGACCGTGCAAGGGGAGATCGAGGATGCTCTGCGCACTGTTACGCGGTCGAAGGGGGCCACGTACGAGCTGACCGTGGCCGGGCGGACCGATGCCGGAGTGCATGCGCGGGGGCAGGTGGCGCATGTCGACTCTGCCTCGGGAGCTGTGGGGCGAGCAGCGGGGGAAGCTGCTGAAGCGGCTGGCCGGGCGGTTGCCCAGGGATGTGCGGGTGTGGGCCCTCAGGGAGGCGCCCGTCGGGTTCAACGCACGGTTCTCGGCCGTCTGGCGGCGGTACGCCTATCGGGTCACCGACAATCCCGGGGGTGTCGATCCGCTGCTGCGGAACCATGTCCTGTGGCACGACTGGCCGCTTGACGTCGACGCCATGAACGAGGCCGCCGGGCGGCTGCTCGGGGAGCACGACTTCGCCGCCTACTGCAAGAAGCGTGAGGGCGCCACGACCATTCGTACGCTGCGGGAGCTGAGCCTCGTGCGGGGCGACGACGGGATCATCACGGCCACCGTGCGCGCCGATGCCTTCTGTCACAACATGGTGCGGTCGCTCATCGGGGCGTTGCTGTTCGTGGGGGACGGGCATCGGGCGCCCGACTGGCCGGGGAAGGTGCTGGCCGCCGGCGTACGGGACTCGGCCGTTCATGTCGTACGGCCGCACGGGCTGACGCTGGAGGAAGTCGGGTATCCCGCCGACGAGTTGCTGGCCGCGCGGAGCAAAGAGGCGCGGAACAAGCGGAGTCTGCCCGGGGCCGTCCCTTCTCCGGCCGGGAGCCGGGCCGTTCGTCGGCGGCCCTGCTCCTCGTAGCGTCCGGGGGCCGCTCGGCTACTCGTTGGCGGCCGCTGCGGCCTGGGCCTCGCCGCGGCGGCGGATCTGACGGAACGTGAACTCTTCCAGGTCGTTGGCGGTGGTGAAGACCGCGGAGTCCGTCTCCGTGACGTCCTTGCCGTTGGTGAAGCCGGCCAGGGTGAAGTACGCGTAGCGGCCGTAGGAGTTCGTCTTGGAGAAGCAGATCGCCGTACGGCAGAACGCGGGGACGCCGGAGCCGGGGAGCGAGGTGATGATGCTCTTCTTGTCAGCGTGCTGCTTGGCCTTCATCGCATGCGCCTCGGTCTTGAAGAGAGCGACTCCGACCGTGACCGCGACGCCGTCCTTGGTGTAGGTGACACGCATGACGCGGGTGCAGCCGTTGTCGGTGAGGGCCTTGTCGAGGGTGCTCTGGGCCGCCGACGCGCAGTCGGTGGTGGAGGCCGTGGCGCCCTTCTTGTAGACCGACTCGCCCATGAGCAGCCGCGTACGCGGGAACAAGATGTCCGCGCTGAGCGGAGCCTTGTCCTTCTTCGCGCTGGAGACGAAGTCCTTCGGGTCCAGCGGGGGAGGAGCCGAGGTCGGGGCGAACGACGGATCGGGCTCGTTGTCCGCGCTCGGGATGTCCGCGCCGGCGGGCAGGTTGCCGGTGGGGCGGTCCGAGGCATGCGGGTCGCTGTCCGCGGAGACGACGGCCATGGCGACGGCGGCACCGATCCCGAGCGTGGCGACGGCGCCGCTGACGATCAGCAGCATGCGGCGACGCTTGTTGCGTGTCTCGGATACCTCGGCGAGTGCTGCCCAGTCAGGGGTCTGGTCGCTCTGGCCCGACCACTGCGGCTGCTGGGAATTCGGTTTCCATGGATCCCACGGAGGCTCCCCTTGCCCAAAACTCATGGCTCGCATCTTAGACGGGGGTTTTGGACGGGGGGTGCCGGGGTCGGCTGGGTCCGTCCGGGTGGGCGGTGGGGCGATGGCCTTCCACGGTTTCGGGGCCGGCCCTCGCGCGGGCCCCGCCTTCGGCCGGCCGGAGAAGTGGCTCAGCACAGCGGCAACGGCGCGGAGCCGTTTTGACCCGTACAGGTGCGCCCGGCTATTCTGCACTTTCGTTATGTGTATTGGCTTGCTCATTCTCACGTGAGGGGCCCTTACACCGGTCCACCGGGCCGATGACCAGCGACCAGCACGCGGCTTGCGTCACCGCTGTGCGGTCAGGGCTGTCGTGATCGTCTTCGGTGACCTTGTCTGGAACCTCACTGAAGAAGCGAAGGCTACGAACCGTGCGTACGTACAGCCCCAAGCCCGGCGATGTGACGCGCCAGTGGCACGTCATCGACGCTCAGGACGTCGTCCTGGGCCGTCTGGCCACCACCGCCGCCACTCTCCTGCGCGGCAAGCACAAGCCGATCTACGCGCCGCACGTCGACGCTGGTGACTTCGTCATCATCATCAACGCCGACAAGGTGCACCTGTCCGGCAACAAGCGGACCCAGAAGCTGGCCTACCGCCACTCCGGCTACCCGGGTGGTCTGCGCTCCGTCCGTTACGACGAGCTGCTCGACAAGAACCCCGAGAAGGCCATCGAGAAGGCCGTCAAGGGCATGCTCCCCAAGAACACCCTGGGCCGTCAGATGCTCTCGAAGCTGAAGGTCTACCGCGGTGACGAGCACCCGCACGCTGCCCAGCAGCCGGTGCCGTTCGAGATCACCCAGGTCGCGCAGTAAGTCCGGCCACCCCCTAAGACTGAAAGAGAATCTGAGGAGAATCGTGGCCGAGACCACTGCTGAGCAGCCGCTCGAAGCGAGAGCCGTCGACATCGACAGCTACACCACCGAGACCGAGGTGCCCCGTCGAGGGCGAGTACACCTCCGAGTCCCTTGCCTCCCGCTTCGGCGAGCCGCAGCCGGCCGCCGGCCTGGGCCGTCGCAAGAACGCCATCGCCCGCGTCCGGATCGTTCCCGGGCTCCGGCAAGTGGAAGATCAACGGTCGCACCCTCGAGGACTACTTCCCGAACAAGGTGCACCAGCAGGAAGTCAACGAGCCCTTCAAGGTGCTCGAGCTCGAAGGCCGTTACGACGTCATCGCCCGTATCTCGGGTGGCGGCGTCTCCGGTCAGGCCGGTGCGCTGCGTCTCGGCGTCGCCCGTGCGCTGAACGAGGCCGACGTCGACAACAACCGCGGCCCGCTCAAGAAGGCCGGCTTCCTCCGCCGCGACGACCGTGCGGTCGAGCGGAAGAAGGCCGGTCTGAAGAAGGCCCGCAAGGCCCCGCAGTACAGCAAGCGCTGATCATCGCCTCGCTGTACCGCACGCATCGCCCCGGCGGCACGCCCTGTGCCGCCGGGGCGATGCGTTTACGGGGTGGACGCTTGCCGGCGGCTCAGGGGTGACCGGTACGTCAGGGGGCACAAGGGATATACGTGACCCTGGCCGCGACCCGGCCGAACCTGGACACTCGGTATGAGCCGTACATTTTGAGCACATTCGGAGGACACACAGTGGGACGACTCTTCGGCACGGACGGCGTGCGCGGTGTCGCCAACGCGGATCTGACGGCCGAGATGGCTCTCGGTCTCTCCGTCGCGGCGGCGCATGTACTCGCCGAGGCGGGCACATTCGAGGGCCACAAGCCGGTGGCGGTGGTCGGGCGGGACCCGCGAGCGTCCGGGGAGTTCCTGGAGGCCGCAGTGGTCGCGGGCCTCGCCAGCGCGGGTGTGGACGTCCTGCGTGTCGGTGTGCTGCCCACCCCGGCGGTCGCGCACCTGACGGGGGCGTGGGGCGCCGACCTCGGTGTCATGCTCTCCGCCAGCCACAACGCCATGCCCGACAACGGCATCAAGTTCTTCGCCCGTGGCGGACACAAGCTCGCCGACGAGCTGGAGGACAGGATCGAGGCCGTTTACGAGGAGCACCGGGCCGGGGCTCCGTGGGACCGGCCCACAGGGGCAGGGGTCGGGCGGGTGAAGTCGTACGACGAGGGGTTCGAGCAGTACGTCGGGCATCTCCTCGGCGTGCTTCCGAACCGGCTCGACGGGCTGAAGGTCGTGCTGGACGAGGCGCACGGCGCAGCCGCCCGGGTCTCGCCCGAGGCCTTCGCACGGGCCGGAGCCGAGGTCGTCACCATCGGGGCCGAGCCCGACGGCCTCAACATCAACGACGGGTGCGGCTCCACGCACCTGGAGCTGCTGAAGGCCGCCGTCGTCGAGCACGGGCGCGGACCTCGGCATCGCGCACGACGGTGACGCCGACCGCTGCCTCGCCGTGGACCACGACGGGCAACGAGATCGACGGCGACCAGATCCTGGCCGTGCTCGCGCTCGCGATGCGTGAGCGTTCCGCTCTGCGGGCCGGACACCGTGGTCGCCACCGTGATGTCCAACCTCGGCTTCAAGCTCGCGCATGGAGCGTGAGGGGCTGAAGCTCGTGCAGACCGCGGTCGGTGACCGGTACGTGCTGGAGGAGATGAAGGAGCACGGGTACGCCCTCGGGCGGCGAGCAGTCCGGGCACGTGATCGTTCTCGACCACGCCACCACGGGGGACGGCACACTGACCGGGCTGCTGCTGGCCGCGCGGGTCGCGCGAGACCGGACGTACGCTCAAGGACCTCGCGTCCGTCATGGAGCGGCTGCCGCAGGTGCTGGTCAACGTGCCCGACATCGACAAGTCCCGTGTGGGCACGTCCGCGGAGCTGGCCGCCGCTGTTGCCGACGCCGAGCGGGAACTCGGGTCCACCGGGCGGGTGTTGCTGCGGCCGTCGGGGACGGAGCCGCTGGTGCGGGTGATGGTGGAGGCCGCGGACATCGATCAGGCGCGGTCCGTCGCGGAGCGGCTCGCCGATGTGGTGAAGTCCGCGCTGGGGTAGGCCGTCGGTGCCGGTCAGGGGGCGCGGTAGCGCTCTCGTTGCCTCGCCCACAGCCACTTCTGGGTCAGGAGCGTGAGCGTGCCCGCGAGGACGATGCCGAGCAGGTTCAGCAGGAGCTGTTCGGTGGAGCCCCAGGTCTGCTTCGTGTCGCCGTAGCTCAGGGCCACCGCCGCGTTGGCGGCGGCCGGGACCGTCGTCACCGAGATGGCGACGCCGACGAGGGCGCCCGACTTGGCGGAGGTCAGGGAGAGGGTGCCGGCCGTGCCCGCGAGGACCGCTACGACGAAGGAGAACCAGTCGGGGGCGTAGACGAAGCCGGTGTTGGGACGCTCGGCGTCCAGTTTCTCCTGGCTGAACAGGCCGACCGAGTCCATGAAGAGGCTGAAGGCGACCGTCACCGCCATCGCCACCGCGAAGCCCACCAGCAGTGCGGTCAGGGAGCGCAGGGCGAGGCGCGGGTGGCGCTGGACGAGGGCCGTGCAGAACCCGGCCAGCGGGCCGAACTCCGGGCCGACCGCCATCGCGCCCACGATCAGGATCGCGTTGTCGAGCACCACACCGCAGGCCGCGATCATCGTGGCGAGCGTGAGGAAGGCGACGTACGTGACCGAGAGCGTCGACTCCTCGTGCGTCGCGTCCGCCAGGTGCTCCCACAGCACCGCGTCCGCGGCCTCGCCCGGTGCCTCGTCCTCGGCCTTGTCGGCGCGCTCGGAGAGCGACAGGTCGATGTTCTCGACGGCGATGGAACCGTACTTGTCGAGCTCCAACGCCCGCAGCGCGCCGAGCAGTTCGTCGCCCGCCTCGCGTGCGACATCGCACAGTCACGACGTCCCCGGCGGGGTTGCGGGCGGCGCCCGGCAGTACGACGAGATGCGTGGTGCCGACCGTCTTCTCGATCAGGCGCACCACGTCGTCGGTCTTGTCGGACGGCGTGATCAGGCGCAGATGCAGCATGCCCGGCAGCGTAACCGGGCTCACAGTTTGCGCAGGCTGAGGCGCTGCACCTTGTGGTCGGGGCCCTTGCGCAGGACCAGGGTGGCGCGGCCGCGGGTGGGGGCGACGTTCTCGACCAGGTTGGGCTTGTTGATCGTGCGCCACATCGTGCGGGCGTAGTCCAGGGCCTCCTCCTCGGAGACCTGGGTGTACTTGCGGAAGTACGAGGACGGGTTCTGGAAGGCCGTCTCGCGCAGCTTGCGGAAGCGGTTGAGGTACCAGCGCTCGATGTCCTCGGGGCGGGCGTCGACGTACACGCTGAAGTCGAAGTAGTCGGCGAGACCGACGCGGGTGCGGCCGTCCATGCCGGGCAGGGCGGGCTGGAGGACGTTCAGGCCCTCGACGATGAGGATGTCCGGGCGGCGGACGGTGAGCCGCTGGCCGGGGACGATGTCGTAGATCAGGTGGGAGTAGACGGGGGCCGTCACCTCGTCCTTGCCGGCCTTGATGTCCGCGACGAAACGGGTCAGCGCGCGGCGGTCGTACGACTCGGGGAAGCCCTTGCGCGACACCAGGCCGCGCTCCTGGAGGTCCTTCATCGGCAGCAGGAAGCCGTCGGTGGTGACCAGCTCCACGCGCGGGTGCTCGGGCCAGCGGGCCAGCAGGGCCTGCAGGAGGCGGGCGACGGTGGACTTGCCGACGGCGACCGAACCGGCGACGCCTATGACGAACGGGGTGCCGGACTGCGAGCCCTGCTCGCCGAGGAACGTGTTCAGGGCGCCGCGCAGACCGTCCGTGGCCTTCACGTACAGGTTCAGCAGGCGGGAGAGCGGCAGGTAGATGTCCCGTACCTCGTCGAGGTCGATGACGTCGCCCAGGCCGCGCAGCTTCTCGACCTCCTCGGCGGTCAGCGGCAGCGGCGTCTTGTCGCGCAGCGCGCTCCACTCGGCACGGGTGAGGTCGACGTAGGGAGTCGCCTCCGGCCTGGTCCGGTGGGCGCTTCGCGGCAGCGAGGACGGCAGCGGAAGCGGAGACGGCAGTGGCGACGGCAGCGGGGAGACCTGTGAGATCACAGTTCATTCTTACGGGGTTCGAAGGGGGTGGCGGGGTGGGGTCCGTCACGTGGAGCTCTGTGGGTGACTTGTGGCGAAGGTATGGACCCCGGGTGGGGGAGCGGATAGCGTCCCGGCTGCCGGGGGCGAGCTGCCTTCCGGGTCCTCTGGGGAGTTCGAGGTGGTCGTGGCCATGCGTATTCGTGATGCCCTGCGTATTCGTGATGCCGTACGGATCCGTGATGCCGTACGGAGCCGGGGTGTCGTGCGACGGAGATCCAGGTGCGCTGAGCCGGAGTTCGCGGGGCGGGTGTACAGCGAGCTGGCGGTCGATCTGCCGGACGAGGATCTGGGGGAGTACCTGTACGACTGCATCGAGATGTACCGCATGGGCAGCAAACCCCGGTGTGAGGAGGTCGAGTACCTGGGGATGGTGCAGGACGCGATCGACCGGATCGAGCGGGGGCGCTGAGAACCTGCCGGTTCGGGGCGGTTCGGCCGACCGCGGATGTTCCGGTTCAGGCGCGGATGTCCCGCCATGCCCCCCGGATCGCCTCCGCCACGTCGTGCGCGCCCGCCGGGGCGCCGTCCGCGGCGTAGCGGCCCGCCAGGCCGTGGACGTACGCCGCGACGCTCGCCGCGTCCAGGGCGGTGAGGCCGGAGGCCAGCAGGGAGCCGGCGAGGCCGGAGAGGACGTCGCCGCTGCCGGCGGTGGCGAGCCAGGGCGTGCCGGTGGGGTTGACGCGGACCGGGCCGCCGCCGGGACCGGCGACGAGGGTCGTTGAACCCTTGAGGAGCACTGTCGCGTCGTAGCGGCGCGCGAGATCCCGTACGGCCGTCAGGCGCGCCCCCTCGACGTCCTCGCGTGAGGTGCCGAGCAGCGCGGCGGCCTCTCCGGCGTGCGGGGTCATCAGCGTGGGCGCGGTGCGGGCGCGTACGGCGTCCCGGTCGGCGAGGCGCAGGCCGTCGGCGTCGAGGAGTACGGGTACGCCGGTGGCGAGCACCTCGGCCACGGGGTCCGCGTCGTCCCCGGCGCCCGGGCCCACGACCCAGGCCTGGACGCGGCCCGCCTGCTTCGGGCCCCGCTCCGAGACGAGGGTCTCCGGGAAGCGGGCGATCACGGCGGCCCCGGCCGGTCCGACGTACCGTACGGCTCCCGCGCCGCCGCGCAGGGCACCCGCGACGGCGAGGACGGCCGCGCCCGGGTAGCGGGCGGAACCGGCGGCGATGCCCACGACACCCCGGCGGTACTTGTCGCTCTCGGCGGCGGGGCGGGGCAGCCGCGCGGCCACGTCGGCGTGCTGGAGGGCCTCCAGGCCGGGCTCGGCGGGGAGGGCGAGGCCGATGTCGACGAGGCGTACGGAGCCGGCGTACTCGCGTGCCGGGTCGATGAGCAGGCCCGGCTTGTAGGTGCCGAAGGTGACCGTCAGATCCGCGCGGACTGCCGCGCCGCGCACCTCGCCGGTGTCGGGCTCGATGCCGGACGGGAGGTCCACGGCGACGACGGCCGCGCGGGACGCGGCGGCGAGCTCGGCGAGCGGTACGGCGTCGGGGCGCAGGCCGCCCTTCCCGCCGATGCCGACGATGCCGTCGACGACGAGGTCGGCCCGGTGGATGGCCCGGTGGACGGCCTGGGGGATGGCCCGGTCTGCCGTGTGGGCCGGGGTCACGGTGCCGCCTGCGCGGCGCAGGGCCGCGAGGCCGCCGGGGTGCGTGCGGTCCGGGTTGAGCAGTACGGCCATGACGCCCGCGCCGCGCCTCGCCAGGCGGGCGCCCGCGTACAGGGCGTCGCCGCCGTTGTCGCCGCTGCCGATGAGGAGGACGATTCGGCTGCCGTACACGCGGCCGAGCAGATCCGCGCAGGCCGCGGCCAGGCCGGCGGCGGCGCGCTGCATGAGGGCGCCGTCGGGGAGCCGGGCCATGAGCTCGCGCTCGGCGGTTCGGACGGTTTCCACGCGGTACGCACTGCGCATGCTGTCGAGTCTCCCGTACGGTCGCGGGCCGGCACCCCGAAGTGCACCGGTACACCGGGTTCCCGCGTACACGGAGGGTTCCCGCGTACACGGAGGGTTCCCGCGTACACGGAGGGCTCCCGCGTACACGGAGGGTTCCCGCGTACACGGAGGGTTCCCGCGTACACGGAGGGCTCCCGCGTACACGGAGGTTTACCCCTCCGCCACCACCACCGCCGACGCCACCCCCGCGTCATGACTCAGCGAGACATGCCAGGATATGACGCCCAGTTCGGCGGCGCGGGCAGCCACCGTGCCCTTGACGCGGAGGCGGGGCCGGCCGCTGTCCTCGACGTAGACCTCGGCGTCCGTCCAGTGCAGGCCCGGCGGGGCACCCAGGGCCTTGGCGAGGGCCTCCTTCGCGGCGAAGCGGGCCGCCAGGGAGGCGGCGCCCCGGCGTTCGCCGCTCGGGAGAAGCAACTCGCTGTCCAGGAAGAGGCGTTCGGCCAGCCCTGGCGTACGTTCCAGCGAGACGCGGAAGCGGTCGATCCCGGCCACGTCGATGCCGACCCCGATGATGCTCATGCTCCGCACCCTACGGTGCCCCACTGACACCCGGGCACGTCACCGACCCCGGGCACGCCACCGACCCCGCGCACGCCACCGGCACCCGGGCACCCCGCGGTCACCTCACGTCCCGCTCCCACCTCTCCCTGCGCACTTCCCTGCGCCCTTCCCTGTGTACCTTCTCGCGCACCTTCCCGCGCACCTCACTCCACCGTCACCGACTTCGCCAGGTTGCGCGGCTGGTCGACCTCGTTGCCCCGGGCCGTGGCCAGTTCGCAGGCGAAGACCTGCAACGGGACCGTGGCGACCAGCGGCTGGAGCAGCGTCGGGGTCGCCGGGATCGCGGATCAGGTGGTCGGCGTACGGGACGACCGCCTCGTCGCCCTCCTCGGCGATGACGATCGTGCGGGCACCCCGCGCGCGGATCTCCTGGATGTTGGAGACGATCTTGTCGTGCAGCACCGAGCGGCCCGCGCGGGGACGGGACGACGACCACGACCGGCAGGTCGTCCTCGATCAGCGCGATCGGACCGTGCTTCAGCTCGCCCGCCGCGAAGCCCTCGGCGTGCATGTACGCCAGCTCCTTGAGCTTCAGGGCGCCTTCCAGCGCCACCGGGTAGCCCACGTGCCGCCCCAGGAAGAGCACGGTGTCCTTGTCGGCGAGGGAGCGGGCCAACTCCCGTACCGGCTCCATGGTCTCGAGGACCCGCTCGACCTCGCGGGAGATCTCGGGAGAGCTCACGGACGACCGCCCGGATCTCGTCGCCCCACTTCGTGCCGCGCACCTGGCCCAGGTAGAGGGCCACGAGGTAGCAGGCGACCAGCTGGGTCAGGAACGCCTTCGTGGACGCGACGGCGACCTCCGGGCCCGCGTGCGTGTACAGCACCGCGTCCGACTCGCGCGGGATCGTCGAGCCGTTCGTGTTGCAGATGGCCAGCACCTTGGCGCCCTGCTCGCGGGCGTGCCGGAGCGCCATCAGCGTGTCCATGGTCTCGCCGGACTGCGAGATGGCGATGACCAGTGTCCGCGGGTCGAGGATCGGGTCGCGGTAGCGGAACTCGCTCGCCAGCTCCACCTCGCACGGGATACGGGTCCAGTGCTCGATGGCGTACTTGGCGATGATGCCCGCGTGGAACGCCGTACCGCACGCGACGATGACCACCTTGTCCCTCTCGCGCAGCTCGCAGGCGCTGATCCGGACCTCGTCCAGCGTCAGCGAACCCGAGCGCGTCGATCGCGGCCCAGCAACGTATCGGCGACCGCCTTGGGCTGCTCGGCGATCTCCTTGAGCATGAAGTAGTCATAGCCGCCCTTTTCGGCCGCCGACGCGTCCCAGTCCACGTGGTACGCGCGCACGTCGGCGGGCCTGCCGTCGAAGTCGGTGACCGTCACCCCGTCCCGGCGTAGCTCCACCACCTGGTCCTGTCCCAGCTCGATCGCCGACCGCGTGTGGGCGATGAACGCGGCGACGTCCGAGGCGAGAAAGGCCTCGTCCTCTCCCACGCCCACCACGAGCGGGGAGTTCCGCCGGGCGCCCACGACCACGTCCGGCTCGTCCGCGTGCACCGCGACCAGCGTGAACGCGCCCTCCAGCCGACGGCACACCAGCCGCATGGCCTCGGCGAGGTCCGCGCACCAGGAGAACTCCTCGGCCAGCAGGTGCGCGACCACCTCGGTGTCCGTCTCGGAGGCCAGGTCGTGCCCGCGCCCGGCCAGCTCGGCCCGCAGGCGCGGCGAAGTTCTCGATGATGCCGTTGTGGACGACGGCCACGCGGCCCGCGTTGTCGAGGTGCGGGTGGGCGTTGGCGTCCGTGGGGCCGCCGTGGGTGGCCCAGCGGGTGTGGCCGATGCCCGTGGAACCGGTCGGCAGCGGGCGGTCGACCAGCTCCTTCTCCAGGTTGAGCAGCTTCCCGGCCTTCTTGGCGGCGGCCAGACCCCCATCGGCCAGGACCGCCACGCCCGCCGAGTCGTACCCGCGGTACTCCAGCCGCTTCAGACCGGCGAGGACCACGTCGAGCGCGGGCTGGGCGCCCGCGTATCCCACGATTCCGCACATACCAACTCCTTCAAGCCGCCCAGGTGAGGACATCACGTGTGCTGTTCGTGACTGTACGTAGGCGCCCTGCCGGGGGCGGGTTTACGCGCCGTAGGGGCGCCGTAGGGGCTGGGGGGCTCATGGCCTGCTGAGGGTTGTCCCAGGGGTGCGGCACCGCCCAGGAGGCGTTGTCGTACCCCTCTGAGACACTGGGCGCGATGACTGAGAAAGACGTGCCACCGACCGCGCCGCCGCGTGCCCGTGCCGAGATCGATCTCGGTGCCCTGCGGGCCAACGTGCGGGCGCTGCGCGCGCACGCGTCCGGCGCGGACCTGATGGCCGTCGTGAAGTCCGACGCGTACGGCCACGGGGCGGTGCCGTGTGCCCGGGCGGCGGTCGAGGCGGGCGCCACCTGGCTGGGCACAGCCACGCCCGAGGAGGCCCTCGCCCTGCGCGCGGCCGGGCTGCCGGGGCGCATCATGTGCTGGCTGTGGACGCCGG
Organism: uncultured Actinomycetota bacterium; assembly: GCA_963711935.1. Lineage (GTDB taxonomy): Bacteria > Actinomycetota > Actinomycetes > Streptomycetales > Streptomycetaceae > Streptomyces. Next base: position 31,243 of record CAVQGD010000022.1, read on the forward strand.
GCGGCCCCTGGCGGGAGGCCGTCGAGGCCGATGTCGACGTCTCGGTCAGCGGCACTGTGGGCGCTGCGCGAGGTCACCGCGGCGGCGGCAGCGGCCGGTGCCCCCGCGCGCGTGCAGCTCAAGGCGGACACCGGTCTCGGGCGGAACGGCTGCCAGCCCGGACGACTGGCCGGATCTCGTCGCCGGTGCCCTGCGCGCCGAGGCCGGCGGGCTGCTCACGGTCACCGGCCTGTGGTCCCACTTCGCGTGCGCCGACGAGCCGGGGCACCCCTCCATCGAGGCCCAGCTCACCCGTTTCCGCGAGATGGTGGCGTACGCCGAGCGGCAGGGCCTGAGCCCCGAAGTGCGGCACATCGCCAACTCGCCCGCCACTCTCACCCTCCCCGAGGCCCACTTCGATCTCGTACGGACGGGAATCGCGATCTACGGCATCTCGCCCAGCCCCGAGCTCGGCACCCCGGCGGACTTCGGGCTGCGGCCGGTGATGACGCTGACGCGCGTCGCTCGCGCTGGTGAAGCACGTCCCGGAGGGCACGGCGTCAGCTACGGCCATCACTACGTCACCCCGGGAGCCACGACCCTCGGCCTGGTGCCCGTCGGGTACGCGGACGGCATCCCGCGCCATGCCTCCGGCACCGGCTCCGGTGCTGGTCGGCGGCAAGTGGCGGACGGTCGCCGGGCGGATCGCGATGGACCAGTTCGTGGTCGACCTGGGCGGGGACGAGCCGCCGACCGGCGAGGAGGCGGTGCTGTTCGGGCCGGGCGACCGGGGCGAGCCGACCGCCGAGGACTGGGCGCAGGCGGCCGGGACGATCGCGTACGAAATCGTCACCCGGATCGGAACCCGCGTTCCGCGCGTCTACGTGAACAAATATGTGAGCGGCGAAAACAAGTATGTGAGTGGCAAAACGGTGAGCGATGAAGCATCCAGGCGAACGGAACCGTCCAGGGTGAACGGCCAGGTTGACAACGATCAAGACGGGTAACCGCGCAGAGGAGGACGGGACGGCGAACCCAGTGCCCCCCAGGCAGAGGACATGACGAGAACCAGTCCGGCGGACCGAGCGATTCCCGGACTCCGGCGAAGAGGAGCGGGACGTGAGCGAGAGCAGCGCGGAGGCCGTGGAGGCCGTCGCGAACGCGGCCTCGGACGCCTCCGCCGCCGGGAGCTGGCGGAAGGCCGGTATCGCGGGCGCCGCGATAGGCGTGGTCGCCGCGGGTGCCGCCGCCGGTGTCGCCGTCGAGCGGCTCACCGTGGGCCGCGGCATGCGCAAGAAGGCCCAGCTGGCGCTCGACTCGGCGGGCCCGTACGGCTCACTGCGCGGCATGCCCGGGCAAGGCGTACGCCGACGACGGCACCGAGCTGTACTACGAGGTGGACGACGTCGAGCCGGAGGCCGGCCTCGCACCGCGCAGGCGCCGGCTCTTCGGGCGCAAGGCCCCGGCCCCGGTCACCGTCGTCTTCAGCCACGGCTACTGCCTCAACCAGGACTCCTGGCACTTCCAGCGGGCCGCGCTGCGCGGTGTCGTACGGACCGTGCACTGGGACCAGCGCAGCCACGGCCGCTCCGGGCGCGGGGTGGCCCAGGTGCAGGACCGGGCACCGGTCTCCATCGACCAGCTCGGGCGGGACCTGAAGGCGGTCATCGACGCGGCCGCGCCCGAGGGGCCGCTCGTGCTCGTCGGGCACTCCATGGGCGGCATGACGGTGATGGCGCTGGCCGCCCACTACCCCGAGCTGATCCGGGACCGGGTCGTCGGTGTCGCCCTCATCGGCACGTCGTCGGGCCGGCTCGGCGAGGTCAACTTCGGGCTGCCGGTGGCAGGCGTCAACGCCGTACGGCGAGTGCTGCCCGGCGTACTGAGGGCGCTCGGGCAGCAGGCCGAGCTGGTGGAGAGGGGGCGGCGCGCCACCGCCGACCTGTTCGCCGGGATCATCAAGCGGTACTCGTTCGCGTCCCGGGACATCGATCCGGCGGTCGTGCGGTTCGCCGAGCGGATGATCGAGGGCACGCCCATCGACGTGGTCGCCGAGTTCTACCCGGCGTTCACCGAGCACGACAAGACGGAGGCGCTCGCGCACTTCGCCGGGCTGCCCGTGCTCGTGCTGGCCGGCGATCAAGGACCTGGTCACGCCGAGCGAGCACAGCGAGGCCATCGCGGACCTGCTGCCGGACGCGGAGCTGGTGCTCGTGCCGGACGCCGGGCACCTGGTGATGCTGGAGCACCCCGAGGTGGTCACGGACCGGCTGGCCGACCTCCTCACACGCGCGGGTGCCGTCCCGGCAGGGGCTACCGTTGGTGGCCATGAAAGCACCAGCAGCACCGCACAGCCCGGGTGAGCGCAGGGCCGCACCCGTGTCCGTCGAGCTCACTGTGAACTCCCCCGAGCAGATGCGGGAGTTGGGCCGCCGTATGGTCAAGCTGCTGCGCGCGGGCGACCTCGTGATGCTCACCGGGGAGCTCGGCGCGGGCAAGACGACGCTGACCCGGGGGCTCGGCGAGGGGCTGGGCGTGCGGGGCGCGGTCACCTCCCCGACCTTCGTCATCGCGCGCGTGCACCCCTCCCTGGGGGGCGGGCCGCCGCTCGTGCACGTCGACGCGTATCGCCTGGGCGGAGGGCTCGACGAGATGGAGGACCTCGACCTCGATGTCTCGCTGCCCGACTCGGTGGTCGTCGTGGAGTGGGGCGAGGGCAAGGTCGAGGAGCTGACGGAGGACCGGCTGCACGTCGTCATCCACCGGGCGGTGGGGGATACCACGGACGAGGTACGGCAGGTCACCCTTACGGCGGTTGGCCGGCGGTGGACCTCGGCGGATCTGAGTGTGCTCTCGGCGTGAGCGTTCCGACGATGCGTCGGCAAAATGAAGGGGTAAGGGGTAAGAGGTAAGCCCGGAGGGGTCCTGCTACTTGACCACCACGACCGGGCGCCCGACCGTCGCGAACTCCCACATCGCGTTGCCGTCCTCCCGGGACTCGCGGATACCGCCCGTCTTCGTGGACGGGTCGAGCTGCGGTGGGGAGCCGTCGACCGCGGCGCTGAAGCCGACGATGACGCCGTCAACGGAAGTGAAGCGGACGACGTGCTCGATGGGGGTGCCGTCGGAGCCGGTGGTGGCGTTCTCCCGGGAGGTGACCTCGTAGGTGCCGGGCGCCGGGTCGACCGTGCTGGGGGTGACCGTGAAGGTGTGGCCGACCTTGTTGCCGGCGCCCACGAGCCAGACCCGGTCGGTGCCGAGCGAGTAGACGACCCGCCGGCCGGTGCCGGAGTCCCGGGGCGGGGCCGCCGAGTCCTTCCGCTCCGAGGGCGCCATGGGCTTCACGGCCGCCGGGGACTTGGACGGGGACGGCTTGAGCAGGTCTTTCGGCACGTCCGCCGACGCCTGGTAGGCGAGGAAACCGACTGCGGCGATGGCCGCCGCGGTGAGCCCGGCCACGAATCCCGAGCTGCTACTGGCCACCTTGTGCGCCCACCTCTCGTACCTGCGTACGGCCCTGATGCGTGTACGTCGCGTGTACGTCGTTCGAGTACGTCTTCGTCCGCGTACGCCTTCGCTGTGACGGTAGCAGGAGAGGGTCGGCGGACCGGGGCGGCCGTGCGTCCGGCTCGGGCGCCGTACGCTGTTTGCGTGCTCTTGCTCGCTCTGGATACCGCCACCCCCGCCGTCACCGTCGCCCTGCACGACGGGATGGACGTCGTCGCCTCGTCGAGCCAGGTGGACGCGCGTCGGCACGGGGAATTGCTGCTGCCCGCCATCGACCGGGTCCTCGTCGAGGCGGGCACGCGCCTCGACGCCGTCACCGGCATCGTCGTCGGCGTCGGCCCCGGCCCGTACACGGGGCTGCGCGTCGGCCTGATGACCGCCGACACCTTCGGACTCGCCCTCGGGCGTCCCCGTCCACGGACTGTGCACGCTGGACGGGCTCGCGTACGCGTCCGGCCTCGACGTGCCGTTCGTCGTGGCGACGGACGCACGGCGCAAGGAGGTGTACTGGGCGCGGTACGCAGACTCCCGTACGCGGCTCATGGGCCCGGCCGTCGACCGGCCCGCCGAGATCGCCGAGCGCGGTCGCCGGACTGCCCGCCGTCGGCGCCGGCGCGCTGCTCTACCCCGACACCTTCCCGGACGTGCACGAGCCCGAGCATGTGTCGGCGGCGGCGCTCGCCTCGCTCGCCGTGCGAGAAGCTGGCAGCGGGCGAGGAACTGCCCGCCCCCCGGCCCCTCTACCTGCGCCGCCCCGACGCCCAGGTACCCAAGAACTACAAGGTGGTCACCCCCAAGTGACCGGCGAGGCCGTCATGCTGCGCGAGATGCGCTGGTGGGACATCGATCCCGTACTGGAGCTGGAGAAGGACCTGTTTCCCCGAGGACGCCTGGTCGCGGGGCATGTTCTGGTCCGAACTGGCCCACTCCCGAGGGCCGCGGGCGACGCGGCGGTACCTCGTGGCGACGCAGGGGGACCGGCTCCTGGGGTATGCGGGCCTCGCCACCTCCGGAAGCGCCTCCGAAACCGCCTCCGGAACCGCCTCTGGAACTGCCTCTGGAACCGCCTCCGACGGTGTCTCCGAGGGCGGCTCCGCCGCGGTGGCCGACGTGCAGACCATCGCCGTCGCCCGCGACCAGTGGGGCACCGGGCTCGGCGCGCGGCTGCTGACCGAGCTGCTGCGGGCCGCGACCGTGTTCGAGTGCGCCGAGGTGATGCTCGAGTGCCGTGTCGACAACATCCGCGCCCAGAAGCTGTACGAGCGCTTCGGCTTCGAGCCGATCGGCTTCCGGCGCGGCTACTACCAGCCTGGGAACGTGGACGCCCTGGTGATGAGACTCACCACGGCACCCGACAGCGGCCCCGCCGCAGGTGCCCCCTCCGTGAACGGCGTACAAGGAACCGAGACCCATGACTGACTCACGCGACGAGCCGCTCGTCCTCGGCATCGAGACCTCCTGCGACGAGACCGGTGTCGGCGTCGTCCGCGGTACCACCCTGCTCGCGGACGCGGTCGCCTCCAGCGTCGACGAGCACGCGCGCTTCGGCGGTGTGGTGCCCGAGGTCGCGTCCCGTGCCCACCTGGAGGCGATGGTGCCGACCATCGAGCGCGCCCTGAAGGAGGCCGGGGTGAGCGCGAAGGACCTGGACGGCATCGCGGTCACCGCCGGCCCGGGGCTGGCCGGCGCCCTGCTGGTCGGTGTCTCGGCGGCGAAGGCGTACGCGTACGCGCTGGGCAAGCCGCTGTACGGCGTCAACCACCTGGCCTCCCACATCTGCGTGGACCAGCTGGAGCACGGCGCGCTGCCGGAGCCGACGATGGCGCTGCTGGTGTCCGGCGGCCACTCTTCGTTGCTGCTGTCCACGGACATCACCTCGGACATACGGCCGATGGGCGCCACCATCGACGACGCGGCCGGCGAGGCCTTCGACAAGATCGCGCGCGTACTGGACCTCGGTTTCCCGGGCGGCCCGGTCATCGACCGGTACGCGCGCGAGGGCGACCCGGACGCGATCGCGTTCCCGCGCGGTCTGACCGGGCCGCGCGACCCGGTGTACGACTTCTCCTTCTCGGGGCTCAAGACCGCGGTGGCCCGCTGGATCGAGGCCAAGCGGGCGGCGGGGGAGGAGGTCCCGGTGCGCGACGTGGCGGCGTCCTTCCAGGAGGCGGTCGTGGACGTGCTGACGCGGAAGGCCGTACGGGCCTGCCGCGACGAGGGCGTCGACCACCTGATGATCGGCGGCGGCGTCGCGGCGAACTCCCGGTTGCGTGCCCTGGCCCAGGAGCGCTGCGAGGAAGCCGGGATCCGACTGCGCGTCCCCCGGCCCAAGTTGTGCACGGACAACGGGGCGATGGTGGCGGCGCTGGGCGCGGAAATGGTCGCCCGGGGCCGCGCCGCGTCGGACTGGGACCTGTCGGCGGACTCCTCGCTGCCGGTGACAGATCCGCATGTGCCCGGGCACGCCCACGCTCACGCCCACGTGCACGAGCTCAGCGAGGAGAACCTGTACCCGTGACCGTCGCGTTGATGTGGGAAGCGCGGGCGGCCTCCGGGCGCGGCGAGGAACTGCTGGCCTGGACCCAGGCCCAGGAACTTCCCTCCCCGCCCCTGCGCCGCGAGACTTTCCGGGCCCCGCAGGACCGGGTGCTCGTCCTCACCTGGTGGGATGCCGCGTACGACGCCGAGCTGCCCGAACTTCCCGATCCGGCAGGTGAGTTGGTCACTCGGGCGGTGCACCGGTGGCGGTTCGAGTCCGTCGGCGTCCGACCCGGGTGAGCCCGAGACCGAGCGCCACCACCGTGACGACGCATCGCCACCATGACGCCGCCGCCGATGAACCACAGCCGCCGGTTCGGGTGCGCGCGGGAGCTGTTGCCGCGGTGGGCGGCAGAGGTTTCCCGAGGCGCGCGACCGTACCGCCGTCGTGAGGTCAGGGTCGTGAGGTCAGGCAGGATGCCCCAGCAGCATCGTCGGGGCGCCGGCAACCCGGGTCAGGAAGACGGTGGCCGAGTTCGGGCCGTGGGGCTTGACCTTTTTGCGCAGTTCCTCCGGCTCGACGGCGGAGCCGCGCTTCTTGACGGTGAGGATGCCTACCTCCCGCTCTCGCAGCAGCGCCTTCAACTTCTTGACGTTGAACGGGAGGTGGTCCGTGATCTCGTACGCCGTCGCGTACGGGCTCGGGCGGAGGGCGTCCGCGGTGACGTACGCGATGGTCGGGTCGAGCAGCCCGCCGTCGAGTTCCCCGGCGACCTCGGCCACGAGGTGGGCGCGGATGACGGCGCCGTCGGGTTCGTACAGGTAGCGGCCCAGGGGGCGCACCGGCGGGTCCGGGAGGTGGCGTCCGTGCAGGGTGCGCGGGCCGGGGAGCAGGGTGGCCCGTACGGCTCCGGGTTCCGTGCCGAACCACAGCACCGCCTCCTTCACGTCGCCGCTGTCCGAGATCCACTCGGCCTCGGCCTCGGCGGGGATCGCCTCGTGGGGGATGCCGGGGGCGATCTTCAGGGCGGCACGGGCGGCTTTCGCGGCCGTCCCGATGGCCCAGGACAGCGGCGGTGAGTACGCCTCAGGGTCGAAGATCCGGCCCCGTCCGCCGCGCCGCGCGGGGTCCACGAAGACCGCGTCGTACGGCGACACGTCCACGCCCGTGACATCGGCCTCCCGTACCTCGATCAGGTCCGACAGGCCCAGCTCCGCCGCGTTCGCCCGGGCCACCGCCACGGTCAGCGGGTCGCGGTCGACGGCCAGGACCCGTATTCCGGCGCGGGCCAGCGCGATCGCGTCGCCGCCGATGCCGCAGCACAGGTCGGCGACCGAGGACACCCCCAGGGCACGCAGACGCCGCGCCCGGTACGTCGCCACTGTCGTGCGCGTGGACTGCTCGACCCCGTGCGGCGTGAAGAACATCCGCTCCGCGTCCCGCGCCCCGAACTTCGCCGCCGCCCGCTGCCGCAGCCGCGCCTGGGCGAGGGCGGCGGAGACGAGGGCGGCCGGGTGGGCGCGGCGCAGCCGGGTCGCGACGGCCAGCTCCGCCGCCGGATCGGTGCCCCGCACCTCGTCGAGGAGGGCGCGGCCCTCGGGGGTGAGGAGGGTGGCGAAGGAGTCGGCCGGTGCAAGGTCGTTCACTGGAACATTTTGACCTCCTCCCCCTCGTGAACGAGGGGGATTGCAGCCCTTGCCGGGCTGAGGTTCACGGACGCTTGAACGACCGTTGGCCGCTGTCGTCCCTCCGGCAGGCCCTGCCGCGACATGGGGGTAAAGCTGGGTGCCCGCTTCGCGGGCGGATGACTCAGCTTGGCTATCGCTTGAGCCGTCCCGGAAACTATCAGATGCCTGGTGCCGCTGATCGTCGGAGCGGTCTTTCGCCCTGGGGGCGAAACCCCGTTCCTTGCCCTGTGTCGCAGGAAATTGGCACTCCGCTTGACCGAGTGCTAATCGCGGTCATAGTCTCAGGTCTGGCACTCCCCCCTGGAGAGTGCCAACAACGCGACGGGCAGATCCGGCACCCGCGACGACGGATCGACCTGGTCGCCACCTCAGACAGTTAACCCCGCGAGATCTCCGAAGGGGGAGGTCGGATCGTGACGACCGCCAGCTCCAAGGTTGCCATCAAGCCGCTCGAGGACCGCATTGTGGTCCAGCCGCTGGACGCCGAGCAGACCACGGCTTCTGGCCTGGTCATCCCGGACACCGCGAAGGAGAAGCCCCAGGAGGGCGTCGTCCTCGCCGTGGGCCCGGGCCGCTTCGAGGAAGGCAACCGCCTTCCGCTCGACGTCAGCGTCGGCGACGTGGTGCTCTACAGCAAGTACGGCGGCACCGAGGTGAAGTACAGCGGCGAGGAGTACCTCGTCCTCTCGGCCCGCGACGTGCTCGCGATCATCGAGAAGTAGCTCACCCGGATACCACCGGTTTTGCTTTCACAGCTGCGCCCCTGGCCTCCCGCGACCACTGATTCGGCCGGGCGCCGGGGGCGCGGCTTGTTCACCGCTGGCCCGAGAAGTACGGGGCTAGCTCACCTCTAGATTTCCGAGAGGGCCAACGCTCCCATGGCGAAGATCCTGAAGTTCGACGAAGACGCCCGTCGCGCCCTTGAGCGCGGCGTCAACAAGCTCGCCGACACGGTCAAGGTGACCATCGGTCCCAAAGGCCGCAACGTCGTCATCGACAAGAAGTTCGGCGCTCCCACCATCACCAACGACGGTGTGACCATCGCCCGCGAGGTCGAGGTCGAGGATCCGTACGAGAACCTCGGTGCCCAGCTGGTGAAGGAGGTGGCGACCAAGACCAACGACATCGCGGGTGACGGTACGACCACCGCCACCGTGCTCGCCCAGGCGCTGGTGCGCGAGGGCCTGAGGAACGTCGCCGCCGGTGCCTCCCCGGCCGCCCTGAAGAAGGGCATCGACGCCGCCGTCGCCGCGGTCTCCGAAGACCTGCTGGCCTCGGCCCGCCCGATCGATGAGAAGTCCGACATCGCCGCGGTGGCCGGGCTGTCCGCCCAGGACCAGCAGGTCGGCGAGCTCATCGCCGAGGCGATGGACAAGGTCGGCAAGGACGGTGTCATCACCGTCGAGGAGTCCAACACCTTCGGTCTGGAGCTGGACTTCACCGAGGGCATGGCCTTCGACAAGGGCTACCTGTCGCCGTACTTCGTGACGGACCAGGAGCGCATGGAGGCCGTCCTGGACGACCCGTACATCCTCATCACCCAGGGCAAGATCTCCGCGATCGCCGGACCTGCTGCCGCTGCTGGAGAAGGTCATCCAGGCGGGCTCCTCCAAGCCGCTGCTGATCATCGCCGAGGACGTCGAGGGCGAGGCCCTGTCGACCCTCGTCGTCAACAAGATCCGCGGCACCTTCAACGCGGTCGCGGTCAAGGCCCCCGGCTTCGGTGACCGCCGCAAGGCGATGCTCGGCGACATGGCCACCCTCACCGGTGCCACCGTGGTCGCCGAGGAGGTCGGCCTCAAGCTCGACCAGGTCGGCCTGGACGTGCTCGGCACCGCCCGCCGTGTGACCGTCACCAAGGACGACACCACCCTCGTCGACGGTGGTGGCAAGACCGAGGAGGTCACCGGCCGCATCGCCCAGATCAAGGCCGAGATCGAGACCACGGACTCCGACTGGGACCGCGAGAAGCTCCAGGAGCGCCTCGCGAAGCTGGCCGGCGGCGTGTGCGTGATCAAGGTCGGCGCCGCCACCGAGGTGGAGCTCAAGGAGAAGAAGCACCGTCTGGAGGACGCCATCTCCGCGACCCGCGCCGCGGTCGAGGAGGGCATCGTCTCCGGTGGTGGCTCCGCGCTCGTCCACGCCGTGAAGGTCCTGGAGGGCAACCTCGGCAAGTCCGGCGACGAGGCCACCGGTGTCGCCGTCGTCCGCAAGGCCGCCGTCGAGCCGCTGCGCTGGATCGCCGAGAACGCGGGCCTGGAGGGCTACGTCATCACCTCCAAGGTGGCCGAGCTCGACGAAGGGCAAGGGCTTCAACGCCGCCACCGGCGAGTACGGCGACCTGGTCAAGGCCGGCGTCATCGACCCGGTCAAGGTCACCCGCTCCGCCCTGGAGAACGCCGCCTCCATCGCCTCCCTCCTCCTCACGACCGAGACCCTGGTCGTCGAGAAGAAGGAAGAGGAGGAGCCGGCCACCGCGGGCCACGGCCACGCGCCACTGACGTACCCGGTACGTCGTACCGGTCATACCGAAGGCCGGTGGTACCGAAGGCCCGGCGCCCCCGCGGGATGCCGGGCCTTCGCCCTGCGTGGCCTACTCCGCCAACTCTTCGAGCGCCCCGAGCTGCCCCATCAGCCCCAGCCGGTCGTACTGCCACCAGCCCTCGGCGATCTTCCCGTCCGGGGTGCACCGGTGAATGGTCGTCCCGGTCATGGTGACCTTCCTGCCGGTGGCCGGAACCCCGAGGAAGTCGCCCTTGTGAGTGGCATTCCAGGTCCACCGGGTGCACACGCGGTCACCCTGGGCGATCTGGTCCTCGACGGTGAACGCGAAGTCGAACCCGCCCCGCCACATCTCGGCCTCGCGCCTGAGCGCGTCCATGCCGATGACGTCCTGCTCGTTGGCGGGATCGTGGTCGTGGTAGTCCTCGATGAGCAGATCGTTGAGCGCCGGCAGCTCGCCCTTGGCGGCCAGCGCGCTGAAGAAGCGGCGTGCGTTGACCGCGTACAACTGCTCGTCCCGCACCACGTCCAGATCGGTGAAGGTGGGCATTTCCTCGCAGAGCGCGACCATCTCCCGGAAGATCCGGTCGGTCTCCGGAAGATGCGAGTTCCGCATCGCCTCCTCGTACGACGGGAACTCCACGATCTCGATGAGGTGCGACTGGTCGGACCGGTCCTTGCCGATGATGCTGTGCGTCGCGGTCCGCTTCCCCTTGGTCTGCTCGACCCACGTGTCCATCAGCCGGTTCATCTCGTCGAACCGGCTCGTCTTGCAGTCGATGAGCTGCACGAACGTCATAACAGCGCCTCCCAGTCCCCCTGGTCCGGCTGATACCCCCATTTTCCCACCAGGTACGCGCCGCCACCTCCGCTCGCTGCGGCTCGTCCACCCCGCCCGGCCCTGACCTGCTGGGATCGTACTTCCGCCCTGCCGGATCCGCGTCCGTACTTCCGTCCTGCCGGGTCCGGGGCTGGCTCCGCGTCCGTACTTCCGTCCTGCCGGGTCCGGGGCTGGCTCCGCGTCCGCGCTTCCGTCCTACTGGGGCCCGTACTTCCGGCCCGTCTTCGAGCTGATCCCGCCGAGCAGCCCGCGCGGCAGCACCTTCACCACGCCCATCATGGCCTTGTACCGCGGGTCCGGGATGGACAGCGACCTGCCCCGCGCCAGGTCGGCCAGCGCCGTCGCGACGAGCTTGTCGGCGTCCAGCCACATCCAGCCCGGGATGTTGTCCGTGCCCATCCCGGCCCGCTGGTGGAACTCGGTGCGCACGAACCCCGGGCACAGAGCCATCAGCCGCACGCCGCTCCCCGCCAGGTCCCGCGCCGCGCCTTGCGTGAACTGCACGACCCACGCCTTGGACGCGCCGTACGTGCCGCGTGGCATGAACGCGGCCACCGACGCCACGTTGACGACCCCGCCCCGGCCCCGCTCCCGCATTCCTTCGGTCGCCGCCGAGGTCAGCCGCAGCACCGCCTCGCAGTGCACCTTGAGCATCTTCAGCTCATCGGTCATCGGCACGTCGAGGTAGCGGCCCCTGTTGCCGAACCCCGCGTTGTTGACCAGCAGGTCGACCGGGTTCTTGCGGTCGGCCAGGCGCCTCACCACCGCCTCGATGCCGTGGTCCGTCGCCAGGTCGGCCGTCAGTACCTCCGCCTCGATGCCGTGCCGGTCGTGCAACTCGGTCGCCTGCTCGCGCAGCCGCTTCGTATCACGTGCCACCAGGACGAGGTTGTGGCCGTCAGCCGCCAGCCGCCGCGCGAAGGCGGCACCGATACCCGCGGTCGATCCCGTAATCAGAGCCGTTGTCATGACACAAGGTTAGTTACCAAACCGGCGCGCATCCGCTCCAGTGCACCGGCCTTGTGTACCGGGAAGCCGTGGCAGGGGATATGGCCGCAGATGACCTTCAGGATCATGTCGGAGCCGATCGGTTGGCGCTCGCCGATCCGTGCGCCGGGAGATCGTCGCGCTCACGCCGCCGGACCTGGCCCAGGTGCCCACGGTGGCGGTGACGCTGGAACAGCCGACTGAGACCGGCACCCGACAGAGAGCGCGATGAGGTCCGAGGTCCCGACCGGACTGACGGGGACTGCCCGAGGGGATCTGCGGGGAGGCGGCGTACGACGGAGGACGGGGGACGGGAGGCCTACGGGGCGCTTCAGGGTCTACGGGCTACGGCGCTTCAGGGTCTACGGGCTACGGCGCTTCAGGGTCTACGGGCTACGGCGCTTCAGGGTCTACGGGGCGCTTCAAGGGGATGTATCGCGGCAGAAGCAGGGGTACGCGTGTGTGCCCGGCGTACAGAGCAGGAACGTTTCTTCAGCCGTCCGGGGCGGTATCGCTTCCCGTGGCCGACGTCGACACCAGCCGGTGGCGCGCCCGCCCCATGAGCTCTTCGCGCTCATCCTCGGTCAGTCCGCCCCACACGCCGTACGGCTCGCGCACTGCCAAGGCGTGGGCCGCGCACTCCGCGCGGACCGGGCACCTCATGCAGACCTCTTTGGCCGAGTTCTCACGAGCGCTCCGTGCCGCACCGCGCTCGCCCTCCGGGTGGAAGAACAGCGAGCTGTCGACTCCGCGACAGGCGGCGAGGAGCTGCCAGTCCCACAGATCGGCGTTGGGCCCTGGAAGGCGGGAGAAATCTGCCATTGCGTTGTCCCCTTGTTGCCGTTCTGGGCAGATATGGTGCCTATGACCGTACATCCGCGATCTAAGGAGATGAAAATATGACTCATTGCGAATCTAGTCGCAGGCGCCATAAAAAGGGAAGAAAGGGGTCCAAATGGGTCATAGGTTGTGATGAAACGTTGAGGGTCCGTTGCGTATGTCTGCGCCGTGTCCGTCCCCTCACGTAGAGTGCCGAAGGTGGCTCAGTGCCCCGTAACTCTTTCGAGTGACCGTCGTTGAGAGTGCGGAGGCGGTTGAAGGAACAAGCGCTCGGGCAGGCGTCTCAAGTCCGCTCGCGAGTGTCGACCGCACAGGTGACGATTCGTACCAGCCTGGAGGCTCAAGGTGACGCGCATCAGCTGCGGAGGGCGGCCATGACATCCGTCCTCGTCTGCGACGACTCCCCGCTTGCCCGAGAGGCGCTCCGCCGCGCGGTTGCGACCGTGCCCGGCGTCGAGCGCGTGACGACGGCGGCCAACGGCGAGGAAGTCCTCCGCCGCTGGGGCGCCGACCGCTCGGACCTGATTCTGATGGACGTACGCATGCCCGGTCTGGGCGGCGTCGAGACCGTACGGCGACTGCTGTCCGCCGACCCCGGTGCGCGCATCATCATGCTCACCGTCGCCGAGGACCTGGACGGCGTGGCACTCGCGGTCGCCGCCGGGGCGCGTGGCTATCTGCACAAGGACGCCTCGCGCGCGGAGCTGCGTGCCACGGTCACGCAGGCGCTCGCCGACCCGACCTGGCGGCTCGCCCCGCGCAGGCTGCGTTCGGCCGAGATGGGGGCCGCGCCCACGCTCACCGCGCGCGAGATCCAGGTCCTCGAAGGCATGAGCCACGGCCGGTCGAACGCGGAGATCGGCCGCGAGCTGTTCCTCTCCGAGGACACCGTCAAGACGCACGCCAGGCGGCTGTTCAAGAAGCTCGGCGCCTCGGACCGTGCGCACGCCGTGGCGCTCGGCTTCCGGTGGGGCCTGGTCCGCTAAGTGGGCCGTGGCGGGGTACGGAAATCCCCGCCTGCCGCATGGCGGGCGGGGCCGCTTTCCGCATGGCGGGCGAGGGTGCGCACCGCGAGGTGAGCCCGGGTGGCGAAGGGGCCCGCCGGGCGGCCGCTGCTTGTTTCGCCGCGGATGCCGCATCCTTGAGGTGTGGAGTTCCTCGGGGACGAGTCGGACGAGCGGAAGGGGAGGGCGCAGGAGATGAGTTCCGGCGCACCTGCTCATAACGCTTCAGTGCACAACCACGGGCGCGGTGCCACGGAGCGAACCGCCGCCAGGGCACCATGGACCGATGCGCGACAACGAGACGACGGTGATCGGTGCGCTCGTTCATCGCGCTGTCGACGGAGACGAGCAGGCCACGCACGACCTGCTCGCTCATGTCCACCCCCTGGCCCTGCGCTACTGCCGCACGCGGCTGTCCCGGCTTCCGGGTGACGCCCGTCACTTCGTCGAGGACCTGGCGCAGGAGGTCTGCGTCGCCGTGCTCCTCGCACTGCCGCGCTACAAGGACACGGGAAGGCCCTTCGAGGCGTTCGTCTTCGCCATCGCCGCGCACAAGGTCGCCGACCTGCAGCGCGCCGCGATGCGCCACCCGGGCTCGACGGCCGTGCCCTCGGACGAGATGCCCGAGCGCCCGGACGACTCGCTGGGTCCGGAGGAGCGAGCGCTGCTCAGCAGCGACGCCGAGTGGGCCAAGAAGCTCCTGGCCAACCTTCCGGAGAACCAGCGGGAGCTGCTCCTGCTGAGGATCGCGGTGGGGCTCACGGCCGAGGAGACGGGCCAGATGCTGGGCATGTCGCCGGGCGCCGTGCGGGTCGCCCAGCACCGGGCGCTGAGCCGGCTGCGGGCGCTGGCGGAGCAGTAGGCGGGCTCCCCGGTGTCTTCAGTGGTCTTCCCGGTGTCTTCAGCGGCCTCCTGGGGGAGCGGTTTTCCGGCTGTTTTCGCCTCGCTCATGAAGGGGAATGGCATCCGATTCGTACGGACATGCGACGCCCCAGGGTGTCCTTCGTCGTGGAATGAGACACCTCTGCTTCCCGTTAGCATGGACATCCGCACCGATCAAGGCCATTTGGGGAAGGTGTCATGACTGCCAACGTCGACGGAGTGCCCGAGAAATTCGCGACACTCGGGCTGACCTACGACGACGTGCTGCTGCTGCCGGGCGCGTCGGACATGGCGCCCGACGAGATCGACACCACCTCGTACGTCTCGCGGAACGTGCGGGTGAACATCCCGCTGCTGTCCGCCGCGATGGACAAGGTCACCGAGTCCCGCATGGCGATCGCGATGGCCCGCCAGGGCGGCGTCGGCGTGCTGCACCGCAACCTCTCCATCGAGGACCAGGCCAACCAGGTCGACCTGGTGAAGCGCTCCGAGTCCGGCATGGTCACCGACCCGATCACGGTGCAACCCGGACGCGACGCTCGCCGAGGCCGACGCGCTGTGCGGCCAAGTTCCGCATCAGCGGCGTTCCGGTCACGGACGCGGGCGGCAAGCTGCTCGGCATCGTCACCAACCGCGACATGGCCTTCGAGACCGACCGCTCGCGTCAGGTCCGCGAGGTCATGACGCCGATGCCGCTGGTCACCGGCAAGGTCGGCATCTCCGGCCACGACGCCATGGACCTGCTGCGCCGCCACAAGATCGAGAAGCTTCCGCTGGTCGACGATGAGGGCCGCCTCAAGGGCCTCATCACGGTCAAGGACTTCGTGAAGGCGGAGAAGTACCCGAACGCGGCGAAGGACGCAGAAGGGCCGCCTGCTCGTCGGTGCCGCCGTGGGTGTCGCAGGCCGACGCCTTCGAGCGTGCGCAGGCGCTCGTCGAGGCCGGCGTCGACTTCCTCGTCGTCGACACCGCGCACGGCCACCCCGGCAATGGTCGGCGACATGGTCGCCAAGATCAAGTCGAAGCGACGGCGTCGACGTCATCGGCGGCAACATCGCCACCCGGACGGCGCCCAGGCGCTCATCGACTCCGGCGTCGACGGCATCAAGGTCGGTGTCGGCCCCGGCTCGATCTGTACGACCCGTGTGGTCGCCGGCATCGGCGTACCGCAGGTGACCGCCATCTACGAGGCCTCACTCGCCGCCAAGGCGGCCGGGATCCCGGTCATCGGCGACGGCGGCCTGCAGTACTCCGGCGACATCGCGCAAAGCGCTGGTCGCCGGCGCCGACACGGTGATGCTGGGCTCGCTGCTCGCGGGCTGTGAGGAGTCTCCGGGCGAACTGCTCTTCATCAACGGCAAGCAGTTCAAGTCGTACCGCGGAATGGGCTCGCTGGGGGCCATGCAGTCCCGCGGCGAGCGCAAGTCCTTCTCCAAGGACCGCTACTTCCAGGAGGGAGTCGCCTCCGACGAGCAAGCTCGTGCCCGAGGGCATCGAGGGCCAGGTGCCCTACCGCGGTCCGCTGGCCTCGTCGTGCACCAGCTGGTCGGCGGTCTGCGCCAGTCGATGTTCTACGTGGGCGGCCAGACGGTGCCGGATCCAGAACAGGGGCCGTTTCGTGCGCATCACCTCCGCGGGCCTCAAGGAGAGCCACCCGCACGACATCCAGATGACGGTCGAGGCGCCGAACTACAGCCGCAAGTAGGACGGGTCGGCGCGGTCGGCGTGATCGGCCTCCACGCGCACGCGTGCCCCACGTTTCAGGGCGGTCCTGGTGCCTCCGGGCCCGCCCTTGTCGTAGGCGTCGGGGATACTGGAAGCGCTGCAAACGCAAGAGGGAAAGGCCACTCACGTGACTGAGATCGAGATCGGGCGCGGCAAGCGCGGCCGCCGGGCGTACGCCTTCGACGACATCGCCGTCGTCCCCAGCCGCCGTACCCGGGACCCGAAGGAGGTCTCGATCGCCTGGCAGATCGACGCCTACCGCTTCGAGCTGCCCTTCCTGGCCGCCCCCATGGACTCGGTCGTCTCCCCGGCCACCGCCATCCGCATCGGCGAGCTGGGCGGCCTCGGCGTGCTGAACCTCGAAGGCCTGTGGACGCGGTACGAGGACCCGCAGCCGCTGCTCGACGAGATCGCCGGGCTGCCCGCCGAGTCCGCGACCCGCCGCCTCCAGGAGATCTACGCGGCGCCCATCAAGGAGGAGCTGATCGGCGCGCGCATCAAGGAGGTGCGCGACTCGGGGGTGGTCACCGCCGCCGCGCTCTCCCCGCAGCGCACCGCCCAGTTCTCCAAGGCCGTCGTGGACGCGGGCGTCGACATCTTCGTCATCCGCGGTACGACGGTGTCGGCGGAGCATGTCTCCGGGGCCACCGAGCCGCTGAACCTGAAGCAGTTCATCTACGAGCTGGACGTCCCGGTGATCGTCGGCGGCTGCGCCACGTACACGGCGGCCCTGCACCTGATGCGTACGGGCGCGGCCGGTGTCCTCGTCGGCTTCGGCGGCGGCGCCGCGCACACCACGCGCAACGTGCTGGGCATCCAGGTCCCGATGGCCACCGCGGTCGCCGATGTGGCCGCCGCCCGCCGCGACTACATGGACGAGTCCGGCGGCCGGTACGTGCACGTCATCGCGGACGGCGGGGTCGGCTGGTCCGGCGACCTCCCCAAGGCGATCGCCTGCGGCGCGGACGCCGTGATGATGGGCTCCCCGCTCGCGCGCGCGACGGACGCGCCGGGCAAGGGCCACCACTGGGGCATGGAGGCCGTCAACGAGGAACTGCCGCGCGGCAAGAAGGTCGACCTGGGCACGGTCGGCACGATCGAGGAGGTCCTCGACGGGCCCCTCGCACACGCCGGACGGGTCGATGAACTTCTTCGGCGCGCTGCGGCGGGCGATGGCCACGACCGGGTACAGCGAGCTGAAGGAGTTCCAGCGGGTCGAGGTGACGGTGGCGGACTCGCAGCACAAGCGGTAGACGCGTACGGCACCGAGAGGGCCCGGACCTGCGCGGTCCGGGCCCCTTTGTGTGTCCAAGTGGCGCTGGTGGGGCGCGTTTTGCGGCAGGGGGCGCCTGGTTGCGTTCGGGGTGAATAGGCGTCTGACGGCCGTATCGGGGCGGTAACGTCCGTGTTCGGCGACCCAGTTCTCTGGCGGCGCCCCCTTCCAAGGACAAGGTTCCGGACCCCGGCCCTCGGGGCCCGGCCCGAAACCCAACGGACCGTCTACCGGGCCACTGGGCGGCATCGTGGAAGGGGGCGCGCCATGGGCCGTCACCGCAAGCCCACACGCTGGGACCGGATCCGTCTTTGGATGGTGAAGTACCGGAGGAGGTGGATCTTGCGGATCCACGGAAAGTGAGCGGCCACCCCTACAAGAACTAGGGGTGGACACTCCGATCACTTTCAGGAGCCTGCCGCAGTGCCCTCTGCGGTGGGCTCCACCTTTTTGTACGGTACCGGATCCGCCGCTGGGTGGCCCGGCACCGGAGGAGGTGGATCTTGCGGCTTTTCGGATGGTGAGCGGCCGCCCCCAAGCACAACAGGGGCGGACATCCGTAACCAGAGCTCGCTGCCGGGCTGGCGGAATCCGCGCTCGTACGCTATCGATGCGGGGCCGCCCCGCGCCACCAGCCCCAGAGGCTCAACCACTCCCACGCGCCCCCCTTCACAACCGATGCGCCGCCCCCGCAGGCGTAGCCCCCCGCGTGTCCAGCAGCAGTTGGGCCTTCACCGACAGCCCCTGGAGGTCGTACGTGCGGTGCTGCTGGAGGAGGATCGTCAGGTCGGCGTCGGCGGCGGCCTCGTAGAGGGAGTCGGCGCGGGGGACGGGGCGGTCGAGGACGCTCCAGGCGGGGACATACGGGTCGTGGTAGCTGACAGAGGCGCCGAGCTCCATCAGGCGGAGGGCGATCTCGCGCGGCGGGGGTGCCCTGTTGGTCGGCGAGGTCGGGCTTGTAGGTGACGCCGAGGAGGAGTACGCGTGCGCCGCGGGCCGACTTGCCGTGCTCGTTGAGGAGTGTGGCGGCGCGCTGGACGACGTACTGGGGCATGCGGTCGTTGACCTGCTGGGCCAGTTCCACCATCCGCAGGGAGCGGGGTGAACGGCCCGCCGAGGTCCTGGGGGACGGCCGTGGCCGCCGACTCCGGGGCCCGGGCGGAAGGCCTGGAAGCCGAACGGCTTGGTCTCGGCGCAGCGGATGACGTCCCACAGGTCGACGCCCAAGTCGTGGCAGAGGACGGCCATTTCGTTGACGAGGGCGATGTTGACGTGACGGTAGTTGGTCTCCAGGAGCTGCACGGTCTCCGCTTCGCGCGGTCCACGCGCGCGTACCACCTTGTCGGTGAGCCGGCCGTAGAAGGCGGCGGCCGACTCGGTGCAGGCGGGGGTGAGGCCGCCGATGACCTTGGGGGTGTTGGCGGGGCCGTGAGTCGCGGTTGCCCGGGTCGACGCGGCTGGGTGAGTAGGCGAGGTGGAAGTCGCGGCCCGCGCGCAGCCCGGAGCCCTCTTCGAGGAGCGGGCGCAGGAACTCCTCCGTGGTGCCCGGGTGCACGGGGGACTCCAGGATCACCGTGGTGTGCGGGCGCAGCTGTGCGGCCAGGGTGCGGGCGGCGTCGGCCACATGGGTGAGGTCGAGCGTGCCGTCGGTGCCGGGCGGGGTGGGGGCGCAGATGACGGCGGTACGGACGCGGCCGAGTTCGGCGGGGTTGGTGGTGGGCCGGAAGCCCTGCGGCGAGCATCCGGCGGAGTCCGGCGGCGGGTGAGGGAAGCGCCCTCGGAGCCGGCCTCGGGGGCGGTCCGTAGCCGAGCGTGGGGATGCCGGCGGCGACGGCGGCCTGGGCCAGCGGCAGGCCGAGATGGACCGAGTCCGATGACGGCGAGATCTGCGGGCATGGCGTGGGCCGTCCTTCCCAATAGCCGAAGCGGGACAGTCAGCGCAAGCCCTGTGGACAGAACGAGCGAGCGCAATGTCAGACTAGGAGTAAATATGACCGATTTGCGGGATTGGCTGGTGCTGATTTCGTCCGCGCGTTCCGGAGAGTTGTCCACAGGCTGGCGGCGGGTGGTGGCCGAAGTCGGGCAACGCGGTCAGAATTCTGGGCATGGGGATGTGTGACGGGGTCCGCCTGACAGGTGAGGCCAGCGCGACGAACAGCGGGAGGCAGCGGTGAGGACAGCGACACTGGGACCGGCGGAGCGCGCCGAGTCACTCGGCGGCCATGGCCGAGCGCGAGCTGGATGTGCTGGTCGTGGGCGCCGGCGTGGTCGGCGCGGGCACCGCGCTGGACGCCGCGACGCGCGGGCCTGTCCACCGGGCTGGTCGAGGCGCGCGACTGGGCGTCGGGCACCTCCAGCAGGTCGAGCAAGCTGATCCACGGCGGCCTGCGCTATCTGGAGATGCTCGACTTCGCGCTCGTACGGGAGGCGTTGAAGGAGCGCGGGCTGCTGCTGGAGCGGCTGGCACCGCACCTGGTGAAGCCGGTGCCGTTCCTCTACCCGCTGCAGCACAAGGGCTGGGAGCGGCTGTACGCCGGGTTCGGGCGTCGCGCTGTACGACGCGCATGTCGATGGCGCGCGGCCACGGCCGGGGCCTGCCCGTGCACCGTCACCTGACGCGCCGTCACGCCCTGCGCGTCGCGCCCTGCTTGAAGAAGGACGCGCTGGTCGGGGCGCTGCAGTACTACGACGCCCAGATGGACGACGCCCGCTATGTGGCCACGCTGGTGCGCACGGCCGCGGCGTACGGCGCGAAGGTCGCCAACCGCGCGCGGGTGACCGGCTTCCTGCGCGAGGGCGAGCGGGTCGTCGGCGCCCGGGTGCAGGACGTGGAAGCGGGCGGGGAGTACGAGATCCACGCCAAGCAGGTCGTCAACGCCACCGGGGTGTGGACCGACGACACCCAGGCGATGGTGGGCGAGCGGGGGCAGTTCCATGTACGGGCGTCCAAGGGCATCCATCTGGTCGTGCCGAAGGACCGGATCCACTCGACGACCGGGCTGATCCTGCGGACCGAGAAGTCCGTGCTGTTCGTCATCCCGTGGGGGCGGCACTGGATCGTCGGCACCACGGACACCGACTGGGACCTGGACAAGGCGCATCCGGCCGCGTCCAGCGCGGACATCGACTATCTGCTGGAGCACGTGAACTCGGTGCTGGCGGTGCCGCTCACCCGGGACGACGTGCAGGGGGTGTACGCGGGGCTGCGGCCGCTGCTCGCCGGGGAGTCGGACGCCACCAGCAAGCTGTCGCGCGAGCACACCGTGGCGCATCCGGTGCCGGGGCTCGTGGTCGTGGCGGGCGGCAAGTACACGACGTACCGGGTGATGGCCAAGGACGCGGTGGACGAGGCGGTGCACGGGCTCGACCAGCGCGTCGCCGAGTGCGTCACCGAGGACGTGCCGCTGCTCGGGGCCGAGGGGTACCGGGCGCTGTGGAACGCGCGGGCGCGGATAGCGGCGCGGACCGGGCTCCATGTGGTGCGCGTGGAGCACCTGTTGAACCGGTACGGGGCGCTGGCCGAGGAGCTGCTCGACCTGATCGCGGCCGACCCCTCGCTCGGCGAGCCGCTGCCGGCGGCCGAGGACTATCTGCGGGCCGAGGTCGTGTACGCGGCCTCGCACGAGGGGGCGCGGCACCTGGACGACGTGCTGACCCGGCGCACCCGGATCTCGATCGAGACGTTCGACCGGGGGACGCGCAGTGCGCGTGAGGCCGCGGAGCTGATGGCGCCCGTGCTCGGCTGGGACAAGGACCAGATCGAGCGCGAGGTCGCAGCACTACGAGAAGCGGGTGGAGGCCGAGCGGGAGTCGCAGCGTCAGCCGGACGACCTGACGGCGGACGCGGCGCGGCTGGGGGCGCCGGACATCGTGCCGTTGTAGGCGGGCTCTGTGCGGGTCCACCGAGCTCACCCGAACGAGTGTACCGATCTGGGATCTTTGCTCGGAACCCGGCCGTTCTACGGGGTGCGGGGGCAGAACTCGGCGGTGAGCAGGGCGGGTTCGAGTCCGGGGTCTGCCGACGCGTCCGTGTTCACGCGGAAGGTGAGGACGCGACGGCCGTCGACGGTGGCTGCGGTGCGCACATAGCTGCCGGAGATGCGGCCGTCGTGCCCCCACACCGTGGTGCCGCACGGAAGTCTCACGGGATAGAGGCCCATGCCGTACTCGCCATGTGCGGCACGGGTGTTGAGCATCTCGCGCAGTCGGCGGGGCGGAAGCAGGTCGCCGCGCAACAGGGCCGCGTAGAAGCGGTTCAGGTTGGTGAGCGTGGTGACCAGCTCGCCCGCTGCTCCGGCCATGCGCGGATCGAGCTCGGTGACATCGGAGCCGTCGGCGGCGTACGCGCGACCGTGCGGGTCCGGCAGTGAGGAGCGGGCGCCCGGGAACGAGGTGCCTGTCAGACGGAGGGGAGTGATGAGGCGGCGCTCGGCCTCGGTGGCGTAGGTGTGGCCGGTGACCTGCTGGATGACCATGCCGAGCAGGACGTAGTTGGTATTCGAGTACGAGAAGCGGCCGGGGGTGGCCGGAGGGTGGGTGAGTGCGATGTGTACGGCCTGAGGTGAGGTCACGGGGACAGTTCCCCCGGTGTCCGCGGTGTAGTCGGCGAGGCCGCTGGTGTGGGTGAGCAGGGCGCGCAGGGTAACGGTACGGCCGTCGTTGCCCGCGCCGCGCACCAGGCCAGGCAGGTGATCCTCGACGGTGTCCGACAGGGACAGCCGGTGTTCGGCGGCCAGTTGCAGTACGACCGTGGCGATGAACGTCTTGGTGATGCTGCCCGCCCTGAAGTGGTCGGCGCGGCGGATGGCTTGGGCGGCGTTTCCGCCCCTGGTGCTGCCTCTTCTGGTGCTGCCGCTGCGGGCGGGGGCGCCAGTGGGGAGAGGACCGGTCTCGGTGACGGCGGCCCCGGCCGGTCCGACGTACCGTTCGGTCGCGCCGGACGGCGCACTCGTGGACTCGGCATGGGCGAACCGGCTGCCGTCCCCCTCGTGAGCGAGGAGGGCGGCAGCGGGAGCACCGCCCTTGGCGACCAGGAGCGGAAGGACCGCGTCCGAGAGTGGCGTGACATGAGCCTGGGAACCGGCGGGGACCAGGGCGGGGCCCAGGCCGAGGAGAGCCAGGAAGGCGGGTACGGCCAGTAGCGTCCTGCGCCGTGGCATCACCTCGGTCCTCCTTGTCACGGCCCATCATGGGGGACGGCTCGACGCGGGTGGCGGGCGGGGTCCGGGAGGCAGTCCGTGGCCGGGGTGAGGCTGTCGAACAGGGCTGAGCTGGGTCAGGGCTGGGCTGCCCAGGGCTGAGCTGGGCCAGGGCTGAGTCAGGGCTGAGCTGGGTCATGAGAGGTCCGGGTGTCCGCTATGGGGGGTTGTGCCTGGTTGAGGTGAGGTCTCCGCCTCTTGAGGTGAGGCTTTCGTTCTGCAGTGCGTAGGCTGCGGGCGGCCCGTGGGGCAGCCTGGGGCCGAGGTGCGGTGAGGTCCTTGTCCATGTGCTCATGTGAGGAGCGGCGAGGTTCGCGGGGCGGGGGTCGCCCCGGCTGCGGTGGTGCTGGAGCAAGGGACACCCTGAGCGTGGGGCGGTTGTCGGGTGAGGGACAATGGAGGCCCTGTCGGGGCGGGTCACATGAGGGGACGCATGTCGGAGGTGGAGCGGGGCGGGGCATCCCGTCAGGGCGAGAGTGGACGTCTCCTCGCCGGGCGTTACCGGCTGGGGGAAGTCCTCGGCCGTGGCGGCATGGGAACGGTGTGGCGGGCCAAGGACGAGACGCTGGGCCGGACGGTCGCCGTCAAGGAGTTGCGGTTCTCGTCGAGCATCGACGAGGACGAGAAGCGGCGGCTGATCACGCGCACATTGCGGGAGGCCAAGGCGATCGCCCGGATCCGTAACAACGGTGCGGTGACGGTCTTCGACGTGGTGGACGAGGACGACCGGCCGTGGATCGTGATGGAGCTCATCGAGGGCAAGTCGCTGGCCGAGGTCATACGCGAGGACGGGACCCTCGTGCCGAAGCGCGCCGCCGAGGTGGGCCTCGCGATCCTCGACGTGCTGCGGGCCGCCCACCGCGAGGGCATCCTGCACCGCGACGTGAAGCCGTCGAACGTACTGATCTCCAAAGAGGACGGCCGGGTCGTGCTCACCGACTTCGGCATCGCGCAGGTCGAGGGCGACCCGTCCCTCACCTCGACCGGCATGCTTGTGGGTGCCCCCTCCTACATTTCGCCGGAGCGGGCGCGCGGTCACAAGCCCGGCCCCGCGGCGGACCTGTGGTCGCTCGGCGGCCTCTTGTACGCGTCGGTCGAGGGGGTGCCGCCGTACGACAAGGGCTCGGCCCTCGCGACGCTGACCGCCGTGATGACCGAGCCGGTCCCCGAGCCGAAGAGTGCGGGGCCGCTGCGGGAGGTGATCTTCGGGCTGCTCGTCAAGGACCCCGCGAAGCGCCTCGATGACGCGCGGGCGCAGGCGCTGCTCCACAAGGTCCTTCACGAGCCCGAGCCCAGGCAGGCCGAGCCGGAGCCCTTGGAAGCGACGCGGGTTGTGGCGTTGCCGCCGGTGCCGGAGGAGCGGTCGGAGAAGAGAGGTTCGGGCGGCTCCGGTTCCGGTTCCGGGGCCGGAATCGGAACTGGAGGCGGGGGCGGGGGCGCGTCGGGTAAGGAGAAGGCCGCCGGGACAGCCTTGTCCGACGAGGCCGGGGGGCGGTCCGGGCAGACCGGTAAATCCGGGGACAGCGCATCTGGCAGGGAGGCGTCCGGTAGCAGGGCATCCGGTAGTAGGGCGTCTGGCAGGAAGGCGTCTGGCAGGAAGGCGTCCGGCAGTAAGGCGTCTGGCAGGGAGGCGTCCGGTAGCAGGGCGTCCGGCAGTAAGGCGTCCGGCAGGGAGGCATCGGGGGGGCAGGCCGAGGTGCGGGACGGTGCCACGAAGGCGGTCGGCGCGGTGGGCGGGGGCCGGACTTCGGGCTGGCCGGAAGTGCCGCCGCTGGACCTGCCGCCACGGCCCGTGCCCCGCGCGCCGCTCACCGATGTGGTGCCGCGGCGGACGCTGGCCATTCTCGCGGTGGCCGTGGCGGTGGCCGTGCTCGGGATCGTGCTCACGCTGGCCTTCGGTGGCGACGGCGAGCCGGATTCCCAGGGCACGGACACCAAGTCCGCCGCGTCCAGCGGGGGGAGCGCGAGCAGCGGCGAGGACAAGGGTTCCGACACCCGTACGGAGAACGACAAGACCGAGTCGGCCCCGGGCTCGGACGCGCCCGCGAGCAATGTGCCGGGCGCGTCGAGCGGTTCCGGGAGCGGTGGGAGCGGTGGGGGCGCTTCAGGTTCGGACGGCATCGCGGAGTCGACGTACAAGAGCTCGCAGAGATTCTCGATCGGGCTGCCGAAGGGGTGGAAGTACCGGTCGACGGGTGCCACGGGTGCCCGGTTCACCGGACCTGGGAGGCAGAAGCTGCTGGTTGCCTGGACGACCACGCCCCGGGGGGACCCGGTGGCGGACTGGAAGAACCAGGAGCGCTACATGGTGCGCTCGCAGTACCGGAAGATCCGGATTGAGGAGGTGAGCTTCCGTGGCTGGAAGACGGCCGACTGGGAGTTCACCTATGTGGAGAGGGGCATGAAGTACCGGACGATTGACCGGGGGTTCGTCGTCAACTCGCGGCAGGGGTATGCGTTGATGTACACCGCCAAGGCGTCCGAGTGGGGCAGCGAGCTGCGCAGGGACACATGGCGGACGTTCACGAAGACGTTCCAGCCGAAGCCCTGAGGGAAGTCCGAGACGCGGGGAGAGGCGAGACGCGGGGAAAGGCGGGCGAGATCTTGAATCCTCTCCCTGCGGGTTGCCTCCGGCACGTATCGTGAGCGATTGCGGACTGTACGCATCCAGTGCGGAACGGAACGGAACGTGGCGCGAGCGGAATTGACCGACCAGGTGGCCGGGGGAGGCTTCGTGGACGACTATGCGGGACGGGTACTCGCCGACCGTTACCGCCTGCCGCTGTCGCCGTCGGACGAGTTCGAACTTGCCGAGACCCGGGCCTTCGACACATACAGCGGGCAGGAAGTCCTCGTACGGCAGGTGCCGTTACCCGAGGTCATCGAGGGGGAGGCGCTCGACGCGGACGGACTGCCCGAGGGGTATGCCGCCCGGGACGGCGGGGCGCGCCGGGGCACCGCGCGGATCACGCGTCGGCCCACGGACCCGGCCGTGCGCCGGGCGATCGAGGCCGCGCAGGCAGCCGCGCAGATCCCCGACCACCCGCGGCTCGACCAGGTCTTCGACGTGTTCGCCGAGGGCGGGTCGCTGTGGGTAGCGAGCGAGTTGGTGCCCGCGAGGCCGCTGGCGGCGCTGCTCGCCGAGAAGCCGCTGACGCCGCACCGGGCGGCCGAGGTCGCCGCCGACGTCCTCACCGCGCTGCGTGTGCTGCACGCTCACGGCTGGGTGCACCGGAACATCACCGCGCGCACCGTGCTGCTATGCGACGACGGGCGTGTGATCCTCACGGGCCTGGCGGCCGGCGCGGCCCAGGAGGCGCTCTGTGGGTACGACCCCGTGCCAGTGCGGGAGTTCGAGGGCGAGGGCGCGCCCGGAGGGTCGGACCCTGACGGGGACCTCGGCAGCGGCGCGCCTGCGAGCCCTCCGTACGGCAGCGGGTCCCCGACGAGCAGCCCGTGCGGCAGTGGCTCGCCGACTGGCAGCCCGTACGGCAGCGGCGTGCCCGCGAACCACGGTCCGACCGGTTGCTGGGGTCCCCCGGTGCCTGCCGCTGCCTCCCGGCGGGGGCCCGCCACCGCGCTGGCCGCGGAGCGGGCGCGGCAGGCGCGGATGGCGGTTGTCGGGCCTGTCACCGAGCGGTGGGCGCCCGAGCAGGCCGGACCGGTGCACGAGAACTGGCAGTTGGCAGCGCCGATCGGGCCGGCGACCGACCTGTGGGCGCTCGGGGCACTGCTGTTCCGGGCGGTGCAGGGGCACGCGCCCTACCCCGAGGAGAACACCGCCGAGCTGGTGCGGATGGTGTGCTCGGAGCCGCCCGCGTTCGCGGAGGAGTGCGGGCCGCTGCGGCCGGTCGTGGAGTCGCTGCTGCGCCAGGACCCCACCGAGCGGCTGGACTTCGAGGAGCTGCGCGGCTGGTTGCGTTCGCTTGTCCGTTCGGCGCCCGAGCCGGAGGGCGGGGTAGCAGGTACGAGCGGCACCGCTCGCGGAGCCGAGCGGCTGCCGATCGTGCGGCGCCGGGACGAGCTCGTCCGCAGGCGCCGCGCCGGCTGCCCGGCCGCGCACGCCCGCCATCGGCGCGCCAAGCAGGAGAAGCCGCCGAAGCCGCGCAGCCTGGGCCGGAACCTGATCCTGCTGATCCTGCTCGTGCTGGCCGGGGCGGTCGCGTACGCCATGCTGTTCATGCCGGAAGCCGAGCCGAGTGACGGCAGCAGCAGGGGCAGCCGCCCCGAGACCGGACAGGCAGGACAGGCGGGACAGGCAGGACGGATCGGACGGGCTGGTGCTGCCGGGGATGCCAACTCCGCGCCGGAGGCTGACAGCGAGTCGCACCCCGGCCGGACCTCGCCCGACGACGAGGGCGGCGACGACAGCGATGGCGACGACGGCGATGGCGGCAGCGGCGGCGACAAAAATCCGCCCGAATTATCCAGTTCGGCCCAGGGGCAGAGCAGCGACCCGGAGGTCGCTCGGGGGTTCACCCTGCGGAAGGACTCCGAGGGCTTCCAGATCGCCGTCGCGAGCGGCTGGGCCCGCACGCCCAAGAACAGGCACGGCCAAGTCGTGTACGCACAGGGGAAGTTCGAACTCATCGTCGTACCCGGCCGCGACAGCACGGCCACGTACGACAGCGATCCGCTGGCCTACCAGCGGGAGGACGAGCGTGAGCTGCAGCCGTTCCGTGACTCGACCTGGGCCACCTCCAGCGGGATGCGGCTCATCGAGGTCGGCGGGCGGACCATGGCCGAGGGGCAGTTCACCTGGCAGGACTCCGCAGGGCGCGAGATCTTCGTACGGAACCTCGCGATCCTCATCGACGGGCGGTACCACGTGGTGCAGGTGCGCGGCCCGGAGGCTGAACGCGACGAGGTGACACGGCTGTACGAGCAGGCGTCGGCGACATACCAGGTGACGGGCTGAGCCGGAGCCCCGCGCGGGCTGAGCCGGAGCCCCGCGGGACAGCGACCGCTGAGCGGGCTCTTGGGCCGTACTGGTCCGGGCTCTTGGGCCGTACTGGTCCGGGCCTTTATGCCGTACCGCTCCGGGCCCTTGCGCCGTACCGCTCCGGGCCCTTGCGCCGTACTTATGCCGTACCAGTCCGAGCCCTTACGCCGTACTGACCCGGGCCCCCACGCCGTACTGATTCGAAGGGTGACCCGACATGCCCCAGTTCCAGCGAGGGTTCCCGTCCTCGCTGGAAGCGAGAACCGTCACACTGAGGTCTCGGGGGGGACCCCGGCCGTTCCTTGTGCGGGAGTCACTCTTTACTCTGACTGCGGTCAAGACCATTGCGGGGCAACGTGAACCAGATGCAGGGCCAGCTTCTCGCGGACCGCTACCGGCTCGTCGACACGCTCGGCAGCGGTGGCATGGGTCGTGTGTGGCGTGCGCGTGACGAGATACTGCACCGGGAAGTCGCGATCAAGGAGCTGACGGCCGCACTGTACGTCACGGAGAGTGAGCGGGTCAGGCTGTTCGCCCGGACCGACGCCGAGGCGCGAGCGGCCGCGCGGATCAACCACGCGGCTGTCGTCACCGTGCACGACGTACTCGACCACGACAACCGGCCCTGGATCGTGATGGAGCTGGTCGAGGGCGCCTCGCTTGCCGACGCCGTCAAGGAACGGGGGCGCGTCGAGTCGCGGGAAGCGGCGCGGATCGGGCTGTGGGTGCTGCGCGCCTTGCGTGCGGCGCACGAGGCCGGAGTGCTGCACCGCGATGTGAAGCCGGGGAACGTGCTGCTCGCCGAAGACGGGCGGGTGCTGTTGACCGACTTCGGGATCGCGCAGGTCGAGGGCGACACGACGATCACGAAGACCGGGGAGATCGTCGGCTCCGTCGACTACATCGCACCCGAGCGGGTGCGCGGCCACGACCCCGGACCCGCCTCCGACCTGTGGGCGCTGGGGGCCACGCTGTACACGGCGGTGGAGGGGAGATCGCCGTTCCGGCGCACCACTCCGCTCGTCACCATGCAGGCCGTGGTCGAGGAGGAGCCCGCCGAACCCGAGCACGCCGGTCCGCTCGGCCCGGTGATCACGGCACTGCTGCGCAAGGATCCCGCCAACCGGCCCGGCGCGGCGGAGGCCGAGCACATGCTCGCCGAGGCCGCGGAGGGGCGGCAGCCGCGTGTGGCGCGGGCGTACATGCCGACGCGGCATGCGGGCATCCGCCCGCGGGTGCACGCCGACGCGCCCCTTGACACGCCCCTTGACGCGGCCCTTCATGGGCCGGGCACCCCAGGTGCGCCGTACCCTCCAGTGACCGGCGTGACGACGACCGCACCGGAGCACCGCCCGCCCACCGCCGCCGCACCGTCACGGAGGCGCCGTCTGCGCACCCTGGCCCTCGTGGTCGCTTTCGCCGCGATCGTCGGCGGAGGTACGGCGGTGGTGCTCCAGCAGTGGGACGGGGAGCGGCAGCAGGACGGCAACCTGTCGGTATCGCCCAGTGCCACGAAACCCACTCCCACAAAGCGCACTCCCCCAAAGCCCACTCCCACGAAGACGAGCAAGCGCAGCCCGGGTCCAGAGGACTCCGTCCCCGACAACTGGGTCACCGTCACCGACCCCGAAGGCTTCGGTCTCTCCCTGCCCAAGGGCTGGAAGCGGCAGCTCTTCAGTGATCAGGGCGACCTCAAGCAGATCGACTACACCCCCGACGGCGGCAAGCACCTGCTCCGCATCGCCATCGACCGCGCACCGGACTTCAACGACCCGTACGCGCACCAGCTCGACCTGGAAGAGCAGCTCAGGGAGCAGCTGGTCGACTACGACCGGGTGACCCTGCGGGTCGACACCTACCGTGACCGCAGGGCCTCCCTGTGGGACTACACGTGGACCGCGCCGGCGAGGGACCCGGACCGGCCGGGGCCGAATCGAGAGCGAGCCATCGTGGAGACGTACATCGCCCGCGACGGAGTCGAGTACGCCCTCTACATGTCCGGGCCGGTGGAGGACTGGGCCACCACACGGAAGCGATTCGACATGGTGCTGCGCTGCTGGAAGCCCCAGAGCGGGCAGCCCCAGAGCTGGAAGCCCCAGAGCGGCATGACGATCCCCACCCGCTCCGAGGTGCGCCCCCATGTACGTTGACGAACGCGCTCACGCCACCCAGCGCTGGGCCGCGCGCCTCTCGCTCGGGGCCGCCGTCTTCGCCGTACTGCTGCCCGTGGGTGTCGCGCCAGCCGCGAGTCTCCTGCTCGTCGCGGGCGGGCTGCTCGGTGTGGGCGTCACGCTCGCCGGGCTGTGGTGGGTGCTGACCCGCAGGGGCGTGGTCCGCGTCGCTGCCGCGGTGCTCGCGGTCGTCGCCCCCGTCACCGTCACCGTGTTGTTCGCCGCCGCCAACCTGCTGTGGGTCGTCGTCGTGTCCCTGGTGTTGTGGGGGCTCGCCGTCTGGGCGGGGAAGTTCGCGCTCAGCACCACCAGGTCGCACCACGTGCGGGTACGGGAGTACCGCACGCCCGTCCCGGCACGCCCGTTCCTGATCATGAACCCGCGGTCGGGGGGCGGGAAGGTCGAGCGGTTCGCGCTGAAGGAGAAGGCCGAGGGGCTGGGCGCGCACGTCCATCTGCTCGATCCGGCACGGCAGGAGGACGTCGTCGCGCTCGCCCGGGACGCCGTCACGGGCGGGGCCGATCTGCTCGGAGTCGCCGGCGGGGACGGCACGCAGGCGCTGGTCGCCGCCGTCGCCGCCGAACACGACATCCCCTTCCTCGTCATCTCCGCCGGCACCCGCAACCACTTCGCCATGGACCTCGGCCTGGACCGCGACGATCCCGTCCGCCTGCCTCGACGCGCTCACCGACAGGGGCGTCGAACTCCGCGTCGACCTCGGCTTCGCCGACACCCACCCCTTCGTCAACAACGTCTCCTTCGGCGCCTATGCCGCAGTCGTGCGGAGTCCGGAGTACCGCGACGAAAAGGTCCGTACGACGCTGGAGCTGCTGCCCGAGCTGCTCACGCACCAGCGGGGGCCCAGGCTCGTCGCCCGCGCCCGGGGAACCGTCATCGAGGCACCCCAGGCCGTGCTGGTGAGCAACAACCCCTACCGCAGCGACGACCTGGTCGGCCTCGGCCGCCGCGAACGGCTCGACTCCGGCGTACTGGGAATGCTCGGCATCAAGGTCGACAACGCCGCCGAGGCCGCGGCCCTCCTGCTCGGGCCCAGTGCCCCCGGGCTCACCCTCCTCACCGCCCACGAGGTCCTCGTCGCCGCCGACCGGCCCGAGATCGAGGTGGGCATCGACGGTGAGGCCCTGGTCCTGCCCACGCCCGTACGGTGCCGGATCGAACCCGGGGCCCTGCGCGTACGGGTCCCCGCCGACCGTCCCGGCGTCCCGGAGACCAGGCCGCCCATGGACTGGCGACGCCTGCGCAAGCTCGCGGCAGCGATGGGCCGCACGGCCCTGCCCAAGAGCCGCCAGCGTCGGGGGGATCCGCAGCGCTGGGGGGACCCGCAGCATGGGGGGATGGGCGGGATGGGCGGGATGGGCGGGATCGGCGGGATCGGCGGGATTGAAGTTCCCCCCGATCGGCGCCCCGGTAGAATCGGCAACCACAGACCCCCGCCCACCGCCGGAAGGCACCCCGTGTCATCAGCGACCCCCGCTGCCGCTCACCCCGACACCGTCCTGGTCGTCGACTTCGGCGCGCAGTACGCCCAGCTCATCGCCCGCCGAGTCCGCGAGGCCCGGGTCTACAGCGAGATCGTGCCGAGCACCATGCCGGTGGCCGAGATGCTCGCCAAGAACCCGGCGGCGATCATCCTCTCCGGCGGCCCTTCGTCGGTGTACGCGGAGGGCGCTCCCACCGTCTGGACCGCGCGCTCTTCGAGGCCGGCGTCCCCGTCTTCGGCATGTGCTACGGCTTCCAGCTGATGGCGCCGGACGCTCGGCGGCACAGTCGACAACACGGGCGCGCGCGAGTACGGCCGTACGCCCCTGCACGTCACCAAGTCCGGCTCCACCCTCTTCGAGGGCACCCCGGACGAGCAGTCGGTGTGGATGTCCCACGGCGACGCGTGCGGCGCCGCCCCCGAGGGCTTCACCGTCACCGCCTCCACGGACGTCGTCCCGGTCGCGGCCTTCGAGAACGACGAGAAGAAGCTGTACGGCGTCCAGTACCACCCCGAGGTGATGCACTCCACGCACGGCCAGCAGGTCCTGGAGCACTTCCTCTACCGGGGCGCGGGCCTCGCCCCCTCCTGGACCACCGGCAACGTCATCGAGGAGCAGGTCGCCGCCATCCGCGAGCAGGTCGGCAGCAAGCGCGCCATCTGCGGACTCTCCGGCGGCGTGGACTCCGCCGTCGCCGCCGCCCTCGTCCAGAAGGCCATCGGCTCCCAGCTGACCTGCGTGTACGTCGACCACGGCCTGATGCGCAAGGGCGAGACCGAGCAGGTCGAGAAGGACTTCGTCGCGGCCACCGGCGTGCAGCTGAAGGTCGTCGACGCCGAGGAGCGCTTCCTCAAGGCGCTCGCCGGGGTCACCGACCCCGAGGAGAAGCGGAAGATCATCGGCCGCGAGTTCATCCGGGTCTTCGAGCAGGCGCAGGCCGAGATCATCGCCGAGGCTGCCCGGTGACCAGCCGTCGAGTTCCTCGTCCAGGGCACCCTCTACCCCGACGTGGTCGAGTCCGGTGGCGGCACCGGCACGGCCAACATCAAGTCCCACCACAACGTGGGCGGCCTGCCCGAGGACCTCGAGTTCCAGCTCATCGAGCCGCTGCGCAAGCTGTTCAAGGACGAGGTCCGGATGGTCGGCCAGGAGCTCGGCCTGCCCGACGAGATCGTCCAGCGCCAGCCGTTCCCCGGCCCGGGCCTCGGCATCCGTATCGTCGGCGAGGTCACCAAGGAGCGGCTCGACCTGCTCCGCGAGGCCGACGCCATCGCCCGCGAGGAGCTGACGGCCGCCGGCCTCGACCGCGACATCTGGCAGTGCCCGGTGGTCCTGCTCGCGGACGTGCGCAGCGTCGGCGTCCAGGGCGACGGCCGTACCTACGGCCACCCGATCGTCCTCCGCCCGGTGTCGAGCGAGGACGCGATGACCGCCGACTGGTCGCGACTGCCGTACGACGTCCTCGCCCGGATCTCCACACGGATCACGAACGAGGTCGCCGACGTCAACCGAGTCGTTCTCGACGTGACGAGCAAGCCCCCGGGGACGATTGAGTGGGAGTAACACTCACACTCATGTCCGCTTGAGAGTGCGCACCGGCTCTCCGGGCTTCCAGACCTCGACGACCAGATACCTGTCGTCCTCGACGTAGGTCCGTACGACCTCCGTCAGCTCGGTGCGGAAGAGGTGGAACGGCTCCGGCGGTTCCACCTCTCGCGTGTAGCGGGCCTTCGTCTCCGGATTGTCGACCTCGATGGCCCGCCCGCTGATCCGTACATCACCGCCGGCCATGTCCGTGCCCGAACCAGGGTTCGCCTGGAGCGCGAACCGTGGATCGCGCCGCAGATCGAGCGCCTTGAGTGAGTCCGGCATCATGCCGAACCACAGCTCCCCGTACAGGAAACGGACTTCGAGCCCGCTCGTGCGCGGCGAACCGTCCTTGCGGAGGGTCGCGAGAATGTGGTGCGTGAAGGCGCCGAAGCGCTCCTCGACGGTTTTGGCGAGATCGGGTTCGGCGGTGCTGAAGGCCGCCCAGTTCGGGTCCATACGACTGTTCATACGACCGAGTCTGGCGCCGATACCCGACATCCTCTTCTTGGGCGACGGCCGGGGAACGTGAGCCGATGGGGGACCGATGTGGGAGATGTGGGACCAGAGCCGCCTGAAGCTACGCGCAAGCGCCTGTGAGAAAGTCTGAGAAAGGCTCCCAAGGAATCCTTCGCGGGAAACGGTGCCACGATCATTGAGCGGCGCCCCCCTTTCCTACGTATGGTCTGTTGAGGGGTCAACGGCACGGCGGCGAGAGGCAGCGGAGAGTCATGACGCACAGTATTCATTCGGAAACGCATACCCCCTACCTTGACGGGGGCAGAGACTGGCGGGACCTCGCCACCCGTTATGCCTTGCTGCCCCTGAGGGTTTTCCTCGGCGTCACCTTTATCTACGCCGGCCTGGACAAACTCACCGACAGCGCGTTCATGTCCAACGCCGGCTCCGGTTCGATCGGTGACATGATGCGCGGGGTCCGCGACTCCTCGGCGATCCCGGCCCTCGTCGACCTCGCCCTGAAGAACCCGGTCGGATTCGGCTATGCCATCGCCCTCGGCGAGCTCGCCGTCGGCATCGGCGCCCTGCTCGGCCTCTTCACCCGCCTCGCGGCGCTCGGCGGCGCCCTGATCTCCCTCAGCCTCTGGCTGACGGTCAGCTGGGCCGCCGAGCCCTATTACTACGGCAACGACCTCCCGTACATGTTCTGCTGGGTGCCCCTCATCCTCGCCGGCGCCTCGGTCTTCTCGATCGACGCGGCCCTCCGCAACCGCCGCAGGCAACGATCGGGCGACTATCGCTGAGCTGCTGAGCTGCTGAGCTGCTGAGCTGCTGGGTGGCTGGTGAGGGGTGCCCGGGGGCAGTCGTAGAGGGCCTTGCCGAAGGCCAGTGCCTCCCGAATGGCGATGCGCTCCGGGTCATCGGTCTCAGAGCCGGACGGTTCCCAGCGGACGTGCTCGCCAGTCATCACGCCTCCCTCGTGTACGTGTCGATCACGGCCTCGCTCGCCACTCGCTGTCGCGCGGCATCTTTCTCGGCCCGGTGAATGCGTTCGGCTCCCTCAACGTCCCAGAACTGGGCCATCTCGAAGTACTTGTCGTAGGCCTTGGCGCGCTCCAGAGGCTTGACTGTCGGCGTGGCTTCGCCGTTGGTGTCGTTGTGGGCGAGCGACATCGAGACCTCCAAGATCTATTCACGGTTCCGGAGAGGGGACCGTCACGTATCGCTACGGAGTGTGAACCAGACCGTCTTGCCGATGCCGCAGGTACGAGGCTCCGCGCCCCAATCATCCGCCAGCGCTGCCACCAGGGTCAGACCCCGGCCCGCCTCGTCGTCGAGTGAGGCCTCGCGGGGTGCGGGAAGCGTGTCGTTCGCGTCCGTCACCGAGATGCGGAGATGGCCCGCCTCCAGGACGCAGTGGGCCCAGATCTCGCGGCCCGGGGAGACCTTCGCGTGGCGGCAGGCGTTCGTCATCAGCTCACTGAGCAGGAGTACCGCTGTTTCCGTCACCTCGTCCGGGATCTTCCAGGAAGTGGCCTGCTCGCGGAGGAGAGTTCGGGCCCGGCTCACGCTGCGGGCGTGGCGGGGCAGGCGCCACTCGATGTCCTGGGGGACAGCGGAGGGGGAGGGACGGGGAGTGGGGTCCGTGGGCGGCGTCGACATGTGTGCGTCGTTCCTTGCGTGTGATTCTCCGACAATTACCGGAATCAGGCTTGTGGTTGGTGCGTAGCCTCGGGTAGTAGCGGAGTGGGTACATGGCGTGCTTGTACACGGTGTGTCGGTGGGAGGCGGGTGGGTGCGGTGACTTCTGGGGCGTCCCAACAGGCGCAGCAGAACTGGCGGTACTGCGGCGGGCAGATCAAGCTGTGGCGGGAGGAGGCCGGGGTCAGCCGACAGGGACTGGCTGATGAGGCTGGCTACGACTACGAGTACGTCAAGTCGATGGAGTGCGGGAGGCGGCGGCCGACGCTCCGGCTGTTGCAGGTTGCGGATCAGATGTGTGGGGCCAAGGGGAAGCTGATCGCGGCCCATGAGTACCTGAAGCCTGAGAAGTTCCTCTCTTATGCCGAGGACTACATGCGGTACGAGGCTGAGGCGATCTCCCTGTGCTCCTATCAGCCCCTTCGCACTCCTGGCCTGCTGCAAACCGAGGACACCATGCGGGCGCTACTCAACGCGTACCTGCCCCCGCTCGATGACGAGACGATCGAGGAACGAGTCGCTGGGCGGTTGGAACGGCAGGCGCTGCTGGACCAACGAACCAAGGCGTTCAGTTTCGTGATCGGCGAGGCTGCGCTGAGGAACCCGGTGGGAGGCGAGGAAGCACACAGACGGCAGCTGCTCCGGTTGGTGGCGGCAGACGAAGCGCGTAACGTGACCATCCAGGCGCTGCCGTTCGTGGGTGCTGGTCCCGGCGTGGACGGTCCCTTTGTGCTGTTGGAGACCCCCGAGCACGAGCTGCTGGTCTTCGAGGAAGGGCAGGAGACCGGAATGCTATACGCAGACGCCGATAAGGTCAGCGCCATCGTTCAGCGACATGCCATGATCCTTCGGCAGGCTCTTACTCCCGATGAGTCGGCCCGGTTTATAGCAAAATTGGCGGAGGAGCTGTGAGCGCCGAGTTGGTGTGGTTCAAGTCCAGCTATAGCAGTAGTGGAGGCGGTGAATGCCTTGAAGTCGCCTACCCCTGGCGCAAGTCCAGCCACAGCGACTCCCAGGGTGGCGCCTGCCTCGAACTCGCCGCCTGCCCCCACACCGTCCACCTCCGTGACTCGAAGCTCGGAGCTCGTAACCCCCGCTTCGCGATCCCCGCAGCAGCCTGGACCGCCTTCGTCGCGTACGCGCGCGAGGTGTGAGCGTCGGGGCTTGAGCCCCGGGCTTCGGGCCCCGGGATCCGAGCTCCTTTTCCAAGGAATGGGCGGAAAGACTCAACCCTCCCTCCCACCCTCCCTGTGCCTCAACCGCCGCCCGCCTCAGCCCACATGACTTTTCGTGATCGGCTTGCGACGCGCCGTCGCGACGGTCTAGCGTTCGCGACAACGAAACAACCCCGGTCGGGTGTTAGCAACACCCGCCGGGGTCTCACCCCAAGATCGAAAACCCAGGAACGATCTCGTGGCTTACGAAAACTCTAGCGCTACCCTGCCCGCACCCGCAGCCCATCCCATGGCCAAGCCCGGATACGGCAAGCGCTCGGCCCCGGACCAACTGCCTCCCCGGCATGGCGACTTCGACCACCTCCCCGCCCGTGAGGCATACCTCGCGAGTCTCCTCGACCAGCTCTGCGAAAACGCGGCCATGGACGCCAAGACCCTCGCCAAGGCCCAGCCCCTCTACGGCCAGCAGGCCGTCCGCTCCGCGCTCAACGAACTCGGCAGGGCCGGGCACCTGCGGCGCGTACGCCGTCGTATCGAGCCAGGTGACGGCGAGAACGGGACCCGCTGGGTCTTCCGCACCTACTGGTCCCGTACCGCACGGGACAACGAATGGTGGGCCCGCTTCCTCGACGGTGACGTGCCACCCGAACCACGCACCGCCGCGCTACCCACCGCCGCGCTACCCACCGAGACGCCACGCACCACCCCGCCACCCACTGCCCCGCCACTCACCGAGACGCCACGCACCGCCACGCCCGAGGCCGCACCCAGCGATGTGACACCCCAGCCCAAACCGTCACACTCGCCCGGAGACCCCCACCCCTCCACCGCCTACACCACCCTCGCCCAACTCGGCCTCCACGAACCGCGCCTGGCCCTCTCCTCCGCCGACTGCGCCGCCTTGGAGCAACTGGCCGCCGACTGGCTTGCCCGCGGATCCGCCCCCGATCACCTCACGCAGGCCCTCGTCGCCGGCCTCCCCGAGCAGGTCTACTCACCTCGCGCCTTCGTCCACCGCAGGCTTGTCGACAAGTTGCCTCCCGAGCGGCCCGCCGCTCCTGAGCCCCGCACACGCCGCACCCTCATGGAGTGCACCGACTGCGGTGTCCCCGGCCGCCCGGAAGCCCTGCCCGGCGGCCTCTGCCGGGCATGCCGTCGCAGGGACCGCGAGGCGCCCCAAGAACCGGCTGGGATGCGGCCTGGGGCAGTGCGCGCTCGGGCCGCTCAGGTGCGTGCCTCACTCCGCGCACCGCAACGCGCCTGACACAACGCGTCTGACGCCGGGCGCGAGAGCTCACACCACCCGCGTGGCCCCCGCGAACGGCATCTCGTCGAGTGGCGCGACCCGTACCGGTGCGCCGGGGCGAGGGGCGTGGATCATCTGCCCGTTGCCCACGTAGATGCCCACATGGCTGACCCCGGAGTAGAAGAACACCAGGTCACCCGGCAGGAGTTGGGACCGTGCGACGCGTCGGCCCGCGTCGATCTGCGCATACGTCGTCCGGGGCAGCGAGACCCCCGCCGCGCGGTACGCCGCCTGGGCCAGCCCCGAGCAGTCGAAGGCGTCGGGACCGGTCGCGCCCCACACGTACGGGCTGCCGAGCTTGCCGTACGCGTACGAGAGGGCCGTCGCCGCCCGGGAGTTGGGTGCCTGGGCGGTGGAGGAGGCAGCCGGGAGCGGTCCCAGGTGCCGGGCGGAGGCGGAGGACCCCGGGGAGCCCGACGCGTGTCCCGCGCCTCCTGTCGCGTTCGGCCGCGCCTGCTCGGACTCCGACAGCCGCGCGAGCAGGCGCCTCGCCTCGCCCAGCTTCCCGGTGATCGTCCGCTTGTGCCGTTTCAGGTCCGTCTGCCGGGATGTGAGCTGGGACAGTTCGATGCGCGCGGCGCCGCGCAGCTGCTCGATCTCCCGCAACTGCCGCCGTACCCGCGCCACATCCGACGCCTGGTGGCTGCCGATCCTTTCGGCGAGCGCCGTACCCTCCAGGTACGCGTCCGGGTCGTCGCTCAGCGCGAGCCGCACCGCGGGGTCGATGCCGCCTGCGCGGTACTGCGCCGTCGCCATCGAACCCAGCTTCTCCCGCGCGGAGTTGAGCCTCTCCGTCCTGCGTGCCGCTTCGTCCCGCAGGTCCTCCAGCCGCTCCTGTGCCTGGTCGGCCCTCTCCTTCGCCCCGTTGTACTTCTCGGTGGAGACCTCCGCCTCCTCGTACAACGTGTTCACTTTCGCCTTGACCTGATCCGGTGTGAGCTGCGGTGCGGCGTGCCCGGTCCCGTCAAAGCCGGTCGCGCTCGCCGCGCCCGCCAGGGCGATCGTGGCGGCGGTGCGTGCGGTGCGTGCGGTGCGTGCGGTGTTGCCGTTGAGCGGGCGCTGCCTGGGCTTGCGGTGCGCTGCCACCTGGACTTCACGTCCTTCCGTACGGTTCGTACGACTCATGCGACTCATGCGACTCATGCGACTTGTACGACTCGTGCGACCGTGACCGCCCCGGGCCCGAAAGCCGTGGAGGCCGTGGAGGCCGACGGTCGCGCGTCCGGCGACGGCCCGCCCAGGGGAAGCCGACCGCCGCCGGACCTTCTCGGCGGAGGTATCCGACAGCCGCCCCTGACCCGGGCGGCGGTGGGGAGCCGGGCACCTGGGTCAGGACGCTAGACCTGGATGTGTCCGTTCGGTAACGCCCTGTACGGAACTGGCACAAGCGGATCACTGAGTGACCGTATGTGACCATGCTCCCTTCCTGGAGCCGCCAACTTCACGCAGAGCGATGACCGATGCGGCGGTTTCGAGCCAGCGGGGGGTGCGGCGGTGCTATGGGGGCGTATGGGGCCTATATGCAGGGGGCGCGTATATGCGGGGGTTGGGGTCCCTCGGGGCCCCGTGAGAAGCGGTGCCGAAGTGGTGCCGAAGCGATGCCGCCGATTTCCGGGAGCGGGTTTCCGGGAGCGGGTTTCCGGGGCAGTCCCTGGCTGTCGGTGGGGCGGCCTAGACTCGGAGAGCGATGAGCAGCCTCTTTGACGACAGCTTCCTGGCGGACCTCAAGGCCTCGCGGGCCCACGAGGACGAGCCCCCGCCACCCCCGAGGACGAGTACGTACCGGAGCCGGTTCCGGACGATCTGTTCGGCGGCAGGTTCGACATGCCGCCGGACCGGGACGCCTACTACCGCGACGGCGCCCCGCGTCCCGCCGTGGACCCGGCCGCGCTCCTGGAGGGGCTGAACGAGAACCAGCGCGCGGCTGTCGTCCACTGTGGCTCCCCCCTGCTCATCGTGGCCGGCGCCGGCTCGGGCAAGACCCGTGTGCTCACGCACCGCATCGCGTACCTGCTCGGCGAGCGGCACGTCCACCCAGGCCAGATCCTCGCGATCACGTTCACCAACAAGGCCGCGGGCGAGATGAAGGAGCGCGTCGAGCAGCTCGTCGGCCCGCGGGCGCACGCGATGTGGGTGATGACGTTCCACAGCGCGTGCGTACGGATCCTGCGGCGGGAGAGCAAGAAGCTGGGCTTCACGTCCTCCTTCTCGATCTACGACGCGGCCGACAGCAAGCGCCTGATGGCCCTGGTCTGCCGCGATCTGGACCTCGACCCCAAGCACTTCCCGCCCAAAGCCTTCAGCGCCAAGATCTCGAACCTGAAGAACGAGCTGATCGACGAGGAGGACTTCGCAGCCCAGGCCGCCGACCGCTTCGAGAAGACCCTCGCCCAGGCGTACGCCCTCTACCAGTCCCGCCTCCGCGAGGCCAACGCCCTCGACTTCGACGACCTGATCATGACGACGGTCAACCTGCTCCGCGCGTTCCCGGACGTCGCCGAGCACTACCGCCGCCGCTTCCGCCACGTCCTCGTCGACGAGTACCAGGACACCAACCACGCGCAGTACGCCCTCGTACGGGAACTCGTCGGCACCACCGAGCACCCCGCCGCCGTACCGCCCACCGGGCACCCCGCCGCCGTATCGCCTGGCGAGCACGCCGTACTGCCCGGCGAGCACGCCGTGCCGCCCGCCGAGTTGTGTGTCGTGGGCGACGCCGACCAGTCGATCTACGCTTTCCGTGGCGCCACCATCCGCAACATCCTCCAGTTCGAGGAGGACTACGCGGAGGCGACGACCATCCTGCTGGAGCAGAACTACCGCTCCACCCAGACGATTCTGAGCGCGGCCAACGCGGTCATCGAGCGCAACGAGTCCCGCCGCCCCAAGAACCTGTGGACCAACGCGGGCGCGGGCGCACAGATCACCGGCTACGTCGCCGACACCGAGCACGACGAGGCCCAGTTCGTCGCCGACGAGATAGACCGGCTGACGGACGCCGGCGAGGCGAAGGCGGGAGACGTCGCCGTCTTCTACCGCACCAACGCCCAGTCCCGTGTCTTCGAAGAGGTCTTCATCCGCGTCGGCCTGCCCTACAAGGTCGTCGGCGGTGTCCGTTTCTACGAGCGCAAGGAAGTCCGGGACGTCCTGGCGTACCTCAGGGTCCTGGCCAACCCGGAGGACTCGGTTCCGCTGCGCCGCATCCTGAATGTCCCCAAGCGAGGCATCGGCGAGCGCGCGGAGGCGATGATCGACGCCCTTGCCCAGCGCGAGAAGATCAGCTTCTCCCAGGCTCTGCGGCGTGTGGACGAGGCGTACGGCATGGCGGCGCGCTCCACGAACGCCGTCAAGCGGTTCAACACGCTCATGGAGGACCTGCGCACGATCGTCGACTCGGGCGCGAGCCCGGCCACGGTCCTGGAAGCGATCCTCGAACGCACCGGCTACCTGGCCGAGTTGCAGGCCTCGACCGACCCCCAGGACGAGACCCGCATCGAGAACCTCCAGGAACTCGCGGCCGTGGCCCTGGAGTTCGAGCAGGAACGCGGTGAGCGCGGTGAGAGCGGTGAGAGCGGTGAGGGCGGTGAGGGCGAGTCGGTGGTCTTGTCCGACTTCCTGGAGCGGGTCGCGCTGGTCGCCGACTCCGACCAGATCCCCGACGAGGAGGAGGGCGAGGAGGGCTCGGGCGTCATCACGCTGATGACCCTCCACACCGCCAAGGGCCTGGAGTTCCCGGTCGTCTTCCTCACCGGCATGGAGGACGGCGTCTTCCCGCACATGCGCGCCCTCGGCCAGACCAAGGAACTGGAGGAGGAGCGGCGTCTCGCGTACGTGGGCATCACGCGCGCGCGTGAACGGCTCTACCTGACCCGCTCGGCCCTGCGCAGTGCCTGGGGCCAGCCCTCGTACAATCCGCCGTCCCGCTTCCTGGAGGAGATCCCGGCCCCGCACGTGGACTGGAAGCGCACGGGCACGCCCGCGGCCCCGATGTCCTCCGGCCCGGCTTCGGTGTCCTCCGGCCCGGCCTCGGGGATCGCGGCCTCCTTGTCGTCCTCCCGCTCCCGCTCGTCCGCCGCGGGCGCCTCCGGCTTCGCGACGCGCCGCGCCACCGAGAAGCAGGTCGTCTCCCTGGTCGTCGGCGACCGCGTCACCCACGACCAGTTCGGCCTGGGCACGGTCGTCGCCGTGAAGGGCACGGGCTCGAACGCCGAGGCGATGATCGACTTCGGCGACACCAAGCCGAAGCGCTTGCTGCTGCGGTACGCCCCGGTGGAGAAGCTGTAGACAGCTGGAATACGTGCCGGTGGAGGAGCTGTAGACAGTTGGAGCACGTGCTGGTGGAGGAGTTGTAGACAGTTGGAGCACGTGCTGGTGGAGAAGCTGTAGACAGCTGGAGCACGTGAGCCGGGCCCCTGCTCAGCGGGAGCCCGGCCCGGGGCCGCTTCTTTCCTCGCGGCGGCGCGGCGGGGCGCGTATTACGCCGGGTCGAGCCCGTGGCTGCGGAGCCAGGGCAGCGGGTCGGTCGCCGAGCCGCCCCCGAGACGTACTTCGAAGTGCAGGTGCGGGCCAGTTGAGTTGCCCGAATTGCCGGAGTACGCGATCACTTCCCCGGCCTTCACCGTCGTACCCGAGGCGACCTTGTACGTGGAGAGGTGGCAGTACCACGTCTCCGTACCGTCCTTGGCGGTCAGGATGATCATGTTCCCGTAGGCGCTGTTCCACTGCGTCCGTACGGTTCCGTCGGTCGCCGCCTTCACCGGAGTCCCGTACGACACCGGGAAGTCGACCCCGGTGTGCAGGGACATCCAGTTGATGCCGGACTGTCCGTAGTACGCGCTGAGTCCGTGCTGTGAGACCGGAAGGGCGAACTTCGGCCGCAGCCGCTCCTTGCGCGCCGCTTCCGCCGCCGCCCGCTTCTTCTCGGCCTTCTGCTGGGCCTTGAGGTCGAGGCGCTCCTGGGTCCGGCTCGCTCGGTCGGCGAAGTCGTCGGCCCCTTCGGAGAGGCTCTCCAGTTGGGTGTCGAGCTTGTTGTTGGCAGCGGACGGCTTGATCACGGTCGCGTCCGGCGCGCTGGCCAGCGTCCTGCTGTCGTCGTCCCCGCCGCCCACGGTGGCGGCTGCGATTCCCGCCACACCCATGACGCACGCGGACGGCACGGCGACGGTCAGTACGGCGGAACGCTTCGCCGGAGTGCGACGGCGCGAGCGTGGGGCCGCGCGCGACGCCACCCGGCCGGAGCCGACGGCGTCGGCCGCGAGGGGCGCGGCGGGCGCGACCTCTTCTTCCTCACTGCTCGGGTCGTGACCGCTCGGGTCGTGGGCGCTCGGGTCGTGACCGGTCAGGTCGTGGGCGCTGCTGGTCTGCGTGCCGTCGCTGTTCCACTGCGGGGCGTCGTACGCTCCCGTGTCGTCGTACGTTCCCGTGTCGAAGAGCTGCGCGCCCGTCCACTGCTGGGTCTGGTCGAGTTGCCCCAACTGGCTTGCCTGCCCGGGCTGTTCAGCCTGCGGCCACCCGTGCGGGTCCCACTGGCTGGTGGCTTCGGGGCTCGAGGACTGTGCGGGGATCTGGCCGAGGTGCTGGTAACCGGCGGTCCAGCCGCTGGAGTCGTAGCCGCCCGTGTCGAACGCGGCCTGGTGATGGGCGACGTACGGGTCCTCGTGGTTCGGTGCCCGGTGGCTGCCCGGCGACCACTGTGAGGTGTCGTACGAGGAGGAGTCGTATGAGCCCGTGGTGTCGCTGCCCGGGAGGTCGCCGAAGAGGGGGTCGGTCTCGAAAGTGGTGGTCGTGAAACCCGTGTCGGTGGTGACGGTGGCGTGGTGGGAGGTGTCAAAACCGGTGGTGCCGTAACCGTCGTACAGGGTGTGGTCGCCGTACGAGGCCTCCTGGTGGCCGTACGACGCGTGGCGCGCCGAAGCGGCATCGGAAGCCGGAGCCGGGGTGGTTGTGATCCCCGACGGGTGACGGTCGTTCACCAACTTCTCTTTCGCCTCGACAACAGGGGCTGCCAGAGCAGTGCGGCGACTGTACCCGGCGGTATGCGGGCGCGACAATCTTCAACGGGTTTCCCGCCTGCAGGAAACGGGCATTCGAGCGTCTTTCGCCGAACTGGGAACTCAGCCTTGGTCTTGTGTTCGACGAGCGTTCGATAGTGCGTGGCTGTTCGATAGTGCGTGGCTGTGTGGCGACCATCGGGAGAC
The DNA here is from genome assembly GCA_963711935.1 of uncultured Actinomycetota bacterium. Taxonomy (GTDB): domain Bacteria; phylum Actinomycetota; class Actinomycetes; order Streptomycetales; family Streptomycetaceae; genus Streptomyces. The sequence continues at coordinate 75,188 of CAVQGD010000022.1, forward strand.
CTCGCCGACCGCGGCTGTCGAGCGGCCCACCGACGGCGGCTGTCGGGTGGTTGTGCTGACGGCGGCCATCGAGAGGTCCACTGACGGCGGCTGTCGGGTGGTTGCGCTGGCGGCGACCTGGGTGCTGAATCTCACGTCAAGTCGGCGGCTTCTGTGGCACTTTCACAATTTCAGTGGCTTTTGTCTGGTTACGCCACCGTCTGGTCCCCTGCGGAGGGTCCTGTCTGTCCGGTGGGGGCGTGGACCGTCTCGGGGGTCGTCTCGTCGATGTCCAGTGCCTCCCGTATCCCCGCGGCGATGGCAGGGTGGACGGGCAGGGCGAGATGCCCGATGCCGGTCACGCGCACGTTCTGCGCGATCAGGTCCGGGTGGTCGACGCGGGCGGCCTCCAGCGGGTCCATCAGGTGGTCGAGGTCGCTCCAGAAGGCCACGAACTGTGTGCGGCAGCCGGGCGCCGGCTCGCGCAACTCCTCGAGCACCGCTGAGCCGGGGCGCATCTGCCGCACGATCGGGTGCGCGTTGGCCAGCGGCGCGACGCGGGTGCCGCTGTGCGGGGTGCCGAGCGTGACGAGCATACGGACGCGACTGTCGCCGCCGAGTCGCTGCACGTAGTACCGCGCTATGAGTCCGCCGAGGCTGTGCCCGACGATGTCCACCTGCTTGTGGCCCGTGTGCTCGCAGATCTCCTCTATGTGCCGGCCGAGCAACTCGGCTGCTATGCGGATGTCGCTGGTGAGGGGCGAGTAGTTGAGCGACTCGAGCTGCCGGCGGCCGTGCTGGGCGAGGGAGCGGCGCAGGAGGACGAAGATCGAGCGGTTGTCTATGAAGCCGTGCAGCAGGACGACCGGGGGCTTGGTCCCGGCGGGCAGGGAAGTGGCGTCGGAAGGCCGCGGGGAGGGGATGGACCGGCGCTCCTGGGTGATCCCGGAGGGATAGAGGAGCAGATGTCCCGCGAGGATCGCGAACTCAAGGGCGGTCGCCTTCAGGAGGGTCACCGGCAGTCCCGCCAGCCTGATGGGCCACAGGCGCTGGCAGAGGGGCAGAAAGGGCAGTGCTGCCCGGGTGACCTTCATGGTCGACCTCCCGTCGGCACGCGGGAGGGCGTCTTTGTCTCCCGGGCGCCCTCGTGGCGAGCCGCGTTGCAGGCGGGCAATGGTGCGCGTGAGGCAGGCGCGACGCGTGGGGCACTGGTGACGCGGCGGAGGCTCTCCCTCGTGCCGGGACACGGCGCCCCGCCGTTTTCACGGCAAAGGCCTTCCCTGTCTCCGTACGAGCGTGAATCCCCGCTTATGTGCTCGTGCCCTTGCCGAAGCGCTCCCCCACTGCTGGGGTCCCCCCTCGGGGGAGTGGTGGGGCGGCCATCTCGTGGCGGCTCTGCTGGCGCACACTCCGGCCGTGACGCCCGCGTCCCGGGGGCGTACGGCATGAGTGCCGCTCCTCTCCGCGACGCGTGTGCCGCGGGAATTCGGAACGGTGCGCGGCGAACGTGTCTCATTCTGTGATTTCCCCCTCGGTCTCCAGTGCGAAACTGCGGGTTGCGGGATGCTGGCGATAACGTTCGTTCACTTCCCCGGCCGGTGTGGCACGGGGCACCCGTGCCGGGGGTGTGTCCTGCGAGGGGGGTGACGGTATCAGCTGCATATGTCGTGTGCGTGCTGTGTACACAGGACATACAGAGCGTGCTCAGTGCGCGCTGTTTGTCCTTGTGTCCGGTATGTGTCGTGATGTTTGGTACGAGTTGAGTGGAGGCGTTTCATGGAGGCAGCGATGGGTGTGACAGCCGGTCCGATCCGCGTAGTGGTGGCCAAGCCGGGGCTCGACGGCCACGATCGTGGGGCCAAGGTGATCGCGCGGGCGCTGCGCGACGCCGGTATGGAGGTCATCTACACCGGCCTCCACCAGACGCCGGAGCAGATCGTCGACACCGCGATCCAGGAGGACGCCGACGCGATCGGCCTCTCCATCCTCTCCGGCGCCCACAACACGCTCTTCGCGGCGGTCATCGACCTCCTCAAGGAGCGGGACGCGGAAGACATCAAGGTCTTCGGCGGCGGCATCATCCCCGAGGCCGACATCCCGCCTCTGAAGGAGAAGGGGGTCGCCGAGATCTTCACCCCGGGCGCCACCACCGCATCGATCGTGGACTGGGTCCGCGCGAACGTACGGCAGCCGACGGGGGCGTAAGGCTTCGGTGGGGCATGGGTCGTCGGGGGAGGGGGCGGACGCTGGGTCGTCGGGGGAGGGGGAAGGCGCTGGGTCATCGGGGGGTCAGCTCCTCCTGCATCGCCGCGCGCAGACGCAGCGTCGTGACGAGGCGCTGGAAGGCCTCTGACCAGTGCCCGCCCGACCCCGAAGATGCGTTCTCCCGCTCCTCGGGAGCGGCCGTCAGGGTGTCCAGACGTCCTGCCTCCGCGGGGGACAGGCACCGCTCGGCGAGCCCCATCACGCCACTGAAGCTCCACGGGTGACTGCCCGCGTCCCGCGCGAGGTTGAGCGCGTCCACCACCGCGCCCCCCAGGGCCGGCGACCACGGCACCGCACAGACTCCGAGCAACTGGAACGCCTCCGACAGCCCGTGCGTCGCGAGGAACTCCGCCACCCATTCTGCCCGCTCGACGGCCCCCAGAGTGGTCAGAAGCTTGGCCCGCTCGGTCGGCGGCGCCGCTCCCGGCCCGGCGGCCTCGGGCGCGGACGGCGTCCCCAGGAGTGCCCTGGCCCAGGCGGCGTCCCGTTGCCGTACCGCCGCACGGCACCACGCGGCGTGCAGTTCCCCCTGCCAGTCATCCGCCACCGGCAGCGCCACGATCTCCTCCGCCGCACGCCCCCCGAACCGTGCCGACCACCCCCCGAGCGGCGCTGCCTCCACCAACTGGACCAGCCACCATGACCGTTCACCCCGCCCGGCCGGAGCCTTGGGCACCACGCCGTCGCGCTCCATGCCCGCATCGCACCTGTGCGGCGCCTCCACCACGATCGTGGGAACGTCCCGCGGGTGATCGACGCTCACGCACGCTCCTGACCGGTCCGCCATCCGTGCGGCGAGGGCCGAACCGGGCAGTGCGGACAGCAACTCAGCAGCCGTAGCCCGTACGTTCCGGCTCCGGTCCGCCAACGCCCCTTCCAGGAAGGGCTCGTCGTCCGCCCCCAGTCCTGCCCGCAGCGAGTCGAGGAACATGAGCCTGTCCTCGGCCCGCTCCGTCGCCCACGTGGTCTCCAGCAACTCGCGTGCTGCTGCGGGCTCCTGTGCACGGATTCCCGCCAGGAGCGCCACCCGCTCGGCGAACAGGCCCTCCTGCCATAGCCGTCGGATCCGGTCGGCGTCCTTGGGGCTCGGCAACTCGGCGCTGCCGCCCGGCGTGGCGCGAAGCGCGAAGCGCCAGTCCGGGTTCAGCCGCGCCAGCCACAGCGCGCGCGGGCCCGCGAAGGCCAAGGCCGCAGGCCGCAGGTCCGTACGGCCCCGTGCCGCATCCAGCAGGGCGGGCAGCGCCTCGGGCGGTGCCGCGTATCCGTGGGCGTTCGCCAGGGCCAGCCACTGCGGCAGCAATTCCAGGAGGTCGGGGGCCGTACCCCTACGGCCCCCGCCTCCCGTGCCTGGCCGGTCGGCCAACAGCATCGTGAGTCGGCGGGCGGCGGAGGGCGGCAGCGGCGGACGTGGGTCCGCTGCCGCCGGTTCCGGCCGAGCCACAGCATGCGAAGGCCGTATCCCCGCCCTCCGCCGCACCGTCCCCACGGCCACCGCGTCCAACAGCGCCACCGGCCCCTCCCGCCCGGCCGCGAGCCCCGGAACCACACGCCGATCGGTCCCGAGCAACGCGACGGTCACGAGCTCCTCCCACAAGTTCTCGGCGGAAGCCGAAGTGCTGTTCATGACGGTCCCTTTCCTGTGTTTCCTTACGGGCCTGTGTTTCCTTACGGGGCGTTTTTCCTTACGGGGGCTTGGCAGTTGGGCCCCTCAGCACACCCTCACCGCCGCTCCCGCCCCTTCCGGCCAAGCGGTCAGGGGCGTGAAGCCTCGGTGGCCGCACTCGCCGAAGACCGTGACGGGAGCGCCGCCGGAGAGAGCTACGAGGTGCCACAGACCGGGGCGGGAGCGGGCGGAGAGGGAGAAGGGAAGCGCCAGGTCGCCGTCCGCGTCGGTCAGTTGCCAGGAGTCACCCTCCGGAGCCGGGACGACCCGGGCAAGGGTGACCGGCACCGAGTCCAGCCACGGGTCGTCACGCAGGGCCTCGCCATAGCGGGCCGCGGCCTCCGCCGGGGTCACCCCCGGCGGCCGTATCGCGGCGGGCTCGGGCGCTGTGAACCGCTCGCCCAGAGCGGCCCGCAACTGCCCCGCACCCGGATACCACGACACCTCCGCCTCGAAGGCCAGGCCCACCGGCAGCGTCAGCTCCGGTGCGCGGCCGGCCGCCCCGTAGGAGAGGAGCAGCGCCGTACGGCCGGACTCGGTGCCGTACAGCCATATCCGGCGTGTCGTCAGACGGGCGTCCGTCGTGTCGTGCTGAGCGAGGACCAGCCAGCGATCGCGCACCGGCGGGCCGTCCACCGGGCCGGACAGGCCGACCCGGGAACGGACCGTCGCCGCGAGGTCCTCCGGCAGGCGCTCGCGCCGCAGCCAGCCCTGGTCGAGGAGATGGAGGAGCGCGCACTCCTCCAGCAACCGCACCGGCCAGCCGGGCCCCGAGCCCGGTATTGATCCCAACTCCCGTACACGCGAGGCCAGTCCGGGTGCCTGGGCGTCGACCATGCGGGCCGCCGTCTCCTCCCACAGCCCGTACCCCGCCTGCTCGGCTGCCGCCAGACCGCCCCGCAGCAGATCGGCCAACCGCTGCTCCAGCTCCGTCGCCCCCGCGGTGATCCGCTCGGCGCGCCGCTCCGCCCTGCGGCGCGCCGCTTCCGGGTCACCCGACGCATCCCCGGAGGCCGAGCCCGTCGTCGTCCTCTTGGCCTCCGCGCGTCGCCTTCGCCCTGCCAGCCACTGCTCCGCCCAGTCCGGTGCCTGCGCATGCGGCACCGAACCGTCCTCGCCGGCCCAGAGCAACAGCAACCCCAGCGCGTGCTTGCACGGGAACTTGCGGCTCGGACAACCGCACTTGTACGCGGGCCCCGTGGAGTCCGCTACGTCGATGACCGTCTGATACGGCTTGCTGCCACTGCCCTTGCACAGTCCCCACACCGTCCCTTCGTCAGAACTTCCTGCCTCCGACCACGGCCCGGCCGTGCCGAGTTTGCTTCCCGCTTTGCGCGACGCGGCGTCAGGTGCCAAAGCCAGCACCTGCTCAGTCGTCCAGCGCACCCCCTGCTGAGTCATGTCATCGAAGGTAGGGCCCACCACTGACAATCGACCTCCGCGAGCGAGTTTCCGCAGGTCAGAACGCATTGTCAGTGGCGTGGTGCAGGGTGGACACCAGATCCGAAACGGCCGGACACGGCCAAGCTGGAGGGGGACTCAGTCATGCCTGTTTCCGTTGACCCGACGACTGTCGACGAGAGCCGGAACCAGTCCGTGCACGCGGACCCGGCTACACACACGAGCGGGCGCACACCCGCGGAACAGGCGGAGGCGGAGGCGCTGCGCCCGCACGCCGAGAACGCCTTCGCCGCCGAACTCGCCGCGCTGGCCACGCAGGACGACCGGCCCCGCCCGACCCGCTGGAAGCTGTCACCGTGGGCCGTGGCCATGTACCTGCTCGGCGGCACGCTGCCGGACGGCACGGTGATCACGCCGAAGTACGTGGGCCCGCGCCGCATCATCGAGGTCGCCGTCACCACGCTCGCCACCGACCGCGCCCTGCTCCTGCTCGGTGTGCCCGGCACGGCGAAGACCTGGGTGTCCGAGCACCTCGCCGCAGCCGTCAGCGGTGACTCCACGCTGCTGGTGCAGGGCACCGCGGGCACGCCGGAGGAGGCGATCCGCTACGGCTGGAACTACGCGCAGCTGCTCGCCCACGGCCCCAGCCGCGACGCGCTCGTACCGAGCCCGGTCATGCGGGCCATGGCCGAGGGCATGACCGCCCGGGTCGAGGAGCTGACCCGCATCCCGGCCGAGGTCCAGGACACGTTGATCACGATTCTGTCCGAGAAGACGCTGCCGATACCGGAGTTGGGGCAGGAGGTGCAGGCCGTCCGCGGCTTCAACCTGATAGCCACGGCCAACGACCGCGACCGCGGGGTCAACGACCTGTCCAGCGCCCTGCGCCGCCGCTTCAACACGGTGGTGCTGCCGCTGCCGGAGAGCGCCGACGCCGAGGTCGACATCGTTTCGCGCCGCGTCGACCAGCTCGGCCGCTCCCTCGACCTGCCGGCCGTGCCCGAGGGCATCGACGAGATCCGCCGTGTCGTGACGGTCTTCCGCGAACTGCGCGACGGTGTGACGACCGACAGCCGTACGAAGCTGAAGTCGCCCAGCGGCACGCTCTCGACCGCCGAGGCCATTTCCGTCGTCACCAACGGACTCGCGCTGGCGGCCCACTTCGGCGACGGCGTCCTGCGCGCCTCGGACGTCGCCGCCGGCATCCTCGGCGCCGTCGTCCGCGACCCGGCTGCCGACCGCGTCATCTGGCAGGAGTACCTGGAAGCGGTCGTACGCGAGCGCGACGGCTGGACGGACTTCTACCGGGCCTGCCGGGAGGTGAGCGCGTGAGGGAAGTTCCAGGGAGTTCGCAGGGCTCGAAGGGGTGGCATCCGGACGTTTCGAGCGCCAGGTGCCCAAGGGCACGGGGTATCCGACGGAAGCGGGGCGCGGAATGCGAGTGACGCGGAGCGCATGGCACGGGCGGAGCGCATGGCGCGGGCGCCTGGGCGACGGGACCGGCTCGGACGACACAGGCCGGGAAATCCGGGGGAGCGTATGACCAGCATGGAGGGGGCGCCGCCGCAGGGGAGGCCGTACGGCGACGGGCCACTGCTGCTCGGTGTACGGCACCACGGCCCGGGATCGGCGCGGGCAGTACGGTCGGCCTTGGAAGCGGCGCGGCCACAGGTCGTCCTGATCGAGGGTCCACCAGAGGCGGATGCCCTGATCCCGCTCGCCGCGGAGGAGGACATGCGACCGCCGGTCGCCCTCCTCGCCCATGCCGTGGAGGAGCCGGGCCGCTCGGCGTTCTGGCCGCTGGCCGAGTTCTCCCCGGAGTGGGTGGCCATCCGCTGGGCCCTGGAGCACGGAGTTCCGGCCCGCTTCATCGACCTCCCGGCGACGCACACACTGGCGTGGGGCAAGGAGGAGAAATCTTCGGAGCCAGCTGAAACGGAAGGGACGGCTGAAGGGGAAGGGACAGCTGAAGGGGAAGGGGCGGCCGGTCCGGCCGGTCCTGTCGACCCTCTCGCCGCACTCGCCGAAGCCGCCGGGTACGACGACCCCGACCGGTGGTGGGAGGACGTGGTCGAGCACCGGGGGACGGGTGGGGACGTGTTCGCGCCGTTCGCTGTGCTCGGGGAGGCCATGGGAGCGCTGCGGGAGGCGTACGGGACCGGGGGTCACGAGCGGGACCTCGTGCGGGAGGCCTGCATGCGGCTCCAGGTGCGGGCCGCGCAGAAGGAGTTCGGGGGCGAGGTGGCCGTCGTGTGCGGGGCGTGGCACGTACCCGCGCTGCGGGAGAAGCACACCGTCGCCGCGGACCGGGCGCTGCTGAAGGGGCTGCCAAGGGTCAAGGCCGACATGACCTGGGTGCCGTGGACGCACCGGCGGCTGGCCCGGGTCAGCGGGTACGGCGCGGGGATCGACTCGCCGGGCTGGTACAGGCATCTGTTCGGCGCCCCCGACCGTCCCGTGGAGCGGTGGATGACCAAAGTGGCCGGGCTGCTGCGCGAGGAGGACCGGAGCGTCTCGTCGGCGCACGTCATCGAGGCGGTGCGGCTCGCCGGGACGCTCGCGGCGATGCGCGGGCGCCCACTGCCGGGGCTCAGCGAGACCACCGACGCCGTGCGGGCGGTGATGTGCGAGGGCTCGGACGTGCCGCTGGCGCTCGTGCACGACCGGCTCGTCGTCGGTGATGTGCTGGGGGAGGTGCCCGCGGCGGCGCCGGCGGTGCCGTTGCAGCGCGACCTCGCACGGCTCCAGCGCAGACTGCGGCTCAAACCGGAGGCGCTGGAGCGGGAACTGGAGCTCGATCTGCGCAAGGAGAACGACGCCGAGCGCAGCCGTCTCCTGCACCGGCTGCGCCTGCTCGGCGTCGAGTGGGGCGAGCCCGCGGCCTCGCGCGGCAGTACGGGTACGTTCCGGGAGACCTGGCGGCTGTGCTGGGAGCCGGAGTTGTCGGTACGGGTGGCCGAGGCCGGGGTGTGGGGCACGACGGTGCTCTCGGCCGCGACTGCCAAGGCCGAGGCGGACGCCGTGGCCGCGCAGTCGCTCGCCGGCATCACCGGCCTCGCCGAGCGCTGCCTCCTGGCAGAGCTCCCGGACGCCCTCCCTGTGGTGATGCGGCTCCTCGCCGACCGTGCCGCCCTCGACACGGACGTCGGCCACCTTGCCCAGGCCCTTCCCGCGCTGGTCCGCTCCCTCCGTTACGGCGACGTCCGCGCCACGGACACCCATGCCCTGGCCGAGGTCGCGGCCGGTCTCGCGGAGCGCGTCTTCGTCGGTCTCCCGCCCGCGTGCGCCGCGCTCGACGCGGATGCGGCGGACGAGATGCGACGTCATATGGACGCCGTGCACGGAGCGGTGGCGCTCCTGGGCGAGGCAGCCTCAAAGACGCACGGCGACCTTCGCACCCGCTGGCACCGCGTGCTCCATGTCCTCTCCGGGCGGGACGCCGTGCCCGGTGTCATCCGCGGGCGGGCCGTGCGAATCCTGCTGGACGAAAGGGAGTTGGCACAGGACGAGGCCGCCCGGCTGATGGCGCTGGTGCTCTCGCCGGGCACGGCGCCGGCCGACGCGGCCGCGTGGATCGAGGGGTTCGTCGGGGGAGGAGCCGGCGGCGGGATGCTGCTCGTGCACGATGAACGTCTGCTCGGGCTGGTGGACGCATGGCTGACCGGTGTGCCGCAGGAGGCGTTCACCGACGTACTGCCGTTGCTGCGGCGGACGTTCTCGGTGTATGAGCCCGGGGTGCGCCGGACCCTCGGCGAGCTGGTCCGCCGTGGGCCGGGAGCGTGTGCGGGGGCCGCGGCCGTCGGCTCCGGGATACCGGGCTTCTCCACCGAGCTCGCCACCGAGCGGGCGGATGCCGTACTGCCGGTACTGCGCTTGCTGCTCGGGACGGCCGAGGGCGGCACGAATGACGACACCAGCGACGGCACGGGTGACGACATCAGCGACGGCACGGGTGACGACATCAGCGACGACAGCACCGACGAACAACACCGACGAGACCGACGACAGGACTGGCATCAACGACCTTGTGGAGCAGGCCGATGAGTACGGGAACGACGAGTGAGGCAGCGGTGACGGATCAGGCCACCGCCACCGCCACCGCCACCGCCACTGGCACCGGCGGCGACGAGCGGCTGCGGCGGTGGCGGCTCGTGCTCGGGGGTGACGCGGCCGACGGGACCGGGTGTGCGCTCTCCGGGCAGGACGCGGCGATGGACGGTGCGCTCGCCGCGCTCTACGGCAAAGGCGACAAACCGCAGACGGGGCGTGAGCGTTCGGCGGGGCTGGGGGCTTCGGCGCCGTCCGTCGCGCGCTGGCTCGGGGACATCCGGACGTATTTCCCGTCGTCCGTCGTGCAGGTCATGCAGCGGGACGCCATCGACCGGCTGGGGCTGTCCACACTGCTGCTGGAGCCGGAGATGCTGGAGGCGGTGGAGGCGGACGTGCACCTCGTCGGCACATTGCTCTCCCTCAACAAGGCGATGCCCGAGACGACGAAGGAGACCGCGCGGGCCGTGGTGCGCAAGGTCGTCGAGGACCTGGAGAAGCGGCTTGCCACCCGCGCCCGGGCCACTCTCACCGGTGCTCTTGACCGCAGTGCCCGTGTCACCCGCCCCCGCCACCACGACATCGACTGGAACCGCACGATCGCGGCCAACCTGAAGAACTACCTGCCGGAGTACCGGACGGTGGTGCCCGAGCGGCTCATCGGATACGGACGGGCCTCGCAGTCGGTGAAGAAGGAGGTCATCCTCTGCATCGACCAGTCGGGGTCGATGGCGGCGTCCGTCGTCTACGCGTCGGTCTTCGGCGCCGTGCTCGCCTCGATGCGATCCCTCAACACTCGGCTCGTCGTCTTCGACACGGCCGTCGTCGACCTCACCGACCAGCTGGACGACCCGGTCGACGTCCTGTTCGGCACACAGCTCGGCGGCGGCACGGACATCAACAGGGCGCTGGCGTACTGCCAGTCGCAGATCACCCGGCCCGCGGAGACGGTGGTCGTACTGATCAGCGACCTCTACGAGGGCGGGATACGCAACGAGATGCTGAAGCGGGTGGCGGCGATGAAGGCGTCGGGGGTGGAGTTCGTGACGCTGCTCGCGCTGTCCGACGAGGGGGCGCCCGCGTACGACAGGGAGCATGCGGCGGCACTCGCGGCCCTGGGCGCACCGGCGTTCGCGTGCACGCCGGATCTCTTCCCGGAGGTGATGGCGGCGGCCATCGAGAAACGTCCGCTGCCGATCCCGGACACCGTATGACGTCCATGACGTCCATGACGTCCATGACGTCCATGACGTACGTGATGTTCATAACGTCCGTTACGTCCGTGATATCCGTAGCCGTCGGCCGTACCGGGGGCACGGCTGAAGCCGTCGGCCGTACCGGGGACACGGCTGAAGCCGTCGGCCTCCGGGCGACCCCGGCCTGGGAGGCTCCCGCCTGGGAAGCTCCGGCCGGTCACGGACGGGCTCAATCTGTGACAGGTATCACCGCTCAGGTGTGATCTGCGATTTAGGGACCTCACCGTCAGCGGGGATAACCTGCGAGACGGACATGCCGCGCGCTCGGACACCGTGTGCGCCTCCCTTGTGACACAGCGGACGTCACGTTGCCCTTCGCGGCACGCCCACGCAGACCAACGAACCGCGAGATCACTGATAGGGACGGACGCGCGTGGACCTGTTCGAGTACCAGGCGAGGGACCTCTTCGCCAAGCACGGTGTACCGGTGCTGGCCGGTGAAGTCATCGACACGCCTGAGGCGGCGCGCGCGGCGACCGAGCGTCTGGGCGGCAAGTCGGTCGTCAAGGCGCAGGTGAAGGTCGGCGGCCGCGGCAAGGCCGGCGGCGTGAAGCTGGCCGCCACCCCGGACGAGGCCGTCGCCCGCGCGACGGACATCCTCGGCATGGACATCAAGGGCCACACGGTCCACAAGGTGATGATCGCCGAGACGGCTCCGGAGATCCTCGAGGAGTACTACGTCTCGTACCTCCTCGACCGCACCAACCGCACCTTCCTCGCCATGGCGTCCGTCGCAGGGCGGCATGGACATCGAGGAGGTCGCGGACGACGACCCCCGAGGCCCTCGCGAAGGTCCCGGTCGACGCCAACGAGGGCGTCACCATCGAGAAGGCCCGCGAGATCGTCGCCGCAGGCGAAGTTCCCGGCCGAGGTCGCCGACAAGGTCGCCGAGGTCCTGGTGACCCTGTGGGAGACCTTCATCGAGGAGGACGCCCTCCTCGTCGAGGTCAACCCGCTCGCCAAGGTCGCCTCCGGCGACGTCATCGCCCTCGACGGCAAGGTGTCGCTCGACGAGAACGCCGAGTTCCGTCAGCCCGGAGCACGAGGCGCTCGAGGACAAGGCGGCGGCCAACCCGCTCGAGGCCGCCGCCAAGGCCAAGAACCTCAACTACGTCAAGCTCGACGGCGAGGTCGGCATCATCGGCAACGGCGCGGGTCTCGTCATGAGCACCCTCGACGTCGTCGCGTACGCCGGTGAGAACCACGGCGGCGTCAAGCCCGCCAACTTCCTCGACATCGGCGGCGGCGCCTCCGCCGAGGTCATGGCGAACGGCCTGGAGATCATCCTCGGCGACCCGGACGTCAAGTCCGTCTTCGTCAACGTCTTCGGCGGCATCACCGCCTGCGACGAGGTCGCCAACGGCATCGTGCAGGCCCTGGAGCTGCTCGCAGAGCAAGGGCGAGGAGGTCACCAAGCCGCTGGTCGTGCGCCTCGACGGCAACAACGCCGAGCTGGGTCGCAAGATCCTCGTCGGACGCCAACCACCCGCTCGTGCAGCGCGTGGACACCATGGACGGCGCGGCCGACAAGGCCGCCGAGCTGCGCGGCTGCGAAGTAAGGGACGAGGGACACACACAACCATGGCTATCTTCCTCAACAAGGACAGCAAGGTCATCGTCCAGGGCATGACCGGTGCCACGGGCATGAAGCACACCAAGCTCATGCTGGCTGACGGCACGAACATCGTCGGCGGCGTGAACCCGCGCAAGGCGGGCACGACCGTCGACTTCGACGGCACCGAGATCCCGGTCTTCGGCTCCGTCGCCGAGGCGATCGAGAAGACCGGCGCCGACGTCTCCGTCCTCTTCGTCCCGCCGGCCTTCGCCAAGGCCGCCGTCGTCGAGGCGATCGACGCCGAGATCCCGCTCGCGGTCGTCATCACCGAGGGCATCGCGGTCCACGACTCGGCCGCCTTCTGGGCGTACGCGCAGGCGAAGGGCAACAAGACCCGCATCATCGGCCCGAACTGCCCCGGCCTGATCACCCCGGGCCAGTCGAACGCCGGCATCATCCCGGGCGACATCACCAAGCCGGGCCGCATCGGTCTCGTCTCGAAGTCCGGCACGCTGACGTACCAGATGATGTACGAGCTCCGTGACATCGGCTTCTCGCTCCGGCCGTCGGCATCGGTGGCGACCCGGTCATCGGTACGACGCACATCGACGCGCTCGCCGCGTTCGAGGCCGACCCCGACACCGACCTGATCGTGATGATCGGTGAGATCGGCGGCGACGCCGAGGAGCGCGCGGCCGACTTCATCAAGGCCGAACGTGACCAAGCCGGTCGTCGGCTACGTCGCGGGCTTCACCGCGCCCGAGGGCAAGACCATGGGCCACGCCGGCGCCATCGTCTCCGGCTCCTCCGGCACGGCCGCAGGCGAAGAAGGAGGCCCTGGAGGCCGCCGGCGTCAAGGTCGGCAAGACGCCGACCGAGACGGCGAAGCTCGCGCGCGCGATTCTCGGCGGCTGACGCGCCATTCCCGGCAATCAAAAATCAAAACGGCAAAATCAAAACGGCAAAATCAAAATCAAACGGCAATTGAACACAGCTTGGTCGGCTGAGCACAGTCTGTTCGGCTGAGCACAGCTTGGTCGGCTGAGTCACTCGGCCGCGGCAGGTGGGCCCGTACCCCGTATCTCGTGGGACGGGCCCACCTGCGTTTCTGTGGGTGCGCGGCTCTCCTGGAACGTGCCGTGGAAGGGCCGCTCGCGGGTCACCTGATCTCAGGTACCAGTCTTTCCGAGCCGAGTGCCAGGCCTGCTCTCAGTTTGGCCAGGAGCTCCAGTTGCTGGGGCGAGAGCGGGCCCATGGCCGGTTTCGGCGGGACCCCTTGGACGGGGGAGCCGGGGGCCACCGGGGGTTCGTAGTGATCGGGGGCGGTGCGGAGGGTGAGGACGGTCGTGCCGAGGAGGAGGACGGTGAACGAGGCCGCCGCGTAGGTCCAGCAGCGGGCAAGGCGTTCACTGCGGACCCGGACGGCGGACGGCGTGGCCGACCTGATGACCCAGTGCCCCTCCGCCTTCACGGCTTCGGTGAGGCAGCGGTGCAGTACCTCGGGGTCCGCCAGTTCCGGCAGATACGCGCCGACCGCCTCACGGGCGTACATCAGCCGGCCTGCCGTCGCGGCCGTGCTCGCCTCGGTCTCCGCGGCGGTGTCGGGCAGGTCGAGGCCGACACCGTCGTACAGCAGCAGGGCGCGCCGGTACGGGGGCGGCAGTTGCAGGAGTACGGCGATGAGGGCGCGGTCGGTGACGGTGGTGCCCTCCCGGTCGGGTGCCGCGGAGCGCTGAGGGGGGCGTCGGGCTCCGGCGCGCCGGAAGCGGGGGTGGGGGCGGAGGCGGTGCCAGGGGGAAAGCGCGTACTCGTGTGCCGCGGCCCGCACCCAGCCCCTCGGGTCCGGGTCGACGGCTACCTCCGGCCAGTGCTGCCAGGCGAGTTGGAACGCGTGCTGCACGGACTCGCGGGCCAGTGCGTGCCGTCCGGTGAGCAGGTAGGTCTGCCGTACGAGGGTGGGGGCGCAGGATGTGTAGAGGGCGTCGAAGGCCTCAGGGGGCGTGAGGGGCCCGGCCGGAAGCAACCGGACGGCGGGCTCGGTGGCTTCCGCGGGGGTCGGGATGGGGGCCAGTTCGTACCACTCGGCTGCGGCGGCCGGGGAGTCGGCTGCCTGGGCTGATGGCTCGGCTGCCTGGGCCGATGGCTCGGGCGCCTGCGCCGATGGCTCGGGCACCGCGGGGGAGGAGTCGGGCGCCGCGGGCGTGAGGGCGGTCGCCTGGACTGGTGGTGCTGTTCCCTGAGCCGAGGGCTGCGTCGAGGGCTGAGTCGATGGCTCGGTGGCCTGGGCCGGTGGGTCGATCGCCTGAGTTGACGGCTCGGTTGGCCGGGTCGACGACGCTCTGGGGTTCTCTGCTGTCACAGGACTGCCCCCCGTACCGAAAAGCACATAAAAGTATCTTGGGTGACATGTCCGCGATTCTCCCGTTACGTAGTGAAAGCGCGTGTCGGGGGAGAGGCGTGGGGAGGGGCGTGGGGGGCGTGGGGAGGGGAGCGGGGAGGGAGGGAAGAGTCAGATGGTCAGCGGGTGCCCAGGACGCCGCGCAGTTCCTCTGGCAGGAGCTGCACGCAGGACTTCTTGGAGGCCGTGGTGAGGGCGTCGTTCGTGCAGGTGTAGTAGTCGCGGTAGACCAGCTGGGCGGTGAAGGTCACGGCAACCATGGCCAGGGCCAGGGAGGCGGTGACCAGGCCGCTGATCGCCGCCGTGGTCTGCGGGCGGGCGTTCGGGTCGGGGGCCGGAGTGCCGGAGACCGGAGTGCCGGAGACCGGAGTGCCGGGGGCCGGAGTGCCGGAGGCGGGGCGGCGGGGCTTGGTGCGGAGGGCGCTGATACCCCAGTAGAGGGCCAGCGCACCGAGCAGCAGCGCCACATACGGCCAGCTGAAGAGCGAGAAGAAGAACGCCCACATACCGGCCAGCAGTGCGTACCGTGCCCGTCGCTGGGCCGGGTCCGTCGGGTCCCAGCGCAACCCGGAACCGCCGGAACTGCCCGAACCACCCGAACCGCCGGAACCGCCCGACTCATCCTCGGGGCCGCCCCGGCCACCGCCGGAGGGCCGGGGGCGCTCGCCGAACCTGCCGCCCGGCGCACGGCCGGGCTGGCGGTTGCTCCACTGGCTGCCCCAGGGGGAACGCCCCCCGCTGTCGTCCGCCCCCTGTCCGTCCTCCGCCCCCTGTCCGTCCGCGGGGCGCTGTCCGTCCGCGGGGCGCCGCGGCTGCCACGGCCGGTCGGGCGCCCCCTCGGGCGGTGGCGCGAACGGATTGTCATCGGCCGGAGTCTTCGGCTTGTTCCCCCCACCGGTCTCGTTCCGGCCACCGGTCTTGTTCCCCTCACCGGTCTCGTTCCGGCCACCGGTCTCGTTCCGGCCACCGGTCTTGTTCCCGCCACCGGTCTCGTTCCCATCACCGGCGGCGTCCTGGCCGGTCTCGGGCACGTTCTCGCGCCCCTGCGGCGGGGTGGGCGAGGGGTGCCGCTCGCGGAGCAGGAGCGGGGGGAGTCGGAGATCGCGGTCCGGCATCAAGTGTGTGTCTTCCCCTTGGAGTCGGTCTTCGGGTGCCCAGGAGCGGACCCCGGAACGTTCGTACCCGCCCTTGGTCAACCCCTTGGTCAACGTCCCACGCGAGTAAGGCGTTCCCTCGCTGAGCCGCGTCCCGGGCGGATGCTTCCCAGACGCTACCTTCCGGCCGCGCCCCCGTCCCGTGGGGGCCGTCCGATGTGCCGGTATCGTTGCTGACGGTCGGCCGCTTCGTAGACTTCCCCGTATCAGGGGGCGCGAAGCATTCGTACGACCGTACAAACGCACTCCCGAGAAAGGGCCCGCCCCGTGGCCGAGTCCGTGGCCGAGCCGTGGTCGAGTCCGCGGCCAAGCGCCTTGTCGTGCTGGTCTCCGGATCCGGTACCAATCTGCAGGCTCTGCTCGACGCCATCGCCGACGCGGGGCCCGCATGCCTACGGTGCCGAGATCGTCGCCGTCGGCGCCGACCGTGACGGCATCGAGGGGCTCGCCCGCGCCGAGCGCGCCGGGCTGCCGACCTTCGTGTGCCGGGTGAAGGACTACGCGACCCGGGAGGAGTGGGACGCCGCGCTCGCCGAGGCCGTCGCCGCGTACGAGCCGGATCTCGTCGTCTCCGCCGGGTTCATGAAGATCGTGGGGAAGGAGTTCCTGGCGCGGTTCGGCGGGCGGTTCGTCAACACCCACCCCGCCCTGCTGCCCAGTTTCCCGGGAGCCCACGGTGTGCGCGACGCGCTCGCGTACGGCGCCAAGGTCACCGGCTGCACCGTCCACTTCGTCGACGACGGCGTCGACACCGGCCCGATCATCGCCCAGGGCGTGGTCGAGGTCCGGGACGAGGACTACGAGGACGAGGAGCCGCTCTGCACGAGCGCATCAAGGAAGTCGAGCGAAGGCTGCTCGTCGATGTCGTGGGGCGGCTCGCCCGCAACGGCTATCGCATTGAGGGACGAAAGGTAGTTATCCAGTGACCGCCGACAGCCACCGCCGAGAGCAACAAGCGGGCCATCCGTCGTGCGCTCGTCAGCGTCTACGACAAGACCGGGCTCGAGGACCTCGCGCGCGGGCTGCACGAGGCGGGTGTCGAGCTCGTCTCCACCGGCTCCACCGCCGCGCCGTATCGCCGGCGCGGGCGTCCCGGTCACCAAGGTCGAGGAGCTCACCGGCTTCCCCGAGTGCCTGGACGGCCGGGTCAAGACCCTGCACCCGCAGCGTGCACGCGGGCATCCTCGCCGACCTGCGCCTCGACGGACCACCGCGAGCAGCTCGCCGAGCTGGGCGTCGAGCCGTTCGACCTCGTCGTCGTGAACCTCTACCCGTTCCGCGAGACCGTCGCCTCCGGCGCCTCGCCCGACGAGTGCGTCGAGCAGATCGACATCGGCGGCCCGTCCATGGTCCGCGCCGCCGCCAAGAACCACCCGTCCGTGGCGGTGGTCGTCAGCCCCGCCCGGTACGGCGACGTGCTGGCGGCCGTCGCGGACGGCGGCTTCGACCTCGCCGCGCGCAAGCGGCTCGCCGCCGAGGCCTTCCAGCACACGGCCGCGTACGACGTGGCGGTCGCGGGCTGGTTCGCGGCCGACTACGCGCCGGTGACGGCGCGGCGTTCCCCGGCTTCCTCGGCGTCACGTACGAGCGCAAGCACGTGCTGCGCTACGGCGAGAACCCGCACCAGGCCGCCGCCCTCTACACGGCGGCCGCGGCGGTCTCGCCGAGGCCGAGCAGCTGCACGGCAAGGAGATGTCGTACAACAACTACACGGACACGGACGCCGCGCGCCGTGCCGCGTACGACCACGACGAGCCCTGCGTCGCGATCATCAAGCACGCCAACCCGTGCGGTATCGCGATCGGCGCGGATGTCGCCGAGGCGCACCGCAAGGCGCACGCCTGCGACCCGCTGTCGGCGTTCGGCGGTGTGATCGCCGTCAACCGGCCGGTCACGCAAGGAGATGGCCGAGCAGGTCGCCGAGATCTTCACCGAGGTCATCGTCGCGCCCGACTACGAGGACGGCGCGCTCGAAGCCCTCGCCAGGAAGAAGAACATCCGCGTGCTGCGCTGCCCCGAGCAGTGCCCGGCAGCCCGCGCGAGTTCAAGCCGATCGACGGCGGCGGGCTCGCTCCAGGTGACGGACGTCTTCCAGGCCGACGGCGACGACCCGGCCAACTGGACCCTCGCGACCGGCGACGCGCTGTCGCGCCGACGAGCTGGCCGAGCTCGCGTTCGCCTGGAAGGCCTGCCGGGCCGTCAAGTCCAACGCGATCCTGCTCGCCAAGGACGGCGCCTCGGTGGGTGTCGGCATGGGCCAGGTCAACCGCGTCGACTCCTGCAAGCTGGCGGTGGAGCGGGCCGGTGCCGAGCGGGCCCGGGGCTCGTACGCCGCGTCGGACGCGTTCTTCCCGTTCCCGGACAACATCGACGTCCTGAGCGCCGCCGGCGTCAAGGCCATCGTCCAGCCGGGCGGTTCGGTCCGTGACGAGCTGGTCGTGGAGGCCGCGCAGAAGGCGGGCATCACGATGTACTTCACGGGGACGCGGCACTTCTTCCACTGATCGCCGTCACTGATCGCCGTACGGTCGCCGAACGGTCGCCATACGGAAAGTGCCCCTGGTGTGGTCGACCCACCGGGGGCCTCTCTGCTCCTCGTCAGCTCCTACGGTGTCAGGTCCTACGCTGTCAGGTCCTACTGCGCAGCGCCGCCCAGGTGTTGGGGCCCACAATCGCCGTCGACGTACAGGCCCTTGGCGCTCTGGAACTTCTTGACCGCAGCCAGGGTGGCGTGACCGAACTGGCCGTCGACTCCGGCGGAGCCGACGCTGTAGCCGCGCTTGACCAGCATGCACTGCACCTGTGTGACGCGCTGGTTCGCGTCGCCGTGCTGCGTCAGCTCGGTGCCGGAGTAGTGCGTGCACTGGGAGAGCCACGGCGGGTCGGCGGGCTCCGCCGTGGGCTTGGCCGGGGCGGGGCCGGGTGCGGTGCCGGAGCCGCCGCTGTTGCCGTCGCCACCGCGGGGCGGCGTGGCTGGGGGCCGCCGTCGCCGTGCCGCCTGTGCCGCCTGTGCCGTCCGTGTCGCCCGTGCTGCCTGGGCCGTCGGCGGAGCCGGACGAACCGCCTGTCCCGTTCCCCTTCTCTTCGCCCTCTTCCTCGTCCTTGTTCTCCTTGCTGGGGGAGGCGGACTGCGAGGAGGAACCGGGCGGTGACGAGGCGCGCCTCGCCTCGGAGTCCTCGGGGGCGCGTGGCCTCGGAGCCGTTGACGACGAGACGGTGGTGGGGGAGTCCGGCCGTGTGAAGAGGAAGACGCTTACGGCCACGGCACATACGGCGAGTCCGGCGACGACGGTGAGATACAGCCTGCTTTCGCTTCTCGCCGGGGTTCGGAAGCCGAAGCCGAAGGAAAAGCCGGGTCCGGAGCTGCGGCCTGACCGGCCACGGGCGAGTGCATGGGCGTGTGCATGGGCGTGTGCACGTGTCAGGGTGGACGCCGGTGCCATGTCGCCGTGCTGGCCACACGGGGCGTACTGTCCGGGCCGGCCGTACGTCCCGGGCGGTGTCGGCGCGCCGAAGACGGGGCCCGGAGCGGGGGAGGCCGCGGCTTGCGGGGGCGTACGGAACTGGACCGTCTGCTGGGGGGAGGCGTGCTCCAGCGCCTCGCATCCCTGCTGCCGGGCGAGCAGTTGGGAGTCCAGCGGCTGCTGCCAGGAGGACATGGGGCCGCCGTGCCCCGCGGCCGTGGCCGCGTCGGTCAGCTGCTGCGGGGTCGGGCCGTCCGGCGGGGTCCTTGGAGAGGCAGGAGCGAGCAGGGCGGCCAACGCGGAGTCGAGCGCCGAGAGTTCGCGACATGATCTCCGGCTTGGGCTCCTCGAACGCGACCCGGTGCATCACGTCCACACCGGTCCCGTCGCCGAACGGGGCGTGCCCGGTGGCGGCGTAGACGAGCGTGCCGGCGAGCGAGAACACATCGGAGGCGGCGTCGCAGCGGCCGCTCCCGCAGATACTCGGGCGCCATGAAGGCGGGGGTGCCGACCCGGTTTCCGGTCGAGGTGATCGCGCTGCTGTCCGCGGCCTGCGAGATGCCGAAGTCGATGACGTGCGCGCCCTGCGGGGACAGGATCACGTTGGACGGCTTGAGGTCCCGGTGTACGACTCCGGCGGCGGCCAGCGCCGACAGGGCCCGCCCGAGGTCCGCCACCAGCCGCCACACGCCGGCCGGTTCCAGCGGCGCCGCAGTCGCGGACGGCGTCGGCGAGATTGAGGCCGGGCAGGTACTGCGTGGCCATCCACAGCAGCTCGTCATCGAATCCGGTGCCGAGCAGCTGCGGCGCGTGCGGGCGTATGGACCCGCGCGTGCACGGCGGCCTCCCGCTCGAACCGCCGCCGGAACTGGGGGTCTTCGGCGTACTCGGGCCGGATCACCTTCACTGCGGCGAGGCCCGGGCCGCCGTCGACGGTACGTGCCAGATAGACCCGGCCCATACCGCCGCTGCCGAGCAGCCCGAGCGGTACGTAAGGCCCGATGCGCCCGGGGTCGGCGGGCCGCAGCGGGGTCGCGCCCGCCTGCCGCAGCACGGCGCCGGCGGACACCTGGGAGCCCTGGGAGCCCTGGGAGCCCTGGGAGTTCGGGAAGTCCTGGGAGTGCGGGAAGTCCTGGGAGCCTTGGGAGTGCTGGAAGTCCCAGGAGCCCTGGGAGTGCGGCGGTACGGGCCGCTGGTCTGACATCTGTCCTGTCCCCCGACTGTTCCTCTGTCTCGGACGGGCCGTTGAGCCACGCCAGTTGACGAGAGGTTACCGTGCCGGGGCGCGGGGGCGTCAGTGGCCCGGAGGTCGGGGGGAGCTGCCTGTGGTGCCCCAGCCGTCTCGCCGCGCTCGCCATACAGGCTCTTCTCATGGACATAGGTAGACAAGATCCTGGGCTCCCAGAGCACGGCTCTGGGAGCCATGTGCTGCACGACCAGAGCACAAATTATTACGCAAGCATGATATCATGCAGGGGTAATGAACAGGAGTGAGGGAGTGTATGCCCTTCAAGATCGTAGTGGTGGAACCAGCGAGGAGCTGGTTGCACCGTCTCCGTCAAACCGATAGGGGCACGCTGGTCCAGATCACGCAGGCACTCAACGTTCTGCAGATCGAAGGCCCCGCTTTGGGCCGCCCTCTCGTCGACCGGATCACCGGCTCGGCCCTGCCGAATCTCAAGGAACTACGGCCCGGCTCGTCCGGAGCGAGCGAGGTGAGATTGTTGTTCGTGTTCGATCCCGAGCGGAACGCTGTGATCCTGGTCGGCGGCGACAAGGCCGGCAACTGGTCCGGGTGGTACCGGACGGCGATCGAGGAAGCGGAAGAGGCGTACGCGGCATACAGGGAGGAGTCATGAGCGTGAAGAAGCAGACGACTACGAACGCCATCGACTGGGATGACCTCAAGGAAGAGTTCGACTTCTCCCCGGAGGAGCAGAAGGAGATCGAACAGGGCACCGCCACGCTCCTGTCCGAAGTGCGGGCTTACCGCCTCGCGGAGGTTCGCAAGCGCCAGCACATGACGCAGACGGCGGTGGCCAAGATCCTCGGCGTCACCCAGGGGCGCGTCTCGGCCATCGAGAAGGGTGCGCTCAGCCGCTCCGAGGTCGACACGCTCGCCGCCTACGTCGAAGCCCTCGGCGGAAAGCTC
Organism: uncultured Actinomycetota bacterium; assembly: GCA_963711935.1. Lineage (GTDB taxonomy): Bacteria > Actinomycetota > Actinomycetes > Streptomycetales > Streptomycetaceae > Streptomyces. Next base: position 96,522 of record CAVQGD010000022.1, read on the forward strand.
AAGCTCGTGGCCGACTTCGGCGACGAATCGCTTGTGCTGGGGTAAGGCAAAGCGTCGCGCTGTCGGACGCAACGAGTGTTGCCGTCGACAACACCCTCCGCGAGTGAGGGCGAGACGGGCCGCGGTCTGCTCATGGGCTGTTGTCCTCCGGAGGGCCGTATGACCTCGATCGCGCTGTTCAACAACAAGGGCGGTGTCGGCAAGACCACCCTCACCTACCATCTCGCCCACATGATGCGGCGCCTCGGCGTGAGCGTGCTGGCCGTCGATCTGGACCCGCAGGCGAACCTCACCTCCATGTGCCTGGAGGAGACCGAGATTGAGGAGCTGCGGGAGAACCCTTCCGAGCTCATTGACCAGGGCGTGGCAGCGGCAGGCCTGCCCGGTACCGGACGGGTGCGCAGTGGCCAGACCATCGCCGATGCCGTCCGTCCCATTCTGGAAGGTACCGGCGACATCGCGTCCGTCGAGCCGGCCAGGCTCCAGCCAGGGCTCTGGCTGTTGCCGGGCAGCCTCGACCTCAGCCGCTTCGAGGACAATACGAACTCGTGACGTTCTCCCTGCTGGGGGAGGCGGACGGGGGCGTCATTCGTTCAGGCGGCGTTGCCGTGAGGGGTGAGGTTGATGGTCAGGTCGGCGTCGAGGGCACGGGCCAGGCGTCGGAGAAGGGGGATGGTGGGGACGGTGCCGCCGCCTTCGATGCGGGAGATCTGGGGTTGCTTCATGCCGCAGCGTTCGGCGAGTTCGGTCTGGGACAGGCCGAGAGCGGTGCGCCGGTCGTAGACCATCTGGCCGAGGTCGTGGGCCAGTTCAGCCTCTTCGTAGAGGCGGTCGTACTCGGGGTTTTCCTCGCCCGCTTCGCCCAGGAGTTTGCGGTGGCGGCGGGTCTTCCACTCGGCGTGGTTCATCGCAGTTCCTCCTTGATGTCGCGGCTGTAGACGGCGTGTTCGGCGGCCAGTTCGTGGTGGGCCTCGCAGGCGGCCTGGGCGGCATGGGCGCGTTCCACCTCCGCCCTCTCACGCATCTTGGTCTTACGGAACACCGTCAGGAGCACGATGCGGCGGCCGGGCGCGATCCAGTAGGTGATGCGCTGGGCGTTGCCGTCGAGGTCGAAGCGCAGCTCGCGGAGCTTGCCGCCGAGATGGCGGGTGTAGGGCTCGCCGAGCGTGGTGGCGTTCTCGGCGAGCCGGTCGACCTTCTGCTCGGCGGTGATGTAGTGGTGGGCGGGGATGTTCTCCAGCCAGAGGCGCACCTCGGGCTCGATCTCGATCGTGTACCGCTCACCGTCCATAATCTCGATGATATATGGCATGGGTGTTATGGGTCAGTGGTTGCCCGAACTGTCCGCGGGTTGCGGGCGGGGCGTCAGTGCACACGGATCGGCCGCCCGCCGGAGAGGCGGGCGGCCGATGCCTTGTGGTCAGCTGCTCAGCAGGAGGGCAGCGGGTCGGTCTCGGAGGTGATGTCGTTGTCGCTCATCCAGCCGGTGTTCCCGTTGTCCGCCTGGGTCCACACCCAGCGGGTGGGGTGCGGGCCGCCGTGGTTCTGGCCGCCGTCGAACTTGCAGACGAACCAGGACGGGTTGGAGTACATGCGGCCCACGACCTCGTGGGTGTTGGCGCCCTTGTAGACCTTGGCGCCGGTGGCGTTGTTGCAGTACCAGACGGATCCGTCCTGCCAGCACGGTGACGCGGCCTGCGCGCTGCCTGCGGTGGTGAGGGTGAAGGCGGCGCCGGCGGTGACGGCCGCGGCGCCCATGGCGAGAGCCTTGCGGATGGTGGACATGTGGTGTTCCCCCTGTCGATGGTCGGGTTGTGCGGGCTCCGGTGCGGCGGGGGGTGCGAAAGGCGTGCGTACGGGCGGCCTCCGGCCCTCCCCCCGAGTGAGCCGGAGGCCCCTGGTGGTGCCACCCCGTAGGTGGACGGCTCCACACTGACGCGGGTGCGGACGGAGGGGTACCTCAGAACTCTCAGGGTCACTTCTTGCCGGGCGGGGTGTACTCCTTGAGGTAGTGAGCGACGCGGTCGGCGTAGTCGCGGTACTTCGGGGGAACCCCGCCCGTGTCGTTCACGACCTTGTACGACGTCCGGTACGCGGCGGCGACGAGGACGCGCCGGTCGCCGGGCAGAGCGGACCGCAGACGCGGCTCGATGTAACAGAGGTAGCGGCCCATGGCCGGGATGGACTCGGCAGGGGACAAGGGCGGCCTGGGGGTCTCCTTCGCGGCCACGCCGTCCTCCCTGATCCACCAGCGCAGCACGCGCGGGGTCCAGCGGGCGATGCCGTACTCGTCCAGGGCGGGATCCGACAGGTTCGGGTCGAAATCGCTTTCCGCCTTCAGTATCGCGGCGATGAGCGCGGGTGTGACCTCCGGCTGGACGCAGTCGTGGGCGGAGTCGACGATGAGCCGGCGGTAGGCGGCGGGAACGCCCTTGTCCGTACGGAGTTCGGAGGCGCCGTACATGGCGGGGGCGACCTTCTTGGTCTTCGTACCCGGGCGTTCGTCGTCGCCGTCGCCGGTCCATGGGGTCGTGCCGTACGCGAGGGCAGCGAGCGCGACGGTGGCGGCCGTCGCGCCCAGGACAGTGGCCCGGCCCAGGACAGTGGCCCGGCGGCTGCCGCGGACGTGGCGGAGGAACGGCCGCGGTGAACGGGGAGTCCCGGCAGCCGCTTCCACCCTCCGCAGCAGCGCCTCGCCGTCGACGCGTTCCTCGTGCGTACGGGCCAGGCAGTCGCGGACGATCTCCTGCCAGGTGTCCGGGAGTTCGGGCGACAGACGCAACTCGTCGGTGCCGCGCGCGTAGCGCACCGCCGCGTCCCGGCGGGCCGACGGGGTGCCGCCGGGCAGCGGGAAGGAGCCGGTGAGGACCAGGTGGGCGAGGACGCCGAAGGCCCAGATGTCGGCGGAGGGGCGGATGCGGCGGCCGCGTTCGCCGATCTCGGACCAGAGCAGTTCGGGCGGGGTGTAGTCGGGGGTGGAGAAGGCGGGGGTGTAGGCGTGGGTGCCCTCCAGTTCGGCGGCCATGTTGAAGTCGGCGAGGCGGGCCGAACCGTCCTTCATCAGCAGTACGTTGGCCGGTTTGAGGTCGCCGTGCACCCAGCCCGCGGGTGCAGCTGGTGCCAGGCCCTCGCAGATCTGGGCGAGGAGGGCGGGGCCGTGCGGCGGGCGCGGGGTGCGGGCGAGCAGCGCGTCCAGGGAGCCCTCGGCCTTCTCCAGTACGAGGACGGTGGCGCCGTCGAGGTCGGGGTGGGCGGGGTCGTCGACTGTCAGCGTCTCGTACATGCGGATCAGGCGTGGGCGGACAGGCGTGGGCGCTTCAGCCTGCGATGCAACTCCAGCTCCCGCTCGGCCAGTTCGCGCAGGTGGTGAGCGGCGCGGGGTGCTGGTGCCGGTGGGCAGGAACTTCAGCGCGGCTGTGTGGGGGAGTTCGCCCGGCTGTTCGTCGTGTCTGTCGTGTCCGTCGTGTCCGTCGTGTTCATTGTGTTCATTGTGTTCGGTCCGGCGGTTCGGCGGGTTCGGCGGGTTCGGCGGGTTCGGCGGGTCCGGTGCGGCGGGCCGCGTACACGCTCCCGAACGCCCCCGTCGCGATCGGCTCCCGCACCTCCCAGCCGCCCACCCGGTACCCCTTGGGCACGCGCACGGCGTACGCGTCGGTCACCGGGCCGCCCGGTTCGACGGGGCGGACAGCCGTCCCGAGGGGCTCGCCAGCACCACCAGGTCATCCTCCCGTACGAGGTCGAAGCGGAGGGCCAGGGAGACCAGGGACTCCTTCTTGCCGTTGAGGCGCGGGCCCGCGTCGGCCGTGTCCGGGCCGGGCTTGAGGCGCAGCTTCACAGCGAGGTAGTCGATGTTCCACTGGACCGAAGTCCGGGAGGCGGCGGGCCAGTTGGGGCGCAGTCGCTCGACGACCTGGTCGACCGTGGGCAGCGGCGCGTGCGGCTCGCCGCGCAGGCGGGGCTCGCACAGGGCGGCGAGGACCGCGAAGTACCGCTTGGAGCGGTCGACCGAGAACGCGGGCGCTGTGGTCGCGCCGTCGAGGCCGCCGGTCGGGCTGAGATAGTCATGGCGCGGCGCCCACACCTCGAGGGGCAGCAGATCGCCGGCGGCGGGCAGCACGATCCGGGAGAACTCGAAGGGGACCGGGGCGTCCAGGCGGCCCGGGGCCACCTTGATGTGCTCGCCCGCGCCCTCCGGGTTCTCGACGACGTACGTCTGGGTCGTGGAGAGGTTGCTCAGTATCCAGAACGCGCTGTGCGCGGTGATCTCACCGGCCCTGCGGGAAACGCCCTCGTGAGGGATCGTCAGGTCATTGCCGGCCGCGGACCGCCCGAACGTGAGCTGGTCGCCGGGGGCGAGCCGGATCTGGGGCCTGCTGCGGGGACTGCTGCGGGGACTGTCGCCGGGCGGGCCGGTGCGGTGGTGTGCGGTGTCGCTGCCGTGCTCGTCCTCCGTGGTCGGCGGAGGTACCACGATGATGCTGTACAAGGTGCGTCTCCCTGTGCCTCACGGCTACCGAAGTCAGCCTAAGGCGACGCACGGGGCCGTGTCCCCCCGGTACGGGTGAGACACGGCCCTGGGCAGTGAATGGCGTGAACGTGTCGTTTCGAGTGGTCAGTTCTTCTGGATGACGATCGTGCTCGCGGTCTTGTCGTGCCAGCCCTGCTGGCGGCCCGACTTGTCCCAGAACGGGGACAGGTAGACCAGGAGCTGGCCGATACCGCAGGCGAGGCTGCCCGCCAGCGGGATGATCCAACGGATGAACGAGGAGCCCAGGCCAGGAACCTGGCCGGTGTCCACCTTCACGACGCGGATGCCGACAGCGAGTTTGCCCAGGGTCGCGCCCATCAGGCCGGTCATCAGCCACTCGTACACCAGGGTGACGAGCATGAGGATACCGACCATGGCGAAGACCGAGGCCACCATGCCGGAGCTGGCGTCGTTGATGCAGGTGTTGTAGTCGGCGGCGGTGGGGTCGCAGTCCTCGACCGCGCCGAGGGAACCAGCAACGCCGATGGCGCCGAGGATCATGTAGATGACGAAGAAGACCACGGAGTCGATCAGGCGGGCGCCGAAGCGGCGACCCATCGAGGCCAGAGGAGTGGCAGGCCCGCCAGGGTGGCCCGGCTGCTGCGGGTAGCCGTAGCCCGGCGCCTGGGCCTGCGGGTAACCCGGAGCCTGGGCCTGAGGTGCCTGCGGGTAGGCGGGCTGCTGAGGCTGCTGCGGGTAGCCGTAACCGGGCTGACCCTGCGGGGCACCATGCTGCGGCGGAACCCCCTGCGGAGCGGCCTGCGGGTAGCCGTAGCCGGGCTGGGCCGGGGGCTGCTGGGGCGGTAGCCGGGCTGCTGGCCCTGGGGCGGGCCCGTAGGGGTTGTTCGGGTCGCCGAAGCTCATGGCGGTACTTCCTCCGTTGTCGCGTTAGTGCGGGGACGACGCGCGGCACGGTTCGGAGGAATGTTCAACGTGGATGCGGTCCGTCCCCCCGGCACTGCCCGCGGCACTGTGCGCCGTTCATCGTTCTTACAGCCATGACTTGTTTGTCCAGCCGGATTCGCAAGGTGTTGTGCAAGTGCAACATCCGACCTCACTGACCTCACTGACTCATGGGCGGTTACGGCGCGAATGGGCGGTTACGACGTGAATGGGCGGTCGGCGTGACCGGTGCCTGGCGGCTGTCCCGGCGGCTGTCCCGGCAGTTCCCGGCGGCTCCCGGCGGCTCCCGGCGGCTCCGGTTGGCTCCCGTCGGCTCCCGGCAGCGCAGAGGCAGCGCAGGGGCGCCCGGATTGGAACCAGGGGCACGGTCATCCGGGAGAATGGGGTCCATGACCGCCCAGATTCTCGATGGCAAGGCCACCGCAGCCGCGATCAAGTCCGATCTGACCGCCCGCGTGGCGGCCCTGAAGGAGAAGGGCGTCACGCCCGGCCTCGGCACCGTCCTGGTCGGCGACGACCCCGGCAGCCAGAAGTACGTCGCCGGCAAGCACCGCGACTGCGCGCAGGTCGGCATCGCCTCCATCCAGCGGGAACTGCCCGCGACCGCCACCCAGGAGGAGATCGAGGCGGTGGTGCGGGAACTGAACGAGGACCCGAGCCTGCACCGGTTACATCGTCCAGCTGCCGCTTCCCAAGGGCATCGACGAGAACCGCGTCCTCGAACTGATGGACCCGGACAAGGACGCGGACGGCCTGCACCCGACGAACCTCGGCCGCCTCGTCCTGAACGAGCCCGCCCCGCTGCCCTGCACCCCGAACGGCGTCCTCACCCTGCTCCGCCAGTACGGCGTCGAGATCAAGGGCGCCGAGGTCGTGGTCGTCGGCCGGGGCATCACCATCGGCCGCCCGATGCCGCTGCTGCTGACGCGGCGCAGTGAGAACGCGACGGTGACCCAGTGCCACACCGGCACCCGTGACCTGGCCGCGCACCTGAAGCGCGCGGACATCATCGTCGCCGCGGCCGGTTCCGCGCACCTGGTCCGGCCCGAGGACGTGAAGCCGGGCGCCGCCGTCCTCGACGTCGGCGTCTCCCGCGACCGCCGAGGGCAAGATCGTGGGCGACGTCCACCCCGGTGTCGCCGAGGTCGCCGGCTGGATCTCCCCGAACCCGGGCGGCGTGGGCCCGATGACCCGCGCCCAGCTGCTCGTCAACGTGGTCGAGGCGGCGGAGCGCAGTGTCGGCTGAGGCGGGGCGCGGGCCAGAGGGGACTGCCCGGGACGAGACCCCACAGGAGACCGTCCGGGACGAGACTCTGGAGAGGACCGTCCGTGACGAGGCTCCGGAGGGGACTGCCCGGGGCGAGACTTCGGAGGGGACTGTCCGGGGCGAGCCCCCCCAGGAGACCGTCCGTGACGAGGCTCCGGAGGGGACCGTCCGGGACAAGACCCCGGAAGGGACGACAACGACCCGTACAGACCTCTACGCCCCGGCGCTTCCCCACGCTCACCAGGGACACCGCGCGGCCCGAGGGCGGTGGCCGCGCGGCGCCCGGTGACGCCCCCGCGCCGGCCCGCCAGTGGCCGATCCTCGCCGTGCTCTCCGGCGTGGGGCTCGGACTGCTGCTGACCGCGCTGGACGTCTTCCGCTACGGCACGATCCTGATCGGCGTCGCCCTGATCGCCGGGGCGGTGCTGCGCTGGACCGTGCCCGACGTCGGCATGCTCGCCGTGCGCTCCCGCTTCACCGACATGGTCACGTACGGCGTCCTCGGCACCGTGATCGTTCTGCTCGCGATGATGGCCCAGCCGGATCCATGGCTGGAGATCCCGTTCCTGGAGGACACGCTCCACTTCACGATCAAGTGACTACTGCACTGGCGGACGTACTCGATCACGACTCCGTCGTACGGCTCCGGGCGTTTCGCGATCACCGTACGGGCGATCCCCGACGGGCGGGTGTCGCCGTACCTGGCCCATCGGGTCCGGCCCGGGGAGACCCTGCGCCTCGGTCCCGTCCAGGGGGACTTCGTGCTGCCGGATCCGCCGCCGGCGCGCCTGATGTTCCTGACCGGCGGAATCGGCATCACTCCCGCGGTGGCCATGCTGCGCGCGCTCGCCGTGCGCACCGGTCCCCGCCCGGACACGGTGCTGGTGCACAGCACGCCGGACACCGATCGGATGGTCTTCGGCGGTGAGCTCCGGGCCATGGCCGCCCGCGAGAGCTGGTTCACGCTGCACGAACACCACACCCGCCGGGCAGGGCGGCTGGATCGGGCAGGCCTGGACGCACTCTGCCCCGACTGGGAGCAACGCGAGACCTGGGCCTGCGGGCCGAGGGACGTGGGATGCGGTCGGACGTGGGATGCGGCTCCGGACTGACGTGGAGTACGGACTGAGTTGAGCTGCGGACTGAGTTGAGCTGCGGAAGGCGGCCCGGCCGGGGTATGACGCACGCCCGGATACGGACGCCCGACAGCCTCCCTCGCGGCCAGTTGCGACATGTACCACTCGGGGCGCCGCTCGGCAGGGACGTACTCCCGGGCCGGGGCGCGGGGGAGGGGCGCGAGTTACTCAAGGTGTACTTGGTGTACATGTGATGCGGGTAGAGAAACCGAGTGTTGGCACTGTAAGTTGCCATTCCGTTGAGCCCGTGCGGTGCTCGGCCGTTCACCCCTGCCCTTCGTGGTCGCGTATGCCTCCGTACGGCCATGCCGTGAAGCTCAAGGCGAGCGTGCCCGCCGCAGATGTTGGCCAGGGGTGGCCGACGTGCGCAGCCCCGCGCCGGGACGAACCCTCCTCCTCACTGGTGCCGAAGGAGTCTTCGTATGCGCTTGCGCACGTCGATCACTGTCGCAATGGTCATGAGCATGGCCGGGAGCCTCGCCCTGGTCCAGGGCTCCGCCCACGCCGAGTTGCCGGGCTGGTCCGCTCCGGCTTCGTCCGCTCCGGACTCCTCTGCCAGGTCTGCCTCGTCGCGTGACTGCTCCGACCTGGTCCGGATACGCGCCTTCTCCGACGACCTCGACGAGGAGACGCTGGACGGCGTCTACGTGGGCAATATGTCCGCCCTCGCCGTCGACCGGGGCGGCCGGATCACCGCTGTGTCCGACGAGTCGTATCTCTACTCGCTCGACGTGCGCGAAAAGGGCCGTTATAGACAGGGCCGTTATAGACAGGACCGCTCGCTGAGGGCCGAGGCGGTGGCCGTGGCCCCCCTGACCGACCTGGACGGCACGGCACCGGACTCCGAGGGGCTGGTCGTCGACCGGGACGGCACCCGGCTGATCAGCTCCGAGACCGGGCCCTCCGTCACCCGTTACGACCGCGACGGTACGGCGGTCGAGGCGCTGCCCGTGCCGGCCGCCCTCGCTGTCGCCCCGGCAGGGCGCGCCGTCCGCAACCAGACCTTCGAAGGGCTGACGCTCCAGCCCGGTGGACGCACCCTGATCGCCTCCATGGAGGGCGCGCTCTCCGGCGACGAGACCGGCGTGGTGCGGCTGCAGACCTGGCGGCGCGCCGGCCTCGGCAAGCCCTTCGAGGCCAGTGCCCAGTACGGCTACCAGGCCGACGAGGGCCTGTCGGTCGTCGAGCTCGGCGCAGCCGGGGACGGCCGACTGCTCGTCCTCGAACGCGGCTTCACCCCTGAGGTGGGCAACACCGTCCGCCTCTACCTGGCCGACCCGCGCCGGGCCGACGACGTGAGCGGAACCGAGAACCTCACCTCGAGCGGCCCGGCCCGGCTGCTCCCCAAGACCCTTCTGGCCGATCTCGGCGACTGCCCGTCCCTCGGCGCCACGGCCGAGCAGCCCCAGACCAACCCCCTGCTGGACAACATCGAAGGGCTCGCTGTGACCGGCCGCACGTCCACCGGGCGTCTGCGGGTACTGCTGGTCAGCGACGACAACGAGCGGGAGACCCAGGTCACCCGTCTCTACTCCCTCGACGTCCGGCTGCCCCGCTGAGTGACCCCGCAGCAGCCCGGGCGGGAGCAGCCCGGGCGGGAGCGGTCCGGGGCGGGAGCAGTCGGTGGGAGCAGCCCGGGCGGGAGCAGCCCGGGTGGGAGCAGTCGGTGGGAGTGGCCCGGGGCGGGAACGTCCCGGGCTGCTGCGGGCGTTACTCGTGATGCCCTGGCGGCTCCCGTTTCTGTCGTTTCTGTGCGTGTGTGCCTGTTGTGTCAATGTGTTGACAAGTTCGAAAATTTTCCCGAGGGCGCTCAACGCCAGGGATAGCGTGGATAATTGGGATGGTTCGGGATGTCTCACGTCTCCATCGGGGGTTCCGTACAGCGGGATGGGGTCGGGACGGGACAGCGGTGGGGCACTGGACCGTAGGCCAACGGAACGACGAGCCCGCTGACGGAACGGCGATAGCGCTGACGGAACGGCGGTATCGCTTCGCGCTGGTCCCGGAACGGTCCTGGGGTGGGCGCGAATTCGTTCCCGGCTCCGGACACGCGGACTCGGTGGGGTGCCGTGCGTGGGAGAAGCAGTAGGGGGGAAAGATCAGGCATGTTCGAGGGGGGAAGAGGGGGGAGCAATGCCTCGTTGGAGGGCTTTGCCGGATGAACTCGATCCGCAGGTCAAGGAGTTCGTCAGCCAGCTGCGGCGGCTCGTCGACCGCAGCGGGCTGAGCATCGCCGCGGTGGCCGACCGCACGGGTTACAGCAAGACGTCCTGGGAGCGTTATCTGAACGGCCGGCTCCTCGCGCCCAAGGGCGCGATCGTCGCGCTGGCCGAGGTGACCGGGACGCAATCCCGTGCACCTGACCACCATGTGGGAGCTGGCCGAGCGGGCCTGGAGCCGCTCGGAGATGCGCCACGACATGACCATGGAGGCCATCCGGATCTCCCAGGCGCGTGCCGCGCTCGGGGAGTCGGGGACGGCCTCGCCGCCCACCGCCAAGGGCAAGAAGGGCAAGGGTGGCAGGGCGACCGCGATGCCCACGGTCCGGCCCTCCGTTCCACCGCAGGGGGCAGCGCCGGACGAGGAACAGAAGCCGTACGGAGGGGCGTCGGCGGGCTCGCCCAAAGCGACCTCATCCGGGCCGACCGGGCCGGCTGGGTCTTCGGGCCAGCCGGGCCAGCCGGGCCAGCCGGGCCAGCCGGGCTGTCCGGGCCGGCCAGGTCTTCCAGGCCATCCTGGTCTTCCGGGCCAGCCGGGTCTTCCGGGTCGGCCGGCTCGTCGTCGGCAGGCTCGTCCGGGGCCTCTGCGGTCTCGTGCGGCCTCCGGGGCTTCCCCGGGCGGCAGTTGGGGGGTCACCGCTTCGCCGGCGGAGCCGTCCGGGCCGTCCCGCGCCACGGGAGCGCGTGGTGCGTCCGCGGCGCCCGGTACGCCCGGCGGGTTCGGTCCGGCCGGACCCCCGCAGGATGCCCGGCCGGGCGGCGGCGGTTCATCCGGTGGCTGGCGGGGGAAGCAGCGGCTGACCATGTTCCTCGCCGGGTTCGTCGGCGTGGGCGTCGTCGTCGCGGCGGCCTACTTCCTCACGACCGGCGGCAAGGAGAACGTGGCCGACGGCACACCGTCCCGGCCCACGTCCTCCGCCAGCCCCGACCCCGCCCTGCCGCCCGGCGTCAAGTGCGGCGGTGACAGCTGCACCGGCAAGGACGCGGAGGCCATGGGGTGCGGCGGGGACCTGCTGGTGGAGACCACCGACAGCGCCACCGTGGGCACGACCCAGGTCGAGCTCCGCTACAGCAAGACCTGCGACGCCGCCTGGGCGCGCATCACCGCCGCCGCACAGGGCGACGAGGTCGTGGTGACCGTGGGCAGGAGCAGGCAGACCTCCGCCATCGAGGAGGCCGGTGACCCCATCGCGTACACCCCGATGGTGGCCGTGAAGGACGCGGGCGACGCGACGGCGTGCGTGACGCTGGCGTCGGGGCAGGAGGGGTGCACACAGCAGTAGGGCCGGGTACGGGAGCAGGGCCGGGTACGGGCGCTCGGAGACGGTGTGCGTTCCGACACGCTCCGACACGCAAAGTAATTGCCGTACGAAGAGAATGCCCGCGCCGGACCGGGGCAGGCGGACAGTACCCCCACGGGAGTCCGGCTGCCCGGGAGGCCAGTACCTCCTCCCGGTCCGGCGCCCCCACACGGCGGCCGTCTCGTCCCCCCTCTCCTGGACGGTCGGCCGCCTCTTCGTACGACCCGTACGACTCCGTACGACACGTAGCGGTCCATACGACCCGTACGACCCGTACGGCACGCGTCACGGAGCCTTCGCGTGGAACCCGGACCGCTGTGGGATGGGCCACACAGGACCCGGCAGTCCAGGATCCCGGATGCGCGATAGCCTGACGCTGGATCTCTCTTGACGCCAAGAGATCGATCATCTGTACGTCCCGCACCCGGGGCAGGGACGCCCCACCGCCAGCTGTCATACGGAGAACGCCATGACCCGCACTCCCGTGAACGTCACCGTCACCGGCGCGGCCGGCCAGATCGGTTACGCCCTGCTCTTCCGCATCGCCTCCGGCCAGCTGCTCGGCGCGGACGTGCCGGTCAAGCTGCGCCTGCTGGAGATCACCCCGGCGCTGAAGGCCGCCGAGGGCACCGCCATGGAGCTCGACGACTGCGCCTTCCCGCTCCTGCAGGGCATCGACATCACGGACGACCCGAACGTCGCCTTCGACGGCGCGAACGTCGCCCTCCTCGTCGGCGCCCGCCCCCGCACCAAGGGCATGGAGCGCGGCGACCTGCTCGAGGCCAACGGCGGCATCTTCAAGCCGCAGGGCAAGGCCATCAACGACCACGCCGCGGACGACATCAAGGTCCTGGTCGTCGGCAACCCGGCCAACACCAACGCGCTCATCGCCCAGGCCGCCGCCCCGGACGTACCGGCCGAGCGCTTCACCGCGATGACCCGCCTGGACCACAACCGCGCCCTGACCCAGCTCGCGAAGAAGACCGGCGTCCCGGTCTCCGAGATCAAGCAGCCTGACGATCTGGGGCAACCACTCCGCCACCCAGTACCCCGACATCTTCCACGCCACGGTCGCCGGCAAGAACGCCGCCGAGGTCGTGAACGACGAGAAGTGGCTCGCCGAGGACTTCATCCCGACCGTCGCCAAGCGCGGCGCCGCCATCATCGAGGCCCGCGGCGCCTCCTCGGCCGCCTCCGCCGCCAACGCCGCCATCGACCACGTCCACACCTGGGTCAACGGCACGGCCGACGGCGACTGGGCCTCCATGGGCATCCCCTCCGACGGCTCCTACGGCGTCCCCGAGGGCCTCATCTCCTCCTTCCCGGTCACCACGAAGGACGGCAAGTACGAGATCGTCCAGGGCCTGGAGATCAACGACTTCTCCCGCGCCCGCATCGACGCCTCCGTCAAGGAGCTGGAGGAGGAGCGCGAGGCGGTCCGCGCGCTCGGCCTCATCTGACGGCTCTGCAACCCCCTGCAACCCCCTGCAACCCCCTGTAATCACCCCGCACAGGCCCCGTCCCGGTTCGCTTCCGGGACGGGGCCTGTCGGCTCAGGCGGTCCTCAAGTCACTTGAATTGCAAGGGAACTTGAACCGCAAGGGAACCGGCTCGCAGGGTGATCACCATGTCGGGATCACTCGGGCAGACGTCGTGGAGCGGTCGTGGAACATCTGTGCAGCGACCGAACGGCCATACCAGACGGTTCCGCTGCTTCTCCCGCCCCTCTATACTGATGGTTTCTCAGCTGCCTTGAGGAACAAGTCAGTTCACACTTCGGGGGAGACGATGTGAGTGCATCGAGCGTGCCATCGCAAACGCAAGCATCACAGCCGACGTCAGTGACACCACCGCCACCGGCCCCGCCGCCCGTCCCACCGCATGCCAGCGAAGCCACCAGGCTGCTGTGCGCGGGCACCTACCTCGACTCCGGTTACCGGAACCGGGTCATCGAGGAGCTGCACCTCAACGAACAGCGGATCGTCGCGCCCTCGCTCGGCTTCGACGCCGCCCGCGTCCTCGCGCACGCCCTGCGGGCCCGGCGGCAGGAACTGCTGTGGGCCGGGGCGATCCTGGGCCTGTGGGTGGTGGGCGCGGTGCTGACCCGTGGGCTGCTGGCCGCCTTCCTGGGCCCCAGTCTGTTTCTCGCGATCGCGCCATGGATCAGGGGCGGTGCCGAACACCCGCCCCTGTACCGGCTGGTGCCGGCCTTCCTGTTCCGCTGGTGGGGACGCATCACGTTCGCGATGCTGCTGGCCTTCACGCTGGTCGCGGCCTTCGGTGGCATGGACGACGACTCCTCGTACGGCTCGTCGTACGGCTCGACGTACGGCTCGTCGTACGACCCGTACGAGTCCTCCGGTTCGTACGGCGACAGTTCCGGCTCGCCGAGCGCGTCCGACCTGCTGGCCCCCGGCTTCAGCGGCACGGGTGGCGGGCTCGAGACGAGTGGCGGGATCGAGCCCTGGCAGGCCTGGGCCACGCTCTTCCTGTTCGCGCTCATCGCGCTGTGTACGGCCGTGCAGCGAGGCCAGTTCGCCCGGGCGCTGGCTGCGGAACTGTCCCCGCAGCGCTTCCCGGACGCCGTCGGTGACCCCGCCGAACAGGGTGAGGGGCAGCGGTTCCAGCGCCTCAAGGACCGTATCCGGCTCGAACAGCGGGCGCCGCTGATCATGTACCACGAGGCGTGGCCGTTCTGCGGCGCGGGCGCGGCGTACGAGACCTGGGTCCTCGCCGTCGAGCTCCGGCCCGATGGCATGAAGAAGCAGCAGCCGCTCAGCAACCGCATAGTGCTGGAGAAGGTCCGTCCGCTGCTCGAACAGCTGCGGCTGCCCTCGCAGTACGCCGGGCACACGGTGCGCGACCGGCTGCGCCAGCTGGAGATCGACGAGTGTGTGTTCCTGCCCGCCGAGGGGCTGCGGCGGCGCGAGGAAGCGCCCTACGACCCCCAGGTCTTCGAGGAACACCGGGCGCGTGCGGTCGAGGAGGGCGCCGAGAAGCGGCGGCACTTCCTGCGCATCCGCGTCGGCGGCTGGGAGGAGGAGCTGGTCGTCACGGTCTTCGTGCGCGTCCACACCCAGGGCGGCATGCTCATGCTGGAGATCGCCCCGCACCTGCTGCTGCCGGTGCGCGAGGACTTCAAGAACGCCGACCGCACGGCCCACCGCTTCCGCCACAACAGCGCGCTCGGCAAGGCGGCCTGGGCCGTCGCCCGGGTGCCCCGCTCCGTGGCACGTTCCCTGGTCGCCCTGGGCAAGGGCGCGATGTACGGGTGGAAGTTGCTGACCGGCGGCTACGCGGAGGCGCTGCCCGACGGGCCGGCCGTGTCGGTGCGGGAGCTGGGCTCGGCGCCCGCCGGGTCCCTCTTCCAGGAGATGGACGCCGACCGCTACCTCAGGAGCATCCAGGACCGGGTCGCGAACGGCGTGGAGGCCGCGCTGGCCGACGCCGGTTACCAGACCGGCGAGTTCGTCCAGAAGATCGTCAACATCAGCAGCGGTGGCTTGCACGTCGAGGGCGATGTCAAGGGCAGCAGCGTCGCCGTCGGCAGCAACGCCTCCGCCTCCACGAACTCCGCCTCCACGAACCGCGGCACCGCGCCGCAGAAGGGATCCGGCACCCGATGACAACAGATGAGCCCCGCGTCAGCATCGGCGGCAACGTCTCGCACAGCGCCGTCGCCGTCGGCAGCAACGCGCGCGCCGAGAACCACCAGGGCACGGCTCCGCAGCGCGACGAGGCCACCGAGGAACTGCTGAAGGCGGTGCGTGAGCTGCGCGATGACCTGAAGCGGGTACGCGAGACCGAGCAGACCGAGGCGTTGCGGAGGGCACTCGAAGAGACCGAGGGGGAGATCACCCGCACCGGCCGGGCGGCTTCCTCGCGCCGGGAGCGGCTGCGGCAGCTGCTCACCGACTCCGGGGCCCTGGTGGGCCTGCTCGCCTCGGCCGGGGCCGTGGCCGGACTGCTGGGGATGTGAGGGGACGTGAGAGGGACGCGATGAACGGGGGAGCGCGGTACTGGAACGAGGAGACCCAGCGCTGGGAGAACGGCGACGAGGGGGCGGCGGCCCCGGTCACCCCGCCGCCCCCGCCGCGTCCGGACTTCGCGCCTTTGGCGCCGGAGGCCGGGGGCGGCGCCCAGTCGGCTGAGTGGTGGTCCACGCGGCCTTCCGCGCAGGACGGGACCGGGGGGCCGCCGGGCGGCGGCAGCGCGTGGCCTCCTGCGGAGGGGCCCGGCGGCGCCACCTGGTCCACGCCGGAGCTGCCTGACGGTGGCGCCCGGCCCTCCGCGGACCCGACGACGCCCGTACCGGCCGTACCTCCTGTATCGGCTGTACCGGCCGTACCGGCCGTCACCCGCAGGTACAGCCGTAAGGCCGTGTGGTCCGTGCTGGGCGGGGTCGCCGCTGCCGGGGTCGCCACGGCGCTCGTGCTGACGCTGGTGGTGGGCGACGATGACGCGGACCGCCGTACGGACGACCATGCGGCGTCGGCGAGCCCGTCCCCCACGGCCGAGCTTTCGACGGAGGACGCCGGGTCGTCCGCCGACCAGACGCCCTCGCCGTCCATCCCGGCCAGCGAACTCCCCGCAGGATATGAGCTCTACGGCGACGCCGAGGGCTTCACCATCGCCCGGCCCATGGGCTGGGTGCGCGACACAGCGGACTCGCAGTACGGCATGGACGTGGTCAACTACCGCAGCTCCGACGGCGAACGACGGCTCCAGGTCTACCAGGTGGCGGAGTCGTCACCCGACGAGTCCTTCGAGCTGTACCTGTCCGACCAGACCCAGAAGCCCGACGGCTTCGAGGAACTCTCCCTGCAGAACCTCGACGACGGCGAGTTCACCGGCTCCCGGCTGGAATACCTGGCCGACTCCTTCAGCGGCGAACCGGACGTCGGCACCTGGCACGTCTACGACGAACGGTTCGTGGCCGCGGACGGCAAGAACTACGCGATCGCCGCGTACGGCCCCGACGCGTCCGGCCGGGACGACGAACTCGAGCTGCTGAAGGTGGCGTTGACCCACTTCTGCCCGCCGTACACGACCTGCGGGGCGGAGGCGGGGCTGGACTGAAGGCCCCGGGCAGGACCCACAGCCCCGGGCAGGACCCACAGCCCCGGGCAGGACCCACGCGCCTCCGGACGGCACTCGCCCCCTCCCCGCGTCCTCGCTCGCACAGGGGACGTACGAACCTGCCGCTCCGGCTTGCCCGGTAGGGTGAATGGCGGGGCCGTGACTGGCGCGCTGGGATGGGACCGACCATCGGGGAGCGGCCCGAGAACGACGAGTGCCGTGCGCCTGGGCCGTACCGTGAACGCCACGTCCGGAGGTCCCCATGTCTGACAAGTCCGCGCCCCTCTCCACCGAGATCCACCGCCTTCCGCAGCGCCCTCGACGTGATCCGCGCCGTCGAGCCCCGGGTCGCCGACGCCATCGGCCAGGAGGTCGCCGACCAGCGCGAGATGCTCAAGCTGATCGCCTCCGAGAACTACGCCTCCCCGGCCACCCTCCTGGCCATGGGCAACTGGTTCAGCGACAAGTACGCCGAGGGCACCGTCGGCCGCCGCTTCTACGCCGGCTGCCGCAACGTCGACACCGTCGAGTCCCTCGCCGCCGAGCACGCCCGCGAACTCTTCGGCGCCCAGCACGCCTACGCCCAGCCGCACTCCGGCATCGACGCCAACCTCGTCGCCTTCTGGGCCGTCCTCGCCGACCGCGTGGAGGCGCCGGCGCTCGCGAAGGCCGGTGTCCGTAACGTCAACGACCTCTCCGACGCCGACTGGGCCGAGCTCCGCCAGGCCTTCGGCAACCAGCGCATGCTCGGCATGTCCCTGGACGCCGGCGGCCACCTCACCCACGGCTTCCGCCCGAACATCTCCGGCAAGATGTTCGAGCCAGCAGCTCCTACGGCACCGACCCCGCCACCGGCCTGATCGACTACGACGCCCTGCGCGCCTCGGCCCGTGAGTTCAAGCCGCTGATCATCGTCGCCGGCTACTCCGCCTACCCCCGTCTGGTGAACTTCCGGATCATGCGCGAGATCGCCGACGAGGTCGGCGCCACGCTCATGGTCGACATGGCGCACTTCGCGGGTCTCGTCGCGGGCAAGGTGCTCACCGGCGACTTCGACCCGGTCCCGCACGCCCAGATCGTCACGACCACCACCCACAAGTCGCTGCGCGGCCCGCGTGGCGGCATGGTGCTGTGCGACGACTCCCTCAAGGACCAGGTCGACCGCGGCTGCCCGATGGTCCTCGGCGGCCCGCTTCCGCATGTCATGGCCGCCAAGGCCGTCGCGCTCGCCGAGGCCCGCCAGCCCGCCTTCCGCGACTACGCCCAGCGCATCGTCGACAACTCCCGCGCCCTCGCCGAGGGCCTGATGCGTCGCGGTGCCACGCTGGTCACCGGCGGCACCGACAACCACCTCAACCTGATCGACGTCGCTTCCTCCTACGGCCTCACCGGCCGCCAGGCCGAAACCGCGCTGCTCGACTCCGGCATCGTCACCAACCGCAACGCCATCCCGGCCGACCCGAACGGCGCCTGGTACACCTCCGGCATCCGTATCGGTACGCCCGCGCTCACCACGCGTGGTCTGGGCACCGCCGAGATGGACGAGGTCGCCGGGCTCATCGACCGGGTTCTCACCACCACGGAGCCCGGCACCACCAAGTCGGGCGCCCCTTCCAAGGCCGCCGCACGTCCTCGACGCCAAGGTCGCCGACGAGATCTCCCACCGCGCGCACCGACCTGGTGCTCGGGCTTCCCGCTGTACCCGGAAATCGACCTGGGCTGACCGGGGCGCAGCCGCTTAGAGCCCTCGCAATCCGTCGTATGTCACTACCACAGTAAGGGGCTGACGCGTAAATAGCAGCAGTTCAGAGGCTGTATAGGCAGGGGTGGGCGCCCGGTAGCCGTGAGGGCTGCCGGGTGTCCTGGTTGTCCGCTGGTCAGGCCGCGTCCTCGATCGGGTTGAGGGTGACGGTATAGCCGAGCTGGTTGAGCTGGGTGATCGCGCGGCGGGTGGCGCGTGCGGGGTCGCGCTGGGCGAAGTAGGTACCGCCGAGTTCCTGGTAGGGGACGTGGTCGGTGAGCATGTGCCAGATCGCGGTGATGATCGAGTGCTCGACGGCGACCAGGGCCTTGAGCGGGCCGCGGCGGGCGGTCAGCCGCTTGTACCGGGCCTGCAGGTAGGTGTCCTTGGTTCTCACCGCGCCGAACGCGGCGAGTCCGAGGGCGCCCTTGAGGTAGGGGTTGCCGGGGCGGACCTTCGTGTTCTTGGTGTGGCCGGCGGACTCGTGATGACCGGGGCAGACCCCGGCCCAGGAAGCCAGATGCTTGGCCGAGGCGAAGCGGCTCATATCGCCTCCGGGAGGGCCAGGGTGAAACAGGAATTCTGACGCCCGTGCTTCGCAGCAACACTCCACGGTTCCCGTGGACGGCCCCCAGCACCACGCTGACCTGCGAGCTCACCGGCATCACAGACCCATCGGTTTCGGCCGGAACGAACCCTTCCAGCATCCCGGACCGGCATCAGCCCACGCCACGTCAGAGGCGGACAGAAGCATCCCCGGCGCGCCACGGCATTTACCATGCCCCCGGCGCGCACCGAAGGTGCGCTGGGTCGCTGACCTGTGGAAACGTTGCGACAGCTCGCCCAGCAACTAGCCACCCTGCCCCCCGCCCAGCGGGCGGCGGTGCTCGAAGGGTTCGCCCCGGAGAGGCCCGCCACGGCGGTACCGAAGGCGGCCCCACACGTCCCCCTGATGCGTGCCGACAGCGGCGGCCCGCGCATGACTGTCCGGGTCATGCGCGGGGCCCTCTAGGCCCCGGCCCTGGGCGGCCCGCTCCTCCGGCCGCAGGGGCCCCTGGAGAGCGTCCAGGCAGCGCTTTACCCGACAACGCGAATATTGGCGATGCCGCATAGACGACCATGTCCAACCCTCGTACCGTCATCTGCAACGGCCCCAACAGGGGTCAGGCACAAGGGGGTTCAGCATGGCCCCCGAAGAACTGACCCGCCTTACCGGCAACG
The DNA here is from genome assembly GCA_963711935.1 of uncultured Actinomycetota bacterium. GTDB lineage: Bacteria > Actinomycetota > Actinomycetes > Streptomycetales > Streptomycetaceae > Streptomyces. The sequence continues at coordinate 115,917 of CAVQGD010000022.1, forward strand.
GGAACGGCAACTGCAACAAGAACGACTGTCCCAATGTCTACCGGACCACCTCCGGCTCGTTCCTCGTTCAGGGCGACGTCTCAAACGCGTTCTCTGCCCCGGACGGGGAAGGACTTGTGGAGATCCCGGAGGAGACGCTGAGGGAGGCTTTCCGTGCTCTTGGATGGTGAGGAGTGGGCGGCCCGGTTCAAGTCTTTCCAGCGTGAGGCATGGAGGCTGGAAACCTTGCCGGAGTACCGCGTCCCCCATGAAGCCGAGGAGATCGGGGCGTTCCTCGCCGGGGAACGCATTGACCCTCATGCCTACTCGAACGAGTACACCGATGATCTCAAGCATCTGCGACGGAAAGGGAAGAGCAAGGGGCGCGTTCACATCGTGACTCGCCCTCTGTCGGACTACCTGCGCTTTGAGTTCATGTACTACCAGCCTCATGTGTGGGCCGGTGAGGACATCCGTATCATGGATGTCACGGGACGCCTCAACCCCCTTGAAGGAGTGCAGGACTTTTGGCTTTTCGACCAGTCGGAAGTCGTACTGATGAACTATGAGGCAGACGGTACGCAGATCAGCCGTGAGGTTTTCGAGGGGAACGTGATTCGGTTCCTCGAATATCAGCGCATCGCGCTGGCTGAGTCGGTGCCCTTTGAGGAGTACGTGAAGGGCCTTGACGTTTGATCCTGAGTCCCTAGGTCAGTCGAGGTCAGACCTAGCGGAAGCACTACGCAGCGAGCGCAAGCGGGCCGGGTTGACTCAGACCCGGCTCGCTCAGCGCTGCAATATGTCTCAGACAAAGATCAGCAACATTGAGGGCGGGAAGCTTACCCCCACGATTGTTGATGTTGAACTAATCCTTGAGGCTATCGGGACCGAAAGTTCCGTTGTCACGAAAATACTTGCCCTTGCTCGTACGGCTACTGACTTCGGCGCTTTGGGGTCACGGCGGTGGCAGGTCGAGTGCGAGTCCGGTCTCGGCCAGGAAGCCGTGAAGCGTTGCCGATCGGTACTGCAGGCGCTTGAGCCGGTTGCGGATGAGGATTTCGAGCCGGTCGACTGTCCCGGCGGTGAGGTTGGCCAGACTCCGCTTGCACTGTGACCAGACGCCTTCTACCGGGTTCAGCTCGGGCGCATACCCGGGGAGCAGAAACACAGTCAGCCACGGGCGGGCGGCGATCAGCTGCTTCATCGCCTTCGAGACATGGGTGCCCAGCCGGTCCCAGACCAGGACGAGCGGAGCCTTCAGCATCTGGTGGGCTCCGCCGGGCAGCCGGATGTAGTCGGTCTGACGACAGGCTGCGCCGTTCGCCCTTGCGGCCGTGGTGAACGCGGAGCCGGTAGCACAGCCGGGTCCGCACGCCGGGCCGCAGTGCGATCAGGCCTGCCAGGGAAACCCGCCCCGAGCCGCGGCCGGACACTTTCACCACCGGGGTGCGGCCACGTCGGCCCCAGGTGCGTCCTCTCGGCGGCCGCTGGTGCTGGCCGGCTTCGTCCTCGAAGCAGATCCAGCCACCGGTGGCCGCCCGTGTCTTTTTATCTCCGGCCACGTGGTCTGCTTCCATGCGGCCACCGCTGCCTCGCCCGCGTTCTGCCGCCCGCCGTCCGGGCATCTGCGGGGTGAATCCGAGTCGGCGCATCAACCGGGTCGCACCCGAGACGCTGTAGGAGATGTGGAACTTGCGGCCGATCAGTGTCGCGACCCGGGCCCCGGTCCACACCTGGTCCTGGTCCCAGCCGTGGGCGGCTGGGCCCTCGTCCAGCATGGCGGACAGCTTCTCGCACAGTTCTGGGCCGAGCTTGCAGCGCTGTCCGCCTGGTCCCTTGGACGCCAGTGCCGCCGTACCACCGGCGGCCCAGTCCCGCCGCCACTGGTAGGCCGACTTCGGTGTCACCCGCAGCTGCCTGGCCACCTCCGGTGCGCTGGCCCCGGAGGCGAACAGTTCAGCGGCCTGTATCCGCAGTGCCTCACGTCGCACACGTTCCCTGGCGGCGAGCCCGCCGCTGTCTGCGTACCTCATACCTGCCGGTTTACCGCCACACACAGCGATCGTCAGCGGGAGGAACCACTGCGAGACCCTAAAACGCCGAAGTCAGTAGCCCGCCTCGAAGCCGTCACAACAGAATTTCGGTTCTTCCTGCCGACGATGATCACTGGCCTACTGGCGACACCCGATTACGTGCGGGCGAGTCTCGCGCGGAACTCCGGCGACATGTCCAAGACTGTCGCTAAGAAGCTGGAGCGACAGCAGATCCTCATGGACCCGTCGAAGCTCTTTATATTCCTGCTGACGGAACAGGCCGTGCGATGGCCGCTAGCCTCACCTCTTGCCATGGCTATGCAGATTGACCGGCTGATTTCCGTCTCACATATTCCGAACGTACGGCTAGGCGTAATACCCCTCGGAATAGTTAGCCCAGTCGCCGAAACGCCGCTAAGCGTCTTCACTGTCTACGACCGGCGACTAGTCCAAGTCGAGACCCACACGGGGGCGCTGATCCTGCGAGACCACAGGGACGTGAACGCATACCGAGACGACTTTGAGCGGTACGAGTCCTACGCCGTCTTTGGGGACGAGTGCAGGGAACGACTCGGCGAGTGGGCGAACGGGTTTCGTTCATGATCTTTACCCGACAACGCAAATAAGGTCGGTAGCACTCCCGTCCCGCCTCTATCGTGGATATGACACGGACAAGGCGAGCGAGGGGACCAGATGGCCAGCGTCATTCAGGAGGAAGCACCAGCCCCGCAAGTAATGCGCTGGAGTTGGAAGAGACATCCCAAGTGTGTGTATCTGGCCCGCTGTCAGATGCGAAAGCACTTGGAGTGGGCGGGAGCGGCCGACCTGACGGATACGGGGATATTGCTCCTGTCGGAAATCCTTACGAACGCTGTTAATCACGCTCGCGTGCCCCCAGGGCGGGAGATTGAGACCGTGTCCTCACCAGCACCGAGCCCGGCACGACCGCCAAGGGCGCCCCCTCCAAGGCCCAGCACGTGTTCGACCCGAAGCTCGCGGACGAGATCTCCCGCCGGGCCACCGACCTTGTGGCCGGCTTCCCGCTGTACCCGGAGATCGACCTGGGCTGAGGCCGCCGAGAGGCCGCCGCTCGTCCCCCACGTCCCTCAGCTCTGTTCCCGACGTGCCCGACGTTCCCGACGTTACCCAATGTTTTCGATGTCCCCGACGCTTCCGACGTTCCCGAGCAGTTCCGGAGTGGGATCCGGCACCTGAGAGAATGGTGAGCATGGCTCCTGATCTCCCATCCGTCGCCCACCACCGCCCTCGAACGGGGGGCACCGTGCCGCGGCCCGCATGCCGGGTCCTCTCCGGAATCCAGCCCACCGCCGGCTCGTTCCACCTCGGCAACTACCTCGGCGCCGTGCGTCAGTGGGTGGCCCTGCAGGAGTCCCACGACGCGTTCTACATGGTCGTCGACCTGCACGCGATCACCGTTGCGCAGGACCCGGCGGAGCTGCGCGCCAACACCCGGCTCGCCGCCGCCCAGCTGCTCGCCGCCGGCCTCGACCCGGAGCGGTGCACCCTCTTCGTGCAGAGCCACGTCCCCGAGCACGCCCAGCTCGCCTGGATCATGAACTGCCTCACCGGCTTCGGCGAGGCCGGCCGCATGACCCAGTTCAAGGACAAGTCCGCCAAGCAGGGCGCCGACCGGGCCAGCGTCGGCCTCTTCACGTACCCGATCCTCCAGGTCGCGGACATCCTGCTGTACCAGGCGAACGAGGTGCCGGTCGGCGAGGACCAGCGTCAGCACATCGAGCTGACCCGCGACCTCGCCGAGCGCTTCAACGGCCGCTTCGGGGAGACCTTCACGATCCCGAAGCCGTACATCCTGAAGGAGACGGCGAAGATCTACGACCTTCAGGACCCGTCGATCAAGATGAGCAAGTCGGCATCAACCCCGAAGGGGCTGATCAACCTGCTCGACGAGCCCAAGGCGACCGCCAAGAAGGTCAAGAGCGCGGTCACCGACACCGACACGGTGATCCGCTACGACACCGAGAACAAGCCGGGCATCAGCAACCTGCTCACCATCTACTCGACCCTCACCGGCACCGGTATCGCGGAACTGGAACGGAAGTACGAGGGCAAGGGCTACGGTGCGCTCAAGACGGACCTGGCCGAGGTCATGGTCGAGTTCGTGACGCCGTTCCGGGAGCGCACCCAGCAGTATCTGGACGACCCCGAGACGCTCGACTCGATCCTCGCCAAGGGCGCGGAGAAGGCGCGCGCTGTCGCGGCGGAGACGCTCGCCCAGGCATACGAAAAGGTGGGCTTCCTGCCCGCCAAGCACTGAGCCACCCGGCTGCTCTGGACAACAGTGCTCTGGACAACAACAGCCGGAAACTGAAGGCGACTGACGGCGACTGACGACAGGAGACGACGTGGGGACCGTAACGATCGGTGTGTCGATCGCGGTCCCGGAGCCTCACGGCAGCCTGCTCCAGGAGCGGCGCGCGGGCTTCGGCGACCCCGCGGCTTCCGGCATCCCCACCCACGTCACCCTGCTGCCGCCGACGGAGGTCGACGACTCGGCGCTGCCCGCGATCGAGGCGCACCTCGCCGAGGTCGCGGCCGCCGGCCGCCCCTTCCCGATGCGGCTGTCCGGCACAGGAACCTTCCGGCCGCTGTCGCCCGTCGTGTTCGTCCAGGTCGTCGAGGGGGCCGAGGCCTGTACGTGGCTGCAGAAGCAGGTCCGGGACGCGTCGGGCCGGTGGCGCGCGAGCTGCAGTTCCCGTACCACCCGCATGTCACGGTGGCGCACGGCATCGCCGACGAGGCGATGGACCGGGCGTTCGAGGAGCTGGCCGAGTACGAGGCGGAGTGGCCGTGCACCGGTTTCGCGCTCTACGAGCAGGGCGCGGACGGGGTGTGGCGCAAGCTCCGTGAGTTCGCTTTCGGCGGAGCGGATGTGCCGAAGCCGGAAGGACCGGGGACACGGGCCGAGGGAGACACTGCCCTCCCGGCGCCCTGAGAGAGCCTCGCCCTGAGGGGGCCTCGTCCTGAGGAAGCCTCGTCCTGAGGAGCCTCGTCCTGAGAGAGCCCGACGGCATTGTCCCTGCCGACAGCGGCCTCCTTAACGTCTCTCCAACGTCTCTCCAACATCTCTCCTCAATGTGTGAAAACAGGGCTAAAAGGGGCAGAGTCGGATCATGGACTGGCTGAAAAGGCTCCCTGGAATCGGCCCGGTGGTGGAACGCCTGATGGCCACGCATGCGTGGCGGTCGTACGAGCGTCTGGACCGCGTGAAGTGGACACGACTGGCTGCGGCGATGACCTTCCTCAGCTTTCTGGCGCTGTTCCCGCTGCTGACCCTGGTCGCCGCGGTGGTCGTCGCGACCCTCGGCAAGGACCAGCAGAAGGACCTCGAGGACAAGATCGCCGAACAGGTGCCGGGCATCTCCGACCAGCTCGACATCGGCGGGCTCGTGGCCAATGCGGGCACGGTCGGGATCATCGCGGGCGCGCTGCTGCTGTTCACCGGTGTCAGCTGGGTCGGTGAGATGCGCGGCTGTCTGCGTGCCGTGTGGGAGAAACCGGATCCCGAGGAGAATCCCGTCCTCGGTAAAGCCAAGGACGCGGGCGTGCTCCTCGGGCTCGGCGGCGCGCTCCTCGTGACCCTTGCCACCTCCGCCATCGCCTCGGCGATGGTCGACCGGCTCGCGGACCAGTTCGGCCTCGACCGGAACGGCTGGGGCAGCGTGCTGCTCCAGACCACCGCCTTCGCCATCGCCGTCCTCGCGGACTTCCTGCTCCTGCTGTACGTCCTGACCCTGCTGCCGGGCGTCCAGCCACCGCGCCGCCGCCTGGTCGTGGCCGCGCTGATCGGAGCGGTCGGCTTCGAACTGCTGAAGATCCTGCTCAGCGGCTACCTGCAGGGCGTCGCGTCAAAGAGCACGTACGGCGCGTTCGGCGTCCCGGTCGCCCTCCTCCTCTGGATCAACTTCACCGTCAAGCTGCTCCTGTACTGCGCGGCGTGGACGGCGACGGGCAGCAAGGAGAGCAAGGGCAGCAAGGAGAGCAAGGGCAGCAAGGAGGGCAAGGGGAGCAAGAAGGCCGAGAGCGCCCCGTAAAAGCGTAAAAGTGTAAAAGCTCCGGAAAAGCCCCGAGACATTCCCCCCAGCGGAGCCGCACTCACCGCCATCGACGCATCAGTTCCGGCAACGGCCACCGCCGATTGACCACAAACGCCCCCGCCGCCAACAGCACCACCACGCCCCCGGCGATGCCCAGCGCCATCCCGATGCCGCTCGCCCCGCCGGGCGCGGCAGCCGCTACGGGCTTGCCGCCCGCCGAGCCGGGGGACGAGCCGGGGGACGAGGCAGGCGCCGTGGCCCCCGCCTCGGCGCCACTGTCGGTGTCCGCGCCCTTCGGCGGCACCAGTTCACCCACCGGCTTCACCTTGTCCGCGGCCCGGAAACCCCAGTCGAAGAGGCGCGCGGTCTCCTTGTAGACCTCGTTGTGTTCCTTCTCCTCCGGGTGCATGACGGTGACCAGCAGCATTTTGCCGTCGCGTTCGGCCACTCCGGTGAAGGTGGAGCCCGCGTTCGTGGTGTTGCCGTTCTTCACGCCCGCGATACCGCGGTACGGATCGAGGCCCGAGTCGCCGGTCAGCAGCCGGTTGGTGTTCCGCATCTCGAAGGTCCCGCGGGTCGCCCTGCCCTTTCTGTCTTTCTTCGTCTCGCCCGGGAATTTCACCCGCACGGTGGAGCAGTACTCGCGGAAGTCTTTCTTCCGCAGGCCGGAACGGGCGATGAGGGTCAGGTCGTACGCCGACGACACCTGCCCCTTCGCGTCGTAACCGTCCGGGCTGACCGCGTGCGTGTCGAGGGCCTGGAGCTCCTTGGCGTGCGCGTTCATTTCCCTGACGGTCCTGCTCGACGCCGTCGTTCATCGCGGACAGCACATGCACGGCGTCGTTGCCGGAGGCGAGGAAGACACCGAGCCACAGGTCACGGACCGTGTACGTCTCGTTCTCTTTTATGCCGACCATGCTGGAGTTCGGGCCGATGCCCACCAGGTCGGAGGGCACGACCTTGTGCTTCTCCGCCTTGTTGAACTTCGGCAGCAGCGTGTCCGCGAAGAGCATCTTCAGCGTGCTCGCCGGGGCCAGTCGCCAGTGCGCGTTGTGGGCTGCCAGCACATCGCCCGACTCGGCGTCGGCGACGAGCCAGGAGCGCGCGGTGATGTTCTTGGGCAGGGCCGGGGCGCCGGTGCCGAGAGCGGCCTGGGTGCCCCGCATACCGAGCCGTTCGCCGCCCACGGTCGACATCCGTGCCGGGGGCATGCCCGACGGTGACACGCGGGGGGAGGGCGTGTGGGGGGAGGGCCTGGGGGAGGAGGGCGTGGGGGAGGAGGGCGTGTGGGCGGCCAGGACAGGGGCAGCCGTCAGCGTCAGGGACGACAGGGTGGCGGAAGTGACCAGAAGGGATCGCCTGGTCTTCTTGATGGCAGGCACGATCGAGAAAGTACCTGGCCCGGCCAGCGATGTCCTGCCGTCCTCGTCCACCCGGTCCTTCATCAGGTCCTTCTCAGGTCCACCGGTCCTTCACCCGGTCCTCCACCCGGCCGCCGGAACGGAACCCCCAAAGGCCATACTGGACACATGAAGCTCAGCCGCCCCCTCTCCTGGTTCCTGCTCGCTTTCGGGGTGTGGAGCTGGGCCGTCTGGCTCACTTTCGTCAAGAACCTGGCCCAGGACGCAAGCGGGCTCGCGTTCGACGACGCGGGTGATCCGACAGCGTATTTCTGGGTGCACCTGACGCTCGCCGTCGTCTCCTTTGCCCTGGGGACGGTCATCGGGGTCATCGGGTTGCGCGGACTGTACGCACTGCGACGGGCGGCATAGCGGAGATACGGCGCAATGGTGATCCTGTTCATACTCGTCGCCCTGGTGGTCCTGGCCGCCTTCGGTGCCCTGCACTGGTACGCGTGGCGCCGTCTGGTACGGGACACGACCCGCGGCCCCGGAACCGCCCGCCGCGTGGGCGCGGCCGTGTTCGTCGCCGGGCCGCTCCTGCTGGTCGCGGCGTTCGCGGCCGAGCGCGGCGGGGCGCCGTTCTGGCTCCAGCAGGTGCTGGCCTGGCCGGGCTTCATGTGGCTGGCGCTGACGCTGTACCTGCTGCTGGCGCTGCTGGCGGGCGAGCTCGTACGACCGCTCGTACGGCGCCTGGCGGAGCGACGCACGCCGACGGCCGGACCCGCGGCCGTACCGGAGGCCGGACCTGCGGCTGTACCGGAGGCCGGACCCGCGGCCGTACCGGAGGCCGGACCGGAGGACGGATCTGCCGCCGTACCGGTGCGGGAGCTGGAGCCGGTCCCGGCCGGGCCCAAGCCTGGGGAGCCCACCGACCCCCCGACGCCAGACCCCCCGACGCCAGCGGAACCCCGGCAGCCGGCCACGATCCCGGCCGTAACCCCGGCCACCCACCCCACCCGCCGCCTCTTCGCCTCCCGTGTCGTTGGCGGAGCCGTGGCCGCCGCCGCGCTCGGCACTGTCGGGTACGGCACGTACGGCGTCCTGCGCGGCCCCAAGGTGAAGCGGGTCACCGTGCCGCTGGCCAAACTCCCGCGCGCGGCCCACGGGTTCAGGATCGCCGTGGTCAGTGACATCCACCTCGGACCCCTGCTGGGCCGGGGCTTCGCGCAGAAGGTCGTGGACACGATCAACGCGACGCAGCCCGATCTCATCGCGGTGGTCGGCGACCTGGTGGACGGCTCGGTCGAGGACCTGGGCCCGGCGGTGGCCCCACTGGCGCAGCTGACGGCCCGCCACGGTTCGTACTTCGTCACCGGCAACCACGAGTACTTCTCCGGCGCGGAACAATGGGTCGAGGAGGTACGGCGACTGGGCCTCACCTCGCTGGAGAACGTACGCAGGGAACTGCCCGCCTTCGACCTCGCGGGCGTCAACGACGTCACGGGCGAGAACGAGGGCCAGGGCCCCGACTACGCCAAGGCGCTGGGCGACCGGGACACTTCACGCGCCGTGGTCCTCCTGGCCCACCAGCCGGTCCAGGTCCACGAGGCCGTCGACCACGGCGTCGACCTCCAGCTCTCCGGCCACACCCATGGCGGCCAGATGTGGCCCATGAACTTCGTCGCGGCTGCCGCCAACCCGACCCTGGCGGGCCTCGAACGCTACGGCGACACCCAGCTGTACGTCAGCCGCGGCGCGGGTGCCTGGGGACCTCCGGTGCGCGTGGGCGCCCCGTCCGACATCACGGTGGTGGAACTGGCGTCGAAGCAGGCGTGAACGTCTTCAGGTTCTTCAGGGAGAGGCGGTCAACTGGCCTTGTCGCGCCCGGCTTTGAGGATCTGCTCCACGTCGAGGGTGACCTTGGCGCCGATGGAGTCGGGCAGGGTGACGGTCTCGCCGGGGGCGTGGACACGGTGGGTCTCGTACGTGTCCCCGGCCGGGTCTGCGAGGACATGCAGGCGCTGGTGCTTGCGGTCGACGATGACGTAGACCGGGACCTTCGCCTCGGCGTAGGCGGCAACCTTGGTCTTCAGGTCGTTCTTCCAGTTGCCGGAGGTGACTTCCAGGACGAGGCGGAAGCAGGCCGGGTCGTAGGCGTTGTTCTCGACGAGGTGCTCGTCGGCGTCGGCGTCGACCACCGCGAGATCGGGGATGGCGTAGTCCTCGGTGTCGGTGGGCAGCCAGAGACCGATGCCTTGGAGGACCTCGCTCTCGCCGTCGTCCAGTCCTGCTGCGATGAACGGGCGCATGAGTTTGGTCAGGGCGCGAGCGTGGGGGATATCCGGGGCTGGGGTCACGAGGAGACTGCCTCCGATGATCTCGACGCGGTAGCCCGGATGGCGCTCCATGATCTCACCGGCGATGGCGGTGAGCGTGACCGGCTCGTCGTCGAAGGGCTGCTCGACAGCTGCTGCGGACATCACGTGCCTCCTGTGGGCTGGGGTCGAGAGCATCATCGTAGGCAGGTGGGGTGCCAGGCGTCCCGTTCGAACCGCTTCACCTGAAAGTGGTCATCCGGCCCGTCCTTCACTCCCGGGATCTCGTCCTTTACCTCCGGGATCCGGCAACGCCTTCGTCATCCCCGGCAGAAAGTCCGTGAACAGCTCATGCACCTCATGGACCAGCGGCCGAAGCACCCGGAACCGGGCCAGCGAAACCCCCCTCGCCGTCAGCCGGGCCCCCCGCTCGGCCAGCCGGTAGCTGCGCTCGTGCCCTGCCGTCCGGTCGAAGACCCAATACAGCACGAGCCCCATCTGGGACAGCCACATCAGCTCGGGCAGTACGTCCCGCAGTTCCTGCGGCACCTTGGCCCTGGACCCGGCCAGCACCTCCCGGTGAAGGGCGATGGCCTCCTCGCGCGGTTTCTCCGACTCGGGTGAGAAGGGGCTGAGCGGGCTGTCGGGATCGGCCGCGTTCTTGAAGAACTGCGCCGCGAACTCGTGGTACGGCGCCGCCACGTCCAGCCACGCTCTGAGCACACCGGCCAGCCGCGCCTCCAGATCCGTCTCCCGCTCCAGCACCGGCCGGACCGCCGCCAGGTGTTCGGCGCCGATCCGGTCGTAGAAGCCCTGGATCAGGTGCTCCTTGCCGGCGAAGTAGTAGTACGCGTTGCCGACGGAGACCCCGGCCTCCTTCGCGATGGCCCGCATCGTCGTCCTGTCGTACCCACGCTCCTGGAAGAGCCGCAGCGCGGTCTCCAGGATGAGCGCGCGGGTCTGCTCGGACTTGGCGGGGCCTTTCGCCGTAGGTGACTTGGCGGGGCCTGCCCTCTGAGGGGAACCGGCGCTCTGGTCGGGGTCCTCTTCGGGCCGGGAACCGTCGGCCGCTTCGCGAACTGCTGGCACGGAACAGAGCCTAACGAGTCGAGCGAGTCGCGCAGGTACCGCTGTCGCAGGCGGGTGGGGTGTAGACCCACCCGTGCCGCGGGTCGTAGACCCACCCGTCAGCCCCCTTGTACGCACCGTATGCACTGTACGCACCGTACGCACCGCCGTCCGACCGGCTCTTGGTGTGCGCCTCCCGCCACTTGGCCGCGGTGAGCACGGCGCCCTTGGCGAGCCGCGCCCCGGCCGGGGTGCTCAGCCGGTGGGCGAGCGGCCGGTGCTCCCGCAACGCCCACAGGCACACGATCCAGGCGGCGGACCCTCGGTACACCTGCCCCGCGTCGCCCACGACGGTGATCTCGTCGAGGGTGGACCGGTGATCGAGCGAGGGGAAACGGCTCCGGGCCGCTTTCTCCCCCGCCGCCACGAACTCCAGCGGCACCAGCCGCGGCTGCCGCCCCAACCACTCGCGGACGAACCGGCACAGCGAGCACCGGGCGTCGTACAGCACGGTGAGCCCGCGTACCGGGACGCGTGCGGGGTTCTGGCCGCGTGTGGGGCTCTGGTTGTGTGCGGGGTCCTGGTCGCGTGCGGGGTCCTGCTCGCGTCCGGGGTCCTGTTCATGTGCGGCGAGGGCGTCCATCGGTGTCGTCACGCCCCGGCCGTCGGGGTGACCCACTCCTGCGGTGCGACGGGCGGTACCTGCTCCCGCTCCATGACCCCGCGCCGCCGGATCTTGTTCAGCACGAACACGTTGCCCAGGTGCAGTGCGCCGAGCACGAGCAGTACGACGCCGAGCTTCGCCGAGACCGTCTCGAAGACTTCGCGCGGGTCGGTGACCTCTCCGTCCCGGTTCAGGTAGAGGGCCACGAACCCCAGGTTGACGAGGTAGAAGCCGACCACGAGCAGGTGGTTGACGGCGTCGGCGAGCTTCTCGTTCCCGCGCAGCACATCGCCGAGGAAGATCCGTCCGTTCCGGCTCAGCGTCCGCGCCACCCAGACCGTCAGACCCACGCTGACCAGCAGGTAGATGACGTACGCGACGACCGTGAGGTCCATATCCCCACCCCTTCTTGAACACGTTCAAAACGTTCTCGAGAAGAACCGTACTCCTCTTTTTGAACACGTTCAAGGCGGGGGTGGGGGCGCTTCGGTAGTGCTGAAGGCCGGTCAGTCTCGCCCCAGCTCCGGCCGTTTGCTGTAGTCGGTGAGCCCGATGACGTTGCCCCAGGGGTCGGCGAACTCGACGGTCCATCCCGTCGCCACCGAAAACGGCGCGTCGAGCGGCGGCACCCCGGCCGACTCGAGCGCCCGCCCGGCGGCCCGCGCGTCCCGCACCTCCAGCCACACCCGGGGCGAGGCCCACACCGGCGGCCGCTGCTCCAGCCCCTCCTCCCTCCGGAGCAGGACACCGGGCGTCTCCTTGCCCACCTTCAACAGCGCGATCCCGGCCTCGTCCAACCGAAAGCCCACTCCGAACCCGGCCCGCTCGTAGAAGGCCACGGCCTCCCCGAGATCCCCTACGGGCAACAGCACGTTGTCGAACCCGAGCAGCTCGTACGACTCGTCATCTGACATGGCGTCAGGCTAGGCCTGGACGCGCCTCCGGCCCGGACTCCCGCGAAGGTGTCATCCACCTTTCGACGCACGGATTTCGACGCACGGAGCCTCGCCACCGCTGTAACTACTCAGTCCCGCATGGGGAAGGGGGCGCTCAGTCCTCCGACGGAGTACTGGTCATAGATGTCGAGCAGGTCCTCGTCCTCGGGGAGTTTGAGCGTCTCGGTCTCCTGGCAGACGAGGGCAGTGAGTGCCGTCAACGTGCGCAGGGCGGACCATTCTTCTCGCTGGGCGAAGGCGGTCAGTCGCTCACCCAGCGTGGCACGGACGACACCCTCAGCCTCGGACAGATTGCTGGCCGGTGCAGTGCCGAGCGCCACGACGACCTTCCGCTCCCTCGGTCGGGACGGGTCGGGCCCTCGGGACGGGTCGGGCCGAGGGCATTCTTCAGCGGCCTGCATCAGGGACAGTTGGAGGGACTCGCCCGCTGTGCGGCCGGCCCCCTCGTCCTCCAGGTGGATCATGGCCAAAGTGGGCACTGTCCGGCAGCCCTGGACCACCTGTCGGCGTGTCGCGGCAGTAGCCCCGATCCAGGAAGCCGGAACGCCGGTGTGCGAGAAGCACGCCAAGCACACCGCAGCTGCGTGCTCTGCTCGTATCGCCTCGTCACCGTTGACGGCCAGCAAGGTCAGCCGCGGATGCGGACCGGCCTCGTTCCAGTGGAGCAGCCACAGCATCTGGTCGGAGGTCACCTCACGCATAACTCCCCCTCGCCCTTGATGTAGCCGGTGTCGAATTCTCGGGGTGGGATGGTGTTGAGGATGTGACACTTCAGCGCGGAGTGTCACATCCTCGCGAGTCACCCCCCCGGGGGGCGCCGGTGTTCCTCGGGCACCGCTCAGCCGTGCAGGCCCCTCAGCCCTCCAGCAGCCCTCCAGATCCACCCGCACCGTCAGCAGATCCGTCCCCACCAACCGCCCCGCCGTGCTGTTCAGGCGGGGCGGCACGTGAAGGCGGGCACGATCTTGGCGTGGGGCTGGGCGATCTCCTCAGGCCGAAGGGAGCTCACCGGCCTTCATCGTCCTCGTGAACGAGGTCCACGCATCCGCCTTGAACACGAGGCGGGGGCCTTCCGGGGCCTTGCTGTCACGCACGGGCACAACGCCCGGGAAGCCATCGGCGACTTCGATGCACTGACCGGTAGCACTGCTGTAACTGCTCTTCCGCCACACGGCCTCGGAGAGGTCATACTGCATTCCGAACACCTCCTCTCAGTCTCTCGTCTCTGCAACCTTAGTCAGCAGCTCAGCGCTGTCGTTCGGCCCCACCGCCACGGCTTGCAGGTGCTCGAACATCGACTTGTAGCGCCGGATCTCCGCCTCCGACTCCAGGAAGAGATCACCGGCTGGGGTGTCCACGTAGACCAGCTCCGGGTCTGCGGGGTCCGGGAAATCCATGTGTACGAAGCTGCCGGGCATCCCCGAGTGTGCCCCCTTGTCAAAGGGGATCACCTGAAACGTGATGTTGGGTTCCTCCATGAGGTGGAGCAGATGCCGTGCCTGCTCCTGCATCACCTTGCGGCCTCCCACCGTGCGGCGGATGGCCGCCTCATCCACGATCGCCCAGAGCTGTAGTGGATGCTCTTTGGTGAGCAACGCCTGTCGTTCCATGCGCGCTTGGACTCGTTGCTCCACCTCCTTTTGGCTGGCCGTGGGCCACACGCCTTTGATCACAGCGCGGGCGTAAGGCTCGGTCTGTGCAAGGCCGGGGAGGAACAGCGACTCATAGTTACGCACTGTGCGGGCCTCGATCTCAAAACCGATATAAGCAGTGTATTCCTCGGGCAACTCCGAGTGATACGGCCGCAACCAGCCCTGATCGTTGGAACCACTCTGGAGGGTCAGGAGGTTGGCTCGCTGCGTCTCGGTCGCCTCGTAGAGGTCCAGCAGGGCGAGCAGTGTCCGTTTCTGCGGTCGGGCGCGTGCCTTCTCGATGCGGTACAGCGTTGCCGCGTTGATCCCCGTCTTCTCCGTGACGTCCTCACGGGTCAGCCCCGCGGCGGAACGAAGTCGGCGCAGCTCGGCGGCCAGCCGTCGAAGCCTGACGGTTGGCGGGTGTTGTCGCTTCTCCGACATGGTGCGTCCCTTCGCTGTCTCGGTGGCACCCGTGAGTGTGAGCGACCACCACACCGCAACTCAACCTACTTCGAACACACGTAAGCAATTCGCAATGCTTGCATTCTCATTGTGGACGAGTGCATGCTATGCCTACTGTCACTGAGCGTTCCAACTCGGTGACGCCCCAGCGACCTTGACGTGTCGTCACTTGCTCCCAAGGGGATGAGCTATGCCCACAAGAGCCCTACCAGCAGGAACCTCGCCGATCGCCTCCACGCAGGCCGTGACGCACACGTTCCCCAGACACCGCCGTAGCGTCGGCCGTGCCCGCGAGGCACTTCGTCGCCAGCTCGTCCTATGGGATGTGGGCGGCGAAGTCGTTGACTGCGCAACGCTGTTGCTCTCGGAGTTGGCGACCAACGCCGTCAACGCCAAGACGACGAACGGCCGCAGAATCGGTGTCCGGTTCGAGCTGACCGGCGTGGAGTTGCGGCTTGAGGTGTCCGACTCCGGTGACGGCAAACCCGAGTTGAGGCACGCCGGGGACGACGACGAGTCCGGCCGGGGGCTGGCCCTGGTGGACGAGCTGGCCACCGAGTGGGGTGTGAAGCCGCGCGGCGGGATCGGCAAGACGGTATGGCTGCGGCTCGTGTTGCCCGAAGGGGGCGCGTCGTGACGCTGGCGCCGCAAGCCCCGGCGTGGGTCTTCCTTCGCGCGGGCTTCCGCGCGTGGGCGGTCGCCCATACCCGGGGTGGGCCCACAATCGCGCTCGGTGAGTGTCAGGTGAACTCACCACGTCTGGCCATGCGTTGGGTACGCCACCGCGCGGAAAACCTCGCGGACCAGCTGGACGCGCCGTATGCCCGCCCCGTACGGACCTGGCTGCGCGACAGCGCGGAGCTGGAGCGGGCACTGGGCTCTCTGGCGGCCGGTGAGCCCTACGTTTTCAGGGCGCTGGACGACCAGGGGACGCACTATCTCTTCACCGCGGAACCGGTTGAGCCGGTTGAACCGGTTCAACCGGCTGAACCAGTCGGCAGCTTCCCCGGGCTCCGCAGGTCGCCCGGCGTGGGGGAGCCATGACAGGGGGCATGGCGCGAGTGCTCACACAGCCAGGCTTCTGGTGCGAGCGCATCACGTACCGGTCCCTGGACGCCGACGTCGACGCCGTCGAAACGCTGCCGGGCTGTCCGAGCGGGGGAACCTCGCGACCATGGCCCGAGCAGCCGGGATTCCCTATCCGGTGCTCGTCCAGCACGTCGTGAGGACCGCGTTCTCCAAGCCCGCCTATCTGCCGTAGGGCAGACTGTGGAGGCATGCGCTCAGTGATCAAGCATGCCGTCCCGTACTACTCGCAGTGGATCTCCGCTGACCTGGTCCCCGAGTTCCTCACCGGGACCAGGGCGGCGGAAGACGATCCGCTGTGGCCCAAGTCCGGCGCCAACACCCCCGAGGAGTACGCCTTTTGGGCGCCCCGTATGTGCGGGGTGGCCTGCCTGCGTATGGCGCTGGACTACTGGGGGCATCCCGTTCCGCCGCCGGTCCCGCTCGTCCGTGAGCTCGTCGAGTGATCCACAACCCCTCCGGACTGCCCGGCGCCTCGCAGGAGTTCGCCCCGGTCCCCTGGGATGCTCTGGGCCGCTTCTTCGCGGGCCGTGGCGTCACCCTGGAGGTGGCGTGAGCGACACGGAGACCGGCGTGACGGAGACTGGCCGGAGGATCGCCGTCCTCGGAGAAATGCTCGAACTCGGTGACGAAGCCGTCCAGGCCCACCGGGACGTGGGCCGCATGGCGGGCCTGGACCGAGACGCCTGACAAGACCCGGAGGTCTGTCAGCACCACTCCTTCAGGCCGCCCGGGGACAGCGTGTAGCAATAGCTCTTCCGCGGGTCAAGGTGGGCCTTAAACGTTTCTCTATGTGTTCTTTTCTCCCACCGCGAACGGTCGACACAGTAATTCCCTAGGCAGTTCCTATACGGGACTTCGATCCAAGTATCGACAATATGGTCAATGCTGACCTCTATCCCGACGTTGGCGGGATTGGAGCCGGGATTCCACGACCACCACACGTAGGCGCCTTTATTCGGGCTCGACCCGTCGAGCCCGTGCTTCTCCCGCCACTCGTAAATTTTATTCCCGGTACCCTTGTCGTACATGACCATATAGGCGTTCCACCTCATCTCTTCACTTTGCCTGATGTTGAGGTGGTTGCTATCGGCGGCGGATGCTTGGGGTGTATAGGAGATGAAGGCGGCGGCGGCCAAAAAGAGCACCGCGAGAATGTGCATGGCCGGTCCGCGGAGTCCGCGTGGAAGCGATACCCAGGCGCCTCCGTCTCGCATGTGGGAAGCTTCCCCGGCGCGAAGTGGAATCATGATGAAACCGATCAGTCGATGGCAGAGAACAGTTCGAGAAGCCGTTTCCCTACCGAATCTGCGGCCATGCTGATCGACCACGGGCCCCACTCGGAGCGCCGTGGCTGGTGGCGGTGTGACAAAGTTCTCCTTTGCGACACCCTTTGCGACATACCGGGCCGCGAGCGACTTCGCACTGGAGGACGACCAGACAGGCCCCACCGTCTACCAATTCGTCTGTGCACTCGGTAGGAAAAAAGCTTCTCGGGGACTTTATCAAGGGACTCGAGTCCACTCCACACAATTTTCTTGTGGAAAATTTGAGGTTCACGACCTTGTAGTCGGGTCGCCCGGGGGGTGGGATTCCCCCGGCGACCCGACTACTTGCCTCGATCGACCCAAGCTCGGACGAGTTGGGCAAACGCCGAGTAAGCATTCAGAAGGAATGCGGCTGACCGGTAACGGTGTGTGAGACGCGCTGGTCAGACGGCTTGCTCGATCGGGGGCATCCAGAGGTTGCCGGTGAAGGCGCGATGGATGGCCTCGAAGGCGCTCAGCCCGTGTTTGCGGGCGGAGTCGAGGTAGGAGCGCACGGTGAGCCAGGCCGTCGCACCGTGTTCGCACTGGTGGCAGCCGGAGATCTTCAGTTGGGTCTTGACCGGCCGAAGTGCCCTCTCCCCGCAGTTGTTGGTGAAGGGCACATGCCGGGGGGCGTCGGCGAACCGAAGGATCGAATGGGCCTGATCCCGCAGGCGTTCCAGCAGGTTGCGGGCCGGCGACTGTTTGCGGCCCGGCGCCCTGGGATGCTCGGAGAGCCCGACGGTGATGCCCTGGTGGAAGGTGCCTTGATGCAGCAGCAGGGCCTCGGGGCTGATCTCGCCGACCCCACACCTGTTACATCGTCAGGAGACGGACGCACGGCCGACCTTCTGAATGCTTACACGTAAAGGCCGAATACTCGGTTGCTGCTAACGACGCGAGGCACGACGATGATCGGTCATGACACCGGACACTCGCACCGCCCGCGCGTTCACCAACAGCCGGATCCCGGACGGCTCCAAGGTCCTCAAAGCCGACCATGTCGAGGACGACCTGAAGATGTTCACCCAGGAGACCGCGGCGGCCCTGGTGCTGAACAACCGGTACGACGGTATTGACCTTCCCGACAAGGACTGCCGGCTGGTCGTCACACGCGAGGGTGACCGCCGCCGCAAGCTCCCACCGCACCAGCGTGCTCTGGTCGGCCCGGTACACCTGCGCCGCGACAGCCGTGATCAGCCTGGCACCGGTCGAGCGCGGTATCGCGCGCATCCCATTGCGTCAGCCGTTGTGAGGCTGCCCGGATGGCCTCACCTTGGAGTTGTTCAATCCCATCATCCGGGTTGATGAACAACTCACCTTGCCTCAAGAGTAGTTCGTGCCCTGCGGCGACCTCTCGGAGCGCGTGGATGGCTCTCCGGAACTCACCGCAGGCGCCGGGGTTTCACGTTTCCACCACCGGAGAAGCTGATGCCGTACTGTTCCCGATTCCCCAGTTCATTTTTCTCCATGGGGCCACTGTCGATCGCCGTGGTCAGCCGGGACGGAACCAGGCCACCCCTGCTCACCGGGATCGACTGCCGCGTGATTCATGATCCCCATGAAAAAGGGAAACATGACCAGGTGTTACTTTTCTACGGATCCGGCATGGCGGAAGAGGTGAGACGCTTTTCGACCGAGTCGAGGGGCAAAGTTCTTCCCGCAGTGGTGTTGGCACCTGAGCTTGACTGGGGCGATGTATCCAGAGCACTGAACTACGGAGCTCTCAGTTATCTGTTGGAAAACGAGTACGGCTGCCTAGTGGTGGAAGCACTTTTCTGCGCTTGTGCTGGCACCAGTATCCTCGATCCTGAAATCGCCGCGGAACAACTCAGAGCTGCCCGCGGAGCAAGGATCGGACCGAATGACTGCGCCCCCACGGGAAGAGGAGCCCGCATGAGGCTACTCACCGAGCGAGAACGCGAGGTCATGGATTTGCTCGCCTCCGGCGCGGCTATCGGAGTTATTGCCAAAAATCTATTCTTGACAGAAAAGACAGTCCGAAACTATCTCGGTCGCATTTACACGAAGCTCGAAGTCCACAGTCAGTCAGAAGCAATACTGCGTTGGCTCGGGCATTAGGTCAGTAGCCACACTGAAAGAGCTCACTGGCCGGGTGGCCGCGATCCGCATCGCGACCACCCGTTCACACGTCCGTACTTAGTTCACGTCCCACGTCTGGGAGACGTCCGGCACCACCCGGGTGAACGAGGCGCCAGCGTTCCAGTCGCCACAGCCGGTCTCCCGGTACATGTCGAAGTGAACGGTGTCACCAGTGTTCACCGGTAACGTGGCGATCAACGTCGTTCCGCGAGAGGCCGCGAAGCATTCCGTAGTGCTGTTCTCGGCGTCGGTGAGAGCAACCGATTTCGCATCGGCAGATATGAGAGAGGCGTTTACCGAAATGCGCAAAGTGGTTTCCGCGGATGCCGGCGCGGCAGCCATGGCAATGGCCAGGAGCGTCGCCGCGCCGGTAGCGGAAGCGGCGGCGACAATGCGGCTCGGAGTCTTGAAGGAGCTCATCAGCAGTCCAATCTGCGAGTTGGTATTTGCCTGCTACAGGCGACGTAGCAGAACTACGATTCTCCTGTTATGGATTATGGGCGCGAAAAGAAGACGCTGGTAGAGTCATTTGCCTCTAATGCTCCAGTTGCAGTTCGCTATGTGCCGTTGTCGGAGAGGGGGCCGGTGGCGGCCGGGGTGTCGCCGCTGTCGGGGGTGCCGGGGCCGCCGCTGTTGCCGCCTGTGTCGCTGTTCGTCGGGTTTCCCGTGTCGGTCGGGCTGCTGTCCGTTGTGCCTCCTGTGTCGCCCGTGCCGCCGTCGTCCGTTGTGCTGTTGGTCGTCGGGGGGGTGCCGCCGAGGGTGCCGGGGGCCGTGCCCGGGGTGCTGCCGGGGGTCTGGCCGCCGGTGGCCTCGCCGCCTGTGGTGGTGCCGGGGTTCTGGTGGCCGGGGGTGAGCGGTTCGTCGGTGGGGGCGCTGGGCGGGGTGTAGATCACGTCCGCGCCCTCCTGGAGGTGCAGGTCGAAGTCCTGGACCGGGCTGCCCGTCGAGGGCGGTCCGCGTGAACTGGGCCCAGATCTGAGCGGGTGCGCCGCCGCCGTTGACGCGCGCCAGACCCATGGCGCCGTACAGGGACTTGTGCTCGCCGGTGTCGGGGTCCTGGCCCATGACGGCGACGACGGTGGCGAGGTCGGGGGTGTAGCCGGCGAACCAGGCCGCCTGGTCCTCCTCGGCGGTGCCGGTCTTGCCGGCCGCCGGGCGGCCCGCCGCCAGCGCGGCTGTGGCCGTGCCGCTCTCGACGACGCACCGCAGGACGGACGTGGTGGTGTCGGCGGCCTCGCGGGTGACGCCTGTTTGGCGTTCCGTGCGGGGAGGTCGATCTGCTCGCCGTCCTTGGTGATCTTCGCGACGAGGGTGTACGTGCCGTGCTCGCCGTGGTTGGCGAGGGTGGCGTACGCCTCCGCCATGTCGAGCACGCTCGCGGTGGCGGTGCCGAGGGCGATGGACGGGTACGGGTTCAGGTCCGGGGTGCTCTCCGGGACGCCGAGGTCGATCGCGGTCCGCTCGACCTTCTGCGGGCCGACGTCGACGGCCATCTGGGCGTACACCGAGTTCACGGACTTGTCGGTGGCCTCGCGGACCGTGATGGCCGCCGTAGTCGACCTGGTCCTCGTTCTCGGGGGCGTACGTCTCGCCGGGCCAGCCCTCCACGGGGCGCTGGTTGGTGCCGTCGTAGAGCGTGTTCGGGGTGATCGGGCGTGCCGTCCTGGGTGGTCGAGGCGTTCTGGACGGCCGAGGTGAACACGAAGGGCTTGAAGGTGGAGCCGACCTGGTAGTCGCGGCGGGTGGCGTTGTTGTACGTACTGCTTCGTGTAGTCGATGCCGCCGTACATGGCGAGGACCTTGCCGGTCTTCGGGTCGATGGAGACGCCGCCGGCGCGGACGTAGTTGTCGACCTTGCGGTTCTTCTTGTCGAGCTGGGACATCAGCTGGTCGTCGACGGCCTTGGCGAAGGCGTGCTGCTTGCTCTTCTGGATGGTGGTGGTGATGCGGTAGCCGCCGCCGTGCTTGAGCGTGTCCTCGTCGATGATCTTGTTGCTCGGTGAGGTAGTCGTTGACGGCCTCCACCAGGTAGCCGCGCTGGCCGGACAGCCCGGCCGCGCCTCACCTGCTGCTTCGGCGTCGGGAACGTCAGCTTCGGCGCGTTCGGACGTCGTCAGCCAGCCCTCCTTGACCATGCCGTCGAGGACGTAGTTCCAGCGGTCGACGGCCGCGGCCTTGTTCTCGGGGTGGGCGATCACGTCGTACGCGCTCGGGGCGTTGAGCAGCGAGGCCAGGTACGCGCCCTGGGCGGCGGTGAGGTCGGCTCGGCGTCGATGCCGTAGTAGGCCTGGGCGGCGGCCTGGATGCCGTAGGCGTTGCGGCCGAAGTAGCTGGTGTTGAGGTAGCCCTCGAGGATGTCGTCCTTGCTCACCTCGCGGTCCAGTTTGATCGCGATGAAGAACTCCTTCACCTTGCGGGTGACGGTCTGGTCCTGGGCCAGGTAGTAGTTCTTCACGTACTGCTGGGTGATCGTCGAGCCGGACTGCTTGCCCTTGCCGGTCGCGGTGTTCCAGGCGGCGCGGACCATGGCCTTGGGGTCGACGGCCGACTCGGAGTAGAAGTCGCGGTCCTCGGCGGCCAGTACGGCGTGCTGGGCCTCCTTGGAGATCTGTGCGAGCGTCACGTTCTCCCGGTTGACCTCGCCGTCGCGGGCGAGGGGGCTGCCGTCGGCGTACAGGTAGACGTTGCTCTGCTTGGTCGCGGCCGCGTTCGCCGCCGGGATCTCGACGAGGTAGTAGCCGAGCGACGAGCAGGCCGATCAGCAGCAGGAGTCCCGAACACGAACGTCGCCGAGCACCATCCGCCAGGTGGGGATCAGCCGCCGCCAGCCGGTTCTCTTGGGGCGCTTGGGGCGCTTGCTCCGCGGTTGCTTGCTCCGCGGTTGCTTGCTCTGCCTGGTTGTCCGGCCGGTGTCCGGACCGGTGTCCGCGACCGGTGTCCGGACCGGTGTCCGGACCGGTGTCCGGACCGGTGTCCGAAGCCGTGCCGGGACCGGTGTCCGGACCGGTGTACGAAGCCGTGCCGGGACCGTCCTTCGGGGTCGGGCCGTGAGCGTCCCCCGGGGTCGGGGTCGGGCGCGGAGCGGTTCGTTCTGGTTCTGTGGCTGCCCGGCCCTGGCGGTTCTGCTTCGGCTGCGGCTGGTCGCTCATGTGGTGCCAGGACTCCCGTTTCGCGGCGTACGTCCCCGTACGCCCTCGTACGCCATCTCCGTCCCCACCTGAAGACTGTCGCACCGCCCGCTCCGTTCCCGGATCCCGGCCCGTGTCGCGCCCGGAAAACATGTGTCGGGCCCGGAAAATACGTAGCACGCCCCTCCGCCCGCCCACTAGGCTCCTGCGCTTCGGCTCGAACCGGTCCCGTCGACCGGAGTCGGCCGGGCTTTCGGTGTAGGTCTTCGCAGGTCTTCGCAGCGGATGGAGGTTTCTCGTGGGGACAGGGCGGTTGTACGCGGCCGTCGCGGCTGGTGGCTTCCGGCGGTACGCGACGTACCGGGTGGCCACCGCGGCGGGGGTGTTCACCAACACCGTCTTCGGGTTCATCCTCGCCTACACCTACCTCGCCCTGTGGGACGAGAGGCCCGCATCTCGGCGGCTACGACCAGGCGCAGGCGCTGACTTATGTGTGGCTCGGGCAGGCGCTGTTCGCGGTGATGGCCCTGATGGGCGGCGGCTTCGAGGAGGAGCTGATCGAGCGTATCCGTACGGGTGACATCGCGATCGACCTGTACCGGCCTGCCGATCTCCAGCTGTGGTGGCTGGCGCGCGACCTGGGCCGGGCGCTGTTCCAGTCTGCTGGGGCGCGGCGTGGTGCCGATGGTGTTCGGCGCGCTCGTGCTTCCGAACTGGCGCTGCCTGCCGACCCGTTGACCTGGCTCGCCGTTCCTGGTCGCGGTCGCGCTGGGGATCGTCGTGAGCTTCGCGATCCGGTATCTGGTGGCGCTGTGCGGCGTTCTGGCTCATGGACGGCGCGGGTGTGAGCCAGGTCACCTGGCTCGCCGGGCATCTTCTTCTCCGGGATGCTGCTGCCGCTGAACGTCTTCCCCGGCGCGCTCGGCGAGGTCGCCCGGCTGCTGCCCTGGTCGGCGCTGCTCCAGGTGCCGGCGGACGTCCTGCTGGGGGAGCGCCGGATCCGCTGGGCGACGTTTGCTTTCCAGGCCGCGTGGGCGGTGGTCGCTGCTGGCGGCCGGGCGGCTGGTGCAGTCGGCGGCGACGCGGAGGGTGGTGGTCCAGGGTGGCTGACGCCGGCGATGAGGCCGACGGTGGACAGCCGAGCGTGGCGCCAGGGCGGTCGGGGAGCAGGGGCCGTGACTGGGGAGCGCGCGGAGCCGCCGGGCCGGGCCGGGACGTACGGGCCGGCGTCGCGGCACGCGTCGACGCGACGGGCTGCGGGCCTACCGCTGATCGCCGCGATGTGGATCCGCTCCACGATGGCGTACCGCGCCTCCTTCGTCATGACCGTCTTCGGCAACTTCGTCGCGACCGCGCTTCGACTTCGTCGCGATCCTGCTGATGTTCTCGCAGGTCGACGAGCTCGGCGGCTACACGCTGCCCGAGGTCGCCTTCCTGTACGGCGCCGTCGGCGTCGCCTTCGGGCTCGCCGATCTGGTGCTCGGCTCCATGGACCGGCTCGGGCGCCGGGTCCGCGACGGCACGCTGGACACGCTGCTGGTGCGGCCCGGCTCCGGTGCTCGCCCAGGTCGCCGCGGACCAGTTCGCGCTGCGCCGGCTGGGGCGGATCACGCAGGGGCTGCTGGTGCTCGGGCTACGCGCTGTGCCGTACTCGACGTCGACTGGACGCCGCTCAAGGTGCTGATGGTGCCGGTGATGGTGGTCAGCGGGGCGGCTGATCTTCGGGGCGGTGTTCGTGGCGGGCGCGGCCTTCCAGTTCCTGGCGCAGGACGCGGCCGAGGTGCAGAACTCCTTCACGTACGGCGGCAACACGCTGCTGCAGTACCCGCCGACGCGTCTTCGCGCAAGGACCTGGTGCGCGGGGTGACCTTCGTCGCTGCCGCTGGCCTTCGTCAACTGGCTGCCCGCGCTGTACGTGCTGGGCCGGCCCTACCCGCTCGACCTGCCGAGCTGGGTGGCGTTCACTGCCGCCGCTGGTGGCGGCGGGCTGCTGCGCGCTGGCGGGGCTGGCCTGGCGGGCGGGACTGCGTTCGTACCGGAGCACGGGGAGTTAGACGCGGCAGCATGGACGCAGATGGACATGGACGACGTCATGGACGCCGAAGAGCTTCATCGAACTCGACCGCGTCGAGAAGGTCTTCGACGTACGCAAGAAGACCGGGTTCCTGCGCCGGGAGCGGCGCGCAGGTGCGGGCCGTCGACTCGATCTCCTTCACCGTGGCGCGCGGCGAGATGGTCGGCTACATCGGGCCGAACGGCGCCGGGAAGTCGACCACCATCAAGATGCTGACGGGCATCCTCACCCCGAGCGGCGGCCGGCTGCGGGTCGCCGGCATCGACCCGTCCCGCGAGCGCACCCGGCTCGCGCACCGCATCGGGGTGGTCTTCGGGCAGCGCACGACCCTGTGGTGGGACCTGCCGCTGATCGACTCGTACCGGCTGATGCACCGCATGTACCGGATCCCGGACGCCCGTTACCGCGAGAACCTCGACCGCTGCGTCGAACTCCTCGAACTGGCCGACCTGTTGGACGTCCCCGTGCGGCAGCTCTCGCTCGGCCAGCGGATGCGCGGCGACATCGCGGCGGCGCTGCTGCACGACCCCGAGGTGCTGTACCTGGACGAGCCGACGATCGGCCTCGACGTGATCAGCAAGGCCAGGGTGCGGGAGTTCCTGCGGGACCTGAACGCCGAGCGCGGCACGACCGTGCTGCTCACCACGCACGACCTCACCGACATCGAGCAGCTGTGCCGCCGCGTGATGGTCATCGACCACGGGCGGCTGATGTACGACGGTCCGCTCGCCGGGCTGCACGAGGTGGGCGACGAGCGAGCGGACCCTCGTGGTGGACCTGGAGCGGGAACTGCCGCCGATCGAGGTCGCCGCGGCCGCACGGGTCGTACAGGTGGAGGGGCCCCGGCAGTGGCTGGCGTTCCCGGCGTCGGAGTCGGCGGCGCCGCTGGTGGCGCGGATCGCGGCCGAGTATCCGCTGGTGGACCTGTCGGTGCGGGAGCCGGACATCGAGGCCGTGATCGCGAAGATGTACGCGGAACAGGCGGCACGGGTGGAACAGGCGGCACAGGTGGAACAGACGGCACGGGTGGAACAGACGGCACGGGTGGAACAAGCGGCACGGGTGGAACAGGCGGGCCGGGTGGAACAGGCGGGCCGGGTGGAACAAGCGGGCCGGGCCGGGCAGGACGGGGCGTACTGAACCGGGCACCCGCTCAGAACCCTCAGAGCTCGCTCAGAACCCTCAGTACCCTCAGAGCTCGGCCGGAGCCGATCCCTTCAGGCTCTCCAGGTCGAGGACCTCCGCCATCCACGCGTAGCCCTTGTCGCTCGGGTGGAGATGGTCGCCCGAGTCGTAGTCGGAGCGCAGCCGGCGCGGGTTGTACGGGTCGCGGAGCGCCTCGTCGAAGTCGACTACCGCGTCGTACACCCTGCCCGCGCGGATCTCCGCGTTGACGGCCTGCCGTACGGCCTCGCGGTCGTGGCGGTAGCCGCGGTGGCCGTGGAAGGGCATGAGGGTGGCGCCGAGGACGCGCAGGCCCCGGCCGTGGGCCTGGCCGACGAGTTCGCGCAGCCCGGCGACTATGGCGTGCGGGGTCGGCCTGGCCGGGGTTGCGCAGGATGTCGTTGACGCCGAGGTCGATGACGACGGCCTTGACGCCCGCGCGGCCGAGGACATCGCGCTGGAAGCGGGACAGCCCGCTCGGGTTCGCGGCGTTGGTGCTGCCGGGGGCGTGGGCGAGGAGCTGGTTGCCGCTGATGCCCTGGTTGACGACGCTGTAGCGGGGCACGTCGTCCGAGCCGACGGCCTTCGAGCCGGTGTTCGAGCCGGTGGCCTCGCGCAGCCGGTCCGCGAGGACGTCGGTCCAGCGCGTGTTGGCGCCCACGGTGGAGGTCACGCCGTCGGTGAGCGAGTCGCCGAGCACGACGAGCGTGCCGTCGGACTCGTTGCTGAGGACGTCGAGCGCGGTGAGGTAGCGCCAGGACAGGGTCTGTGTGGTGTACGGCAGCCCGCTGACGTCCTCGGTGCGGTCGCCCTCGGCGGTGTACGAGATCTGGCGGGCCGTGCGGGTGGTAGGTGACCGGGCCGGA
Source organism: uncultured Actinomycetota bacterium (assembly GCA_963711935.1). GTDB lineage: Bacteria > Actinomycetota > Actinomycetes > Streptomycetales > Streptomycetaceae > Streptomyces. The sequence continues at coordinate 142,175 of CAVQGD010000022.1, forward strand.
CGGGGCGGGGGAGTAGGTGGTCACCAGCACGTCGCTGTCGGCGGGACGGTGACCCGTACGGCGTCGCTGACGATCTGCTGTCCCGGCGCGGGATGACGACCGTCGGGTTGCCGCCGAAGGTGAGGCGGCGCATGGTGTCGGTCGACGGCGGCGGGGTGGTGCGCGGCGGCGGCGACGGCGAGCGAGGCGTGCGTGATGGTGAGCGGCTGCCTGCCGTAGAGGTTGGACAGGGTGACGCGGGCGCTCGTCCCGCCGACGCTCGTGTGCACGACGTTGCGGACGGAGCGGCCTGCCAGGCCGTTCGCCTCGGTGCCCGGCTCGCCGCCGGCCGGGGACGCGGACCAGGCGCCGACCCAGGTGCCGGTGGAGGCGGGGGCGGCCGGGTTGCGCGGGGTGCTGCGGCCGCCGGCGAAGGTCTCCTTCGGCGGGGTGCCGTCGTCGAACCCGACCCCGACGTATATGGCGGCCGAGACAGCCACGATCAGGGCGCAGATCGCGGCGAGCAAGGCATAACCATAACCGTGATGACGCCTGGTCATGCGGTGCGTGTCTCCTCGGACGAAGGGAGCCCTGAGGCTCCGATGTGATCACCTCATGATGCGCCATGGGGGAGGGGGAGCTTCCAGGACCCCCCGTGCGGTTCCCCCCACCGGACAGACGTCGGGAACTCCTGTTCCGTTCCAGGAGTCGGTCAGGGAAGGCCAGGGGTCGTTCCCGGGAAGGCCGGGAGCGTTCCCGGGAAGGGAGAATGGGGCACGGGAGACAGACTGGAGACTGGCCACGGATACAGGCCCCGGGGGACGCGAACTGGTGGAGTGGTGGAGTGAATGAACCGTACAAATCCGGAAGAGACGGGCTACGAAGAAACAGAAGAAACAAGTGACGAGAGCGACGAGAGCGACGAGGGCGGCCGAGCCGTGCCGGAGGACACCGATCCCGGCGAGGTTCCTGTCACCGCCCCTCCACCTGTGCTCTACCCCCGGCCTCACCCCGACCCACCGCACGATGACGGTCTTCAGCCCGCCGACGAGGAGAAGCGGCGCGGCGTACGGCGGATGAAGCTCACGGCGACCGGGCTGCTGCTCTTCGTGGCCGTCGTGTACGTGCTCGCCAAGTGGGCGCGCGCACCAGGGCGCCGGCGCCTGGGCCGGGTACGTCGCCGCGGCCGCCGAGGCCGGCATGGTCGGCGCGCTGGCCGACTGGTTCGCGGTCACCGCGCTCTTCCGCCGCCCCCTCGGCCTGCCCATCCCGCACACCGCGATCATCCCCACCAAGAAGGACCAGCTCGGCGTCTCACTGGGTGAGTTCGTCGGGGAGAACTTCCTCTCGCAGGACGTCGTACGGCAGCGGCTGCGCGCCGTCGGCATCGGCAGCCGCCTCGGCGCCTGGCTCGCCGAACCGGAGCACGCCGACCGGGTGACCGCCGAGCTGGCCACCGCGCTGCGCGGCGCCCTGACCGTGCTGCGCGACTCGGACGTGCAGGCGGTGGTCGGCGAGGCCATCACGCGCCGCGCCGACCGCCCAGGAGATCGCGCCCGGCATAGGCAAGATGCTGGAGAAGGTCGTCGCCGACGGCGGCCACAGACGGGCCGTCGACCTGATCTGCGGCCGCGCCCACGACTGGCTGGTCCTCCACGACGAGCAGGTCATGGACGCGGTCCAGGGCGGCGCCCCCGGCTGGACCCCGCGGTTCGTCGACAAGAAGGTCGGCGAGCGCGTCTACAAGGAACTGCTCCGCTTCGTCACCGAGATGCGCGACATCGCCCGCCCACCCGGCCCGCGGCGCCCTCGACCGCTTCCTCACCGACTTCGCCGCCGACCTCCAGTCGGACACGGAGACCCGCGGGCGGGTGGAGAGGCTCAAGGGCGAGGTGCTGGGCCGGGGCGAGGTACAGGACCTCATCGCCTCCGCGTGGACCGCCGTACGATCCATGATCGTGTCCGCCGCCGAGGACGAGCGCAGCGAGCTGCGGCTGCGCGTGCGGGCCTCGCTGCTGTCGCTGGGTGCCCGGATGGCCACCGAGACCAAGACTCCAGGCCAAGGTCGACGGCTGGGTCGAGGACGCGGCGGTGTACGTCGTCACGACGTACCGGCGCGAGATCACCTCCCTCATCACGGACACGGTCGCGAGCTGGGACGCCGAGCACACCACGAAGAAGATCGAGGCGAACATCGGCCGCGACCTGCAGTTCATCCGGATCAACGGCACGGTGGTGGGCTCCCTGGCGGGCCTGCTGATCTACACGGTGTCGCGGGCGCTGGGGGCGTAACGGTTCATGCGCGGTCTGAGTACGGGGCTTCTGAGTGCGCGGCTTGAGTGCGGGGCTTCTGAGTGTGCGGCTTGAGTACGGGGCTTGAGTGCGCGGTCTGGGTGCGTGGCTTGGGTACGGGGCTTCTGAGTGCGTGGCTTGAGTGCGCGGTCTGAGTACGTGGCTTGAGTACGCGTACTCTGTCGGGCCGCCCCCGCGCCCTACATCCTCGTACACATGACCGATAAGCTGCTCCGCCCCTTGCGCACGTGCCCCTGGCCGGAACGCTGGCTGACCCGCCTGCTCGGCGCCGCCGCCGCCACGGCCGCGTACGTGCTCTGTCTCCCGTGGGACCTCCGCAACCGCGTCGAGACCCCGGGCTCGATCACCGAGACGACCCCGGTGACCGGCCTCGGCGTCGGGTTCCTCGCCGTCGCCCTGCTCGCCCTGGCCGCGTACTTCGGCTACCGGGACGCCCTGGCGTGGCCGCTGCTGCTGGTCGCGGCGCCGCCGGTGGTGCTGATGTACGTCTCCTTCCGTACCCACCCGGCGCCGGACGCCGACGTCTGGCCGCTGACCTGGGCCTTCTGCGCGCTGGTGATCGGTGCGGGCGTTCTGGCGGCGGCCTTCGTGGCGCGGGGGTTCCGGTTTCGGGACGAGCCGGTGGAGGAGAGCTGGGTGATCAGGGCGCCGCAACGGTCCTGAGCCGGTCCTTCCCGGGCGCGCGATCCGTCGCTCCCCAGCTGTCCTGCGCGGTCCAGCCGTCCTGCGGTCCTGCGGTCCTGCCGTCCAGCCGTCCAGCCGTCCAGCCGTCCAGCCGTCCTGCCGTCCTGCGCGGTCCAGCCGTCCTGCGCGTCCTGCGGTCCTGCCGTCCAGCCGTCCAGCCGTCCTGCGCGGTCCAGCCGTCCTGTGGTCCTGCCGTCCTGCGGTCAGGGCCCTGTGGTGGGGCCTCCTTCACCGAACCCCCCGGTCACTTTCACGTCGTCTACCGAATGGCGTGATGTCATCCCCTGATCGATACATTTGCACGCCCCCGCCCTCCTCTCCTCAAGGCTCCTCAAGAAGGCTCTTCAAGGCTCCTCAAGCCGGAAAAAGCGGTCATGAAGCCGGAAAAAGCAGTCAGGGATCCGGAAAAAGAGGTCATGGAGCCGGAGAAGCGGTCATGCGGTGGGGCGCTATGTGTCGACAGTCACGCTCGTACAGCAGGGGGCAGCGCATGATCACTCTGACAATTCCAGTCATGATCACCTTCGGGGTCTTTTTCCTCGCGATGGTCATGGTCGGGGTCATGACCGCGGGAGAAACGACCACATTCGAGGACTTCACCGTCGGCGGCCGTCAGCTCTCCGCCCCTGCGGCCGCCCTGTCCGCCGGAGCCGTCGACATGTCCGGCTGGTTGTTTCTGGGCCTGCCGGGCGCCGTGTACATGGCCGGGATCGGCGCCGCCTGGATCGCCGTCGCCCTGATCATCGGCACGTATCTCAACTGGCGGCTCGTCGCCCCCCGCCTGCGTACCTATACCGAGCTGGCCGGCAACTCCCTGACCCTGCCGTCGTACCTCGAGGAACGGTTCGAGGACCGCAGCGGAGTGCTCCGGCTCCTCTCGGCCGTCATCACCGTCGTGTTCTTCACCGTCTACGTCGCCAGCGGGCTGCTCGCCGGTGGTCTGCTGTTCAACGAGATCTTCGGCGGCGGCACGAGGACCGGGCTCACCGTCTTCGCCGTGGTGATCGTCGTCTATACCATCCTCGGCGGCTTCCGGACCCTGAGTGTCACCCACTCCATCCAGGCCACGCTGATGCTCCTCGCGGCGGTCGTCCTCCCCCTGCTCGCCCTCTGGGAGCTCGGCGGCTTCGGGGCTCTGCACGACAGGCTCACCGCCGCGTCCCCGGAACTGCTCGACCTGGGAGCCAATGCCTCCTTCATCGACAACAGGTGGACAGCCGGCGAACCGCTCGGGGCCATCGCGATGATCTCGCTGTTCGCCTGGGGGCTCGGCTACTTCGGCCAGCCCCACATCCTGACCCGCTTCATGAGCATCCGCAGCACCCAGGACATACCGCTGGCCCGCCGTCTGGGTGTGGGCTGGGTGACCGTCGTACTGGCGGGCGCCTCGCTCATCGGGCTTACCGGGATCGCCGTGCTCGACGCACCGCTCGACAACCCGGAGACGGTCTTCATCGAACTGTCCGTGCACTGGCTCAACCCCTGGCTCGCGGGAATCCTGCTGGTGGCGGTGCTGGCCGCGATCAAATCCACGGTGGACAGCCAGCTGCTGGTCTCGGCCGCGTCCCTCACCGAGGACTTCTACCGGGCGTTCTTCAACCGGCAGGCCTCCGACACGGTGCTGGTGCTGATCGGGCGTCTGAGCGTGGTGGTCGTGGGAGTGGTCGCCTATGTGATCGCGCTGAGCGGCGGCGCCGTACTCGACATCGTTTCGTACGCCTGGGCAGGGTTCGGCGCGGCCTTCGGCCCGGTGATCCTCCTCTCCCTCTTCTGGCCGCGGATGACGGCGGCCGGCGCGAAGGCCGGAATGCTCGTCGGTGCCCTCACCGTGTTCCTGTGGGAGGACATCGACCCCCTCCTCGGTCCGCTGGAAACGGGCGTCTACGCGATGGTGCCCGGCGTGCTCGCCGCCACCGCGGCGGCCCTGTTCTTCGGCAGGTTCACCGGCCGCCGCCCCCTCCGCCGCTGGACAGGCCCCATGGAGAACGACACCGCCCGGCCCACGCCGCAGAGCCCGAAATCGCGGTTCCGGTAACCCGCGGCAGTTCCCGTAACGCACGGCGGTTCCCGTAACCCGCGGCGCCGACGGACGGCCCAAAGAACCTCACGTGTCACGTGTTTGACCTCGCTCTTCGGGGAAGGCGAACGCGCATGGTGGTCATGGGTAGTGGGGGGCGGACGATGATGAGATCCCGGGCAGTGCCTACGAACGGCCTTTCACCCGTGTACGACGAGACAGGCGCCGCGTCCGCGCGTTTCCTCCGATGGCTGACCGACGAGACCGGCGCCGACGAGACCGGCGGCGTCGCCGGGAACCGAGCGCCCAGCGCCGCATACGCACCCCATGAGCGGTGCAGCCTGGAACTGGTCGAGGACGTTGTGGAACGCCTGGCCGCACTCGGCTGGATAGCCGTGCACAACGACTCCGGCGCCGTGCCACCGCTGGTCAGCCCCACAGGCACCGGGCTCACGGAGGTGCGGGCCTGGGACGAGGCGTACGCCGATCGGGACACCCGGCGCCGGTACGCCAAGGCGGCCCTGTTCGCCTGGTGGGACCGCGCCGGGCGGCACCAGAGTGGCGAGCTGAACCCCGAGGACTTCCTCTGGGCGCCGGAGGCCTTCTACTGCGGCCGGCAGCTCGCCCACGAGGACCTGGAGTACGCCAAGGACCATCTGAACCTGCCCGCCCCGGTGCACATCGGCGTCGCGGAACAGGGCGCCGGAGTGTTCCTGTCCTTCGAGCAGCTGGCCCTGCTGGTGCAGGCGTCCCGCCCCGACCTGTCGGAGGCCGACAGCGAGGTGCGGCAGGTGCGCGAGCTCGCCGGGGCCCTGACCGAGGCCTCCCAGCGCGGTGCCGAGCCCGACGCGGGCACGTTGCAGCGCTTCCTGCAGCACAGCAGCGACCTGGTGCAGGCCGGTTCCAGGTCGGTGGGCAGGGACATGGCGTCCGGCACCGTGTCGGAGATCATCAGCTCGATGCTGAGACTGGGACTGGGATGAGAGACCCCGCGGGTCCCGCACCGGTGGCAGAGGAGCAGATTCCGGAGGCGTACGCGCGCCAGCCCCTGCTACGGCAGCTGGTACCGCGCCTGGTCGGCCTGGACCGCGACCGGCACCGCAGACGACGGCACCACGAGTTCGGCGAGGACCTGCCGGTGGTGCTGCTCAGCGGGCGGCACGGCACCGGCAAGAGCGCACTGCTGGACGACCTCCAGCAGGCCTACGCGCCCGATGCGGGCTCCTGGCCGGGACCGCGCGTGCCGTTCGCGCGGATCAACTGCGCGACACTGGAGGAGCGGGCCAGGGTCGGCCCGGAGATCTCCAACAACTCCTACGCGGTGGAGGTCCTGGCCGAGCTCGTCACCCAACTGTCCCGTCCCGTCGCCGGGTTCGGGCGGCTCCGTTTTCCCCGGACCACCGCCGGGCTGCTCGCCGTGGTGTCCGCCCGGCGCCCCGGCAACGACGACGAACTGCGGGTGGCCGACCGGCACACGGCCGCCCTGATGGGGCCTTTGTCGGGCGAGGGCACGCCCCCCACCTGGGACACGCTCTTCCGCGCGGCGCTGCCCGCTTCCCCCGAGGGTGTCTCCCCCGACCCCGCGGCGTTTCCCGAGGCGGCCGTGCGTACCTACCTGGGGAAGCAGCACAGCTGGCGCTCGCGCGGACTCGCCTCCCGCCCTCTGGTCGGCTGGTACGAGAGCTACCGCAACGAGGCCGACAACCGGCTGCGTGGCATGCCGCCGGGCGAGGCCGCGCACCCGCGGCCGGTGCCGGCCGCGGAGCGCGCGCAGGCCGTGGCCCGGCTCTGCCAGGAGTTCCACCAGGGCCGCGGATTCCGGCGCGGCGTCGAACGCATGCTGATGGCCGCGTTCCTCGCGGACGTGTGCTACGGACCCTTCCGGCGGGCGAACCGCGCCCCGCGTCCGCTGGTGCTCCTCGACAACGTCCACACCGACGCCGGCCGCGACTTCCTCGAACTGCTCCTGGAACAACGGGCGCGGCAGAGCCGTGACACCCGCGACCAGCTGGTCGTGATCGCCGCAGAACTGCGCGGCGACGACAGCCCGGCCACCCGGGACGACGCCTCCGACGAGGAGAACGACCCTTACCCGCAGGCGGCGTACCGCTCCCTGCACGAAGTCGGCACGCACTCCAGATGGACCCGCAGCGGCACCGCTCCCTCGGCGGGCATGCTGGTCCTGCCACTCCCGCCGCTCGACACGGAGCACGTGGAGCGGATGCTGATGCGCGACGACCGGGCCTCCTTCGACCCGTACATCGCCACCGCCCTGCACGATCTGACCCGAGGTCACCCCATGGGAGCCCGCCGGCTGTGCGACGCCGTGGTGCACAAGGCGCGCACCGAGGAGTGGGTGGTGGCCGAGGAACTCCTCGACCTGACCCATCCCGGCGGCACCGGCGAATCCGTCATCTGGCGGCTGCTCAACACCCTGGTCGGCAGCGAGAACCACGACGAGCTGTGCCTGTTCTCCCTGGCCTGGGACCGGGAGGCGGCCGAGCAGCTGGCCGAGCGATGGGTACCGCGCCGGATCGACGGCCTGCCCGCCGCCGACGGCGCCGCCGCCCAGCTGGAGCGGGAGCGCTGGTCCCGGGGAACAGGCAGTCGGCCGTTCCTCACGGACCGGTTCCTGCGCGCCCTGCTGGTGCATCAGATGCGCAGCGGGCGCGGCGGCAGCGGGGTGGACTGGTTCAGCGCGCACGCCCTGCTCGCCGAGCACCACCGGCAGCGGGCCGACGGCCGCTCGGGGCAGGCGGAACGGGACGAGCGGTCCCGCTTCCTGTGGCACCGGCTCGCCGGGGGAGAGACGCGGGAGGTCGTCGACTGGCTGCACGCGGAGTTCCTCAGGGACGACGGCGACGCGGTCGACTGGCTGCACATCCTGCGCACCGCGGCCCATGCGCCACGCCCGCCGGGGGACGTCTGGTTCGAGCAGTGCCAGGAGGTCGGCAAGGGCCGCCGGGACCGGCTGCAACTCCAGGCGGACCCGGAAGGGGGCCTGGAGAAGCAGGCCGTCAACCGGCTCCTGCACGCCCTGTGGTACGCGGCCGACGAACTGGCCGAGGCGGACCGGACCCTGGTCGACCGGATCGGCCAGGACCTGTCCTTCCTCTCCGCCCAGCATCTGACCGGCCGCGCGGTCCTGGCCCAGGCCGCCATCCGCTGGCCGCGCGCAGTGAAGGACGGCGAGGACTGGCCCCTCGAACGCCACTGGCAGGGCGACCAGCCGCGAACGGGAGGGACGCGATGAGCAGCCGTACGGACCGCCGCAACTGGGTCTGGCTGCCGAGCCGGCTGCGCTTCCGGGTACTCGGCCTGATCGACGTGGTGGCCCTGTGGGTGATGGTCTCCGCGCTGGTGGGAGCCGGTGCCTGGTGGGGTCTGGACACCTACCGGGACAACCGCGACTACTGCACCGAGAACCAGGAGCTGCGGCGGATGGGCGACGAGTGCATCGGCGTCACGGCCTCGGCGTACCCCTTTGCCCCGGACCTCACCGACGTCCTGGGCAGGATCGAGAAGGAGAACGAGGCAGCACTTCACTCACGCAAACAGGTGGTGAGCGTCGCCGTCGTGATGCCGTACACCTCAGGAGGCCGAGGGCGCCGCCGTGTCGGAAAGCCTGATCCGGCGCTCCCTCCAGGGCGCCTACGTCGCCCAGCGCGACAACAACCAGAATTCCGACACCGCCATCCGGCTCCTCTTCGCCAACGTCGGCGAGCACCTGAACCACTGGCGGACCGTGACCGACGAACTGAAATCCCGGGTCAAGGACCAGGCCCCCCTCGTCGCCGCCATCGGCTTTCCCAACAGCAACGACAAAACGCTCGACTCCGTGAAGCAGGGACTCGGGCCCTACGGCATCCCGGCCGTCAGCGCGGTGCTCAGCTCCCGCGAGATGGAGGACCCCCACCTCTTCAAGGTCTCGCCCTCCACTGACCAGCTCGTCGACGCTCTCAAGCACTATGTGAACGCGAAGGCGAACCGCGTGAACCGCGCCGACACGTTCATGATCGCCGACGACCAGAAGGCCGACAACTACGTCAACAACCTCCGCAAGGTCTTCTTCGCGGAGTTCGGCGAGGAGTACGGCATCGACGACGGCGCGGTGGATTCGCGGATCGCGACGTATCTGGGCCAGCAGGGCTCCGCAGAGGGCGAGAAGCGGAAATTCCGGCAGGCGGTGACCAGGATGTGCGCGGCCCGCGCCAAGACGGTGTTCCTGGCGGGCCGCGATGTGGACCTGCCGCCCTTCCTGACGGCCATCGACCAGGACCCTTCCTGTAACCAGGGCACGGACGACGAGCCGTTGCGTATCCTGCGCGTCAGCACGGGCCGCGATCCGGACACCGAGAAGCCCCCGATGCCCGACATCGCGGAGCGGAATCACATCGAGATCGTGACAGCGGCCGCCGTGGACGCACCTCGTTGGCGTGCGGGGAGCAGCGGTGACCACCAGATTCCCCAGTACTTCAGCGGCTTCGCCCACTCCTACGAGCAGTATTTCCGTGAGGAGCAGGACAACGCCCTCAACGACGGCTACGCCGTGATGTACCACGACGCTCTCACCGCCGTGGGGAAAGCGGTGACCGACGCCGAGACCAACGGGGTCGACCCCGTCCGCCACAGCGACATCTACGACGAACTGAGCCGGCTCAACACCTCCGACGGCTGTGCCGGTGGATGTGTACCGGGCGCGAGCGGTGTCTTCGCCTTCGCGAACGAGAACATCAGGCTGGAGGGTGAGCAAGAAGAGGCCGTGATCGGGCGCTGGCCGGTGTGCAAACCGGTACCCGTGGTGACCTTCCCGGAGGAGTGGCAAGACAAGTCGCCGCTCTACCGGACCTATCAGGAACTGGGGGACACCTGCCCTCCGCCGTGATCCGACGGCGGACCGTGATCCGACGGCGGACCGTGAGGTCAGGAGGGGATGATCTGCCCGTCTTTGATCTGGAAGTTCTCGGTCGGTGAGCAGCCGATCGAGGGTGTGATCAGCAGACTGACGGCAACCGGTGCGGGCTCGGTGCTGGCGGTCGAGAACTCGCACACCGCGTGGCGCCCGGTCAGCGGGAACCAGAACCAGCTGTCCACGTCGCCGACCAGAGCACGGTCCGATTCTCTCCACGCGCCGTTCTTGAAGGTGAAGACTTGGAGGCGCACGGATGCCGCGAGCGGATCGGCCTGCGACCTCAGAGCGGTGAGTGTGAACTTGAAGTCCCGGTCCAGGACCGATGTGGCGATCCGTTGGCGCTCTGGCGCCTGGGGAGCTGTCGCCTGAGGCTCAGTCGGTGGTTCCTTCCCCTGACCGGCCGTCGGGCGGCCCTGCGGGTCGGTTGGCAGCGGGTTCGGCGGGCCACCGGTGGTTGCGCCGATCGTGACGGTGGCGGCCGTGGCGGTGGCCAGGGCGACGCCCCAGCTCATGAGTGTGCGGGAGTTCTTGATCACGACGTCTCCATGTGTGGTCATTGCGTGTGGTCGATGACGGGGGCGGGCCGATGACCGGGGCAGGCCGATGACCGGGGCAGGCCGATGACCGGGATGACCGGGGCGGGCGGGGACCGCTGTTCTCGCCACTGCATCCCGGGCCGGGCGGCGTCGATACCGCCTTACGCGCTACTTGCCAGGAAAAGCCTCGCCAGGAAAAGCCTTGCCAGGAAAGGCCTTGCCAGGAAAGGCCTTGCCAGGAAAAGCCTTGCCAGGGAAAGCGCGCTACTTGCCAGGGAAGGACGGAGGCATGGGCATCGGCACCTCGGAGGGACTGTGACCGTCCCCGGTCCGACGAGGCTGCACGTCGAGTACTTCGAAGGTGAGTTGCCAGGTCGCCGGCGTCAAAACCCGTTGTGTCACCTGGCCACGCGCCTTACGGAACTCCCCGGTGCCTCCGGTGATCGCGTTGACCACCGGGCCCGGTACCGGAATTCCGGCTTGCTCGCCCTGGACGGTGATCTGTCCTTCCGGCAGCACCGCGGTTGACGAGCATTGTCCCGCGTTGCGTTCGAGGTCGGTGATGACGCAGAACCCGCCGAAGCGTCCGACGAAGCGTTCTTCTGACCCCTCGGTCCCCTCGGTCGAAACCAGATTCCCGCTGAAGAGGAACTGGTCGCCGACGCTGCGGCCCGTTGCACCCAGATCCAGCTCTTCACCGACTTGCAGCCGGGCCTCCACGCGGATGGTTCGGCTTTTCGCCGAGGAGTTGTCGGCCGAGGAGTTGTCGGCAGGGTGGGTTGCCGCAGTCACAGCCGTCTTCTGCGGGGCCACTCCAGCCGACGCAGATCCGATGAGAGCGAGCCCGGCAGAGCCGCCGAGAACCGCAACGGCGAGGAATGTGAAGGGCCGACGAGCAAAGCCCATGGTCGCCTCCGTGTGGTGGGAATAATCCGTGTGGTGGGAATGCACAGAGCCAGGGCCACCCGGCTTTATCCGGCGCCGATGCCGCCGGACGGCGACGCGTGGGGCCGGTTCGCAGAAGGCAAGCTGCCCTGAGCGGAGCTGGGGACCGCAGGAGAGAATGCACGATAATGCACGAGAAAGCCTGTGGCATTACCGGGAGAGTTCGTCATGTTCACTCTAGTCGGACGAATTTCCTCCGAATTCATGAATTCATTCATGGCGGACCCTCCGTCTAGCGGAAACGCTAATGGCGGTGATGGCGACGCGCTCAACAGAGGGCCAAGAATAGGACCATTGGGGTGAATTCCCCCGGGAGTGACTCCCCGTCCGCCCCGTCCGCCGGGTTTCGATCCCGCACCCCGGCGACCGTGGCGCGGCTGATCAGCGCGGCGTACATGCGCGCCAGCCCGCGCGCTGGGCCGCTGCCGCCCGCAGTAGCCCAGCTCCCCCCTCAGGATCAGCAGCACTGAGCTCAGCTTCTGCCACTTGCTTGGCCCAGTCCACCGTCGATCCACTCATGGTCTGTCTCTGCCCTGGGGGCGCTCCTGCAACTCCATGAACCGCTCCGGGGCTGGTGTGGGTCGAGCGCCAGATGACCGAAGCCGATCAGCTCTCCGCAGTCCTACTCCACCATGGCCAGGGCATACTCCTCTGCGCGGCCTGGACGGAGCGGGGTGACTACGTGCGCGACCTGGTCCCGGGCGCGAGGCTCGAAGGAGGGCTCCGTCGCCCCCGCCTCGCCGTATGTCGCGTGCGACGCTCTGGCTCAGCGCGCGACCGAGATCGGAGAGGCCGCCGAGTCCCTTGCTGGCGGCATTCGCCTGGCCGTCACGATGATCGACGCGAGCCACAGCCTTGCCCGGCGGAGTTCGGCCCGAGTCGGCCCGGCCGGACGTTGGCCGCGGCGTGCAGTCAGAGTGCTGGCTTCCCACGCCTCAATGCCTCCAAGAAGGAGCACCAAGGCCCGCTTCGAACCGCGACCACAGCTCCTCCGGACCTCTTGGAGTCGCGCACAAGAACGCCGTCATCGGCCCTCGCGCACGCGACGCACTCACCCCCGGCGCCGTTGCTGTACGACGACGTGAACCACACCGGACGGCCATCGCCCCGGGACTCTGCAATGCTCACCTTGCGTATTCCTTCAGAACGGACTTGATCAGCTGGACGGAACGCTGAGGACTCAGGGCCGCGGCTCGTAGCCCGTCGAACGCCCTGGTGTACTCACGCACATGATGCTCGCCTTCCAGGTACACGGCATCGGTAATGCCGTCCCGGTACACCAGGTCCGGGTCCTCCTGGGCGGGGAAGCCGAGCATCGTGAAGGAGCCCGTGGCCGGGTAGGTGCCCGAGTCGAAGGGCAGGACCTGCAGGGTCACACTGGGCAACTCAGCTGAATCGAGGACGCGTTCAAGCTGTTCGCGCATCAGCGCTCGATCTCCGATGACGTTGCGGAGAGAGCCCTCGTTCACGATGAACCAGGCATCAGGGGCGTCGGAGCGAGTCAACATGGCCTGACGCTCCATACGTACACGTACGGCCCTGTCGATGTCCTCAGCGGACAACTGCGCGCCGGGCTTGTGCAGTTCGCAGGCGTATGCCGTGGTCTGCATGAGACCGGGCAGCAACTCGCACTGGTACTGGCGGAGCGTGGAGGCGTCCTGTTCCAGACCGATGTAGATGTTGAACCACTCGGGCACGCCTGCGCCGTGCACCTGCCACCAACCGCGCGTCTTGGCCTGCCGGGCCAGTGACATGAGGAATTCGCGCAGCTCATCACTTGTGCCGTGGAACCGGCACAGCGCGTCGATGTCGGATGGTTGGACCCTGCCACTGCCGGTCTCCATCCGGTTGACCTTCGAGCCGCTCCAGTCCAGCGCCGCGCCGACTTGAGCGCAGGTGAGTGCGCTCTTCTCGCGGAGCTTCTTCAGCTCGATCGAGAGACGGCGGCGGCGTGCCGTCGGTGAACCGGCCATCTCAAACCTCTCAACCCTCTGAGAAATAGCGGATGTTCAGTCTCGCGCCAAGGGGCGTGCTTGCCAATCACTCGGAAGTGGGAATCCCGCCGTGCACATTGCAGAACGGGATGAGTGAAGGCCATCCTAGCGAGCAACACGACTCACCGTGAGTGCGTGTAACACTCCGCTGATCATGAGAGATCGGCGGAGAGACGACATGCGAGGAGAGAGGTCCTTGTGATCCAGGAAGCGTGTATGTCACGAAAGCCGTGGGACCTGGCCTTCTCGGCCGACCCCGAGGAAGTGGCCGCTCTGCGGCGCATCATGCGACTCCATCTGAGGCTCTGGGGACTGCACGAAGTCACCGACGAAGCCCAACTCTGCGTCAGCGAGCTCGTGTCCAACGTCATCACGCACGTGGGCCCCGGCACGCCGGTCACGCTCGTGGTCTCGATGAACGGCACGTACCTGCGCATCGAGGTCCACGACCCCGACACACGCGCCCTCCCCACGCTCATGGCCGCGGACACCGAGTCCGAGAGCGGACGCGGCATGGCCCTCGTCGATGCTGTCACCGACCGCTGGGGCGTTGAGCTCCGTCACGATCGGAAGGTGACCTGGTGCGAGCTGGCAACGGGGCTCACCTCACCGACCGGACACGTCGGAGGCCCTGGTGTGACGAGGGCCGAGGTATTGCTCGACCTCTACGCGACGACGGACGCGACGACGCAACTACCTCGCTGGACGGAACTGCCTCGCCGGATGGAACTGCCTCGCTGTTCGAGCCCGGGCAGACTGAGCATGGCCGTGGCCGAAAAAGTGGTGATCGACGTCATCACGGACTTCCTCCACTGGCTCCGAGCGCACGGCTGTGACGCGGACGAGGTCCTCGACCGTGCCCAGACGCACTTCGAGGCGGAACTGTCCGGCAGCGAGCGGTGAAGCCGGAAGCTGAGGGCTTCCTCCTCCACACTGCCGCTGTATTACCCGGGCTTGGCTGACGCGGCTATCCGGTGGCGTGCGGCTATCCGGTGGCGATCGTGGAGTACGCCCACACGTCGGCGGGAAGCTCGTGTGGGAGCTCCCAGGTGATCGCCATCGGCTTGCTGCCGGTGTGCCCGTCGTACGTGGCCGGGCCCAAGAGCATCCAGGGTTCGGACTTGCCGATGCTGTTGCGCTTGTAGCGGCGCAGGAACAGCAGGACATGGCTGCCTTGACGGGCGTGCCGCTGGTAGCGCAGGCCTGTCGCGGAGTTCTCGGAGGTCGCGTTCTGCGACTCCCAGTGGAAGCGGGTGGGGCTGAGCGCGTAGTCCTTGTAGCGGACGGTGGGGGAGAAGTCCCGCTCGCTCTTCTCCAGGGTGATGAGCAGGGCGTCGGTCTTGATCTCCTCCACCCACCGCACGCCCTGCCCGAAGTCCCTGGGCATCTGCCCGCCGAGTCGCGCCACTCCGAGAGCGGAGAGTATCTCGGAGCGGTTGTAGGAGCTGTGGATCTTCAAGGGGATGTGGCTCAGCGGACCGTTCAGGGGGAGGGGGAAGTGGTCGGTCCGGTCAAGGACGTACGTCAGGACCTGCCGCAGCTCGTCCCGGAACGCTCGTTGGGTGCGCAGTGACTCCAGGCCCTGGCGGTAACTGGAGAAACCGCCCGCGTTGTCCCACAGGTTGAAGAAGAGCATGCGGGCGTACGCCTGCTCGGTCGGGGACAGGGCGTCGTAGTCGGGGGCGTCGTCCGCGAGTAGACGCAGATACGTCTGGGACCGGTCCGGGTCGTCGACGTGCAGGAAGGCGTGGACGCGCTTGAGGAGATCCGTTTCGCCGTGCGGGCCTTCCTTGTCGAGGAACCCTGCTTTGCGGAGCACCTTGGTCCAGGAAGTCTCGCTCTTGTAGAGCTCCTTGATGTCCCGGCGGCTTTCCCGGAGGTAGGCCATGAGCTTGGGCGTGCTGTAGTCCCTGACCTCCTTCGCCAGGGTCTTGATGGTGGCCTTGAGCTGCGTACGGATGTTGTCGAGAACGAGATCCTTGGACTTGCCCTCCAGGACGATCTGGCAGCCGGAGGGAAGCTGGGGGAAGCCGCGCTCGATGCTGTCGACCAGACGGTTGCGGGAGAGATTGGTCAGGGCCCGGAACTGCTCCTCGAAGCGGAACTCCGCCCGGTGCTGTCCGATGAAGTCGAGCACCGTCAGCACCGGCTTGTTCGGCGTACGGCGCAGCCCGCGCCCCAACTGCTGAAGGAAGACCGTCGCACTGTTCGTGGGGCGCAGAAGCAGCAGGGTGTCGACATCGGGGATGTCCAGGCCCTCGTTGAACAGGTCGACGGAGAAGACCACCTGGATTCTCCCGGCCTTGAGATCCTCCAGCGTGCGCTCGCGCACCGCGGGAGGAGAGTCGCTGTCGAGCGAGGCGGCCTGGAACCCCACCTCGCGGAAGCACTCGGCCATGAAACGAGCGTGCGCCTTGGTCACGCAGAAGCCGAGAGCGCGCATCGCGGCCGGGTTGGAGATCTTGTCCTTGACCTGCTTGATGACGATTCGGGCATGGGCGTGGTCGCCCGTGTAGACGTTGCCGAGCTGCTCCCTGTCGTAGGTGCCCGATCGCCAGGTGAGTGCGGTCAGGTCCGTGCCGTCCGGAAGGCCGAAGTAGTGGAAGGGGCACAGCAGATCGTTTTCCAGGGCTTCCCAGAGCCGCAGTTCGGCGGCGATCCGGCCCTCGAAGAACTCGTCCTGCACATTGCGCCCGTCCATCCGCTCCGGGGTCGCGGTGAGGCCGAGCAACTCGGTCGGAGTGAAGTGGTCGATGACCCGCCGGTACGTGTCAGCGGTGGCGTGGTGGAACTCGTCGATGACGATGACGTCGAAGTGCCCGGGATCGAGCTGCTCCAGCCGCTGGAGGTTGAGGGACTGGACGCTGGCGAAGACGTGCGTCCACGTCGCGGGGTTCCTGACGGCTGTGGAGCAGTTCACCGAAGGAGGCGTCGTCGAGTACCT
This sequence comes from uncultured Actinomycetota bacterium, assembly GCA_963711935.1. Lineage (GTDB taxonomy): Bacteria > Actinomycetota > Actinomycetes > Streptomycetales > Streptomycetaceae > Streptomyces. Next base: position 158,499 of record CAVQGD010000022.1, read on the forward strand.
CGCGGTAGGTCCGCAGGGACTGCTTGAGGATCTCCTTGCGATGGGCGACGAAGAGCAGCCGCGGGAGTTTTCCGCCGCGCTCGTCGCGTAGGTTCCGGTAGTCCAGAGCGGCCATGACGGTCTTACCGGTGCCGGTCGCCGCGACCAGGAGGTTCTGGTGGCGGCCCCGGATCTCACGCTCGACATGGAGGCGTTCCAGCATGTCCTTCTGGTGGGGGAACGGGCGCACTTCAAGGCCGGAAAGACTGATCTTGAGATCGCCGTCCGCCCTGGTGCCGCCCGCCTGAGCGAGCGCCTCGGTGAGCCGCTCGCCGTCACGGTCGGGGTCGTACGTCTCGAACGCCGCGTCGGCCCAGTAGGCGTCGAAGGTCGCCTCGAACTTGTCGAGGACCCTGGGGGTGGCGACCGACGACAGCCGTACGTTCCACTCCAGACCGTCGAGCAGGGCGGCTTTCGACAGGTTCGAGCTGCCCACATACGCCGTGTCGAAGCCGGTGTCGCGCCTGAAAAGCCACGCTTTGGCGTGCAGACGTGTGGACCGGATCTCGTAGTTGACCTTCACCTCCGCGCCGAACTCGCGGACCAGCCGGTCCAAGGCATACCGATCGGTGGCGCCGATGTAGGTGGTCGTGATGACCCGGATCGGGACTCCTCGCTCCTTCGCCGCGCGAAGCGAGTCCTCGAGGACTCGTATGCCGTACCACTTCACGAACGCGCACAGCAGATCGATACGGTCCGCCGTGGCAAGCTCCGCCCTCAACTCGGCGCCAAGGCTGGGGTCGTCCGGGGCGTTCGTGATCAACGCCGTGTCGGAGAGGGGAGTGAGAGGCCTGATGGCGTAGACGCCCGGCGCTTCCTGCTCGGCGAGAGCCAGGAGTTGTCGGGGACCGTCAGCGATGGCCCCGACGGTCTCGTCCGCATCAGGGTCTGGCGCGCTGGCGGCCAACGACCGCATCAGCTGGTTGGCGACGGCCACCTGCTTGTCGTGCGGTAGCTGACTCAGCCTGCGTCCCACGGCCTCGCCCACGTGACGTGCCAGCACGTGCGGTGAGGACTCCGCGCTGACCTCGGCGTCGATGGCCTTCCAGCCTGCCGCTTCCAGCTCCTCGATCCGATCGTGCAGTCCGTGCGTGATGAGCTGCTCGTAGACGCCCGCGACTGGCTGCGCCAGGTCCCCCGATTCCGCCACGCCCACTCCTTCAATCCGTCGATGCCCGTTGTCGTGTGATCCCCATGCCGATACGGATCTGTTCTAACAGCAGCCACTGACAATCGGAGGAGCTCCGGCAAGAGATGATCGCTTTCGGACGCGATCGTGACCTGTCGGGGCCGTCAGCCAGTCAGCGGGTACACGAATGCCCCCGCCCTGTGCCACGGGGGAAGCACACGGCAGGGGCTCGTCCGACGCGCTGACCCTTGCTTGCTGTCCTCAGCGGGGCAAGGTCAGGGGGCTACTCGCTGGACAGGCACGCGTGACAGGTCATATGTCGCTGCCACCGTCCACCTTGCCGACAGCGCCACAGAGGGGCTTGCCGCCCCTGGAACCTGTGCACGGTCATCACCTCGTCTCCGACCGTGCCGGACATCCTGTCAGTGGGAGGAAGGAGCAGATCAAGCGGCACGTACTCATCCGTGCTCGCCTTCACTGCCATGCTCCCGCTTCGAATCGGTACGGGCGCGTGACGTGCTCCTGGTATTCCAGATGACCGGGGTTGGCCTTGAGGTGCTGTACGGCCCATGCGGTGCCGTCCGCGAACTCCTCTGACTTCTCGCTTGTGTCACCACAGGCCCTGCACCGCATGGCCGACGTGATCGGTTCGGCTTCCGGCCGGAGATCAGGACCGATCGTGTACTCACGGAACCGGTAGACAACGCGCGTCATGCCCGCCCCCTTCCGGCGTCGGAAAGCGCAGCAAGTTTCTCGCTGTGGTCCGGGTGCCGCTTGATCAGCACGTTGCAGTCAGTGACCCGGCTCATGTCTCCGGCCTTACGCGCCTCTCCCTTCTCGCGCTCCAACTGGGCGCACTCGGCGCACTCGGCGCACTGCGCGCTCATGATGCCCTTGCTTCGCGCCGTGCCTCTTGCCGTGCCTCTTGCCGTGCCTCTTCAAGCCGTCGCGCCAACTCACACGAGCGCTCCGGCGTGCACGTCCGACATTCCTGACGATGCATCAGATAGGCGGACTGAAGCTGACTGATGTCCGCCGCACGGGGATGCGCGGAAACGTCGGCGGGAACGCGCTGCATCTCGCCTGTCACCCGTCCCGTATCCGGTCCCGTATCCGGTCCCGTATCCGGCCACCGCCACGTACTCTCCGTCATGACTCTGCCTGCCTCTCTCAGGTCGGGTCCATGCCCCGGGCCCGTCTCCCCGGGCCGTCGCCACAGTCGCGGGGGCTTGCCATCTCGCGAGCATCACCGGCTACCACGGGACGCCGAAACCACGGACAAGGGACACTTGGGGACGTCCCACAGCGGGTGGAACGTCCCTGTCGGCGTCCGGGAGAGACTGAGTGCGGAACGAGCGACTGCGAGCCGCCATGACGGCAGGCGGCTGGACTCACGCGAGTCTGGCAGGCAAGGTTGACGTTGATCCCAAGTCGGTTGAGCGTTGGGTAAATTTGGGTCGCACACCACGCCGGGAAACCGCTATGCGTGCCGCTGAGGCGATAGGGGAAGACATGTTCGCGCTCTGGCCGAAACTGAGGCAGGCGCGTGCGGCAAGGGCAGTCAGTCCCGAATTGGTCGCGCTGTACAGCCAGCGGGCAGACCTCCCCGTTTCCGCCTTCATCGATCTTTTCACTCAAGCCCAGGAACGCATAGACGTACTCGTGTACGCGGCTGTATTCCTGCATGAGGCATACCCACGCCTCAACGACCTTCTCAGGGAGCGCGCTGCCGAAGGTTGCAGCGTCCGGATCGCGGTGGGCGACGCAGACAGTGTCAACGTTCAACAGCGCGGAAAGGAGGAGAAGTTCGGCCACGGAATCGAATCGCGCTGCCGACTCGCGCTCATGCACTACCGGCCGCTTGCCGGTGCACCAGGAATCGAGCTACGGACGCACGGAACGACCCTCTACAACAGCATCTATCGCGCCGACGATCAGATGCTGGTCAATGCGCACGCCTGGGGCGTGAACGCCTATGGTGCGCCCATGTGGCACCTTCGGCGCAACAGCGACGGGGGAATGTTCGGATGTTCGACAGCTACGCGGAAAGCTTCGACGCCGTATGGGATACGGCAACACCCGTGCAGGAAGGCTGAACAGTGGCAAGGACCGAGTATTACGACGACCCCAACGCGCCGAAGCCGAACAGTCTGGTAGTCGCTGCCTCAGCCGTCGTCACAGACGACAAAGGGCGCATTCTGCTACAGCGACGGACGGATAACGACCTATGGGCGCTTCCCGGTGGCGGAATGGACATGACGGACTCACTGCCAGGAACGGCCGTCCGGGAAGTCAAGGAAGAGACAGGGCTGGACGTAGAGATCACAGGGCTTGTCGGCACGTACACGGACCCGCGTCACATTATCGCGTACAGCGACGGGGAGGTACGTCGACAGTTCAACGTGTGCTTTACGGCGCGCATTGTCGGTGGCTCTCCGGATATCTCTGATGAGTCGTCAGAACTTCGATTCGTAGAGCCCAGCGAGATTGATACGCTGCCCATGCATCACACGCAGAGGCTACGGATTCAGCACTTCCTGGAACGCCGCCCAACCCCCTACCTGGGATAGACGACCTACCTGGGATAGACGACAAAGAGCCCCTACCGGCTATCCGACAAAGGAAGTCAGCAGGGGCCCTTATATGCCGCTGGTCGATGCAACTCATTGTGTTTCAAGAATGCGCAATCCCGAACTCAGGGCCTGCGAAATATCTCAACATCTTCCAGCGCGTTCTCCGCTGCGCCAGCCGTGAGGTCATCCCCCCGCAGTGCGGATATGGCAGTCACGGCCTCTTGGGACACCTCGCCGTGGAGGCGCGCGAGGTGTCCCAGACTGACCGCGGAGGAGCTACGCACCGCGGGATCCTGATGCCGGGACAACCGGAGGATCCACCAGCTCCACCCACTGCCGGTTTTCACCGTTCATCGCTGAAGCAATGAGCGCTCTGCTCACTTCCTCCGGCTGCCCGTGCAGGAAAATTTCTTCTGCCTCGGCAGGTGCGATCGGCCCGGGAGACTCGTACCGCACGGTTAGCACCTTTCACGGCCGGTGGCTGGACCGCTTCTGGAGCGGAGTGGGAGACAGCGGAGTTGGGGTCAGTGGAGTGGGGAGGAGTGGGGGTCAGGCCGGGGTTCCGTGGCACTCCTCGTACGTCCGTCCCGACCCGCACCAACACGCCGTCTCCCTCTGCGGCGGCCAAGCCACCGCCCGCCCCCGCGCCGCCAGTGTCGTCGCGTACTGCGGCAGCAGCGTCGCGTCCGTCGGCGAGGCGCTCTCCGATGCCGCGAACGCCTCGTAGGACGGGACCGTGCCCGGCACGATGCCCAGGTTGGCTGTTCCCGAGGTGGCCAGTTCCCTCAGGGACGCCTCTATCGTCCTCAAGTGCTCCTCGTACGACGGGTACTCCTCGGCCAGCGACGGGTACGCCGCCACCAGCTCCTCCAGCTCCTGCGCCGACCAGTGCAGTACCGCCACCGGGAACGGACGGGAGAGGGCCTCGCGATACGCGCCCAGTTCCGCGCGCAAGCGGGAGATCTCCGCCGCCAGGTCCGCCGGGTTGTTCGAGCCCAGGGACCAGATGCGCTTCGGGTCGTGGAGTTCGTCCAGCGACACCGAGGACGAGTGGAGCGTGTCCGCCTGGGCGTCCCACGCGTCGTGGGGGAGGCCCAGCATGCGGCGTACCCGGTGGCGGCCGAAGAGGAGAGGGCGGGCGGAGTGCGGGGGGTCCCCCGCGCCCGACAGGAGCAGGGTCGCGCCCTCCGTGAAGGTGGCCTGCGCCGCCTCCAGTTCGTCGTGGGACTCCAGGGCCTCCGCCGCGATGACCCAGGAGGCCGGGTCGCGGGGGGACATGGCGCGCAGGCCCTCGATGATCGCTCTGGCCTCCGCCTCGTGGCCGTACTCCCAGAGGTTGGACGCCTTGAGGGCGCGTACGAGAGAGGGGTTCTCCAAGGAACCCGCGGACGACAGCAGGCGGTCGTACAGCGCGGTCGCGGCGGGGCGGGCGCCGGCCAGTTCGTGGTGGGCCGCGGCCTGCAGGAGCAGGTGTTCGGCGTCTTCGGGGTAGAGGCCGGCCGTCCGCTCCAGGCGGGCCGCTTCGGCGTGGTGGTCGACGTTCTCGGCGGAGGTGTCGGGGCGCATGGGGGACACCGTACTGCCGATGTCTGACAGATCTGACAGAGATGAGGGGGTGGACAGAGATGAGGTGGTGGCTGGCCAGGAGGGCGGTATGCCGGTGCGTTCAGGGCGTTCAGGGCGTTCAGGGCGTTCAGGGCGTTCAGGGCGATCAGGGCGGCCGGTGCGATCAGTGCGGCCGGTGCACTACCGGCGCGCGATGACACTACCGGCCTCCGTCGGCGGGCACCGTGTGCCGATGATCGCGGCCGACGAAGGCCGACGAAGGCCGGAGGAAGGCCGGAGGAAGGCCGCCAGGGTCGAGTGCTTGTGGATTCGGCGGCAACTTGTACGATTAACTCGCCCACAATAAGCCCTAGTTGGGGGGAAGTAGCTCATGACCAAGCGCTTTTCCGTCCTGGCCGTCACTGTGGCCATGGCCGGAGGTTTCATCATCGCGTCGGTGCCCGCGCACGCCGCCACGGCGGTCGGGCAGGGTGACGTCTCGGTCACCCGCGCCGTCACGTGCAAGCCGAGCGAGATGCGCGAGCGGATCCGCAGGCTCAGGGAGGAGGCCGCGATACTGGAGCGGCTGGGGAGGCGCGCGGAGGCCAACGAGACGCTCAAGGAGGCGCAGGCCCTCCAGGGGAAGCTCGAGGAGTGCCTCGCCGCTGACGACGGCGCGGCCGACCCGTTCCCCGGTTAAGTTCCCGGTTTCATGGGTGGCGCTCGGCGTCCCGGCGTAACCAGGATGCCGAGCGTATCGTTGTACCGCGCGGCCGACCGCGACCATGCGGCAGCGGGGAGGAGCGGCGACGGTGACTGTTCTTGACGACAGGACTGTGATGGCCGAAGAGAGCGACAAGCGCACCCTGGACATGATGTTCGAGTGGCTTGAGCCCACCCCCGAGGGATTCAAGGTCGAGATCGTCCAGGGGGCCATCTACATGTCGCCGCAGCGGGACAATCACTGGGACATCATCGCGGACATCTACGACCAGCTGAGGGAGAAGTACCCTCGCAAGCGCGTGAAGTCCGACGTCCGGATCGACTACCCCGGCCGTCTCAACGGCTTTGCCTCCGACATCACCGCTCTCAAGGAGGGCGCAGTCCAGGACCGCAAGGGGCTCTGGCGCTGTCAGGACGTCGAGTTCGTCGCCGAGGTGATCTCCAAGGACACCGCGGCCAACGACTATGGACCCAAACTGGAGGCCTACGCCGCCGCCGGTGTGCCGGTGTACCTGATCGTCGACCCGTACGCCGGCAAGTGGCACCTCCACACGCTGCCCAAAGAGGGCGAGTACTGCTCGAACCTGAGCCTCGACTTCGGCACCGCGATCGACCTCACGCAGACGCCTGTCGGGATCAGGCTTTCCTCGGACGAGTTCCCGCGTGAGAGGCGCAACTCCCCCGCCAAAGAAACCTGTTCAGCCGAACAGTGACCCCGGCGCGCGCCGAGCGCCTCCAGTACGCCGCCGCCTCGTACGCCGTCACGCAGCTGCCGTACGGCGGCGACCCGGCGACCTGGCGGGCCGGCAGGCCCGCATGGGTCCCCTCGGCCCCCCGCTCGGCCCCCCGCTCCAGCCCCCTCTCGCTCGGCTGATCGAGGGGAATTGGGGGCCTGTACGGGGTAGGTGGGCGTGGCGAGGCCCGCGTGGGTGGCAGGCATGTGCTTATGCGCCTGTGTACGTGTACGTGCCTGACGGTCCTCGCCGTTGCCACCGCAGCCGCCCTCGTCGGCGGCACGGCAGCGGACGCCTCTGATGCCGCCACCCCCGTCTCCGCATCAGCGGCACCTACCGCGCCCACCGGCCTTCCCCGACCCACCTGCACCACCCCCCCCGAGGACACCCCCGACGCCACCCCCGACACCGACACCAATACCGACGGCTTCCCCGTCCGTACCCGCATCCACGGCGGCCCAGCCAGCTACGACGCCGGTGGCGGCTACCGCACCTGGTCCCTGGACCTCACCAACACCACCACCCGCACCTGCCGGAACATCCACCCGGTGATCGTCCTCGTCGACGGGAAACGCACCCTCCGGGCGGCGCAGCCACGCCTCGAGTTCTACGAGGGCACCCGCCCCTACCCCGTCTCCTTCGAGCGCACCGACGCGGACGAACTCGTCGGCGTCCTCGACCACCAAGGCTTCCCCGGGTTCACCGTGCCCCCGGGCCACACCGTCACCGTGAGACTCCGGCTCGCCGTCACCTCCGGGGCCGCAGTACCCAACGACGTCGTGGCGAACGCGGCCGTCGTCCAGCGGCGGGGCAACGACGGCGAGTGGGTGGGGGAGTCGAACGACTACCGGTTCCGGATCGTCGACGGAGGCAGAGAGGGATACGGAGACGTAGACGGATACGGAGACGGAGACGGAGACGGAGGAGACGAGGGAGGGAGCCAGAGAGAAGACCAAAAGAAAGACACCGGAGCCGAGGAAGGCACCACCACCAAAGAAGGCACCGGCATCAAGGAAGGCACCGCCACCAAAGAAGGCACCGGCATCAAGGAAGGCAACAGCCCCGGCGTACGCGAGGAAGACCTGCCCTTCGCCGAGCTGGCGCGGACCGGGGCGAACGTAATGCCGTACGCCACCGGGCTGTTGCTGCTCGCCGTCGGCGCGGTGCTGGTCGCCCTCGTCCGCAGGAAGTCCTGCTGACCCACCCGGATTCGCACGCTCCCCGTCCCCGTCCCCGTCCCCCTCCTCGTCCCCGTCCCGGCTCTCTGTCTGCCTGTAGTGAGACCTTCGACGGCCTTCACGGTCGAAACCTCCGGGCGCCTGAACGGAGCAGTCACGCCCGCTCCCCGGATGCGTCTCCGCCTCCGGAGGGAGAGTCTCCAGGTATCTGGAGGTTCACGATGGGTTCAGGGCGGCGCACTTTCTGTAGGGGTGCGGTGGTCGCGGCAGTGCTGACGTCGATGGCGTGCCCGGTGACGTACGCGGTCGGCGGAGAGGACAGTGGAAACGGCGGGATCGGCAGAAGCAGCGGGATCAGCAGGGTCAGCGGGATCTCGGTGACGCCGTCGCCGCCCGCGCCCGGCAGCGACATCCAGGTGCGCGCCCAGGGGTGCACGGGGCGGACGGGTACGGCCTCTTCGAGGGCGTTCGTCGCGGACGCGCGGCTCACCGGCAGCGTCGGGGGGGACGGTGCGTTCATCGGCGAGACCCGCGTCCGCTCCTCGCTCACGCCGGGCACGTACCTGGTCAAGGTCACCTGTGACGGCGCCGAGGACAACTCCCAACCCCACAACTCCCAACCCCACAACTCCCAACCCCACAACTCCCAACCCCACAACTCCCAACCCCACAACTCCCAACCCCACAACTCCAGATCCCAGCCTCACTCCCAGTCCCACTCCCCGTCCTCGTCCCACTCCCCCTCTCATGCCAGCGTCAAGGCCGAGCTCACAGTCGCCGAGAAGGCGGGCGAGCCCTGGCGGTCCGCCGCTCCCGGCACGCACGCCTCCCCGGTCGCCCCCCTGCGCGCGGGCGGTGGCGGGGCCGCGCACCTTGTCGCTGCCGAGGCCAGGGAAGTTGCCGCCGAAACCAGGAATCCCGGCGCCCGGGACGAGGGCCCGGGCGCCCGCCAGGCCATGGTGGGCCTCGTCCTGGTGGGCGTGGCCGCGCTGGCCGTCATCCTTCGTGGCGCTCGCCGGAGTCACGGCAGGAAGTGACGGGACTGGTGACTGAGATGTCCGACCGGGGCGACCGGGGCGACCGGGGTGACCGGGGTGACCGGGGCGACCGGGGTGATTGGGGCGGCTGGGGCAGTCGGGGCGATCGAGTCGATTGGTGCGGTTGGGACAGCCGGGGCGATCAGGGAGAACAAGGTGATCGAGGCGATAGGGGCGAACGAGGCGAACGAGGCGATCGAGGCGATCGGGGCGGCTGGAAACGCTCCCCCGGCAGCGGTCGTCTCCTCGCCGGTGTCACCTGGGCCGTGCTGCTGCTCGGGCTGTGGCTGTGGGGCCGTGAGGTGACCGACGTACGGCACGGGACCTCGACGCCGACCACGGGCGATGTGGCGGCGGCCGGGCGGCCCGAGGAGCCCGAGGATGTCGAACTGCCGCACGCGGCCGAGCCGTTGGGGAACGCCCGGCCGCAGCGGATCGACATTCCGTCGATGGGCGTGCGGGCACCGGTCGTGGCGCGCGGCCTGGACGCCCGGGGCGCGATCGATCCGCCGCCCCTCGCCCGCGCGGACACCGTCGGCTGGTACGCGGCCGGTACGCGCCCGGGGGCGGCCGGGGCCGCGCTGTTCGTGGGGCACGTCGACACCGAGAGCCGGCCCGCGGTCTTCCTCCGGCTCAGCTCGGTACGGGTCGGCGAGATGGTCCGGGTGATCCGTGACGACGGGACGGTCGCCGAGTTCACCGTGGACGACGTCCAGGTCGTCCCGGTCACCGGCCCGGACCGCTTCGACGCCCACCGGGCGTACGGCGTACGGCAGCCGGGGCGGGCCGAGCTGCGGCTGGTCACCTGCGGCGGCACCTTCGACCGGGCCAGCCGCACCTACACGGCGAACGTGATCGTGTCCGCGTACCTCACAAAGCGCTTTCCCGCAGCGGACTTTCCCAGATCCGGCCGGTCCTCGACGGGTAGAGGGGGAGACCGGGTAGAGAGGGAGACGGGGTAGAGAGGGAGACGGGTAGACGGGTAACAGGTGTCCGACAAGGCTCACGTGATTCCTTTGGTATCCATAGCGACGCATCATCCGTCGCTGTCGCGCCCCGTGTCCGATACCGGTCTCGGTGTCGTACCCAAGTACCTGGATCGAATGCGTGACCTTTTCGCGGGAGTGTCGTTGACCGGATGACAGCACCACGGGCAGGAAAAGGGGAGGCGCCGGTGAGCCGGAAGCTGCCGCTGGGCGAGGGCGAAACGGCCCGGACCGCCTGTGCCCGTGGACTGCTACGTACCGGCGTGGTGGAGAAGACCGGCGAGGTACTGCCGACCGCCGTGCTGGCCCAGCGGGTCGGCTGGGCCGCCGATCTGGTGTCCGCCATGGCCGCCGAACTGCTGGCCGAGCACTGGAACGCCGCCTATGTGGACGTCCTCGCCTCGGGGAAGGACACAGGTGGGCGGAAGCTGCCGTCGCAGGCGTGGATGGCGCTGCGCCGACTGGGCTGGACGGCCGCCCCCGCCAAGGGCGTGAAGGTCAACGACCGGATCGTGCGCATGGCCCAGGAACAGGCCGGGCGCGCTCTGCGCTCGGCACACTGGCGGGCCGAACTGACCTCCGCAGTCCTTCAGACATGGCCGGGCAATCCAGGCAGGCGCACCCCCGAGGAATGGGACCGGGTGCGGGAGGCGATCCCCGGCGGCCGGCACCTGCCGTCGAGTGTGATCCGCTCCCGCACCCGGCAGATCACCGCCTTCGCCGGAAAGCACGGCCGTCTGCCGACCGGCGTGTTCGAGCTGGAGGGCCCGCCCCGGGCTGCGCGGATGCTGCTGCTGTCGGCGTGTGACGGCCAGCAGGCCACCCTCGCACGCGGCGAGCATGACCCGCAACGCGCGCTGCTGCGCCTGCAGTTGCCCACCCGGCCCGACCCGCGCTCCTACCGCGACTGGACCTGGGTGGCCTGCCCCGTCACGCTGCCGCCCACCATCCCGCCCGGCGCGGTGCTGCACCTGCCCACCCTCCGCCTTGCGGGCAACAAGGTGCGCGCCGACCTGGCCTACACCCACGCTGTGCCGAAGACGTCCCGCAGCGGCCACACGGTCGCTCTCGGCGTGGACTGGGGTCTGAACACCCTGCTGTCCGCGGGCGCGGCCCGGCTGCACGACGACGGGCACCTCACCGCGCTCGGGCACGGCGCCCAGTTCCGGGCCGCCGGGGTCCTCGCGAAGCAGCACCGATTGCGTCGTCTGTCGGAACACCTGCACACCAAGGCCGACCAGTACCAGCTGCTCATCGGCGCCGACGAGCAGCATGAACTGTCCGGTAGACACAGGGTGCTGCAAGACGAGATCCGCCGCGTGTCCGACCGCAGGTCGCACCTCAACGACGCCCTGGCCCGGGCCGCCGCCCGCTGGACGGTGGACCAGGCCATCGCCATCCACGCCACGGTCATCTACCTGGAAGACCTGCGGTCGATGGAAGCGAGCGGCATGGGCCGCACCCACAACACCCGCCTGTCCCAGACAGTGCGCGGGCAGATCGCCGACCGTATCCGGCACCTCGCCGCCGAGGCGGGTATCGCCGTCGTCACCGTCCCTGCCCGGGGCACCTCCCGGCACTGCCCCCGGTGCCTGATCCCGCTGCGGCACCGCACAGCCCCCGACCGCCCCACCACACCGGGCTGGAAATGGGCCCTCTGCCCCGACCGTGCCGGATGCGGCTGGCAGGGCGACCGCGACACGGGGGCGTGGCAGCGCATCGCCGCCCGCGGTCTTGCCCACCAGACCAAGACCGTCACCGACCGGGCTACCGGCCAGATGGTGATCCGCACGGTGGCGGACACGCTCGAAACCCAAGCGGTCATCACCCCGACCGCCGAGACCAGCCGGAAGGACCGGTCCAAGACCGGCCCCACCCGGCGGAAACCCACACGCCCCGCGCCCAGGCGACGCGGGGCACCCTCCCCCACCGGCCCTTGCGGTCCGGCGGGCCAGCGTCCGGAGGGGCACGCACCAACGGGCCGGAGGAGGCTGCCCCGTGCAGCCCACCGGCACCAGGGCGTGACGACGATCAGCACACCCACCCCCGGACTCCGTGCGGGGGAGCCCCCATCTGGCCGGCACCGGCCACGAGGAGCGGTACTGGGCGCGGGATTCCACCTGCACGCCCATGCCACCCCTCCACGATGGGCAGATGCCACGCCAGACGCTATGTCTGATATGGGATCACTAAACTGATCAGAGACGCTCAGGCGACCTCGTGGGCAAGGCGGGAGGTATGCCAGGATTGGGACTTACGACAGTGTGCCCAAGGGGGAGTTGGATGTACGGCACCAGGGGGGTACGGGCGTCCGTGGCCGTTGTGGGGGCGGCGCTGCTGCTCGCAGGCTGTTTCGGGGGAGACAGCGATGACAAGGGGAAGCAGGAGAAGAACGGCCCGGGTTCCGGGATCAGTCAGCAGCCCAAGGATTCAGACCCGTACTGGGTCAACCCGGACGGGAACGCGGCGCAGCAGGTGGCTACGTACGAGAAGGCAGGCAAGAAGGCGGACGCGGAACTGATCCGCAAGATCGCCGAGCAGCCCACCGGCGAGTGGCTCACCCCGGAGAACCGCCGAGCAGGAGGCGCGTGGCTTCACCGAGGCCGCCGAGAAGGCGGACCGGGACGCGCTGCTCGTCCTCTACAACATCCCGCACCGCGACTGCGGCCAGTTCTCGCGGCGGCGGCGCCGCGGACGGCAACGCGTACCGGGCTTTCATCGACCAGGTCGCCAAGGGCATCGAGCGACCGGCCCGCGACGGTGATCCTGGAGCCGGACGCGGTGCTGCACATGGTGGACGGCTGCACGGCCGAGGAGTTCCACGAGGAGCGCTACGACCTCCTCAAGGGTGCCATCGAGCACGCTCAAGTCCCTGAAGAACACGAAGGTCTACCTGGACGCGGGCAACGCCGGCTGGGGCAAGCCCGACGCAGATCTTCGAGCCCCTGCGGCGGGCGGGCATCGACCAGGCCGACGGCTTCTCGGTCAACGTGTCGAACTTCTACACCACCGAGGACTCCATCGCCTACGGCAAGGAGCTCTCCGCGAAGGTGGGCAACAAGCCGTTCGTCATCGACACCAGCCGCAACGGCAACGGGCCGTACACCGAGGGCGACCCCGAGGAAGCACTGGTGCAATCCGCCGGGGCGCGCGCTGGGGGAGGCGCCCACGACCAAGACCGCCGACGCGCTGGTCGACGCCTATCTGTGGGTCAAGCGGCCGGGGGAGTCGGACGGCGAGTGCAAGGGCGGGCCCGAAGGCGGGGGAGTGGTGGCCCGAGTACGCGCTTGAGCTGGCGAAGGCTTCCGGCTGATTTCCGCCGTAAAGAGCCGTAAGAGGCTGTACGAAGGCCGTAAGACTGTCGGGCCCCCGCGCTGCCCAGCGTGGGGGCCCGCATCTGTCACGTACCCGAATTCTTCAGCGGGAGCCCTACGGAACCCTCACCCACTGCGCCTTGCTCGGCGTCCCCTGGTCGTCCGTCACGAACAGCATGTACCAGCCCGACGGGACCAGGTTGCGGTTCTTCGGGACGGTGACCGTCGATGCCGTCCGTCCGTCTTCTCGAAGTCCAGGGCGATGGACTGCTGGTCGACGTCGGTGACGTGGGTGGAGGCGCTGGGCCGGATCAGGCGGGCCGTCTTGATGGACGAGGCGTGCTTCGTGGCGAACGTCGCCGACTCGCCGCGCTGGACCGTCTTCGGGCCCCCCGAGAGCGTCGGCCGCGCGTCCCGGTACAGGTACGGCGGCGTGTAGATCTCGATGCGCTGCTCGAACTTGCCCGGCTTGGTGTTGGCCTTGTCCGCGTAGAGCGAGTCGGAGCCGAAGAACATCACCCGGCCGTCGGGCAGCAGGAGCGAGCCCGAGTGGTAGTTGCGGCCCACCAGCGGGTCGGCCACCCGCCGCATGCCGCCGCTCTTCGCGTCGTAGATCCGCGCCTGGAGGATGTTGGAGCCGCCGCGCCCGCGGTAGTCCTCCGAGCCGCCGGAGATGAGCACCGTGTCGTCGGGCAGGATCGAGGCCTGCGGGTAGCGGGTGCCCTTCTCCAGGGACGGGCCGTCCACGAACCTCGGGTCGTCCGCCAGCAGGTCGACGACGCGGGTCTTCTTGCTGGACTTCGTCGGACTCGCCGACCCCGCCGCCGCCGATCACCATGTACTTCTCGTCCTGCGCGGGCGGCAGCAGCACCGTGCCGGCGGTCTCCAGCAGCTTCGGGTCGCTCATGCCGGGGACCTTGGTGAACTTGTTGCGTCTCCAGGTCCCAGATGCCCGGGTCACGGCCCACGTCGTCGGGGCCGTAGCCGGCGTTCGCGCCCGAGTAGAACAGCTTGCCGTTCTGCATCAGGGAGATCGCCGGGTAGGTCGGGAACTGCCGGACGTCCTTGGTGTACGTCCACTTCTTGGTCTTCGGGTCGTAGACCTCGTTCTTGCCCGGCACCAGCTGGCCGATCTCGTCCAGCCCGGAGAGGGACGAGGACCTTGCCGTCGGACAGGGTGGTCAGCGTCGGGTACCAGCGCGCCTCGTTCATCGGGTCGACCTTGATGTACTTCTCGGCGACCGGGTCGAACTCGTAGGCGTCCTTGATGCCCTGGAAGTCCTTCTTGTCGAGGGCGAGCTTCTGCGCGATGCCGTACATGTTGCGGGCGTCGGCGCCCGTCAGGCCCTGGATCCGGTAGTTGTCCTGCGGTGCCGGTCTCGTACTTCTTGCCGCTCCTGGCGGCCTCGACGTAGATACGGCCCAGGCCGGGGTCGTTGCGCAGGAACCTGCCGGTATCCGGGTCGAACACCTTCTTCGCGCGCGGGACGAGCGACCGGGTCCTTGGAGACGAAGGTCTTGCCGTTCTCCTTGCCCGTGAACTTGGTGCCCGCGGGCAGGGTGATCGGCTTGTCCGGGTTCTCGTTGTGGACGATCATCAGGCCGCCGGCCTTGGTGACGTCGCCCTTGAGCTTCTCGTACCGCTTGGTGCCGCCCGCGATCAGCAGGTTGCCGTTCGGCGAGCTGGGTGTGGCCCGTGCAGAACAGGTCCTTGGGGGTGGGGACCTTCTTGATGGTCTTCTTGACCGGGTCCCAGATCCGGGTGTCGAACTTCTTCGCGTCGAAGTTGCCTGGTTGTTGCCCGAGCCCGCGATCAGCAGCACCTTGCCGGTGTGCAGCAGCGCCGCGTGGATGGTGTTCTGCCGGTACTTCTCGGGGAACTCGACGATCTCCCAGTGGCCGTTCTCGGCCTTGTACTCGGGTCTGTTGATCTTGTAGTCGTGGTACTTCTCTGAGCCGAAGCGGTACAGCCACGGCCCGTTCATCCCGGCCAGCGCCAGGACCACCGCCGCGCCTATCGCCAGACGACGGGCGCGACGACGGCCTGCACGGTCTTTCATTTCTTACGTCCCCCAAGGGCGATCTGCATGGTCTGGTCGTGCCCCCGTTCGTGGCCGCCCAATGGCTTCTCGGCTGAGCACCCTCCCCGCGCGGGCGTGACCCGTCTGCGGAGCCTGCTGGACAGGTACCTGCTGGACTGGCGCCTGCTGGACCGGTACCTGCTGGACCGGCACGGCTGTGTGACGTCCGGCCCCGCGGCTCCGCTGCGCCGATGCCGATGCCTGATGCCGATGCGATGCGATGCCGGTGCCGTGCCGATGCGGCTGCCGTGCGGCTGCGTGCGTCGCGACGCTGGCACGCCGGATCCGCCGCGCACCGCCTCTGCGCACCGGCTCCGCCTACCCGCTTCGCCGTACCCGCCTCCGCCGCATCCGCCTCCGCCGTACCTGCCTCCGCCTTCTTCTTCTTGTCCTGCCGCATCTGCCAGCGCCAGGCGAACGATCGGCGCGGCGGTGATCAGCAGCGCGAACGTCGCCCAGATGATCATCGCCGGGTGGGCGTGGCCGAAGTAGAAGCCGGCGCCGATCGAGCCGCCGAAGATCAGGATGAAGTACCAGTGGAACCGGAAGGTCCCGAACAGTGTGTCCGGGCTCGCCGAGTCGCCCTTGGGGGTGACCACGAACTTGCTCTTGCGGCGCAGCACGGAGTCGATCAGCGACCTTCGCGTAGATCGGCGCGGACAGCGCGGACATGACCATGCCGGCGACACCGCCGGAGCCCTCCGGCTCGTGCGGCGAGACGTTGTGCCGGCGGTTCCAGACGTACAGGCCGATCTGGAGGGCGGAGGCGTTGCCGTAGAGCATCAGCCAGATCGTCGGGTCGATCTGCACACCCGAGGCGCCCAGGCCCAGGAACAGCGCACAACTCAGCGCCGCCAGGATCCAGTTGAGGGCCGACATCGGGTAGAAGATGATCATCATCGTGTAGTTGAAGAGCTTGCCCGGCGGCAGCGTGTAACAGCCCTTCCAGTACTGCTTGAGGATCGTCTCGTACGTGCCGCGCGACCAGCGCATCTGCTGGGTGAAGAAGTCCGTCCAGGCGTTCGGGCCCTCACCGACGGCGAGCACGTCCGGGGTGTAGACCGAGCGCCACTTGCTGGCCCGTCGCCGGGTTCTTGTGCGCGGTGGATCTCGAAGCCGGTGGCCATGTCCTCGGTGATCGAGTCGTACAGCCCGCCGATCTGCTTGAGGGCCTTGATCCGTACGGCGTTGGTGGTGCCGACGAACATGGGGGCGCCGTAGCGGTTGCCCGCGCGCTGGATCAGCGCGTGGAAGAGGAACTGCTGGCGACTCGGCGGCCTTGGTGACGAAGTTGTCGTAGTTGCCGTACACCTGCGGGCCGATGACGAAGCCGACGTCCGGGTCGCGGAAGAAACCGAGCATCCGCTCCAGGTAGTTGGGCAGCGGCACGTGGTCGGTGTCGACCGAGGCGAAGAAGTCGTAGTCGTCGCCGTGCGCGTCGAGCCAGGCGTTGTAGTTGCCGTGCTTGGTCTTGGCGCGGTGCGGGCCCTTGGGCTGGTTCCACTTCGCGACGCCCTTGCGGGAGAAGTGGTGCACGCCCAGGCGCGCGCAGACCTCCTTGACCTCGGGGTCGTCGCCCTCGTCGAGCAGCCAGACGTGCAGCAGCCCCCGGTGGCGGATCTTCACCGCGGCCTCCAGGGTCTTCGTCACCATCTCCAGCGGCTCCTTGCCGGGCACGAAGGAGGTGAGGAAGGCGACCCTGGTGCCGGTCTCGGGCACCACCGGGACGGGGTCGCGGGCGACCAGCGTGGCGTGCGCGTTCGACAGCACGTTCATGCAGCGGAAGAGCTCGATCAGGCCGATCGAGACCAGCATGACGATGTCGAGCGCCGGCAGGAAGTCGTACACCGGGTCGTCGCGCTTGGTCCAGTGCTGCGGCTGCATCAGCCAGGCGAGCAGCACCAGCGAGAGCAGCGGCGCGGCGGCCGAGCAGCAGCGCGGCCCGGATGCGGTGCGGCTCCTGCGAGACAGGCAGCGGTACTGCACCTGGTACGGCTTGGTCGGGTCGGGCTGGGTGAGCGGCCCGGCGAGCCGGCTGTAGTGCTCGTAGTCGTATCTGGGAAGCGTCTTCCTGATCTTGCGGAAGCTGCCAGTCCGATGTGACGGAACCCTGAGCTGGGTCGTCTCGGACGGGTCGAAGTTCTGCCGGGCGCCCTTCGGCGGCGACGTCATGAGTCATCCCCCCGCACACACATCCGTGTGTGTTCGTCAGTTCCTCCGTCCGGCTCGGTCCCCCTCGACCGTCCCGGACGCATCAGTGATGGGTCGGCGTCCCCATGTCATCCACACTTCATGGACGCTGGACGCGGACCTTCCGATTGCATGATGCCCCCCTCGGCATCCGCTTGTGAACGGGGCCCCCTGGTCCCCGCCATGGGCCGAACCCGGCCCGAGCCCTCCCCAACTGCTATGTATCCACAGTCCCTTAGGGCCCAGGGTTCTACGGCTTTCCTCATGATCGCAAGATGGGAAACAAGCTGTTTACCGGTCATACGGGCACAAGGGGGAAACGTAACGGGCACTTTCGGGCGTAAGCGTGCTCGAACAGTGACCTCGGCATATGCGCGTCAGGTATAGGGGGATCCCCACAGCGCGGGGCGAAGCCGCACAAAACAACGAGGGCGAGGTGGGTTCGCGTTTTCCGCGAACCCACCTCGCCCTCGCCAAGGGGGGTGTGGGTGGCGAAGCCCCCACAACGCGCGGCGAAGCCGCGCAACAACAACGAGGGCGAGGAGGTTCGCGCTTTCCGCGAACACGCCTCGCCCTCGCCATCGTGCGCCGCCAGGGACTCGAACCCCGGACCCGCTGATTAAGAGTCAGCTGCTCTAACCAACTGAGCTAGCGGCGCATGACTCTCGCCTCCCGCTCGCGCGGTCGGCGACGAAAGAAATACTACCTGGTATTGCCAGCGCGACCGACCACTGGATCGTCAGCGCGACCGACCCTGGATCTCCGGAGCTGGACGCCGGCGCCGCTCAGATCGCCAGTGACAGCAGTACCGGAGCCGCCCCCCGGTTCAGCGTGTCCGCGGCCTGGCGCAGCCGGTGCGCGTGCTCGAGCGGGAGGGAGAGGGCGAGGCAGCCCACGGCGGAGCCCGCCGTGAGGGGACCGCCGCGCAGACCGTGCCCACCGCGTACTCCTGGAGGTCGAGGACCGGGACCGTGGGTGGCTGGGTGTCCAGCTGGCTCAGCAGCACCCTCTCGTTGGTGATCGTGCGCGAGGTGAGGCGGGCGATCTTGTGGCGGGCGAGGTGGTCGCGGCGGGCGTTCACGTCGAGCTGGCTCAGCAGGCACTTGCCGATCGCGCTGGCGTGGCCGGCGGAGCGGAAGTCCACCCACTCGTTGACCGCCGGGGTGCGTCGGGCTCGTCGGCGCACGGGTGACCTTGACCTCGCCGTCGACGTACCGGCTGATGTAGACGGCGGCGCCCACCGAGTCGCGCAGCCGGTCGAGGGTGCGCTGGAGCCTGTCGCGCAGGGCCTGCGTCGCGGTCGTCGCGCCGGAGCCGAGCCGGCTCAGGGCGGTCGCCGGCGACGTACGCGCCGTCGGCGACCTGCTCGACGTATCCCTCGCGGCGCAGCATCCGCAGGAGGGCGGTCAGCCGCTCCGTGCCGAGGCCGGTCTGCGCGGGCGAGCTCGGCGTCGGTGACGCCGGTGGTGTGCCGTGCCACCGTCTCCAGGACGCGCAGGGCGTCCTGGGCCGAGTGGTACGGCGCGGTCGGCTCGTGCTTGAGCGCCACGGTTCCCCCTGCGCTGCTCTGGCCGGTTCTCGGACCGGCCAGGCGTGCCCGTACTCCACGATAGCCGTCCACAAGGGCCGGAGCAGGGGAGGGGCTGTTGACGAGAAAGTTGACGCACGCTCCGGCGCTCTCAGCAGCGGACGCTGCACTCTGGCATATGCCAGGGTCATGGCCCGGGGTGAGCGCCTGCGGTACAGGCTGGCCGCTGCCGGCCTCTGTCCGGCGCGTTCGCACCTCCGCGTCAGAGCACCGCGCTCGAGGAACTCCCGCGTTCGCTCGTGCTCCGGGTCGCTGAAGATCTTCTCCGGCGGGCCGGACTCGATGACCCGGCCCGCGTCGAACATCAGCACCTCGTCCGAGATGTCCCGGGCGAAGTTCATCTCGTGGGTCACGCACAGCATCGTGATGTCGGTGGTGCGGGCGATGTCCCGCAGCACGTCGAGCACGCCCGCGACCAGCTCGGGGTCGAGCGCCGAGGTGACCTCGTCCAGCAGCAGCACCTGCGGCCGCATCGCCAGCGCCCGGGCGATCGCCACGCGCTGCTGCTGGCCGCCGGAGAGCTGGGTCGGGTACTTGTCGATGTGCTCGGTCGAGCCCCACCAGTTCGAGCAGCTCGCGGGCCCGCTGCTCGGCCTCGTCCTTGGGCAGGCCGAGGACGTGGACCGGCGCCTCGGTGATGTTGCGCAGCACCTTCATGTTGGGGAAGAGGTTGAACTGCTGGAAGACCATGCCGATGTTCTTGCGGACCTCACGGATGTGCTTCTCGCCCGCCGGGACCAGCTTGCCGTTCTTCTCCTCGTGGGTGAGGTAGTCGCCGTCGACCTTGATCGTGCCCTCGTCGGGCTTCACCAGGGTCATCAGCAGCCGCAGGATCGTCGTCTTGCCGGAGCCGGACGGGCCGATCAGGGTGACGTGCTTGCCGGAGGCGACCGAGAAGTCAGAGGTGGTCGAGGACGACGTTGCTGCCGAAGCGCTTGGTGACGTTGTCGAAGTGGATCAGTTCGCTGCCGTCGACCGGCTGGGTTCGGCTGCGCTCGGGTTCTTTCGAGGTGCTGCTGTCAGCGGACAAGACGACGCTCCAGGGCTCGCATCAGGAGGGAAGCCGGGTAGGCGATGACGATGAAGGCGACGCCGACGACGGTGAGCGGCTTCGGTGGTGGAAGGTCTCGTTGCTGAAGGCCGGGCCTCGCCGAGCATGTCGAGCGCGCCGATGGTCGCGATCATCGGGGAGTCCTTGAGCATCGCGATGACGTAGTTGCCCAGCGGCGGGCACGACCCGGCGGATCGCCTGCGGCAGGATCACCGCGCGCCAGGTGCGGCCCGCGGCAGGTTCAGCGCGGTGGCCGCCTCCCACTGGCCGGCGGGCACGCCGTCGATACCGGCGCGGTAGACCTCGGCGGTGTACGTGGAGTAGTGCAGGCCGAGGCCGATGATGCCGGTGGTCAGCGGAGACATCGACGGGCCCAATCCGGCAGCACGTAGAAGAGGAAGAACAGCTGCACCAGCAGCGGGGTGTTGCGGATGAACTCCGTGACGCGCCGTCACCGGCCAGCGCACCCAGCAGCGGCGTGGAGCGCTGCGCCAGCGCCCAGACCAGGCCGAGCGCGAAGGCGATCAGCGAGCCGAGGGCCAGCGCCTGCAGCGTGACCAGCACACCGTCCCAGAAGCGCGGCATGAAGTCGTCGACGGCGTGCCCAGTCCCAGTTCATCAGCATACCTCCCGCGGCTGCGAGCCGGCCTGCGCGCTCTCGCCGCGCGGCGCTGAGCGTTCGCGCGGCGATCGACGCCGGCGTCTTCTCCGGCGGTGCCTGGCCGATACCGGCCTTCGCCTGCGCTCCAGCAGCCGCATACCGCGGGTGATGACGAAGGCGAGGACGAAGTACATCACCAGCATGAGCGTGTAGATCGGGTGCGCTCTCGTTGGTGCCGAGCCGGACCAGGTTCCCGGCGAAGGTCATGTCGCGCCACGGCGATGACGGAGACCAGGGCGGTGCCCTTCAGCAGCTCGATCAGCAGGTTGTTGAACGGCGGCACCATCTCCGGCCACGCCTGCGGCAGCACGATCAGCCGCAGCCGCTGCCAGGCGCGTGAAGCTGAGCGCGATGCCCGCCTCCCGCTGCGCCGGGGCGACGGCGGCCAGCGAGCCGCGGACGACCTCCGAGCCGTACGCGCCGTAGGTGAGGCCGAGCGCGCTGACGCCGGCCCACATGGGGACCAGCTGCCAGCCGAAGCAGCGGCAGCACGAAGAACATCCAGAACATCAGCACCAGCGCCGACATGCCGCGGAAGATCTCGAAGTAGACGCCGGCGAGGAAGCGGACGATCCAGAACCGGTGGGTGCGGGCGATGCCGATGCCGAAGGCGACGACCGCCGCCGAGCGCCGCGCTGTACACCGTCAGCTGGACGGTGACCCAGATACCCGGCAGGAACCAGGTGGTGACAGAACTCCGAAGCTCATCATCAGCCGCACAGCTCCTTCGCGGTGAGGTCGGTCATCTCGGTCCTGGTGAAGCCGAAGGGCTTGATGATCTCGAGGAGCTCCTGGTAGTTGTCTCTCCTTGAGCTTGTGCAGCTCGGCGTTGAACGCGTCGCGCAGGTTCTTCTCGGACGAGCCGGAACGCGAATCCGCCCGCGCCGTAGGCGGGCTTGCCGTCCACTACGGGCTGGAAGGCCTCGGTCGCCTCGGCACTGGCCGCTCTCCTTCACCACGGACTTGACCGTGATCGCGGTGCCCGCGAAGACGTCGACGCGGCCCTGGGCCACCGCGTCCAGACCGGCCACCTGGTCCGGGAGGAGCAGAGTGTTCCTTGACGCCGGCGGCCTTGGCGTAGTCGATCTCCGCGTACGCCTTGCCGGAGGCGAGCTTGAGCCCCTTCTTCGCGATGTCCTCGTATGTCCTGATGCCGTGCGGGTTGCCCTTCCGGACGATGAAGGCGTCCAGCATCAGGTAGTCGGGGTCGGAGAAGAGGACCTGTGCGCAGCGGTCGGGGTTGATGTACATCCCGGCGGAGACCACGTCGAACTGCTGTGCGTTCAGTCCGGGGATCAGCGCGCCGAAGTCCACCGGCACGGGCTTGATCTCGTCGATGCCGAGCCTCTCGAAGATGCACCTTGGCGATCGCGGGGGCCTCGCCCGTGGCCTGCCCGTCGTCTTTCGACGTAGCCGAACGGCGGCTCGCCGGCGATACCGATCCTCACCGAAACCCTGGTCCTCGGATCGTCTCCAGCAGATCGCCTCCCAGCACCTTCCCTTCCTCGGGGACGCGGCTGCAGCCGGCTGCTCCGAAGACCCCCACGGCGCCCAACGCAGCCGCTCCTGCGAGCAGAGAGCGGCGGCTGGGTCCCCTGTGTTCGTTGTATCCGTTACGTTCGTTGTGTTCGCTGGGTTCGCTGTATCCATTGTGTTCGTTGTGTCTGTTGTCGAATCTCATGCGGTTCGCGCGTGGTCGAGCCATGGGCGCGCGGCTACCCGAAGTGCGGAGCAGGCTATGCGGATCAATGTGTGCCTTCGCTTCGATCGTTTCGCGACCGTAGTCGTCCGTAGTCGTCATGGGCGTGACCGATAGGGGGGACCACATGGGGCAACGTGGCAGCCGAACAGGGTGGGCGGCCTTGACCTCGCGGGCACGATGGGTTCATGACGGATCGCTTCATCGAAGTCGCCCTCGACAAGCGGGGAGTCCACTGCACGGCGAAACTCCTCGACGACCGCGCCCCGATCACCTGCGAGGCCGTGTGGAACGCGCTCCCGCTGGGCGGCGACGTCTACCACGCGAAGTACGCCCGCAACGAGATCTACGCCCTGTTCCCGGCCTTCGCGCCCACGGAACCCCCGCTGGAGAACCCCACGGTCACGCCCCATCCCCGGCGACCTCTGCTACTTCACCTTCTCCGGCACACAGCTGGGCACGCGGTCGTACGGCTACGGCGAGGCGTCCGGCGTCCAGGCGGGCACCCCCGTGATCGACCTCGCCCTCTTCTACGAGCGCAACAACCTGCTGCTCAACGGCGATGTGGGCTGGGTGCCCGGCATCGTCTGGGGGCAGGTGGTGGAGGGCCTGGAGCCGATGGCCGAGGCCTGCCACGACCTGTGGCGGGCGGGCGCGCTGGGGGAGACGCTGAGCTTCCGGCGGGCGCCGTAGCAAGGGCGAGCGGGAAGAGAGCCCGGGTGGCAGGGAGAGGCTCCGGGTGGCGGGGAGAGGCCCCGGGTGGCGGGGAGGGGACGCAGGGGAACCGCTATCGCGTAGGCGCCCGCACCCCCGCCACCCCCGCCTCGTACAGCGCGTGCGCCGCCCGCAGCACCAGGTCGTCCCGGTGCCGGGCCGCCACCAGCTGCAACCCCACCGGCAGCCCGTCCCCGTCCACCCCGACACGGCACGCTGGCCGCGGGCTGCTGGGTCATGTTGAAGGGGTACGTGAACGGGGTCCACCCCGTCCAGCGGCGGTGCCCCGAGCCCTTGGGGACCTCCGCGCCCGCCTCGAACGCGGTGATCGGGAGCGTCGGCGTCACCAGCAGGTCGTACGACTCGTGGAAGCGTCCCATCCGCCGGCCGAGGTCCATGCGGACGTCCACGGCGGCCAGGTAGTCGAGCGCGCTGAGACGCGCGCCCCGAGCTCGCAGATCTCCCGCAGCCCCGGGTCCAGCAGCTCCCGCTGGTGCGGCCCGAAGTGCTGGGTCACCCGCGCCGCCCCGCTGAACCACAGCGCGTGGAACGCCTCCACGGGCTCGGTCGAGGTCGGGGTCGGTCTCCTCGACGTACGCGCCCAGCCCCGCCAGCCCCTCCACGGCCCGCCGCACCGCCGCCGCGACCACGGGCCGTACGGCCACCTGCCCGCCGAAGCGAGGGCGAGTACGCGACCCGCAGCCCGCGCACCCCGCCCCGCAGGCGCGTCCGTGAACGACCCGGGCACCGGCGCCGAGCGCGGACCAGTCGCGCGCGTCCGGGCCGCTGATCACGTCCAGCAGTCAGCGCGGCGTCGGCGGCGTCCCGGGTCATCGGCCCGACGTGCGCGAGCGTGCCGAAGGCGCTCGCGGGATAGAGCGGCACCCGGCCGTACGTCGGCTTCAGCGCGAAGATCCCGCAGAACGCGGCCGGGATACGCACGACTGCCGCCCCCGTCCGTGCCGAGCGCCAGCGGTCCCGCGCCCGAGCGCCACGGCGCGGCCGCGCGCCGCCGCTGGAGCCGCCCGCCGTGCGCGAGGTGTCGTACGGATTCCGCGTCACCCCGTGACAGCGGCGAGTCCGTGACGCCCTTCCAGCCGAACTCCGGCGTCGTCGTCTTCCCGAGGAACACCGCGCCGTGCTCGCGCAGCCGGGCCACGGAGGGCGCGTCCTCCTCCCAACTGCCGCTCTCGGAGACCGTCTTGGAGCCCTTCAGCGTCGGCCCGCCGCGCAGCAGCAGGATGTCCTTCACCGTCACCGGCACCCCGTCCACCAGCCCGGCGGGCTCCCCGCGCCGCCAGCGCTCCTGCCGACTCCCGGGCCTGGGCGAGGGCGTCGTCGCTCGAGGATGCGCACGAAGGCGTTCACCTCGGGCTGGACGCGACGCGCCCGCTCCAGGGCCGCCCGGGTGGCTTCCACAGGGCTGAATTCGCCCTTGCGGTAGCCGTCGACGAGTTGTAGCGCGGTCAGTTCGGTGAGCTCGGTCATCCGCACGCCTCCAGGGGACTCGGCAGTTCAGGGCCGGGTCAAGTTGACTGTCCAGGCTGTCCAGGTACGTACCCACGCTGCTTGTCGACCACGTTCCGCAGCGGCTCGCCCGCCTCCCAGCGCTCGTACAGCTCCACGAACTGCGCCCCGAGCTCGTCCCGCCAGCCCACCGTGTCCCCGCTCATGTGGGGCGAGACGAGCAGGCCCGGCACCTCCCACAGCGGGTCGTCCGACGGCAGGGGCTCACGGTCGAAGACATCCAGCGCGGCCCCCGCGATCCACCGCCTCGACAGCGCCTCCACCAGCGCCTCCTCGACGACGAGCGGGCCCCGCCCGACGTTGACGAAGCGGGCGGACGGCTGCATGACCCCGAAACGGCGGGCGTCGAACATGCCGTACGTCGACTCCGTCAGCGGAGCCGCCGCGATGACCCAGTCGGCGCGGGACAGCAGCAGGTCCAGATCGTCCGGGCCGTGGATACCGGGGCGCGGGGTGCGCCCGACCACGGTCGCGGTGATCCCGAGCGCCCTGAGCGTGGTGGTCGATCGCCCGACCGATCGGCCCCGAACCGACCACACAGGCCCGTGTCCCCGCCACCCGCCGCGTCTCCCGGTGCCGCCACTCACGGCCGCGCTGCAGCTCCCAGGTGCGCGGCAGGTCCTTCGCCCATAGCCAGGACGAGCGCGGCGACGTACTCGGCGATCGGCCGGTCGAAGACGCCGCGCGCATTGGTCACCACCGTGTCGGAGGCGGCGAGCTCGGGGCACATGCAGCTGGTCCACGCCCGCGCTCGCCGTGTGCACCCAGCGGGGCCGCGGACCCCTGCCCGGCCAGGCGTCGCGCACCGCGCGCGAGGTGAAGTCCCAGACCAGCAGGACATCGGCGTGCGGCAGGTGCTCGGCCAGCGAGGACTCGTCCGCGTGCACGATCCGGGCCCGCCCGGCGAGCCGGCCGAGCCGGGGGAGCGGATCGGCATCCAGGACGAGAAGGGTTTTCTCGGCCATCTTCGGCATCTTCTCGGACATCTTTTCGGACATCTTGGGGAAACCATTTCGCAATGAGCTTTCGCTTATCTGGAGGAGGTTCGCCGCGCATCTTCCGTGCATGTCGAGCTCCAGCAGGGCTCACGGGTGGTGAAGCGGGGGGCCGAGCCATCTGATCCGAGCCGTCCGATCCGAGCCGTCTGAGATGCGGGGATTGACCACGCTCGCACCCCAACCTACCTTCGTCAACATGGGTAGGGACATAGACCGTTATCTGCTCTTCCGTCCCCCTCCGGCTCTGCTTCGTCCCCCTTCATACCTCTTCATCCTCCCTCGTAAGCTGGGGCTGCCATGGACGTCTCCTTCCTCGGCGGACCGCAGCCACAGCGCGGTGTCGGTGTCGTCGCCCCCTTCGACTTCGCTCTCGACCGCGAGCTGTGGCGCTGGGTGCCCGACGAGGTCTCGCTGCACCTCACCCGCACCCCGTTCGTGCCCGTCGAGGTCAGCCTCGACCTGGCCCGGCTGGTCAGCGAGCACGAGACGCTCGGCGACGCGGTCCGTGCGCTCAACGCGGTCGCGCCCGAGGTCGTGGCGTACGCCTGTACCTCCGGCAGCTTCGTCGGCGGTATCGCGGGCGAGCGGGCGATGTGCGCGGCGATGACACGGGCGGGGGCGATGCCCTCGCTGACCACGTCCGGCGCGCTGCTGGATGCCCTGGAGGAGTTGGGCGTACGACGCGTGGCCCTGGTCACCCCGTACACCGACTCCGTCACCCGGGCCCTGGAGGAGTACCTCGCCGAGGCGGGCATCACGGTCACCGGGCGCGCGTACCTGGGCCTGACCCGGCACATCTGGAAGGTGCCGTACCGCGAGGTGGTCGACATGGCCCGCAAGGCGGTCCGCGCGCCCGGCGGACGCGCTCTTCATCAGCTGCACCAACCTCCCGACGTACGACGTCATCCCCCAGCTGGAGGCGGAACTGCGCATGCCGGTGCTCTCGGCGAACCAGGTGACGATGTGGGCGGCACTGCGCCACCTGGGTATGCGAGCGGTGGGGCCCTACCAGGCGCTGCTCGACGAGTCGGCGCGCCCAGATCCCCTCCGTCTCCTCGGTCCCGTACTGCCGGAAGAAGAGCGGCAGCTACTGGCGGGAGAGGAACAGCAGCAGGAAGGCTGGACATGACAGCACTCGGATTCCTCTACCCGGGCCACTCCGCCGAGGACGACTACCCCCGCATGGAGCAGCTCCTCGGCAGCGACATCCGCCTTCCCCTGGTCCACACCGACATCGGCGAGGACGCGCACCGGGTGGACGCGCTGCTGCGGATGGGCTCCGCCGAGCGGCTGGCGGCGGGCGTGGAGGAGCTGCGCCTGTCCGGCGCGGAGGCGGTGGTCTGGGCGTGCACCAGCGGGAGCTTCGTGTACGGCTGGGAGGGCGCCCACGAGCAGGTCCGCACCCTCGCCCGCACGGCCGGCCTGCCCGCCTCGTCCACGTCCTTCGCGTTCGCCCACGCGGTACGGGAGCTCGGGCGCGGCGGGTGGCGATCGCGGCGACGTACCCGGAGGACGTGGCGGGGCTGTTCGCCGAGTTCCTGAAGGCGGCCGGGGTGGAGGTGGTGTCGCTCCGCTCGTCCGGCATCATCACGGCGGCGGAGGTGGGTACCTGGGGCGCGGACCGGGTGCTGGAGCTGGCCCGGGAGGGCGACCACCCGGACGCGGAGGCGGTCCTCCTCCCGGACACGGCCCTCCACACGGCCGGCCACCTCCAGACCCTGGAGACCGCTCTGGCGAAACCGGTCCTCACGGCCAACCAGGTCACGGTCTGGGAGGCCCTGCGGCTGGCGGACCGCCGGGTGAACGCCCCGGAACTCGGCACGCTGTTCACCAAGGAACCGCTCGTGCAGGTTTGAATCCCGGTGCTCAGGCTCTCGTAGGCGCTCAGGCTTGAGGGCAGGTCACAGTGTTCAGCAGCGCGGCGATGCGGTCCGGCGGCACCGGCCGCGAGTACAGCCACCCCTGGCCCGTGTCGCAGCCGATGCGCCGCAGCCGCGCCGCCTGCGCGCCGTCTCCACGCACTCCGCGGTGACCGTGAGGCCCAGCCGGTGGGCGAGCTGGACCAGGGCCTCGACGATGATCTCGTCGGCCGGGTTCGGGTGGACGTCCGCGCCCGCGTCTCGCTCTCGTACCGGAAGCCGCGGACGAAGGAGCCGTCGAGCTTCAGCACGGACACCGGCAGCCGGCTGAGGTAGGCGAGGTTCGAGTACCCGGTGCCGAAGTCGTCGATGGCGATCCGCACGCCCATGTCGCTCAGCGCCTGGAGCGCCTGCAGCGGCCGGCCCGCCGAGCCCATCACCGCCGACTCGGTCAGCTCCAGCTGGAGCAGGTGCGGGGGCAGGCCCGGTCTCCGCGAGGATCTCCGCGACGTCGGCGACCAGATCGGAGTCCCAGACCTGGCGTACGGCCACGTTCACGCTGACGAAGAGCGGCGTCCGTCCGGGTGGTCGAGCTGCCAGCGCCGCGCCTGGCGGCAGGCGGTGTCCAGGACCCAGCGCCCGAGCTGCACGATCGAGCCGTCCTCCTCGGCCAGTCCGATGAACCGATTCGGCGTCAAGCGTGCCGAACTGCGGATGGTTCCAGCGCACCAGCGCCTCCACGCCGCGCACCTCGCCGTCCTCCATGCCCACCAGCGGCTGGTACTCCAGGGCGAACTCGCCGCGCTCGACGGCCGGCCGCAGCGTGGAGGACAGGGCCTGGCGGGTCATGCGGTGGGCGTTGCGCTCCGGGTCGAAGAGCGTCCAGCGGGCCTTGCCGTCGGCCTTCGCCCAGTACAGCGTCGTGTCGGCGGCCTGCATCAGACCGGTCGCGGTCGTGCCCGGCGCGTGCCGCTCCACGACGCCGATGGACGCGGAGACGGACAGCCGCTGCCCGGCCAGGTCGAAGGGCAGCTGGAGTGCTTTGAGCACCGACTCGGCGAGGTCGGCGAGTTGCTCGGTGCCGGTGG
Organism: uncultured Actinomycetota bacterium; assembly: GCA_963711935.1. Lineage (GTDB taxonomy): Bacteria > Actinomycetota > Actinomycetes > Streptomycetales > Streptomycetaceae > Streptomyces. The sequence goes on from CAVQGD010000022.1 coordinate 187,213, forward strand.
AGTCCTCGACCAGCAGGGCGAACTCGTCGCCGCCGAGCCGCGCGACCAGGGGCGTGCCCGCCCGGGCGTGCCCCGCCTCGTCCGCGCAGTGCGTCAGCCGCTCGGCGACGGCCGCGAGCAGCCGGTCGCCGACCCGGTGGCCGAGCGTGTCGTTGATCGCCTTGAAGCCGTCGAGGTCCAGGTAGCAGCCAGGCCGATCCGGCCCGGTCGCCTGGTACGCCTCCGCCTCGCCTCGTCCGCCTCCGCCTCCAGCGCCGCGGACAGCCGCTCGAAGAACAGCGCCCGGTTGGGCAGCCGGGTCACCGGGTCGTGCATCTCCAAGTGCCGCAGCCGGGACTGGAGTTCTCGGCGCGCACTGATGTCGGCGACGGAGAGCAGCACGACGGGCTCCGCCTGGAGGGTCGTCGCCTGGAGGGTCGTCAGCTCCCCTTGTGTCGTCAGCTCCCCTTGCTCGGCGGCCTTCACATCCCTTGGCGCATCCCTTGGCACATCCCTTGACCCGGATGTCGTCAACTCCCTTGCCCAGATGCCTCTTTGGGGAGCGGAGACACTGTCACCTCCCCCCAGAAAGAGTGCCCATCGGGATGTTTGACCCGGCGTGTGCAGCACAGCCGGGCCTGGCGGCCGCGCAGTATCTCGCGGTACGCGTGCCACGTGCGGGCGTCCGACGTCGGGGTCCACGAGATCTGCGGCGACCCGTCCGGTCAGTCTCTCGGCCCCGCCCTCGCCCCCGAGCAGCGGCGCCCATCATGTCGTTGGCGGTGACGACCGCCCCCTTCCGGTCCACCACCGCCATGGCGAACGGCGCGGAGGGTGAACGCCGCCCGGAACACATGGGGCGTGTGTGACACCAAGAGATGCTGTGAGAGGCATGAGGGTGTGACGCGAGGGGTAGTTATCACTCTCTGTGACGATCGGTCGGACCAGATCCACTGCGGGCGTCGACCCTTCGGATGTTCCGCTCACCGTTCGCTCCCGCCGTGCACTCGATATTCATACGGATCTCGTGTTGTCGCGTAGGAGCGGCAGGCCGGGTTCGGACGGCCGCTCAAGCCGTGTCCGTGCAGGAAAGTGTGCCGATCATAGAGGGCTGGCCCCGAGCCCTTCCAGCCACTCTCCAGTCTCCCGGAAGAACCTTCGTTTCTGACAGATCGTTTCTGCCACTCCCTGGACAGCTTCGTTCCGTGGCCGACCAGTTGTGACGTTCCGTGAACTTCTGGGGTGTGCGGGCCCCGGATACTCTCACCCGTCCGGCGGCGACAAACGAGGCAAAGTAATACGAATTCACACAATCTGGGTGCGGTGTCCCCGAAGTCCGTATCCGGAGGTCGATGTGCCGCGCCCCCTCCCCAGGAAGGGACTCACCCAGGAGCCCTTGAGAGCGCCCACGTGTGACGAACCCCGCCGGCCCCTGCGCGCACTCACCCGTGGCAGAACCCGTGTCGCCTTGCGCGCATTCACCCGTGGCGGGTACCGAGCCTGCGTGGCACCGCGGCCGTGGTCACCTCGCTGAGCGCTCTCGCGTCGACCTCTCTGATCGCCGCGCCCTCCGTCGCCGTACCTCTGTCGGCGGCCTGCGCCCTGAAACGGGCCGACGTCCACCACTCGGAGGGCGTCGACACCTGGAACGCCGCCTACCCGCGCCCCACCCGCGCCCTTGACGCGCTGTTGGTCTTCCTCTCCTTCCCGGACGCGCCCCCGCTGACCACGCCGGCCGAACTGACCGCCGATCACTTCCCGGCCACCAGTCATTTCTTCGAACGGGCCTCGTACGGCAGGTTCGCCCTGCGTCCCCATCCCCGCCATGAGTGGATCGAGATGCCGAAGCCCTCCACGGCGTATGCCATACAGC
>CAVQGD010000023.1:0-36092 GCA_963711935.1 uncultured Actinomycetota bacterium
TTCTTGTTTTGTGTGTGTACTTCGTAGATTCTTACGTATTGCTCGAAGGAACCCGGCGAGTCCGAGCACGGCGGCCCCAAGCGCCGCCAGATGCTCCCCCCGGGCGTCCCCGACCCCAACGAGTGGGGTCCCCTGAAGGGCCAACTCCCCCCAGCCCCGTCCCGTTCCGCCCGCGACCGCCCGTCCCGCGCCGCCGGCGCCCGCACCCCCGGTGCCCGTACCACTGGCGCCCGCACCACCCCGGGCGAGCCCTCGGCCACGCCCCGCCCCGAGCGCCCCGGCCCGAAGGCGCCCACCACACCGCCCACCACCCCGCGCAGCACGGACGCCCCCTGGCACCACGCCCGTCCCGCCTTCGACGAACCCGGGCCGACACCGGCACCGGCACCGACACCGACACCGGCACCGGCACCGACACCGAACCCGGAAGACGCCTCCACGCCGACCTCACCCCCGCCCCCCGACCACGCAGGAGGCACGCCGTGAACGACGCGCTCGATGTCGCCCTGCGACTCCTCGTCGTCTTCGTCGTCTTCCTCACCTTCCCCTTGATCATCGGCCAGACCGAACACAAGGTGATGGCCCACATGCAGGGCCGCCTGGGCCCCATGTACGCCGGCGGTTTCCATGGCTGGGCCCAACTCGTCGCCGACGGCGTCAAGTTCGTCCAGAAGGAAGATGTCGTCCCGGCGGGCGCGGACCGCCGTATCTTCCAACTCGCCCCGGCTGTCGCCCTCCTGCCGTACCTCCTCGTCCTCCTCGCCATTCCCCTCGGCCCGGGCGGGGGCGCGGTCGGCGAGGTCATCGACGCGGGCGTTTTCTTCGTCCTCGCCGTCATGGGCGTCGGGGTCCTCGGCTCCCTCATGGCCGGATGGGCCTCCGCCAACAAGTTCTCCCTCCTCGGTGGCCTCCGCACCGCCGCCCAGCTCCTCGCCTACGAACTCCCGATGCTGCTCGCCGCCGCCTCCGTCGCGATGGCGGCCGGAACCGTCTCCCTCCCCGGCATCGTCGACGCCTTCGAGTGGTGGTGGCTGCCCTGGCAGATCGTCGGCGCGCTCGTCTTCTTCGTCGCCGGGCTGGCCGAGCTGCAGCGCCCTCCGTTCGACATGCCCGTCGCCGACTCGGAGATCATCTTCGGCGCGTACACCGAGTACACCGGTCTCCGTTTCGCCCTCTTTCTCCTTGCTGAGTACGCCGGAATCGTCGTCCTGTGTGGCCTGACCACCGTCCTCTTCCTGGGTGGCTGGCACGGTCCATGGGGTGCCGACGGCCTCGGCTGGGTCTGGACCCTGCTGAAGACCGCGATCCTCGCCTTCGCCGTCATCTGGCTGCGCGTCACCTACCCGCGCCTTCGCGAGGATCAGCTTCAGAAACTCTCCTGGACCCTCCTCGTCCCCCTCGCCCTCGCCCAGATCGCCCTCACCGGCATCGTCAAGGTGGTGAATCCCTGACCATGTCCCGCCCCTCACCCGGCCATCGCCCCTCAACGACGCCCTCCGGGCGGTCCCGGTTCTCGATCCCCGGCTCCGGCTTGGCCAAGGGCCTGGCCGTCACCCTCCGCACGATGACGAAGAAGACCGTCACCGAGCAGTACCCGGACGTCCAGCCCGAGCTCCCGCCCCGCACCCGCGGCGTGATCGGCCTCTTCGAGGAGAACTGCACAGTCTGCATGCTGTGCGCCCGCGAGTGCCCGGACTGGTGCATCTACATCGACTCCCACAAGGAGACGGTCCCCTCCGCCTCCCCGGGTGGCCGCGAGCGCAGCCGCAATGTCCTCGACCGTTTCGCCATCGACTTCTCCCTCTGCATGTACTGCGGTATCTGCATCGAGGTCTGCCCCTTCGACGCCCTCTTCTGGTCCCCGGAGTTCGAGTACGCCGAGACCGACATCCGCGATCTCACCCACGAACGCGACAAGCTCCGCGAGTGGATGTGGACGGTCCCAGCCCCACCGGCTCTCGACCCCGGCGCGGAGGAACCGAAGGAGATCGCCGCGGCCCGCAAGACCGCGGAGAAACTGGCAGCGGCTCAGGTCGAGGTCCAGCCTCCTGCCGAACCCCAGCCTCTTGCCGAACCCCAGCCTCCTGCCGGGGTCCAGCCTCCTGCCGAACCCCAGCCTCTTGCCGAACCCCAGCCTCCTGCCGAACCCCAGCCCCGTGCCGAGGCCGAGCCCGAGTCCGACACCACCCGCAAGCCGCAGGAGGGGGAGTCGTGAGCCTCGCCGCAGCCGCCGTCACGGCAGCCCACGCCACGACCACGGCAGCCCACGCCACGACCACGGCAGCCCACGCCACGACCACCGCCGCCGAGACTCACGGCTTCCTCTCCCCGACCGGTGTCGAGATCGCCTTCCTCCTCGTCGGCCTGGTCACCTTCGGTGCCGCGATCGTCACCGTCACCACCCGGCAACTGGTCCACGCCGCCCTGTGGCTCGTGGTGACCCTCGGCGGCCTCGCCGTTGAATACCTCCTGCTCACGGCCGAGTTCATCGCCTGGGTGCAGGTCCTCATCTATGTCGGTTCCGTCGTCGTCCTCCTCCTGTTCGGTCTGATGCTCACCAGGGCCCCCATCGGCCGCTCCCCGGACGCCGACTCCGGTAACCGCTGGGCCGCCCTCACCGTGGCCGTCGCCTCGGCTGCCGCCCTGCTCTGGGTCGTCGTCGATGCCTTCCGCGCGACCTGGATCGACCTGGACGGCGCCGCCGCCGGCTCCACCGAGGTGACCGGCAAGGCCCTCTTCCAGAACTGGGTCCTCCCCTTCGAGGCCCTCTCCGTTCTCCTCCTCACCGCCCTGGTCGGCGCGATCGTCCTCTCCCGCAAGGCCAAGGAGAAGACGACCGCGACCGCGGCGGTCCCTCAGAGCGCCCCGGGCGCCCGGAGCGACCAGGCAGACGAGGGAGAAAAGGAAGGGGCCCGCTGATGCACCTCGCCTACCCCGCCGTACTCTCAGTCCTCCTCTTCTGCACGGGCCTGTACGGTGTCCTCGCCCGCCGCAACGCCATCCTGGTCCTCATGTCGGTCGAGCTGATGCTCAACGCCGTCAACCTCAACCTCGTTGCCTTCGACGTCTGGCTCAGCAAGGCCGTCGAGGAGACCCTGCACTCCGGGCAGGCCCTGACCCTGTTCACCATCGCCATCGCCGCCGCCGAGATCGGCATCGGCCTGGCGATCGTGCTCGCCGTCTACCGCAACCGCGGCACCTCGGACATCGACAAGCTCCGCGACACCGCCGAGGGCCACGAAACCGAGGGCCACGAAACCGAAGCCCCCACGCCCGAGACGGCCGCTGAGAAGGCTGAGGCCACCGCGTGACCACGACCACCCTCGCCGTCCTCGTCCCTCTTCTCCCCTTCCTGGGCGCCGCCGCAGGCCTGCTCCTGGGCCGCACGGCCCCCGGCTTCGTCCGCCCCCTCGCCATCCTCCCGACCCTCACGGCCTTCGCCCTCGCCGTGCTGGTCGCCGTACGCCAGGGCGGCGGCCAGGCCGTCAGCGCCGCCACCGAGCTGACACCCACCGGCTCGATCCCCATCGAACTCGCCCTGCACATCGACGGCTTCGCCGCCCTCGTCGCCGTCATGGTCGGCCTGGTCGCGACCAGCGTGCAGATCTATTCGACGGGCTACCTGCGCGACGAGCCGCGCTACCCCTCGTATGCCGCTCTCGTCTCCCTGTTCACTTCCGCGATGCTGCTCGTCGTCTACTCCGGCGATTTGATGGTGCTGCTGGTCGGCTGGGAGATCATGGGCATCTGCTCGTACTTCCTGGTCGGCCACTACTGGGAGACTCCCGAAGCCCGCGCCGCCTCCCTCAAGGCCTTCCTGGTCACCAAGCTCGGTGATGTCCCCTTCCTCATCGGCCTGTTCGCACTCGCCTTGGACGCCGGATCCTTCCGCATCACGACCGTCCTGGGCGCGGTCGCGAGCGGCGGACTCGACCACCCGACGCTGGTCGCCCTGCTGCTCCTCGCCGGTGTGGCGGGCAAGTCGGCGCAGTTCCCGCTCCACACCTGGCTCCCCGACGCGATGGCGGGCCCCACGCCTGTCTCCGCGCTGATCCACGCCGCGACGATGGTCGCCGCCGGTGCCTACTTCATCGCTCGCCTCCTCCCGGTCTTCGCCGCATCCTCGGCGGCCCTCGTCGTCCTCGCCGTCATGGCCGCGGTCACGATGGCCGGTTCGGCGCTCGCCGCGCTCGCCCAGGACGACATCAAGCGCGTCCTCGCGTACTCGACGATCGGCCAGCTCGGCTACATGACCGGCGCACTCGCCGTCGGCGACCGCGGTGCCGCCCTCTTCCACCTCCTCTCGCACGGTGCCTTCAAGGCCCTGCTGTTCCTCGCGGTCGGCGTGATCATCCACGCCGCCGGCACCAACTCGCTGGCCGCCCTGTCCCGCATGAAGGACCTGCGCGACCGCGTCCCCGACGCCTACTGGACGATGACCGTGGCGCTCCTCGCTCTCGCCGCCATCCCTCCTTTCAGCGGCTTCTTCAGCAAGGAGGCCGTCCTCGGTGCCGCCGAGCACGTCGCTACCGGCCACGCCGAAGGCGTCCCCGGCGCCGCGGGCTGGATCGTCCTCGTCGCCGGCCTGCTCACCGCTCTGCTCACCGCCGCCTACGCCATACGCCTGTGGCTGCTCGCCTTCCGCGGCCGGGGCGCCGAGGCCCCCGACCACGGGAAGCAGCCGCTCGCCATGAACGCCGTGCTGTGGCTCCTCGCCGTCCCGTCCCTCGCCTTCGGCCTGGCCGCCGGGCCACTGCCCGACTGGTTCGACGGACGCGACCTGACCCCGACCCTCACGACGTCCGTACTCGGCACGGGCCTCGCCCTGGTCGGCGGACTGGTGACGTACGGCGCCTGGAAGCACACCACCGCGTTCGCCGCCCGCGTCCCCCTGGGCGCGGTCGCGGCCCACCCCGAGGGCGACGCCGCCCAGGCCGAGGCCGAGGCCATCGCGAGCCATGCGCCCGCGTACGGGAACGTGGCCTCCGCACCCGATCCGGCAGACCCGGGCCGACTACTGCTCGGCCCGCTGCACCGGCACGCAGCCGTCGGCTTCCACCTCGACGCCGTGTACGCGGCCCTCTTCGTCCGCCCGGTCCGGGCCGGCGCGAGTCTCGTCCGGTTCCTCGACCGGGAGGTCGTCGACACCTACGTACGCGGCGCCGGCGCCGTACCCCGCCTGCTCGGCACGGCCGTACGGCGCGCCCAGACCGGCAACGTGCAGACCTATGTGAGCGCCCTGCTCGCCGGCACCGTCCTCCTGACAGTCGCCGTCGTCCTCGTCGCCACGGGAGCGTGAGCAGGCGTGATCGATATCAACGAGTCCGTGATGCAGTTCCTTCTGGCATTCCTCGTCGTCGGCCCGCTCCTCGGCGCCGCCGCCGCTCTCCTGCCTGCCCCGCCCGGACTGAAGGGGAAGTCACCCGAGCAGGCCGTGCTCCGCCACGGCGTGACCGTGACCGGCGCGGTCCTCATCGCCGCGATCGTCCTCGCGCTCGCCTTCGACCACGGCCACCCCTCGAAGATGCAGGCCAGCACGGACATCAGCTGGATCCCCGCCCTCGATGTGCGCATCCACCTCGGCGTCGACGGCATTTCCCTCCCCCTCCTGGTCCTGACCGCGCTGCTGACCTTCCTCTGCGCGCTGTACTCCTACTTCAAGCAGCAACATCAGCGGCTGACGCCGCGGGCTCCGGGCCCGTCCCCGAAGGCCTTCGTCTCGCTTCTGCTCATCCTCGAGTCCGGCACCCTCGCGACCTTCGCCGTCCTCGATCTGCTGCTCTTCTTCCTCGCGTTCGAGATGGTGCTCATCCCGATGTACTTCCTCATCGCCCGCTGGGGCGGAGACAGCGGGGCGGCGCGATGGGTCCCCCCTTTCCTCTCGGCGGGGGGGACCCGCCGCTTGGAAGTTCATCCTCTACACACTCCTCGGCTCCGTTGTCATGCTGCTGGGCCTGCTGCTCATCGGCCTCAAGTCCGGCACATTCGACATGATGGCACTCGCCACTGACAACGGCCGCGTCGCTCACCACATCCGTGCAGGTCATCGCCGTTCTGGCGGTCGGAATCGGGCTCGCCGTCAAGACGCCGATGTGGCCGCTGCACAGCTGGCTGCCGGACGCCCACACCGCCGCGCCGACCGTCGGCTCGGTCCTGCTGGCCGGCGTACTGCTGAAGATGGGTACGTACGGGTTCGTCCGGATCCTGCTGCCGATCACACCCGACGGCTTCCGTACCTTCGCGCCGTACCTCGCGGCCTTCGCGGTCGTCGGCATCATCTACGGTTCGCTCGCCTGCCTCGCTCTGGCCAAGCAGGGAGCGAAGGGCGACCTCAAGCGCCTCATCGCTTACTCCTCCGTCGGCCACATGGGCTTCGTGCTGCTCGGCACCGCGACGATGACCCCCACCGGCGTGAACGGTGCCCTGTTCGCGAACATCGCCCACGGCCTCATCACCGGCCTGCTCTTCTTCCTGGTCGGTGCGCTGAAGGACCGCACGGGCACCACCGACCTCGACACCCTCGCACAGGAGACCGGCGCCGCTCTCTACGGCAAGGCCCCGCGCCTCGGCGGCCTGCTCGCCTTCGGCGCTGTCGCCTCGCTCGGACTACCGGGCCTCGCCGGGTTCTGGGGCGAGATGCTCGCGCTGTTCGGCGCGTTCAGGCCCGCCGACGACCTCAGCCGCCCCGCGTTCCTCACGTTCATGGCGATCGCCGTGTTCGGCACGCTGCTCACCGCCGCATACCTGCTCGTTGTCGTACGCCGCGTCTGTATGGGCACCGTCCCGCAGCAGGCCCCGAAGCTGGCGGACATCCAGATGTACGAATTCGCCGCCTGGACTCCGCTCGTCGTCCTCACCCTCCTCGCCGGCCTCTGGCCCGCGACCCTCCTCGGCCTGACCGACCCGGCCGTGCAGCAGCTCCTCGCAGGAGGCACCCGATGAGCTCCCTGGCCCAGTCCGTGGTCCAGTCCGTCGACTGGGTCGCGATCGCGCCGCCCACCATCGCGGTCGTCGTCGGACTCCTCGTGCTCGTCGCCGACCTGTTCGCGGAAGACACCAGAAAGGCGCTGCTCGGCTGGGTATCGGTCGGGGGCCTCGCCGCGTCCACGCTCACCCTGCTGCCCCTCCTGGACGCCGACCGCTCCACCTTCTGCCTGACCGGCGACACGGAAGTCTGCAGCTACACGGCGGACCGGTTCACGCTCGTCATCCAGTTCCTGGTCCTCGGCGGGGCCCTCCTCACGGCCCTGTTGTCGATGACGGCCCTGAAGGACGCCAAAAGGGAACTCCCCGAAGGGGAGTTCTGGTTCCTGCTGCTGTCGTCCGCCGCCGGAGCCGCCCTTCTGCCCGCCTCACGCGACCTGGCCACCCTCATCGTGGCCCTGGAGGTCGCCTCCCTGCCCGCCTTCGCCCTGGTCGGCCTCCGGTACGGCGACAAGCGATCCTCCGAAGCGGCCCTGAAGTTCTTCCTGTCGTCGGTCACGGCGACTGCCGTGAGCCTGATGGGCATCAGCTTCGTGTACGCCTCCACAGGAACCCTGTACCTCACGGAGATCGCCGACCGGATCCAGCAGGTCGACGGACAGCTCCACACGCTCGCCCAGACGGGCGTCGTCCTCACTCTCATCGGTTTCGCCTTCAAGACGGCCGCCGTACCGTTCCACTTCTGGGTGCCCGACACCTACGTAGGGGCTCCGCTCCCGGTCGCCGCCTACCTGTCCGTCGTCGGCAAGGCGGTGGGCTTCTCCGGACTGATCCTCGTCACCGTCGTCGCCCTCCCGTCGTACGCCGACGTCTGGGGTCCCGCCCTCGCCGCGCTGGCCGCTCTCACCATGACCATCGGCAACGTCGGCGCCCTCCGTCAGCAGGCCACGCGCGCGTACAGCGCGGTACGGCTCCTCGCGTGGTCCTCCGTCGGTCAGGCGGGCTACCTCCTGGTGCCGATCGCCGCCGCCGCGTACTCCGACGACGCCGAAAAAGCGATCGGCTCCACCGTCGCGTACGCCCTGATGTACGCAGCCGTGAACCTCGGCGCCTTCGCGGTGGCCGTACTCGTGGCCCGTACGAAGCCCCTCAACCGCGTCAGCGACTACCGAGGTCTGTACGCGGCCAGCCCCGTCACCGCTCTGCTCCTCGGCTTCTTCCTGCTCTGCCTCGCCGGACTGCCGCCGGGCATCATCGGTCTCTTCGCCAAGGTCACCGTCTTCTCGGCGGCCGTCGACGCGGGCCTCGGCTGGCTCGCCGTCGTCATGGCCGTCAACGTCGTGATCGCCCTCTTCTACTACCTCCAGTGGACGGCCCTGCTGTTCCGTACCCCCGAGGGCGAGCCCGAGAAGCACCGGGTACCGGCCCCGTTGACCGCCGCCCTCGCCCTGACCGGAGTCCTGGGCATCGCCCTGTCCGGAGCCCCCCAGCTGGTCCTGCGCTTCTCCGACACCGGCCTGTTCTGATCCCGTACGGCATCCACGCGCGCGTGAGGCACCCATAACCCACGCATGCGTGCCGGGCGTCACCGCATTCATCCGGACGGCTGAAGAGCGCCCCAGCGCGCACCGGGGAACCAGGGCTCCCCGCCCGGCGTTGACCAGTACGGAAGGGCCCACTGATGAAGTGGAGTCAACAGCATCCGCAAGTGAGGGTTCCCCTGCCGCACGACTTGGAGGGCGTACCGTGCACCGCCGGCACAACGGGCTCAGGACCGCAGTACTCCTCGGGGGGCTGTCCGCGCTCATCATCGTCATCGGTAGCCGCTTCGGGCGTAGCGGCCTCGTCATCGCGCTCCTCCTCGCGATCGGCACGAACGCGTACGCGTACTGGAACAGCGACAAACTGGCTCTACGCGCGATGCGCGCGCGTCCGGTGAGCGAGTTCGAGGCCCCCACCCTCTACCGCATGGTGCGCGAGCTCTCCACCCAGGCCCGCCAGCCCATGCCCCGCCTGTACATCTCCCCGACAGACGCTCCGAACGCGTTCGCGACGGGCCGCAACCCGCGCCATGCGGCGGTATGCTGCACCGACGGAATCCTGCGCCTCTTGAACGAGCGCGAGTTGCGCGGCGTCATCGGCCACGAGCTGAGCCACGTCTACAACCGCGACATCCTGATCTCCTCAGTCGCCGGCGCCCTCGCCTCAGTGATCATGTTCCTGGCGAACTTCGCCTGGCTGATCCCCATCGGCCGCTCCGATGACGACGACGGCCCCGGCCTTCTCGGCATGCTGCTGATCCTGCTCCTGGGCCCGCTTGCCGCATCCCTGATCCAGCTCACCATCAGCCGCTCCCGGGAGTACGAGGCGGACGCGTCCGGCGCCCAGCTGACCGGCGATCCCCTGGCCCTCGCCAGCGCATTGCGCAAGCTCGAAGCGGGCACCAAGCAGCTTCCGCTGCCCTCGGAACCGCGTATCGAGACCACGAGCCATATGATGATCGCGAATCCGTTCCGCCCGGGCCAGGGCTTCTCCAAAATGTTCTCCACCCACCCACCGATGGCGGAGCGTATCGCCCGTCTCGAGCAGATGGCAGGTCGCCACCAGTGAAGACAATCCTGAACGTCATCGGGTTTCTTGGGCGGAGCGGTGACCTGGCCGGGGAACTCCTTGGCCAAGCCCTGGTAACCGAAGCCGACCTTCGCCTTCACCTGGGGGCGGTGGCGGAACTGTTCGGCGATGCCCTCGGTGCGTACGGCGGTCTGGTCGTGCATCCGGCCGGGACGTTCCACGCCGGAGTAGAGCAGGCGGCCCTGTCCCTCGCTGAACGTGGTGGTCTTGATGGTGTTCTGTTTGCGTTTGCCCGAGACGTAGGCACGTCGCCCAGGCGGGCCCGCCTTCGGGCGGCGGACCTGGGTCTCCACGCCGTCGAGTCGCAGCTCGATTTTCTCAGCCTCGGGGATCCTGCTGGCCAAATATCGTGTCCTGGGGTGTGGGGATGCTGTTGGCACCGTGGTGGCCGGTCCTGTCGTTCCCGGCCGCTGGGGTGGGAGTCATGTCGTTGCGGCCGGAGGAATGGCCCGAGATCCCCGAGGCGACGGCGCGGGTCGCACGGGCCGTCGCAGGACGCGGGGCGCCGCCGTTGGCGATGCGGGTGCGGGACGAGCTGGGCGGGCTCTTCGCGGATGCGGAGTTCGCTGGGGCGTTCGGCCGCCGGGGCCGACGTGGATGGTCGCCGGGACGGCTGGCGATGGTGACCGTGCTGCAGATGGCGGAGAACCTGACCGACCGCGCTGCCGTTCAGCGGGTCCGGTTCGACTTGTCGTGGAAGTACTGCCTGGGTCTGGAGCTGGAGGACGTCGGCTTCGATGCCTCGGTGCTCTCGGAGTTCCGCACCCGGGTGGTCGAGCATGGCCTGGAGGAGCGGGTGCTGGATCTGCTGCTGGCGGCGTTGAAGGAGAAGGGCCTGGTCAAGACCGGAGGCAAGCAGCGTACGGACTCCACTCATGTGCTGGCGGCGGTAAGGGAGTTGAACCGGCTGGAGCTGGCCGGGGAGACGGTGCGGTCCACGCTGGAGGCCCTGTCCGCCGCAGCCCCGCACTGGGTGGCGCAGGTGGTGGAGGTCGGTGAGTGGAACCGCCGCTACGGGCGGCGGATTGACGCGTCCTGGCGCCCACCTGGTTCCCAGGCCCAACGGAACGAACTCGCTCTGGGCTACGGCCGCGACGCGGTGGCCTTGCTGCGGGCGGTCTACCATCCGGCCGCGCCGGTCTGGCTGCGGGAGCTGCCCGCCGTCCAGGTGCTGCGCCAGGTCACCGTGCAGAACTAACCTGATCACCGCCGACAGCGCCGGGCGGGAGGTGGTCAAGCGGCGGGAGGCGGACAAGGACGGTCTCCCGCCCGGCAGATTGCGTCTGACCTCGCCCTACGACATCGAGGCCCGCTACGGCACCAAAGGAAGATCTGCACTGGATGGGTTACAAACTGCACATGAGCGAGATCTGCCAGCCGCCCCGGCCCGATGACGAGATTCCGCGGCCCGGCCGGCAGGCACGCCCTCCGGTCCCGAACGTGATCACACACGTCGCGACCACCGACGCGACCGTGCCCGACGTGAAACTCCTCGAGCCCGTCCACCGGGCCCTCGCCGCCGGGGCCTGCTGCCCGCCGAGCACTACCTCGACTCCGGCTACGCATCCGCCGAACTGATCGTCGGCGCCCAGGCCGCCTTCGGCATCACGCTGGTCACACCGCTGCTGACAGGCACGTCCCGCCAGGACCGGGAGAACGCCGGCTACCAGCGCGAAGCCTTCACCGTCGACTGGGACGCCCGCCGGGCCACCTGCCCGCAGGGCGCCACGAGCCGATACTGGAGCCCGGCCAGACAGAAGGGCCGCGAAGCGATCGTGGTCCGCTTCGATCAGGCCGACTGCGGTCCCTGCCCTGCCAGGGCCGCAATGCACCAATGCCACCCGCTGGGGCCGCCAACTCACCCTGCGGCCAAGGCCATTGCAAGAACTCATCGATGCGAACCATGCTGCCCAAGAGGACCGGGACTGGCAGGCGAAGTACGCCCTGCGGGCCGGCGTCGAGGGCACCATCCGCCAGACCGTCGCGGTCACCGGCAGCCGCCGGGCCCGCTATCGCGGCCTCGCGAAAACCCACCTCGAACACGTCTACTCCGCCGTCGCCCTCAACCTGATCCGCCTCGACGCCTGGTGGAACGGCCAGCCCCTCGACCGCACCCGCACCAGCCACCTCGCCCGCCTCGACCTCACCCTCGCGGAATAACCCCACATTTGGCCAGCAGGATCCTCGGTGTAGGCGAACACATCCTCCAGGGTGCGAAGCCGCAGGCCGGGCCGGTCGGGGACGGCGAAACCGCGCGCCGCGAGCAGCGGCCGGATCTCGCCGGTCGCCCGGCCGATGGTCGAGGAACCGACGTCGTAGACCACGGCCAGGGCGTCCTGGGACAGACCGGTGCGCAGGTAGGCCAGCGTGTCTACCAGCCGGTCATGGAAGGCGAGTTCGTACTTCAGCCCCGCCCCGGCCTGACGACGGCGGGCGTCCCTACGCCGGTCGTGACGCTCGCTCTCACACCGTGATTCCCACCTGGGTTCGAGCTCTTCGAGCAACTCGCAACTTGCCGAATTGTTGGCGCGTCACACCGCAGAAGGCAGGATGGGACAAGGCCGCGCGGGCCCACTTCTTGTTCACGCCTGAAGAACCCGCGCGGTCGTCGTCACGTCACGGCCGCCCTTGATCAATCACGCGGGTCAGGCCGTTACCAGCGCATCGCGGTGAAGTCGACAGCACGGGGCCGCAAGTCCCGGGTACGCGCCGTCAGCCGCCGCAGCCGCTGGGCCATGTCGTCGGCGGGGAGACATTGGCGGTCGCCATGGCCAGGCAGCAGCCACTCGAAGCGCAGCTGGTCGGCGGTCCGGCTCAGGGAGGCGGCCAGCTCCCCGATGGAGTACCAGGTGACACTTTCAGCCACCTCGATGTCCGCTGTCGTACGTGACCAGTAGAAGCTGTCGCCGCTGAAGCAGTACCGCTCATCCGCGAGGTAGAGCACGCTGCCTCGCGTGTGCCCGGGAAAGGGCAAGGCGATCACCCCTTCGGCAATTGCGGCCGGGTCGGTGCCGCGGAGCACACAATCAGCGTCCGGGAGGGCATCGAGGTCGCCCTCGTGGATCCACAGCCGGGCACCGAAGTGGTCAGCGTAGTGTCGGCCGTGCGCGACGTGGTCGCGGTGGGTGAGCAGGACATCGGTAACGGCGCCCAGCGCCTCGTACCGCGCGGCCAGCGAAGTGCTCCAGCGCGGCGTGTCCACCATCATCGTGGTGCCGCCGGGGCGGCGCAGCAGGTAGGAGTTGGCCCCCGCGGTGTGTGTGGAGTTGTGCCCGCACAGGTACACGATGTCGTCCAGGGCCATCGGGAAGGCGTCCGAGGCTGCATCCAGCTGCCCGTCCGGGGGACGGATCGACCGGGTGGGGCACGCATGCGCGGCGGCGTGGAGCTGCCGGATCTCGGTTTGTCCATGCGGCTGGCGCAGGACGACCGAGCGGCCATCGACTTCACCGATCAGGTCGGGGGCAAGCTGCCGGGCGACGTCGCAGTTCATACAGCGCCCGTCCACATACCAGCCGCCCTCAAACCCTTCCACGCCCATGGCCTGTTCCCTCCGCACTGCGCCCGCCGACCGGCCGCTCACTATCAGGGGTATCCCGCGCCGTGTGGATAAAGGAAGTGGGCTTGGATCTTGTACTTGCGGCATCGCGCTGCTCTGACGGTCCGTGCGGCTCGAGCAGTCGAGGCAGCGGTACGGAACCCGGGCAGCCTTAGTGCTGCGTTCCTCCGCACCGACCGCGTCGCCGCCCCGGGCCCCAACAGCGCGGATCTGTGGTGGTCCGGAAAACACCGGCACCACGGCGGGAACGTACAGATCCTCTCCACCCCGGACAGCTGGCCCCTCTGGGTCTGCCCGGTCCGCCCCGGCAGGGAGCACGACACCACCTGCGCCCGCCACCACGGCCTGATCGATGCCCTGGGCCGGATCGCCGCCGAGCTGGACATGCCAACCCTGGCCGCCCTCGGCTACGAGAACGCCGACGACGGCTTCCGCCACCCGTACAAGAAGCCCGCCGGAGGCGAGCTGACCGAGGAGCGGCAGACCTACAACAAGGTCATCCGAGCCATCCACGGCGTGTGCGAGCGCGCCAACTCCCTGCTCAAGACCACCTTCAAGGCCCTGCGCCGGGTCAGCCTCGACCCCAGCCGCATCACACAGATCGCTGCCGCGGCCCTCGTCCTGCTCCAGCTCGAGTACGACCGCACCATCTGAACGATCACACAACGTCATGATCCGTTACTGGGAAAAGCTCGCTGAAGCGCTGGGAGTGCCCCACGCTGCCCCACAGATACCCCACACGCACTGGTCAGCACGGATTCAGGGTGAGACAAGGTGGGAAAAGCCACCCAAAACGACCCTACGGCGACCCTGAATGACGAAAGGGTCCGCGCCCAGCGTTTTCGCTGGTCGCGGACCCTTTCGATCGTGTGGCGGCGCCAGGATTCGAACCTGGGAAGGCTGAGCCGGCAGATTTACAGTCTGCTCCCTTTGGCCGCTCGGGCACACCGCCGGGGTTGCTGCCCTTCAAACCGCCTTCCGGCGGTGCTCCATGGCAACGACATAAACGATACCCGATGCTCGGGGGTGCTTCGCCATCCGATCGATCACTGCCCCGAGGGGAGGGGTGGCTAGGCTTATACGGATGCGGCCCGGCACCTACACCGGGCTCGGCGGCAGCCCCACCTACGCCGATACGCACCCGATTCGCACCCTGATACAAGGAGCCACAGGACATGGCCGACTCCAGTTTCGACATCGTCTCGAAGGTCGAGCGGCAGGAGGTCGACAACGCCCTCAACCAGGCCGCTAAGGAGATTTCGCAGCGCTACGACTTCAAGGGCGTGGGTGCGTCGATCTCGTGGTCCGGCGACAAGATTCTCATGGAGGCGAACTCCGAGGACCGGGTGAAGGCGATCCTCGACGTCTTCCAGTCCAAGCTGATCAAGCGTGGTATCTCCCTGAAAGCGCTGGACGCGGGCGAGCCCCAGCTGTCCGGCAAGGAGTACAAGATCTTCGCGTCGATCCAGGAAGGCATCTCTCAGGAGAACGCCAAGAAGGTGGCGAAGATCATCCGTGACGAGGGTCCGAAGGGCGTGAAGGCCCAGGTGCAGGGTGACGAGCTTCGCGTCAGCTCCAAGAACCGCGACGACCTGCAGGCCGTGATCGCCCTCCTGAAGGGCAGGGACTTCGACTTCGCCCTGCAGTACGTGAACTACCGATGAGCCGGCCAAGGCCGCCGATGAGCAACTGGGGTCGGCCGAGCGGGTGTAGGTAGTCCGCTCGGCGGGAGATCTCCTTTGCATTGCACGGCAGGCCTTTCCCGTGCCGGACACGATGAGGGCCGATCCGGTGCCGGGGCGCCGGATCGGCCCTCTCGCCTGCTGGTTGCAGGCTCGGGCGTGCCTGATCAGCGGCGTGAGTGGCCGAAGAATATGCGGTAGGCGATCAGCAGCACCAGGGAGCCGCCGATGGCCGCGGCCCATGTGGCGCCGTCGTAGAAGTCTTTGGTGATGGGGTGGTCCAGCCAACGGGCCGATACCCAACCGCCGATGAACGCCCCCGTGATGCCGATGAGGGTCGTGCCGATGAAGCCGCCCGGGTCACGGCCCGGCAGGAGGAACTTGGCGATGGCTCCGGCCAACAGCCCCAGAATGATCCAGCTGATGATGCCCATGCCGTGAATCTGCCCTTCCGTTCTATGCCTGTGCTGTGCTTCTGCTCCGGCCAGGCTGTGTTCACACGTGCCGCATGGGTTGTATGCGTTGCACTTGCCACACGTGCGTGATGCTGTTCGCGCTTGTCCTGGTGTGTCGGTCTCTTGGTGTCTTGTTGTCGGAGAGGACGTCTCTGCGGTGGCTGCCGGTTGCACTGATCGGTGGGGTGCGGTCCATGGATCTCCAGGACGATGGAGCCCACCGGCGCCGGTCTCTCGGCACGCGCGTGGAGGCCGTTCCCAGATCGCCCTCCGGTGCGCAGCCGAGCAGTTCGCATGCGCTGTACGTGACAGCAGGATGTGCTTGGGCCGATCCATCCCCCCGTGGTCCTCCGCCCCCGTACTCCACCCCAGCGCTGCCCTACCAGCGCTGGGTGAACGGCTGGTCAGCGTGTACGATCTCGCATCCCAGGGGAAGCAGTGAGACCGGGGTGAGCTTGAAGTTGGCGATGCCCAGGGGGATGCCGATGCCCGTGAGGCAGAGGAGGACGCCTGTGGCGATGTGCCTGAGGGCCAGCCACAGCACGTTGCCGAGGCAGGAGGGCGCGCCCGCGTCGCGGCGCTCGACTGTCGTGTACCCGAAGGGCCGTCGTGTACCCAAAAGGCCACAGGCCGTAGACGTCGAGTAGACGTCGATACGGAACGCGGCTATGCCGAACGGGATCGTCTCCGAACGTTCCGGATCACGCTACAAGGCTGTTGCGGTTCCGCGTGAACGCGTGACCAGCTGATACTTGTCGTAGCAGGCAGTGCCGACGAAGCGACCTGAAAGGTGTCGATCATGAAGCTGTTCAACCTGCTGTTGAACATCCTGTGGCTGGTCTTCTGCGGGATCTGGATGGCGCTCGCGTACACAGCCGCCGCGCTGGTGTGCTTCGTCTTGATCGTCACCATCCCGTTCGGCATTGCTTCGCTGCGTATCGCGGGCTTCGTGCTGTGGCCGTTCGGCCGGACCACTGTGGACCGGCCGGGCGCCGGGGCGTCTTCGTTCATCGGGAATGTGATCTGGGTGATCTTTGCTGGGTGGTGGCTGGCTCTGGGGCACTTGATCACGAGCATTCCACTGTTCCTGTCGATCATCGGTATCCCGTTCGGGTGGGCCAACCTGAAGCTCATTCCGGTCTCGCTTATGCCGTTGGGGCGTGAGGTGGTTCCAACAGATCAGCGATTCGGCGGGCGCTGAGCGGAGTCGCCACTACAGCCGTCCGACGCCACCCTCTTCACGCTTCGACTCACGCTTCGACTCACGGTTCGCCCGCAGAGCGGCCGACCGGTTCGCGCGCAGTGGGCAAAATACGGCAGTTGTCGGAAGTTGGCGAGCCATGCCACCGATTTACCGCGTGAGAAGGTGACGCGTTCATGATAAACGCGGGACTGTAGTCAGCCTTCCCAGGTTCGAATCCTGGCGCCGCCACACTGAGGAAGATCCCCTCTCATCTGCGGAGACGCAGAGCGGAGGGGGTTCTTTCGTCTTCCCGGAGCTTCCTGTACCTGTACCTCCGCCTGTGTCTCCTCAGCTGCCCGCCACCGACTTCACCGCCACGGACACCGGTGTCGAGCCGCTGATCAGTTCCAGGGTCAGGCCGGCCGTGGCCGGGGTGTCCACCAGTTCCGCGAGTACGGCGGCCACGTCGTCGCGGGGGATCGGGCCGCGGCCGGTGGAGGCCTCCAGGCGTACGAGGCCGGTTCCGGCGTCGTTCGTCAGCATTCCGGGGCGCAGGATCGTCCAGTCCAGGGCGTCCTGGCTCCGGACGTACGCGTCGGCCTCGCCCTTGGCCCGCAGGTACGCGTCGAAGACCTCGTCGCCCTGGTGGTTCGGGTCGGCGCCCATCGAGGACACCACGAGGTGGCGGCGCACCCCCGTCCGTACCGCGGCGTCCGCGAACAGCACCGCCGCGCCGCGGTCCACCGTGTCCTTGCGGGCCGCTCCGCTGCCCGGGCCCGCGCCTGCCGCGAAGACGGCCGCGTCCGCGCCCTGCAGATGCGCGGCGACCTCCTCGACCGAGGCCGACTCCAGGTCGCACAGCACCGGTTCGGCACCGGCCGCCCGCAGATCGTCGCCCTGCTCGTGGCGGCGGATGATCCCCGCGACCTCGTCTCCGCGCGCGGCGAGCAGCCGCTCCAGCCGCAGCGCGATCTGACCATGTCCTCCAGCGATGACAATGCGCATGTCTTCGACCGTACGCCGGGCCGGGCGCATTCGCCGCACGACCTCCCGGCCGGCTCCGCCGACGAAGTACCGCCTCCTTCCCGAGGCCCTACGACGGCTCCCCCCGCCCCTGCCGGGGCAGGTCCAGGGCCACGGCTGCCGGCCGAGTCGCAGTACTCCCGTACCGCGCTGGTCCGTGCCACCACCCGCCCCCGGTGGACGACGATCCGGCTGTACGCCAGCGAGAGCACCCCCGCGAGCCGGTCCCCGCGTACGGCGAGCAGCTCGGCGGGGAAGCCCGCCTCCACCCGCACCTCGGGCAGCCCCAGCGCCGCCCGCGCCGACGCGCTCACCGCGTCGTACGCGTCCTCGGCCCGCAGCCCGTGGCGCGAGGCCAGCAGATACGCCGCCTCCAGGGGGTCACCGCGGCCCACCGGGTTCGACGACGTCCCGCAGGGCCCCGCTGCCCGCCGCGACCCGTACCCCGGCCGCCCGCAGCAGCCGTACGGGCGCCGTGCCGCGGTCGCTCCACGCCCCCGCAGCCGCCCTGCGGGCAGGCAGACCACGGTGACCCCGGCCGCCGCGAGCTGGTCCGCGGCGCGTGCGGCCGCCTCGGAGGGCAGGCGCGCCGAGCCCGCCGCACGGGCCGAGCGTCACCCCGGGCCGCAGCCCGCCCGCCATCGCCGCGAGCCGGGCCGAGCCGCGCCGGGTCGTCAGCCGTCGGTGTGCAGGTCGACCGGGCAGCCGTGCTCGGCGGCGACCTCCAGGACCGCCTCCACGTATCCCGTCGGATCGGGGTCCAGATCCGGGCAGCCGCCCACCACGGCGGCGCCCATCTTCACCGCGTCCCGCAGCATCGCCAGCCCGTCGGCCCCGGCGATCCCGGTCAGCAGCCGCGGCATCGCCACCGCCGTCAGCTCGGCCAGCCCGCGCAGCGACCGCCGTGCCTGCGAGCACCGCCTCCAGCGCGCTCAGCCCCTGCACGTCGCCGACGTGGACGTGCGAGCGCAGCGCCGTGGCCCCGTGCCCGAGCTGCAGCAGGGCGGCCTCGGTGGCCCGCCGCTGGACGTCCTCGGCGTCGTACGAGACCGGTCCGTCGCCGTCGGCGGTGAGCGCGGTGTCGCCGTGGGCGTGCGGCTCGGCGGGGGCCGGCAGCAGCAGATAGCCGCCGAGGTCCACGCGCGCGGTGTCGAGCCCGGACCTGCCGTGCCCGGCCGCCAGGCTGCCGGCCGTGCCGACCGCCTCGATACGCCCGCCGCCCAGCCGTACGTCCACGGTCCGGCCGTCGGTGAGCCGCGCCCCGCAGAGCAGCAGAGCGGACGCCGGGTCGGCCGGTCCGACGAGTCCGACGAGGCCGACGAGGACGGGGCGGCTGCGGCTGGCTGTCGGGCATCGCGCTCCTGGAGGTAGGCCGCTACGCAAGGGGACGCGCAAGATGAAGGGGACACGCAAGATCACGCAGAGTGAGTCGAGCCTAGGGTGGCGGCACGTGCCCGCTTCGCGGAGGAGCGCAATAGTCGTACCGGTGTGGTCCGCGGCAGTCGCGGGATGGTCCACGGGGTCATGCCTGTGCCGACCGCGGTCGTATCGAAGTGGCCTGCGAATGGCGCGGCCGGTCCCGGCCGCCTCGGCGCGGCCGTGACGCACGGGACTGCGAGGGGCGAAGTGCCCAGGGACAGGCTGGGACGGGTGCCGCGAAACGGATTTGGGCGATCGGCGGCTGAGCGTGTAATGTCTTCATCGCTCGCCCCAATAGCTCAGTCGGCAGAGCGTCTCCATGGTAAGGAGAAGGTCTACGGTTCGATTCCGTATTGGGGCTCTGATGTGAGAGGTTCCCGTCTGCGAGGCGGGGTCCGATCGCATCGCAGCGGTGTAGCTCAGTCGGTAGAGCAAGCGGCTCATAATCGCTGTGTCACCGGTTCAAGTCCGGTCACCGCTACTGACAGTAGCCGATTGTGGGGTCGGTCCTTCGATCGGCTACTCTTCTTGCGTTAATCCGTCCCATCCGTTCGTCAAGGAGCACTCACGTGGCTGCCACCGACGTCCGCCCGAAGATCACGCTGGCCTGCGTGGAGTGCAAGGAGCGGAACTACATCACCAAGAAGAACCGGCGTAACAACCCGGACCGTCTTGAGATGAAGAAGCACTGCCCGCGTTGCAACGCGCACACCGCGCACCGCGAGACGCGATAAATCAGGCTCGTACACGAGGCCGTCCCCGCATCGGGGGCGGCCTCGTGTCGTTGTACGGCTCGTCGTGGTCAATCCGCAGTGACCGCAGTCACAGCAGCACCAGGAGGTGCCGAGCCCATGGCGCTCGACCAGTCCTTCGTGGGGCGGACCTATCCGCCCACCGACCCCTACGAGGTCGGCCGGGAGAAGATCCGCGAGTTCGCCGAGGCGGTGGGGGACACCAACCCGGCGTACACCGACCCGGAGGCCGCCAAGGCGCTCGGGCACCCCGATGTGATCGCCCCGCCGACCTTCGTCTTCGCGATCACCTTCAAGGCCGCGGGACAGGTCGTCCAGGACCCGCAGCTGGGCCTGGACTACAGCCGGGTGGTGCACGGCGACCAGAAGTTCGCGTACACCCGCCCGGTGCGCGCGGGCGACCGGCTCACGGTCACCTCGACCATCGAGGCGATCAAGTCCCTGGCGGGCAACGACATCCTGGACATCCGCGGCGAGGTCCACGACGAGGCGGGCGAGCACGTGGTGACCGCGCTGGACGAAGCTGGTGGCCCGCGCGCGCGCGACGAAGGGGAGGCTGAGCGGATGACGGCGAAGATCGCGTACGCCGACGTCGAGGTCGGCACCGAACTGCCCGCCCAGACCTTCCCGGTGACCCGCGCCACGCTCGTGCGGTACGCGGGCGCCTCCGGGGACTTCAACCCGATCCACTGGAACGAGAAGTTCGCCAAGGAGGTCGGCCTGCCGGACGTCATCGCGCACGGCATGTTCACCATGGCCGAGGCGATCCGTGTGGTCACCGACTGGGTCGGCGACCCGGGCGCGGTCGTCGAGTACGGCGTGCGCTTCACCAAGCCCGTCGTCGTGCCCGAACGACGACAAGGGCGCGACCGATCGAGGTCAGCGGCAAGGTCGCGGCCAAGCTCGACGACGACGACCGTGCGCGTCGACCTGACGGCGATGAGCGCCGGCCAGAAGGTGCTGGGCATGTCCGCGCCGTCGTCCGGCTCGCCTGAGCCGTGGAGTCCTGACGCCGAGCTGAAGGGGCGCTCCAGCGCGCTACCGTCCCGCCCTCGGACTCGGCGACACTCGGCGACGGTGACCGCCCCAGCGGCCATGGATCCGCGCGTACGGCGCGGGCCCGGCCGTCTCGTACCCTTGTGCCCGTGCAGGAACTCCACGACGCCCCCCTCGCCCCGCTGACCACCTTCCGGCTCGGCGGTCCCGCCGCCCGGCTGATCACCGCGACGACCGACGCCGAGGTGATCGCCGCCGTCCGCGAGGCCGACGACGCCGGTACGCCGCTGCTGCTCATCGGCGGCGGCATGCAACCTGGTCATCGGCGACAAGGGCTTCGCGGGCACCGCCCTGCGCATCGCCACCACGCGGCTTCGCGCTCGACGGCACGCGGCTGGAGCTGGCCGCGGGCGAGGTCTGGACCGACGCGGTCGCCCGCACCGTCGAGGCCGGGCCTCGCGGGCATCGAGTGCCTCGCCGGAATCCCCGGCTCCGCGGGCGCGACACCCGATCCAGAACGTCGGCGCGTACGGCCAGGAGGTCGTCCGCCACCATCACCGAGGTGGTCGCCTACGACCGCGCGCACCCGGCGAGACGGTCACCATCCCGAACGCCGACTGCGCCTTCTCCTACCGCCACAGCCGCTTCAAGGCCGACCCCGAGCGCTACGTCGTCCTGCGCGTCCGCTTCGAGCTGGAGGACGCGGACGGGCTGTCCGCGCCCGATCAAGTACGCCGAGACGGCCCGCGCCCTCGGCGTCGAGGCCGGCGACCGGGTGCCCGCTCGCCGACGCCCGCGAGACCGTGCTGAAGCTGCGCGCCGGCAAGGGCATGGTGCTCGACCCCGAGGACCACGACACCTGGTCGGCCGGGTCCTTCTTCACCAACCCGATCCTCACCGACGAACGAGTTCGCCGCGTTCCTCGCGCGCGTGCCGGAGCGCCTCGGCGCCGACGCCGTCGCCGCCCGCCTATCCCGGCGGGCGACGGCCGCACCAAGACCTCCGCGGCCTGGCTGATCGACAAGGCGGGCTTCACCAAGGGCTACGGCACCGGCCCCGCCCGCATCTCCACCAAGCACACCCTGGCCCTCACCAACCGCGGCGAGGCCACCACCGAGGACCTGCTCGCCCTCGCCCGCGAGGTCGTCGCCGGCGTCCAGCGCGGCCTTCGGCGTCACGCTCGTCAACGAGCCGGTGACGGTGGGCGTCAGCCTCTGAGAGCGGGGCCTCGGAGCCGGGGCCGCGCCGCCACCTCACGTGGCCAGCCAGTCGTCGATCCCCGCCAGCAGCTTGCTTCGTGACGTCCTCCGGCGCCGCCGAGCCCCGCACCGACTGCCGGGCCAGCTCGGCCAGCTCCGCGTCCGTGAAGCCGTGGTGCCGGCGCGCGATCTCGTACTGGGCCGCCAGCCGCGAGCCGAACAGCAGCGGATCGTCCGCGCCCAGCGCCATCGGCACCCCCGCCTCGAACAGAGCGTCCGCAGGGGTACGTCCTCGGGCTTCTCGTAGACGCCCAGCGCGACGTTCGAGGCCGGGCACACCTCGCAGGTCACCCCCCGCTCGGCGAGCCGCTTCAGCAGCCGCGGGTCCTCCGCCGCCCGCACCCCGTGCCCGATCCGGGAGGCGTGCAGGTCGTCCAGGCAGTCCCGGACGCGACGACGGGCCCGGTCAGCTCGCCGCCGTGCGGCGCGGCCAGCAGCCCGCCCTCCCGCGCGATGGCGAAGGCCCGGTCGAAGTCCCGCGCCAAGCCCCGGCGTTCGTCGTTGGAGAGCCCGAAGCCGACGATGCCGCGGTCCGCGTAGCGCACGGCCAGCCGGGCCAGCGTGCGGGCGTCCAGCGGGTGCTTCATCCGGTTCGCGGCCACCAGGACCCGCATCCCGAGCCCGGTCTCCCGCGACGGCCGTGTCCACCGCGTCCAGGATGATCTCCAGCGCCGGGATCAGCCCGCCCAGCCGGGGCGCGTACGACGTGGGGTCGACCTGGATCTCCAGCCAGCCGCGAGCCGTCCCGGACGTCCTCCTCGGCGGCCTCGCGCACCAGCCGCTGGATGTCCTCGGGCTCGCGCAGGCAGGACCGCGCCGATGTCGTACAGCCGCTGGAAGCGGAACCAGCCGCGCTCGTCCGTGGCCCGCAGCTTCGGCGGCTCGCCGCTGGTCAGCGCGTCGGGCAGATGGACGCCGTACTTGTCGGCCAGCTCCAGCAGGGTGGTGGGCCGCATCGACCCGGTGAAGTGCAGGTGCAGATGGGCCTTGGGCAGCTCAGAGACATCACGTACGTGCTCCATCCCCGGATCCTGCCGTACGCCGCGGCCGCACCGGTAGCGCTTTCCCTGAACGTGGCCCTGCTCGCACTGAACGACGCAGAACGGAGCGGCACCTACGAACGCGCGTAGGTGCCGCGCGCCGTCCGTACGAACCGTACGAGACGCTCAGTCCCGTGCCTCCGCCAGCAGCTTCTGGATCCGGCGAGACGCCCTCGACCAGGTCCTCGTCGCCCAGCGCGTACGACAGCCGCAGGTAGCCCGGGGTGCCGAACGCCTCACCCGGGACGACCGCGACCTCGGCCTCCTCCAGGATCAGCGCGGCCAGCTCGACGCGTGGTCTGCGGGCGCTTGCCGCGGATCTCCTTGCCGAGCAGGCCCTTCACCGACGGGTACGCGTAGAAGGCGCCCTCGGGCTCCGGGCAGACGACGCCGTCGATCTCGTTGAGCATCCGCACGATGGTGCTGGCGGCGCCGGTCGAAGGCCTCGCGCATCTCCGCGACGGCGTCCAGGTCACCGGAGACGGCGGCGAGCGCGGCGACCTGCGCGACGTTGCGAGACGTTGGACGTGGCGTGCGACTGGAGGTTCGTCGCGGCCTTGACGACGTCCTTCGGGCCGATGATCCAGCCCACCCGCCAGCCGGTCATGGCGTACGTCTTGGCGACGCCGTTGACGACGATGCACTTGTCGCGCAGCTCGGGCACGAGCGCGGGCAGCGAGGTGGAACTCGGCGTCGCCGTAGACGAGGTGCTCGTAGATCTCGTCGGTCATCACCCACAGGCCGTGCTCGACGGCCCAGCGGCCGATGGCCTCGGTCTCGCGCGCGCGGTGTAGACCGCGCCGGTCGGGTTGGACGGGGAGACGAAGAGGACGCACCTTCGTCCTCTCCGTGCGGGCCGCCTCCAACTGCTCGACGCGAGACCCGGTAGCCGGTGGTCTCGTCGGCGACGACCTCGACCGGGACACCGCCGGCGAGCCGGATCGACTCCGGGTAGGTCGTCCAGTACGGCGCGGGGACGATGACCTCGTCGCCCGGGTCGAGGATCGCGGCGAAGGCCTCGTAGATGGCCTGCTTGCCGCCGTTGGTGACCAGGACCTGGGAGGCGTCGACCTCGTAGCCGGAGTCGCGCAGCGTCTTCGCGGCGATGGCGGCCTTCAGCTCGGGCAGGCCGCCGGCCGGGCGTGTAGCGGTGGTACTTCGGGTTGCGGCAGGCCTCGACGGCCGCCTCGACGATGTAGTCCGGGCGTCGGGAAGTCGGGCTCGCCGGCGCCGAAGCCGATCACCGGGCGCCCGGCGGCCTTGAGGGCCTTGGCCTTGGCGTCCACGGCGAGGGTCGCGGACTCGGAGATCGCGCCGACTCGGGCGGAGACCCGGCGCTCGGTGGGAGGGGTTGCAGCGCTCATGGGGCCCATCGTCCCAGACCGCGAAACGCCGCGGCACACGGGTTTCGCAGACTGAGCGGACCGCGCCGGAACGGCCGTACGGGCGCTATCTGTTCGACGACCGGCCACGGACCACGTACACTCTCACCTCGTTGGCCTTCACCGGCCGCGCTCACCCGGTGCACACCGAGCATCCGGGCGGATGCGGTAGGTTGGAGGAACACAAAGGGTCGTAGCTCAATTGGTAGAGCACTGGTCTCCAAAACCAGCGGTTGGGGGTTCAAGTCCCTCCGGCCCTGCTACACACTCCTTCGCCAGGATGTGTGCGCATGTACGTACTGCAATGCACCGCCGTGCGGCTCAGACCGGGCGCGGCACGGCCACGACCCGGAATCAGGTGAGGACGAGTGACGGACGCCGTGGGCTCCATCGACATGCCTGATGCCCAGGACGAGGCGCCGGAGTCCAAGAAGAAGACCCGCAAGGGCGGCAAGCGCGCCAAGAAGGGCCCGCTGAGGCGTCTCGCGCTCTTCTACCGCCAGATCGTCGCGGAGCTCCGCAAGGTCGTCTGGCCGACGCGCAGCCAGCTGACGACGTACACCAGCCGTGGTGATCGTCTTCGTCGTCATCATGATCGGTCTGGTGACTGTGATTGACTATCGGATTCGACAAGGCCGCCAAGTACGTCTTCGGCTGAGCCGACAGCGAAGGGCGCCGCACCAGGCGCCCCTTTCGCATGTTCCACCCCTATGTATCCAGGAAGAAGCAGCCACCGTGTCTGACCCGAACCTGAACGACGCCATCGAGCCTCGCGGCGAGGGTCGTCGAGACGCGCTCGACATCGTCGAGGCGGCGGACGTCAGCGAGGACCAGGCGGAGCTGCCGAGGCCGCGGCCGACGAGCCGCCGAGGAGGCCGCCGTCCACGCCGAGGCGAGCCGGCGCGAGCCCGCCGAGGAAGCCGCCGACGCCGAGGCCGCGGAGGACGCCGAGGCCGAGGCCGAGGAGGAGGCCGAGCCGGTCGACCCCGTCGCCGCCCTCCGCGAGGAGCTGCGCGCCCTGCCCGGCGAGTGGTACGTCATCCACACCTACGCCGGTTACGAGAACCGCGTGAAGACCAACCTGGAGCAGCGCGCCGTCTCGCTGAACGTCGAGGACTTCATCTTCCAGGCCGAGGTGCCGCAGGAAGAGATCGTCCAGATCAAGAACGGCGAGCGCAAGACCGTCCGGCAGAACAAGCTGCCCGGCTACGTCCTCGTCCGCATGGACCTGACGAACGAGTCCTGGGGCGTCGTCCGCAACACGCCCGGCGTCACCGGCTTCGTGGGCAACGCCTACGACCCGTACCCGCTGACCCTGGACGAGATCGTCAAGATGCTCGCCCCGGAGGCCGAGGAGAAGGCCGCCCGCGAGGCCGCCGAGGCCGAGGGCAAGCCGGCTCCGGCCGCAAGGTCGAGGTCCAGGTGCTGGACTTCGAGGTCGGCGACTCGGTCACCGTCACCGACGGCCCGTTCGCCACGCTCCAGGCGACCATCAACGAGATCAACGCCGACTCGAAGAAGGTCAAGGGCCTCGTCGAGATCTTCGGCCGCGAGACCCCGGTCGAGCTGTCGCTTCGACCAGATCCAGAAGAACTAGCAGCTTCCGCACAGCTTTCCGAGCAGGTCAGCCGGGCTCTCGGAGCTCTGCCTGACCTGCTCGGTTTTAGGCCGCACAGCGATACCCGTTATCGTTGTGCGGTATGCCTCCATCCGGATGATCCGACGATCTGGCGATGGCGGATCGAACACTCTCACTAAGGACCCGGAGAGAGCATGCCTCCCAAGAAGAAGAAGGTCACGGGGCTGATCAAGCTCCAGATCCAGGCCGGTGCGGCCAACCCGGCCCCGCCGGTCGGCCCGGCGCTGGGTCAGCACGGCGTCAACATCATGGAGTTCTGCAAGGCCTACAACGCCGCGACCGAGTCGCAGCGCGGCTGGGTCATCCCGGTGGAGATCACGGTCTACGAGGACCGTTCCTTCACCTTCATCACCAAGACGCCGCCGGCCGCCAAGATGATCCTCAAGGCCGCGGGCGTGGAGAAGGGCTCCGGCGAGCCGCACAAGACCAAGGTCGCCAAGATCACCGAGGCGCAGGTCCGCGAGATCGCCACCACCAAGATGCCCGACCTGAACGCCAACGACCTGGACGCCGCCGCGAAGATCATCGCCGGTACCGCCCGTTCCATGGGCGTCACGGTCGAGGGCTGAACCCCACCTTCGCAGAACCATGCGGCTCGCGAGGCCGCACGTGGCAGGGCCTGCTCGGCCCGTACCACGACTCCTTTCAGAACACACAGGAGCAGTAGTGAGCAAGCGCAGCAAGACTCTCCGCGCTGCGGACGCCAAGATCGACCGGGAGAAGCTGTACGCCCCGCTCGAGGCCGTCCGTCTCGCCAAGGAGACCTCCACGACCAAGTTCGACGGCACCGTCGAGGTCGCCTTCCGTCTGGGTGTCGACCCGCGCAAGGCCGACCAGATGGTCCGTGGCACCGTGAACCTCCCGCACGGCACCGGTAAGACCGCCCGGGTCCTGGTCTTCGCGACCGGTGACCGTGCCGAGGCCGCGAGTGCCGCGGGCGCCGACATCGTCGGCTGCCGACGAGCTGATCGACGAGGTGTCGAAGGGCCGTCTGGACTTCGACGCCGTCGTCGCCACCCCGGACCTCATGGGCAAGGTCGGCCGCCTCGGCCGCGTGCTCGGTCCGCGTGGTCTGATGCCGAACCCGAAGACCGGCACCGTGACCCCGGACGTCACCAAGGCTGTCAACGACATCAAGGGCGGCAAGATCGAGTTCCGCGTCGACAAGCACTCGAACCTGCACTTCATCATCGGCAAGGCGTCGTTCGACGACACGCAAGCTGGTGGAGAACTACGGCGCCGCGCTGGAGGAGATCCTCCGTCTGAAGCCGTCCGCCGCCAAGGGCCGTTACATCAAGAAGGCCGCCCTCACCACCACGATGGGCCCCGGCATCCCGGTCGACCCCAACCGCACCCGCAACCTCCTCGTCGAGGAGGACCCGGCCGCCGTCTGAGCCGTCGCTCATCCCGGTAGCCGGTCGCCCAAGCGCTCCGGCCAGCGAGCCCCGCAACCTTTCGAGGTGCGGGGCTCGTCCCACGCGGGCGTAGGAGCGTCAGTGCCATGCGCTAGCGTGCGGAGCACAACAACCTTATGGGGAGGAACAGATGACCCGCACGACCGTGCGCCCGTTGGCTCTTTCGATCGTGGTGGTGACCGCGCTGATGGGGGCCGCAGCCTGTAGTTCCCCGGAGTCCTCCAGAAGCTCCGGCAAGGATGACAAGGCGAGGAGCAAGGGCGGGGTGGCCGTCAGCCCTCTAGCGGCCCTGCGTCTGGCGGAGAAGTCCACGAGCGGCGCCGACTCCGCACGCGTCGAGTCCGACGACCACGATGGGCACGATGATGTCCATGAAGGCGGACGGATCCCTCGACTGGTCCGACGGGCACACCGGCACGATGACCATCGACGTACACCGGCGGCACGATGGCCGGCCAGATGCGCCAGATGGGCGCCACGACGATGGAGGCCCGCTACCTCCCCGACGCCTACTACGCGCAGATGGGCGACAAGTTCGCCGACCAGACGGGCGGCAAGCACTGGATCAAGTACGACTACGACGACCTGGCGGACACGGCCGGCGGCTCGGGGGCGTACATGAAGGACCAGATGCAGAACACGACGCCCACCCAGTCGGTGAAGCTCCTGCTGGCCTCCGGTGATGTGCGGAAGGTCGGCGAGGAGACCGTGCGCGGCGAGAAGGCCACGCACTACTCGGGCGTGGTCAAGGTCGCGGATCTCGCGGAGCGGCACTCCGACCTGACCGACAGTCAGCTGGCCGACCTGAAGAAGCAGCTGGAGCAGGCCGGGATCACCACGGAGACCATCGACATCTGGGTCGACGACGAGGACCTGCTGGTCAAGAAGGTCGAGAAGGGCGAGACTGACGCGGGGACGATGTCCCGACGGCGTACTACAGCGACTACGGCATGGAGGTCTCTGCTCAGGAGCCTCCGGCCAGCGACACGGTGGACTTCACGGAACTGATGAGGGTAGGCCGGCGGCCTGAAATCCACAGACGGTACGACCGGCACGGGTAGGGTCGCCGCCTGTTCAAACGATGTCCTGAGCGCGTTCGGAGTCCTTCCCGGGCCGGGATGTTCTTCGGCTGCGTGGATTCGCTCGCTCCAGACCGGGAAGCGGATTTGCTTGACGGCGATCCGCTCCCGTAGTCTTCCCGAGAAGCCAAAGACCGCTGGTCGTTGCCGTGCACTCGGAAGAGGGCCGGCGGCCGAAGGATCCGCTGAACTGCGGACGACCCGCGTAGGTGACTGTGGAAGTGCTCCCGGGCCGGTTCCGTGTCAAGACGGAATCCGTTCGGTCGAGTTACGCCCCGTGCGCCTGCGCCGGGGCGTTTCGTTTGTCCAGCCCCTTCCGAGCGGTCCTCATCACCCGGAAGGAGGCCGAGGCTCTATGGCAAGGCCCGACAAGGCTGCCGCGGTGGCCGAGCTCACGGACAAGTTCCGCAGCTCGAACGCCGCCGTGCTGACCGAGTACCGGGGTCTCACCGTGGCCCAGCTCAAGCAGCTGCGCCGTTCGCTCGGTGAGAACGCCCAGTACGCCGTGGTGAAGAACACGCTGACCAAGATCGCGGCCAACGAGGCCGGGATCACCACGCTCGACGACCTGTTCAACGGTCCGACGGCGGTCGCCTTCGTCACCGGTGACCCGGTGAGTCGGCGAAGGGTCTTCGTGACTTCGCCAAGGACAACCCCAACCTCGTCATCAAGGGCGGTGTCCTTGACGGCAAGGCGCTGTCCGCCGACGAGATCAAGAAGCTTGCGGACCTCGAGTCCCGCGAGGTTCTGCTCGCCAAGCTGGCGGGTGCCTTGAAGGCCAAGCAGTCCCAGGCTGCCGCGGTCTTCCAGGCGCTCCCGTCGAAGTTCGTCCGCACCGCGGACGCGCTTCGTGCCAAGCAGGACGAGCAGGGCGGTGCCGAGTAATTCGGCTCGCGACATGACCGCCGCCTGACGCGCACGGTCGCAGCGGGCCGAACGTACGCCCGCCAGACATGTACATCCGGCACCAGCCGAATTAGTGGAAGGATCGCCCATCATGGCGAAGCTCAGCCAGGAAGACCTGCTCGCGCAGTTCGAGGAGATGACCCTCATCGAGCTCTCCGAGTTCGTGAAGGCCTTCGAGGAGAAGTTCGACGTCACCGCCGCCGCTGCCGGCGCCGGTCGTCGTCGCCGGTGGCCCGGCTGGTGGCGCCGCCGCCGAGGCCGCCCGAGGAGCAGGACGAGTTCGACGTCATCCTCACCGGCGCCGGCGACAAGAAGATCCAGGTCATCAAGGTCGTGCGTGAGCTGACCTCCCTGGGTCTGAAGGAGGCCAAGGACCTCGTGGACGGCGCCCCGAAGCCGGTCCTCGAGAAGGTCGCCAAGGAGGCCGCCGAGAAGGCCGCCGAGTCCCTCAAGGGCGCCGGCGCCTCCGTCGAGGTCAAGTAAGTCTCCGAGTCGGCTACGGCCGCACGGCGTCCGTGACGCAGCCTTCCGCAGGCTGTAACGCAAACGCACTGAAGAGCGATCATCCAGTGGGTGGTCGCTCTTCGGCGTTTCCGGACGTCGCGGGACGGCTGCCTTGCACTGCGGGGTGCGACGAGTATGGTGATCTTCGTCGTGCCTCCGGATGCCCCCGGTGACCCGCTGCGAGTGACGATCGCGGCACCTGGCTCGGGCACGGGGCCTTGACGAACTGCACGCAGCGCGCAATTCTCAGGACGCGTCGTCACAACGATCCGGATCCGAGGCATGGATCGACGGCGAAGAGGGAAGTATCGATGTGCATTGAGGGCGTGGCTTGCCACAGGTGTTGAGAACAACGATGGATTTCCAAGGTCCGCAAAAGACACTGGACATCAGTGGGCCAAGTGGCTACACTGACCCTTTGCGCTGCCTGTTAGCTGCTTCCTGCCCGTCACCAGGGGCATGCCCTCGCTTGAGCACTGACGATTGAATAGTCCCTGACCTGGCGGCTGTTCAACACTGTCTCTGTGCCCGGTTGAGGGGCCGGTACGCGCGTAGTGAGTCCGAGCCCTCGGAAGGACCCCCTCTTGGCCGCCTCGCGCACTGCCTCGACCGCGAATACGAACAACGGCGCCAGCACCGCCCCGCTGCGCATCTCCTTTGCAAAGATCAAGGAGCCCCTCGAGGTTCCGAACCTTCTCGCGCTGCAGACCGAGAGCTTCGACTGGCTGCTCGGCAACGACGCGTGGAAGGCTCGTGTCGAGGCGGCTCTGGAGAGCGGACAGGACGTCCCCACCAAGTCCGGTCTGGAGGAGATCTTCGAGGAGATCTCCCCGATCGAGGACTTCTCCGGGTCGATGTCGCTGACCTTCCGCGACCACCGCTTCGAGCCGCCGAAGAACTCCATCGACGAGTGCAAGGAGCGCGACTTCACGTACGCCGCCCCGCTCTTCGTCACCGCCGAGTTCACCAACAACGAGACCGGCGAGATCAAGTCCCAGACGGTCTTCATGGGCGACTTCCCGCTCATGACCGAACAAGGGCACCTTCGTCATCAACGGCACCGAGCGTGTCGTGGTCTCGCAGCTGGTCCGCTCGCCGGGTGTCTACTTCGACTCCTCCATCGACAAGACGTCCGACAAGGACATCTTCTCCGCCAAGATCATCCCGTCCCGGGGTGCCTGGCTGGAGATGGAGATCGACAAGCGCGACATGGTCGGTGTCCGCATCGACCGCAAGCGCAAGCAGTCCGTGACCGTCCTGCTCAAGGCGCTCGGCTGGACCACCGAGCAGATCCTCGAGGAGTTCGGCGAGTACGAGTCCATGCGCGCCACCCTGGAGAAGGACCACACCCAGGGCCAGGACGACGCGCTGCTCGACATCTACCGCAAGCTGCGTCCGGGCGAGCCCCCGACCCGTGAGGCCGCGCAGACGCTGCTCGAGAACCTCTACTTCAACCCGAAGCGCTACGACCTCGCCAAGGTCGGCCGCTACAAGGTCAACAAGAAGCTCGGCGGCGGACGCGCCGCTCGACGCCGGCGTCCTGACCGTCGAGGACGTCATCGCGACGATCAAGTACCTGGTGAAGCTGCACGCGGGCGAGACCGAGACGGTCGGCGACAACGGCTCGACGATCGTCGTCGAGACCGACGACATCGACCACTTCGGCAACCGTCGTCTGCGCAACGTCGGCGAGCTCATCCAGAACCAGGTCCGTACGGGTCTGGCGCGTATGGAGCGCGTCGTCCGTGAGCGCATGACCACGCAGGACGTCGAGGCGATCACGCCGCAGACCCTGATCAACATCCGGCCGGTCGTCGCCTCCATCAAGGAGTTCTTCGGCACCAGCCAGCTGTCCCAGTTCATGGACCAGAACAACCCGCTGTCGGGTCTCACCCACAAGCGCCGTCTGTCGGCGCTTGGCCCGGGTGGTCTGTCCCGTGAGCGGGCCGGCTTCGAGGTCCGTGACGTGCACCCGTCGCACTACGGCCGCATGTGCCCGATCGAGACCCCTGAAGGCCCGAACATCGGTCTGATCGGCTCGCTCGCCTCGTACGGCCGGGTCAACGCGTTCGGCTTCGTCGAGACGCCGTACCGCAAGGTCGTCGACGGTCAGTCGTCACCGACGAGGTGGACTACCTGACGGCCGACGAGGAGGACCGCTTCGTCATCGCGCAGGCCAACGCCACCGCTGACGGACGACATGCGCTTCGCCGAGGCCCGCGTGCTGGTCCGCCGCCGTGGCGGCGAGGTCGACTATGTCGCCCGGTGACGACGTGGACTACATGGACGTCTCGCCGCGCCAGATGGTGTCGGTCGCGACCGCCATGATCCCGTTCCTGGAGCACGACGACGCCAACCGCGCCCTCATGGGCGCGAACATGATGCGCCAGGCCGTTCCGCTGATCAAGGCGGAGTCCCCGCTCGTCGGCACCGGCATGGAGTACCGCTCCGCCGTCGACGCCGGCGACGTGATCAAGGCCGAGAAGGCCGGTGTGGTCCAGGAGGTCTCCGCGGACTACGTCACCGTCGGCCAACGACGACGGCACGTACATCACGTACCGCCTGGCCAAGTTCGCCCGCTCCAACCAGGGCACCTCGGTCAACCAGAAGGTCATCGTCCACGAGGGCGACCGGGTCATCGAGGGCCAGGTCCTCGCCGACGGTCCGGCCACCGAGAACGGTGAGATGGCGCTCGGCAAGAACCTGCTGGTCGCCTTCATGCCCTGGGAGGGCCACAACTACGAGGACGCGATCATCCGTCAGCCAGCGCCTGGTCCAGGACGACGTCCTCTCCTCGATCCACATCGAGGAGCACGAGGTCGACGCCCGTGACACCAAGCTCGGCCCCGAGGAGATCACCCGGGACATCCCGAACGTCTCCGAGGAGGTCCTCGCCGACCTCGACGAGCGCGGCATCATCCGTATCGGTGCCGAGGTCATCGCCGGCGACATCCTCGTCGGCAAGGTCACCCCGAAGGGTGAGACCGAGCTGACGCCCGAGGAGCGTCTGCTGCGCGCGATCTTCGGTGAGAAGGCCCGTGAGGTCCGTGACACCTCGCTGAAGGTGCCGCACGGCGAGACCGGCAAGGTCATCGGCGTCCGCGTCTTCGACCGCGAGGAGGGCGACGAGCTGCCGCCGGGCGTGAACCAGCTGGTCCGCGTCTACGTCGCGCAGAAGCGCAAGATCACCGACGGCGACAAGCTCGCCGGCCGTCACGGCAACAAGGGTGTCATCTCGAAGATCCTGCCGATCGAGGACATGCCGTTCCTGGAGGACGGCACCCCGGTCGACATCATCCTCAACCCGCTCGGTGTGCCGTCCCGAATGAACCCGGGACAGGTCCTGGAGATCCACCTCGGCTGGCTCGCCAGCCAGGGCTGGGACGTCTCCGGACTCGGCGACGAGTGGGCGCAGCGCCTCCAGGCCATCGAGCGCCGACCAGGTCGCCCCGCGTACCAACGTCGCCACCCCGGTGTTCGACGGTGCCCGTGAGGACGAGCTGGCCGGTCTGCTGGAGCACACCATCCCGAACCGCGACGGCGACCGCATGGTCCTCCCGTCCGGCAAGGCGAGGCTGTTCGACGGCCGCTCCGGCGAGCCGTTCCCGGACCCGATCTCGGTCGGGTACATGTACATCCTCAAGCTGCACCACCTGGTCGACGACAAGCTGCACGCCCGCTCGACCGGTCCGTACTCGATGATCACTCAGCAGCCGCTGGGTGGTAAGGCCCAGTTCGGTGGCCAGCGGTTCGGCGAGATGGAGGTGTGGGCGCTGGAGGCCTACGGCGCCGCATACGCCCTCCAGGAGCTGCTGACCATCAAGTCCGACGACGTCACCGGCCGCGTGAAGGTCTACGAGGCCATCGTCAAGGGCGAGAACATCCCCGAGCCCGGTATCCCCGAGTCCTTCAAGGTGCTCATCAAGGAGATGCAGTCGCTCTGCCTGAACGTGGAGGTGCTGTCCAGCGACGGTATGTCCATCGAGATGCGTGACACCGACGAGGACGTCTTCCGCGCCGCGGAGGAGCTCGGCATCGACCTGTCCCGGCGTGAGCCGAGCAGCGTCGAAGAGGTCTGACGGGAGTTCGGCCGGGGCTCAGCAATGAAGCCCCGGCCGACCCCAGGACCCCCGTTTCAGACCCCAAGACTTACAACCCTGAGAGGGATTGACGCATAGTGCTCGACGTCAACTTCTTCGACGAGCTCCGGATCGGTCTGGCTACCGCTGACGACATCCGTCAGTGGAGCCACGGCGAGGTCAAGAAGCCCGAGACCATCAACTACCGCACCCTCAAGCCCGAAAAGGACGGCCTCTTCTGCGAGAAGATCTTCGGCCCGACCCGGGACTGGGAGTGCTACTGCGGCAAGTACAAGCGCGTTCGCTTCAAGGGCATCATCTGCGAGCGCTGTGGCGTCGAGGTCACGCGCGCGAAGGTGCGCCGTGAGCGGATGGGCCACATCGAGCTGGCAGCCCCTGTCACGCACATCTGGTACTTCAAGGGTGTGCCGTCGCGGCTCGGCTACCTGCTCGACCTCGCCCCGAAGGACCTGGAGAAGGTCATCTACTTCGCGGCGTACATGATCACGTACGTCGACGAGGAGCGCCGTACGCGCGACCTGCCCTCTCTGGAGGCCCACGTCTCCGTCGAGCGGCAGCAGATCGAGAACCGCCGGGACGCCGACCTGGAGGCCCGCGCCAAGAAGCTCGAGACCGACCTGGCCGAGCTGGAGGCCGAGGGCGCCAAGGCCGATGTGCGCCGTAAGGTGCGTGAAGGCGCCGAGCGTGAGATGAAGCAGCTGCGTGACCGTGCGCAGCGCGAGATCGACCGCCTCGACGAGGTGTGGAGCCGGTTCAAGAACCTCAAGGTCCAGGACCTCGAGGGCGACGAGCTCCTCTACCGCGAGCTGCGTGACCGCTTCGGTACCTACTTCGACGGTTCGATGGGTGCGGCTGCCCTGCAGAAGCGCCTGGAGTCCTTCGACCTGGAGGAGGAGGCTGAGCGCCTCCGCGAGATCATCCGTACCGGCAAGGGGCAGAAGAAGACCCGCGCCCTGAAGCGGCTGAAGGTCGTGTCTGCTTTCCTGCAGACCTCCAACAGCCCCAAGGGCATGGTGCTCGACTGCGTGCCGGTCATCCCGCCGGACCTGCGTCCGATGGTGCAGCTGGACGGTGGCCGCTTCGCGACCTCCGACCTGAACGACCTGTACCGCCGTGTGATCAACCGCAACAACCGTCTGAAGAGGCTTCTCGACCTCGGCGCGCCCGAGATCATCGTCAACAACGAGAAGCGCATGCTTCAGGAAGCTGTTGACGCCCTCTTCGACAACGGTCGTCGCGGCCGTCCGGTGACCGGTCCCGGTAACCGCCCGCTGAAGTCCCTCAGCGACATGCTGAAGGGCAAGCAGGGCCGCTTCCGGCAGAACCTGCTCGGCAAGCGAGTCGACTACTCGGCGCGTTCCGTGATCGTCGTCGGTCCGCAGCTGAAGCTGCACCAGTGCGGTCTGCCGAAGGCGATGGCGCTGGAGCTCTTCAAGCCGTTCGTGATGAAGCGCCTGGTGGACCTGAACCACGCGCAGAACATCAAGAGCGCGAAGCGCATGGTGGAGCGCGGCCGCACGGTCGTGTACGACGTCCTCGAAGAGGTCATCGCCGAGC
This sequence comes from uncultured Actinomycetota bacterium, assembly GCA_963711935.1. Lineage (GTDB taxonomy): Bacteria > Actinomycetota > Actinomycetes > Streptomycetales > Streptomycetaceae > Streptomyces. Next base: position 35,506 of record CAVQGD010000023.1, read on the forward strand.
ACCCGGTTCTGCTGAACCGCGCGCCCACCCTGCACCGCCTCGGCATCCAGGCCTTCGAACCGCAGCTGGTCGAGGGCAAGGCCATCCAGATCCACCCGCTCGTCTGCACCGCGTTCAACGCGGACTTCGACGGTGACCAGATGGCCGTGCACCTGCCGCTGTCCGCGGAGGCGCAGGCCGAGGCCCGCATCCTGATGCTGTCCTCGAACAACATCCTCAAGCCCGCCGACGGCCGTCCGGTGACGATGCCGACCCAGGACATGGTCCTCGGTCTGTTCTTCCTCACCACCGACAGCGAGATGCGGGAGGCCAAGGGTGAGAAGCGGTCCTTCTCGTCCGTGGCCGAGGCGATCATGGCGTTCGACGCCGGTGAGCTGTCGCTGCAGTCGCGCGTGGACATCCGTTTCCCGGTGGGCACCATCCCGCCGCGCGGCTGGACCCCGCCGGCTCAGGAAGAAAGCGACGGCTTCACCGGGGAGGGGACGTGGCAGCAGGGTGACAGCTTCCGCCTGGAGACCACGCTGGGCCGTGCGCTCTTCAACGAGCTGCTGCCCGAGGACTACCCGTTCGTGGACTACGAGGTCAGC
>CAVQGD010000024.1:0-15725 GCA_963711935.1 uncultured Actinomycetota bacterium
GTTCGGCCGCCCCGACGAGGTCGCCGCCCTGGCCGCCTTCCTCCTTTCCGACGAGGCGTCGTACATCAACGCCACGGTGGTGACGATCGACGGCGGCCGCTCCGAACGGGCATGAGAGGCGGGCACGAGGGCGACGGGGCGGCTGGCGCGGGCCGCGGCCCAGGGCTGAACGAACCGCCCCGGCCGGGAGATCCCGGCCGGGGCGGTTCAGGTGCGCAACCGGTCCGCTGACGGTTGTCAGCCGAGCGTCGCGAGCGCCTCGTTGAAGGTCGCCGACGGGCGCATGACGGCCGCGGCCTTGGCCGGGTCGGGCTGGTAGTAGCCGCCGATGTCGGCCGGCGTGCCCTGGACGGCGAGCAGCTCGTCGACGATCGTCTGCTCCTGCGCGGCGAGCGTCTCGGCGAGCGGAGCGAACGCCTTGGCCAGCTCCGCGTCGTCGGTCTGCCTCGGCCAGCTCCTGCGCCCAGTACAGGGCGAGGTAGAAGTGGCTGCCGCGGTTGTCGATGCCGCCGACGCGCGGCTCGGCGACTTGTCCTCGTTGAGGAAGGTCGCCGTGGCGCGGTCGAGGGTGTCGGCGAGGACCTGGGCGCGGGCGTTGCCCGTGGTCTGCGCGAGGTGCTCGAAGCTGACCGCCAGCGCGAGGAACTCGCCCAGGCTGTCCCAGCGCAGGTAGTTCTCCTTGACGAGCTGCTGGACGTGCTTCGGCGCGGAGCCGCCGGCGCCGGTCTCGAACAGGCCGCCGCCGTTCATCAGCGGGACGACCGAGAGCATCTTGGCGCTGGTGCCCAGCTCCAGGATCGGGAACAGGTCGGTCAGGTAGTCGCGCAGCACGTTGCCGGTGACCGAGATGGTGTTCTCGCCGCGGCGGATGCGCTCCAGGGAGAGCTTGGTCGCCTCGACCGGGGACAGGATCTCGATGTCCAGGCCCTCGGTGTCGTGCTCCGGCAGGTACGTGCTTGACCTTGGCGATGAGGTTGGCGTCGTGGGCGCGGCTCTCGTCCAGCCAGAACACGGCCGGGTCGCCGGTGGCGCGGGCGCGGGTGACGGCGAGCTTGACCCAGTCCTGGATCGGGGCGTCCTTGGTCTGGCACATGCGGAAGATGTCGCCGGCGGCGACGGTCTGCTCCAGGACGGCGTTGCCGCTGCCGTCGACGACGCGGACCGTGCCGGTGGCCGGGATCTCGAAGGTCTTGTCGTGGCTGCCGTACTCCTCGGCCTTCTGCGCCATCAGGCCGACGTTCGGGACCGAGCCCATCGTGGACGGGTCGTAGGCGCCGTTCGCGCGGCAGTCGTCGATGACGACCTGGTAGATGCCGGCGTAGCTGCTGTCCGGGAGGACCGCGAGGGTGTCGGCCTCCTGGCCGTCCGGGCCCCACATGTGGCCGGAGGTGCGGATCATGGCCGGCATGGAGGCGTCGACGATGACGTCGCGTCGGGACGTGCAGGTTGGTGATGCCGCTGGTCGGAGTCGACCATCGCCAGCGCCGGGCCCTCGGCGAGCTCGGCCTCGAAGGACGCCTTGATCTCGGCGCCCTCGGGCAGCGACTCCAGGCCCTTGAAGATGCCGCCGAGGCCGTCGTTCGGGGTCAGGCCGGCCGCGGCGAGCGCCTCGCCGTACTTGGCGAACGTCTTCGGGAAGAAGGCGCGCACGACGTGGCCGAAGATGATCGGGTCGGAGACCTTCATCATCGTGGCCTTGAGGTGCACGGAGAACAGCACGCCCTCGGCCTTGGCGCGGGCGACCTGCGCGGTCGAGGAACTCGCGCAGCGCGGCGACGCGCATGACGGAGGCGTCGACGACCTCGCCGGCGAGCACGGGTACCGACTCGCGCAGCACGGTGGTGGTGCCGTCGTCGCCCGACGAGCTCGATGCGCAGGGTGCCGGCCTCGGCGATGACCGCGGACTTCTCGGTGGAGCGGAAGTCGTCGCACGCCCATGGTGCGCGACGTTCGTCTTCGACTCGGCGGTCCAGGCGCCCATGCGGTGCGGGTGGGCCTTGGCGTAGTTCTTCACCGAGGCGGGGGCGCGGCGGTCGGAGTTGCCCTCGCGCAGCACCGGGTTGACGGCGCTGCCCTTGACCTTGTCGTAGCGGGCGCGGATGTCGCGCTCCTCGTCGGTCTTCGGGTCGTCCGGGTAGTCCGGCAGCGCGTAGCCCTGCTCCTGCAGCTCGGCGATCGCGGCCTTCAGCTGCGGGATCGACGCCGAGATGTTCGGCAGCTTGATGATGTTCGCCTCGGGCGTCTTGGCCAGCTCGCCGAGCTCGGCGAGGGCGTCGTCGATGCGCTGGCCCTCCTCGAGGTGCTCGGGGAAGCTGGCGATGATCCGCCCGGCCAGGGAGATGTCACGGGTCTCGACAGTGACCCCGGCCGTCGAGGCGTACGCCTGGATCACCGGCAGGAACGAATACGTCGCCAGGGCCGGGGCCTCGTCAGTGTGCGTATAGATGATGGTCGAGTCAGTCACCGGTGCTCCGCTCCACGTCTGCAACATTGCTCGACATCAAGATATCTCGTGGTCGCCCAGGCTTCGACAGGGGTCCGCTCTCCCCGTCCGCTCTCCCCGTCCGTCTCGCCGTTGGTCCGGAGAGGGACCTCTTGACCCTCGGCTCTTCCTCACCGATGCTCGGTTGCGTATCGAGATATATGTATCGCATGAGGCAACATGCATGCGAGAGTTTCCCGCTCGAAGGAGTAGCCCATGGCTCATGAGGTTCGTGCCGTCATCGCCCGGGAGAAGGGCGCACCGGTCTCCGTCGAAACGATCCTCGTCCCCGCCCCCGGTCCGGGTGAGGCGCTGGTCAGGATCGAGGCGTGCGGCGTCTGCCACACCGATCTGCACTACCGGGAGGGAGGGATCAACGACGACTTCCCCTTCCTCCTCGGGCACGAGGCGGCGGGCCGCGTCGAGGCCGTCGGCGAGGGTGTCACAGGCGTCGCGCCGGGTGACTTCGTCATCTTGAACTGGCGTGCGGTCTGCGGCCAGTGCCGGGCCTGCGCCAAGGGCACACCCTGGTACTGCTTCTCCACCCACAACGCGACGCAGCCGATGACGCTGCTCGACGGCACCCCCCTCTCACCCGCGCTCGGCATCGGTGCCTTCGCGGAGAAGACGCTGGTAGCCGCCGGGCAGTGCACCAAGGTGGACGCGGCGGCTCCGGCGGCCGCCGCCGGCCTGCTCGGATGCGGCGTCATGGCGGGCTTCGGCGCGGCTGTGAACACCGGCGCCGTCAGCCGCGGGGACTCCGTCGCCGTCATCGGCTGCGGTGGGGTCGGAATGGCCGCCGTCGCGGGAGCGAGGCTCGCCGGCGCGACCAAGGTCATCGCCGTCGACCTCGACCGGCGCAAGCTGGAGCGGGCCATGACCATGGGGGCCACCCACACGGTCGACGGCACGAAGGCGGACGTCGTGGAGGCGGTGCGCGAGCTGACCGGGGGCTTCGGCGCGGACGTGGTCGTCGAGGCGGTCGGCCGTCCCGAGACGTACAAGCAGGCCTTCTACGCCCGCGACCTGGCCGGCACGGTTGTGCTGGTCGGAGTGCCCACTGCGGAGATGACCGTGGAGCTGCCGTTGCTCGACGTCTTCGGGCGCGGCGGCTCGCTGAAGTCCAGCTGGTACGGCGACTGCCTGCCCTCCCGCGACTTCCCGGCGCTCATCGACCTGTACCTGTCGGGGCGTTTCGACCTGGACGCGTTCGTCTCCGAGACCGTCGGCCTCGGTGACGTGGAGGAGGCGTTCGAGAAGATGCGCCGCGGTGACGTACTGCGCTCCGTGGTGGTGCTGTGATGGCCGGGGCACCGCGCATCGAGCGCCTCGTCACCAGCGGGACCTTCAGCCTCGACGGCGGCACCTGGGAAGTCGACAACAACGTCTGGATCGTCGGTGATGACGACGAGGCCGTCGTCATCGACGCGGCACACGACGCCGGGGCCATCCTGGCCGCCATCGGCGACCGCCGCCTGTCGGCCATCGTGTGCACCCACGCCCACGACGACCATGTGAACGCGGCGCCGGCCGTCGCGGACGCCACCGGCGCGCCCATCCTCCTGCACCCCCACGACCAGGTGCTCTGGAGGATGACGCACCCGAACCGGCAGCCCGAGGGCGCGCTCGCCGACGGCGACGTGATCGAGGTGGCGGGCATCGGCCTGCGCGTCCTCCACACGCCCGGACACGCTCCGGGGGCCGTGTGCCTGTACACGCCCGAACGGGAAGCGCTGTTCAGCGGCGACACGCTGTTCGCGGGAGGGCCCGGCGCGACCGGGCGCTCGTACAGCGACTTCGGCACGATCATCACCTCGATCGGTGACCGGCTGCTGACGCTCCCGGGCGAGACGGTCGTCCACACCGGACACGGCGAGAGCACCAGCATCGCCGCCGAATCACCGCACCTCCACAAGTGGGCGACCCGCGGCTGGTGACCGCTGCGGCCGGGCCCTTTGGGCGCCTTGACAAGGGTTTGGGACCGCCCTCAAACTGACGTTGCGTTCACCGCAATCCGTTTCGCTATACGCACCGAGGTGTCATGATGATTCCCGTGTGCCGTCTCGCGGATCTCCCGCGAGGTGAGGCCTTCCGGCTCGATATCGACCCGCCGGTCTCGGTGTTCCACACCGACGACGGCGAGGTCTTCGCCCTCGACGACACCTGCACCCACCAGGACGCCTCGCTCGCCGATGGCTGGCTGGAGGGCTGCGAGGTGGAATGCCCGCTGCATGCCTCGAAGTTCGACCTGAGGACCGGTGCCGTCGACGCCCCGCCGGCCAAGCTCCCGGTCCGGACCCACGAGGTCCTCATCGAGGACGGCATGGTCTACGTCCAGGTGTCCACAGCTGCCCCCAACCTGCCGCCCTGTGTCGCGTCCCGGCTCGTCGGAGGTCTCACGTGAGGACCGTGGCCGTGGTAGGCGCCTCGCTGGCCGGCCTGTCGGCAGCGCGCTCGTTGCGCAAGCAGGGCTACGACGGGCGGCTGATCGTCATCGGTGACGAGACCCACCGTCCGTACGACAGGCCCCCGCTGTCCAAGGAGTTCCTGGCCGGCGGTATCGGCGAAGCCGACCTCGCGCTCGAGACGGACGAGGAGGACCTGCGGGCGCAATGGCTGCTCGGCACCCGCGCCACCGGGCTGGACCGCACGGAGCGCGCCGTCCGGCTCGTCGACGGCAGAAAGATCCGGGCCGACGGCTTCGTCCTCGCGACCGGCGCCACCGCACGGCAGCTGCCCGGCTGCGACGGCCTGGCCGGAGTCCACGTCCTGCGCACCCTGGACGACGCCCGTGCCCTGCGGGACGACCTGGCCCTGGGCGGACGGCTGGTCGTGATCGGCGGCGGATTCATCGGCGCCGAGGTCGCCTCCACCGCGTATGCCCTCGGCCTTGACGTGACGGTCGTCGAAGCGGCACCGACGCCGCTCGCCGCTCCGCTCGGTGAGGCCATGGGCGGTATCGTCTCCGCTCTCCACGAGGACCACGGCGTACGTCTGTTGTGCGGTGTGGGCGTCAAGGCACTGAGCGGCGAGAGGCGGGTCCACGCCGTCCAGCTTGAGGACGGCCGCACCCTCCCGGCCGACCTCGTCGTCGTCGGTATCGGCGCGCGCCCCTGCGTGGAGTGGCTGGAAGGATCCGGCCTCCTCCTCGACAATGGCGTCACCTGCGGTGCGGACGGCCGTACCAGCCTGACGGGCGTGGTGGCGGTCGGTGACTGCGCCTCCTGGTACGACCCTCGCGTGGGGGTCTATCGCCGGGTCGAGCACTGGACCGGCGCCAAGGAGCGCCCCGAGGCGGCCGTTGCCGCACTGCTGGCGGGGAGCGCGAGCGAACCGGGTGTGCCCCGGCCGCCGTACTTCTGGTCGGACCAGTACGGCGTGAAGATCCAGTTCGCCGGTCACGCCGACGGCGCCGACAGCGTGACGGTCGAGGAAGGCGCCCCGGACGACCGCAACGTCCTGGCCGTCTACCGGCGTGCCGGTCATCCGGTCGCCGTACTGGGGATGAACCAGCCCCGGCTGTTCACGCGTTGGCGCAAGCAACTCGCGGCAGCGCGGTCCTGACACCGCCGACACGGCATCTCCTGCGGTGGCCGACGGCGGTGGTCGATGGCGGTGGTCGATGGTGGTGGTCGACTGTGGTGGTCGACGGCGGTGTACGGTCCCGCTCAGCCCAGGTGGCCCATCCGGTGGCTGATCTCCTCCGCGCCCTTGATCAGTATCGGGGCGAGCTCGTGCATGCGCTCCTCGGTGAGCCGGAACGAAGGGCCGGACGCGCTGAGGGCCGCGACGACCCTTCCGTCGCGGTCGCGAACCGGCGCGGCCATGGCGTGGAGCCCTATGTCCAGTTCCTCCACGGTCCACGAGTAGCCACGCTCCCGCACCTCGGTGAGGTGCTTCTCGAGCTTCGTCTTCGCGGTCAGGGTGTGCGGGGTCATCTTCTTCAGGGCGGTCTCGGACAAGAGCGCGGCGCGCTCCTTGGCGGGCATGTGAGCCAGCAGGATCTTGCCGCTGGAGGTGGCGTGCAACGGGGTCAGCTGACCGACCCAGTTGTACGCGGTGACCGACCCCCGGCCGCGCACCTGGTACAGGTTGATCGCGTACTGCTCCTGCCTCATGGCGATGTTGACGGTCTCGCCGAGCTCCTCGGCGAGGCGCTCGCAGACCGGACGGCCCTGCTGCGTGATGTCGATACATTCCGTGACCGCGCCGGCCAGGCGCACGATGCCGAAACCGAGGCGGTACTTGCCGCGCTCGCCCGCCTGCTCCACCAGACCGCGCGCCTCCAGTGCGCCCAGCAGCCGGAAGGCGGTGGACTTGTGCACATCGATCTCGGCGGCGACCTCGCTGACTCCGGCCTCGCCGCGCTGGGCCAGGATCTCCAGCACGCTGATGGCGCGGTCGACGGACTGCACCCCGCCGGTCTGCGGACCTGTCATTTCAGCGTCTGGATTGTAGTTGCTCACAGTAAAACTATACGCGCAGTAAACAACACCCCTGTAAACACCCGGCCCTGAGCGGCCACGGCTGCCGCGTCGTCCCGCACGTGCCGGTCCCGCACGTGCCGGTCCCGCACGTGCCCGGTCCCGCACGTGCCCGCGCGGTTCCGGACGGACGCACGGACATGCCCGGCGGGCGGTGTGCACCTGCGTACGCCGCCCACCGGGCATCGCCGGGCACCGCCGGGCGATGCCGTGTATCGCCGGGCGATGCCGTGTATCGCCGTGTATCGCCGGGCACCGCCGTGGCCGGGGTTGTTCTCCGACGTCACGGGCCTCTTGACACCCCTCCCCACGGCGGGCACATTGAGTTGCGCAACCTGAAGCACGTTGCGCACACGGCAACCGAACCGACTGGACTGGTTCTCTATCGGAGGTGCGGCGATGGCGGGACCCCGGGTGGTCATCATCGGAGCGGGCGTCGTGGGAGCGGCGCTCGCGGACGAGCTCTCCGCGCGCGGCTGGACCGAGGTGACCGTCGTCGACCAGGGCCCGCTCCCCGCCACCGGGGGATCGTCCTCGCACGCCCCGGGCCTGGTCTTCCAGACGAACCCCTCCAAGACGATGACCGAGCTGGCCCGCTACACCGTGGAGAAGTTCTGCTCGCTCGACGTCGACGGCAAGCCATGTTTCCTGCAGGTCGGCGGCCTCGAGGTGGCGACCACCGCCGAGCGCCTCGCGGAACTGCACCGCCGCCACGGCTGGCTCACCGCCTGGGGCATCGAGGCCCGGCAGCTGAGCGCCGAGGAGTGCGTCGAGCAGCACCCGCTGGTGAACCGCGACAAGGTCCTCGGCGGCCTCCTGGTGCCGACGGACGGCCTCGCCAAGGCCGTCCTCGCCGTCGAGGCGCAGATCCGCCGGGCCACCGAGCGTGGCGTACGCTTCCTGGCCCGCCACGAAGTCCTCGACGTACGGCAGAGCGAGGGCCGGGTCAGCGGCGTCGTCACCGACCAGGGCGAGCTCCCCGCCGACATCGTCGTGTGCTGCGCCGGTATCTGGGGCCCGAAGATCGCCCGCATGGTCGGGCATGACCTCCCGCTCACCCCGCTCGCCCACCAGCTTGCCTGGACCGGCCCGGTACCGGCGCTGGCGGGCCAGACCGAGGAGGCGGTGCGTCCGATCCTGCGCCACCAGGACGCCGACCTCTACTACCGCGACCGCTTCGACGGCCTCGGCATCGGCTACTACGGCCACCGGCCCATGCCGGTCGCCGGCCGACGACATCCTCTCCGTCGACGAGGCCGAGGAGATGCCGTCGGTCCTGAAGTTCACCGAGGAGGACTTCGCGGACGCCTGGACCGAGACGCAGTCCCTGCTGCCCGCGACGAAGGAGGCCAAGGTCGAGGAGGGCATCAACGGCCTGTTCTCCTTCACCACCGACGGCTACCCGCTGCTCGGCGAGTCGCCGGACGTCAAGGGCTTCTGGGTCGCCGAGGCCGTGTGGGTCACCCACTCCGCCGGCGTCGGCCGGGCCGTGGCCGAGTGGCTGGTCGACGGCTCACTGCTCGTCCTTCGACCTGCACGAGTGCGACGTCAACCGCTTCGAGCCGCACCAGCTCGTCCCCGGAGTACGTCCTGGCCCGCGACTGCCAGAACTTCGTCGAGGTCTACGACATCCTCCACCCCCTCCAGCCCGCCGGGAAGCCGCGACCGCTGCGCACCAGCCCCTTCCACGCCCGCCAGCGGGAGCTGGGCGCCTTCTTCCTGGAGGCGAACGGCTGGGAGCGCCCGCAGTGGTACGAGGCCAACGCGCGCCTGCTCGAAGGCCGCACCATCCCCACCCCCAACGACTGGGCGGCCAGCTACTGGTCGCCGATCGTCGGCGCCGAGGCCCAGGCCACCCGCGAGACCGTCGCGATGTACGACATGACGGCCCTCAAGCGGCTCGAGGTCACCGGTCCGGGCGCCGCGGCCTTCCTGCGAGCGGCTGACCACCGGCAACGTCGACAAGTCGGTCGGCTCGGTGACGTACACGCCTGCTGCTCGACCACGACGGCGGCATCCGCAGCGACATCACCGTCGCCCGGCTGGGCCGCGACCTCTTCCAGGTCGGCGCCAACGGCAACCTGGACCTGGACTGGTTCACCCGCCACCTCCCGGCCGACGGCTCGGTCCAGGTCCGCGACATCACCCCCGGCACCTGCTGCATCGGCCTGTGGGGCCCGCTCGCCCGCGAGGTCCTCCAGCCCGCTCACCGACGAGGACTTCTCAAACGACGGCCTGAAGTACTTCCGCGCCAAGCGCGCCCACATCGGCACCGTCCCCGTCACCGCGATGCGCCTGTCGCTACGTCGGCGAGCTCGGCTGGGAGCTGTACACCACCGCCGACCTGGGCCAGAAGCTGTGGGACACCCTGTGGCAGGCGGCCAAGCCACTGGGCGGCATCGCGCCGGCCGCGGCGCCTTCAACAGCCTGCGGCTGGAGAAGGGCTACCGCTCCTTCGGCACCGACATGACCTACGAGCACGACCCGTACGAGGCCGGCGTCGGCTTCGCCGTCGAAGCCGACAAGGGCGACTTCCTCGGCAAGGCGGCCCTGGAGCGCCGCAAGGCCGACGTACGGCGGAAGCTGACCTGCCTCACCATCGACGACCCGCAGTCGGTCGTCATGGGCAAGGAGCCGGTGTACGACGGCGACCGCGCCGTCGGCTACGTCACCAGCGCCGCCTACGGCTACACGATCGGCAAGGGCATCGCCTACGCCTGGCTGCCCGCGGAACTCGCCACCCCCGGCACCACCCTGCACATCGGCTACTTCGACCGGCGTGTCGACGCGGTCGTCGCCGAGGAGCCGCTGTTCGACCCGACCATGTCCCGCCTCCGTGGCTAGCGTTCGAGGGGAACTCATGACTGCGACCGGACTGCCGAAGACCCTGATCGCGACCCTCCCCGGTGACCACTACACGGACCCGGAGATCTTCCGGCTGGAGCAGGAGCGCATCTTCGAGTCGATGTGGTGCTGTGTGACGCGCTCCTCGGAGCTGGAGAAGCCGGGTGCGTTCAAGACCGTGGAAGTGGGGCGGGAGAGCGTCCTGGTGACCCGGTCACGGAACAACTCCCTGCGCGCCTTCTTCAACGTGTGCCGGCACCGGGGCGCCAAGCTGTGCACACAGCAGTCCGGTGAGGTGAAGCGGGCGTTCCAATGCCCGTACCACGCCTGGACCTACGATCTCGAGGGCAAACTCGTCGCGGCCCCGAACCTGACGAAGATGCCGGAGGTGAGCCGGACCGAGTACGGCCTGGCGAGCGTGCCGGTGCGCGAGTGGCTGGGCTACGTGTGGGTGTGCCTGGCCGAGAACCCGCCCTCGTTCGAGGAGACGGTGATCGCGGACGTGGTGGCGCGCCTGGGGGACGTGGAGTCCCTCGACCGGTACGACCTTGAGAGCCTGAAGGTCGGCAAGCGGATCGTCTACGACGTGAAGGCGAACTGGAAACTGATCATCGAGAACTTCATGGAGTGCTACCACTGCGCGACGATCCACCCCGAACTGACCGAGGTGCTGCCGGAGTTCGCCGACGGCTACGCGGCGCAGTACTACGTGGGACACGGCGCGGAGTTCGGCGAGGACATCAAGGGGTTCACCGTCGACGGTTCACCGGGCCTGGACCGCATCCCCACGCTCTTCGAGGACCAGGACCGCCGGTACTACGCGATCACGGTGCGGCCGCAGGTGTTCATCAACCTGGTCCCCGACCATGTGATCTTCCACCGGATGTACCCCGTGGCGGCCGACCGGACGACAGTGGAGTGCGACTGGCTGTATCTGAAGGGCGTAGTGGAGAGCGGCAGGGACGTCAGCCGGTCGGTGGAGCTGTTCGACCGGGTCAACAGGCAGGACTTCGACGCCTGCGAGCGCTGCCAGCCGGCGATGAGCTCACGCCTGTACGCCAAGGGGGGCGTACTGGTGCCCAGCGAGCACCACATCGGCACATTCCACGACTGGGTCCACAACCGTCTCGGCACCCACCCGCCCCAGTAGCCACCGCATCTCTCCCCCTCGGACGAACGCGTTTGGACGTAACCGCCGAAGGACTAACGCCAACCAGCCGTTGACGCGTCGCTCGTACCCCGGGGAAGGTTTTCGACTCTGGCGAGAACTCCTTCGGACAGCGCCTTGAACTCCTTGAAGCAGGTCTTCACGTACTGCTGGGTGCTGCCCAGCGCACCGTCGGCCGGCCTCAGGTCGAACATGGGCTTGCGCGCGTCGTGCGCCAGGGGCATCAGGCTTCGGTAGTTCCTCATGGTGGCGATGCGGTGGCTGTCGTCATCGCGCGAGGACGGGGACTCGCCGAGGACCGCCGAGGAGTAGACCCCCGGAATGCGCCGTAGCCACCGTTCGTACGCCTTGACCGGCCTGTCGAGTCGCATTTCCGGCTGCATGATGACGTACCCCAGCGGCTGCATGCTCGCGCGGGGAGCGGAGATGGCCTCGGGCACCCTGGGCAGGACGAGGGACTGCCAGTCGGTGCGCCACTGGCGCAGCGTCGGGCCCAGGTTGCTCAGGCCCTTCAGGGAGAACAGGTCCGCGGCCAGCGGCATCAGCACGGTGTCGGCCGAGATGAGCGCGGCCCGGTTGATGGCACCCAGGTTGGGGCCGACGTCGATCAGGACGATATCGGCGTCCACGTCCCGCGCCGCCTGCTCGATGATGCGGTGGAACGACGTGGACGTGCGAATGGCCGCGACATCGCCCGCGTAGGCGCGCGACCATTCATTGGACAGTTTGTCCTCGAAGCGGCTCAGGTCGAGACTGCCCGGCAGCAGCCAGAGGCCCGGCTGCAGCCGGGCCGGCTCGACGACCGCGATGTCGCCCGTGCCCTCCAGGATGGGGCGGACGGCGTCGGCGATGGTCTGGCCGCTGCGCACCCGCCCCGTGCCCGGCGGACCCGCCATGGCCGCACCCTGGTCGATGAGCTCGGAGGAGTTCTCCCACAGTTCTTCGATCTCGGTCTCCTCCAGGCACATCGACGTGAGGTTGGCCTGGGGATCGAGGTCGACCGCCAGCACGCTCAGGCCGAGCCGCCTGATCATGTGGGCAAGGTGGTAGGTGAGGGTCGTCTTGCCCACACCGCCTTTGTTGTTGAACAGCGCGATCGAGGTCATGCGGCTCTCCGGATGACAACGGCCCAGGACGTGTCGTCGACCTGGAACTCGGCGGGTGGGTTTCCGTTGCTCTCCAGCGCCTTCTTCACCCGGCCGATGCCCCGGCCGAACCGGTTCACGTAGCCGAGGCCCTTCATCGCGGCGGCGAGGGAAGGATTGCGGTAGTCGGTGACCCGGTCGAAGTTGTCGTTCCGGACCTGCCCGAAAGGCCCCCCGGAGTTGGTGACCTCGATGCGGTCGTCGAACCACACGACACGGGTCGGGGCGTACGAGGTCTCGTAGTTCCGGTGCATGAGGGCATTCATACAGAGTTCGCGCAGTGCTTCCAGCGGATAGTCCGGGCGGGGCGTCTCACGGAAGCCGTCCTCCACGAGGCGGGTGCGCAGATTGCTCCGCAGAAGGGGTTCGAGCCGCGCCGACAGCCCGACCAGGTTCTGCCGCAGTTCCTGCTCGTCCGCGACGGGGGCGTCGAGGTCCGTGCCCTGATAGCGGACGAACTGGAGGTACGCCCCGGGAATGTGGCTCCCGGGGTCGAGGCCGACCGTCAACAGGCCGAGCACGGTCGGCATACCGTCCGGCGTCAGGAGGTGGAGGGACGACAGCTGGAGGTCCACGGGACGGCCGTTCTCCTCGATGACCTCGGGCGCGACCATGGAAGGCAGGTAGGACTGCCGAAACAGGTCGAGATCCAGATCGTCGAGCTGGGCGAGAGGCAGCGGCCGGGTGTCGAACGGGATGTCCTTGGTGCGACGGCGCTCCGCCAGCACGCGTTCGTCCTCGCGGTTCGCCTTGCGCGTGGTGGGGCCGGGACGGACCCAGATGACGCCCTCGAACCGGACCGGTGGAGTCGCGCAGGCCTCGACATGGAGCCGGATGACCGGCTTGCCCCGGAAGACGGCCCGGTCGACGGTGAGGGACGGGCGGTCGAGGATGCGGCCGTCGTCCCGCAGGTCAGTGAGCTGAAGGAGCGCTCGGTCGCTCAGGTCGACGTCGTCGACAGGGCGACCCTTGTCGTCCACACCGATGAGGACATCGCCGCCACCGTGGCCGCACAAATCGTTGGCCATGGCGCACACCGCGTTACCGATGGCGTCTCCGCGTTTCCCCTCGCGTTTCGCGGTGCGTTTGAACTCAAGGGACGCGGACTCCCGCGTGCCCAGGAGGTCGGCAAGATCCGTACTGTTGTCGCTCACGGTGCCCATTGTGCCGTGCGGGCTGTGCCCAGCCGTGCCGTGCAAGCCGGGCCCAGCCGTGCTCCAAGCCCTGTGGTGGAGCGGGGGCCGGCACCTGTGCGCCTCGTCCGGCTCACTCGGTCCACTCGGCCGACGGGACGACGTTCACCCGGGCTCACTGATCGTGAGGTGGGCCGCCGGGCGAGGTGACAGCGACAGCGGAGCTGTTCCTTCAGAGGGCCACTGACAACCCCGGATGGAGCCGGGGGACACCGGCGGTCCTCACCGCCCCTCCTCCCACTCCCGGAAGTGCTCCGCCAACGGCGTCCGGGGAAAGTCCGGCAGACCCGAGCCGAATTCCTGGAGCCGCCGGTAGCCCTGCTTGAGTGCGGCCGGAGTTTCGAAGCATCCCGCGTGGATGGCGAGCACCAGGACGTCCTCGATCGTGAGGTGGGGCAGCGACCACTCGTCGGCGAGCCGCTGCCCGCCTCCGTCGTCCATGAGCAGGGTGACCTCGTGTCCCTGCTCAGCCAGATGCACCCCGTGTGCCACGACCACGCACTCTCCGAGGTCCCGGGACTGCCTCAGCGCCTGGTCAAACTCAAGGTCACGGATCTCTTCGAGAACTTCGACGATCTGGGCGGGCGCGGTGTCGACTTCCAGCGCAGGGAGCACCCTGATGCGGTCACTGCGTTCCAGCGCGAGCCAGCGCTTGCGGAGCCCCGGGTACTTGGCGTCCTTGCGCGCGATCTCGTTGCAGACCTCGGCGGGCACCAGGATGACCCACCCCATTGACTCCAGCGCTGCCACCAGTACCCGATTGAGGTTGGCACCCGCGAAATGGACACACACGACGGCGTCCAGGACGCAGACGTCCTCTCTTTCCCCCGGGGCATTCTCCTCCGCCACGGGTTCCTGCGGAACGCTCACTCCGACCGCTGCTCCTGTCCGTCCTCGGGCGGGTTCGTGGGACGGCGTGCAGATCGGCCGCGCCGGGCGAGGAGTGTGTGTACATCAACCCGCCCCGACGGTGGGCTCTGTGGAGGGTGGATGCCTGCCTCGTGGAGTTCCCGCTCGGTGGCGCGGGGGTCCGCGCTGCTCAGCGCGGCGATGGCCCGTACTCCGATCCGGCCTGCGCGATACGCCTCGACAGCTCGCTCCATGATCCGGCGCGGCGGACGCACTTGTGCCGCTGCCTCGCACTCCACGACGTACTGAGGACCCCAGCCGTAGGTCCACGCGAGCTCGCGCCCGGTCGGACCCTTGATCCTCTCGGCCTGGGCGTCGGTCAGCAGCCCCAGCTCCTTGCACTGGATGAGCAGCACAGGGAGGCTCACTCCGTAGTGTCGGGCGGCCATGGCGCATTCCTTGCGCCCAGGTTCGGCCCCCGTGAGGCACTCCATCCAGCGGCGCACTCCCTCCGCCGGGGCGAGCAGATGCCGGGCGAAGGCGTCGCACCGTCTCTCGGCCGGCGTCCGCCTGCCGTCGAGCCGGTGCGTGGCCACGCTGTCCGACAGCAGTACGTGGCCCACCTCGTGTGCCAGCGAGAAGCGCTGACGCTCAGGCACGTCCAACGTTCTGACCACTGCGATCGTCACGTCGCGGTCCGGGTCGAGCGCGGTGAAGCCGGAGACCCCTTCCGGCAGTTCCAGCGCAGCTGTGTCCAGGCCGATCGCGGACTCCACGAGCTCCGCGATGTCGGGCACAGGTCCGAGGCCGAGCCCCAGACGTTCCCTGACCTTGTCAGCCAGGGCGCGACCTTCCTCCTCCGCGTCGGCGACCGGCATGGAGGTTCGCCTTTGCCATGCCGCCCGCTGCCGACCGGCACGACGGCCATCCGGTACGAACCGGTCGAGACGATCGTCCAACGCCAGGAGCTCACCGACTTGCCTCTCAGCCTGCTTCAGCTCCTCCTTGACGCCTTCGGAAGCCCGCGCCGCCACCCGCATCCGCTCGCGCACCGGATTGCCCTTGGTCAGCAGGGTCAGCGGAATCTCCAGTGCCACGGCGATACGGTCGAGCTCGGCCAGCGTCAAGGCGCGCCGCTCTCCCGTCTCGATCCTCGCCAGTGTCGGCTGGCTCAACTCCGCGCGCACGGCCAGCTCTCGCTGGCTCAGCCCGGCCTGAGCCCGCTCCCTTGAGACCCTTTCGCCGATCTCCTTGAGATCCATGCCCCCGCACCTCTCGCTCGCTGAATCAATCATACTCCTTTGATTCAGTCAGTGTCACAGAGGTTTCTCCAGCCGACTACGCCTGGGGCGCGGCCGACGACGGGAACCACGCTTCAGGCGGATTGCGCAGATGGCCGCAGCTCCCGTTCGGCTCGTCCGGTTGGCAGTTCGTCGCTCGCCCCGGGGCTATCGCACTCCGCCCAGACGGTCTTGCCGGAGGGTGGGTACGGCTCGGTGCCCCAGCGGTCGGCGAGTGCGGTGACCAGGAGCAGGCCGCGGCCGGACTCGCCGTCCGGTC